>SFEG01000001.1 GCA_004558025.1 Clostridiales bacterium
GGATCTTAAGAATATCGATGGGATACGCATGAGCTACACGGCTACGCTTACCACCATGGCAGCACTTCTCGACCTCATTCGGGGATCCTTCGCAAAAATATGACCCTTTTCGCAGGTTGAATCAAGAAAAAGAGAAAGGTGGAATCGGCTATAAAACCGGTAATTGTTTTTTTGATTGCAGTTCTGGCCATCGTGTTCTGGTGCATCAGAACGGTCAATGACTTCAAGAAAAAAGAGATCCGTGTGCAGGAGGGCATCTCCGGCATCGAGGTTGCGCTGACCAAGCGCTATGATATGTTGACCAAAATGCTGGACACCGCCAAGGGCTATATGGGTCATGAAAGTGAGCTGTTCACAAAGGTCATCGAGCTGCGCCGCGGCATGAGCGTTGCGGAGATGAATGATGCCCAGCGGCAGATGGACGTCCTGAGCGGAAAGTTTTTTGCCGTGGCAGAGAACTATCCGGAGCTGCGCTCCAGCGATGTTTTCGTAGAGCTTCAGCGGGGCATCCGCGACGCGGAAGAGCATTTGCAGGCGGCACGGCGGTTGTATAACAGCAGCGTCACCGCCTACAACACGGCCATTGCCATGTTCCCGGCCAAGCTGCTGGCAGGCTCGCGCCAGCCGAAGGAATTCTTCGCCGCAGACGCAAGTAAGCGCGAAGATGTAAAAATGACGTTCTGATAAAGGAGACAGCGATCATGGAAGAAAAGCAGATGATGACGAATGAGCAGTTGGAGGCCGAGCTCCAATCCTTGCGCAGCAAGGCAACGGTTGCTAAGATTCTGACTTACGGTTCCGGCGCGGCGGCGATCCTTTGCTTTATCACGGGATTGATCCCTGTGGCAATTGTCTTTATTGTGCTTGCGCTGGTAGGAGGCTCAAAAAGATCCTCAGCGACAATGTCATCAGCAGTGTGCTGAAGGAGGTGCTGGGCGATGCTGTGGAATATAACCCGTGGGGCAAAATTAACCCTGGCAGCATGGTGTTTCCGTTTTCCTATAACTGCGCGGATGGCAGCGATCATATCAAGGCAGCCTACAATGGGCTGAACATTGAACTGGGCGACATCGAGCTGATCGAAGAGACAGAGTACACCGACAACGAAACCGGACAAACAGAAAAGACCAGAAATACACAATTTAAGGGGCAGTGGCTTACATGCGACTTTGGCAAGGAACTTGCCGGCGAAGTATATATCTCAGAGCGGACAAAGAAAACCCGCAGAAGTCTGAAAAGCAATGTCACGATGGATAACGAGCAGTTCGACAAACGCTTCTGTGTCAGAGCGGATGATCCGCAGGAAGCGTACTACCTCCTGACTCCGCACATGATGGAATATATTACCGCCATGGCGGACAAGAGCGGCGGCACGGTTTATCTGTCCTTTCTGCGCAGCGGAAAGCTGCATGTTGCGGTCCAGGCAAATGTGGGAGAACTACGCCAGAAATTTTTGGGCGAACTGCGCTGGTTTACCGATCTTGTCGACACACTGCGGGTAGAGGACACCCTCTATAAGAAGGAGACGAATGTATAACGGTGGGAGCTTACCTTTTGCTGCTGTCACTGATCGCACTGGCGCTTGCTGTGTATATCGGCTTGGTTTTTATTCTTCTTGATGCAATACAGCATCAGCCGCCTGCGCCATAACGAAATCTCTACAGATAATTTATTGCATTTTGTATCAAGGAAGTCTGTAAACACTACCAAATGACAAATTATCTGCCCCGTCCGGGGAAAAAACCGTTGACCGGGGCAGATGATTTTGTGCGCATATTTTAAGGTTTGATCCCCCATCGGCGGTTTTGAAGGACATTTCAAGACCGCCGTTTCTTTTGCCCTCAAAAGAGATTACGTGCTGCCCCTTCTAATTGACGAATTTGGCGAAACTTCCTGATTTGTGCAGCTGCCGTTCCCCGCCTCCATTCGGTTTACCCGTCAAACACCTATGTATCGAAATGGAGTTATACCGTGCAGAAAATTAACCTTCGGGAAATAGATCCCGATGTCTATAAAACCGATAACCTGATGGAAGGCGCGGAAGCGGTGCTTGCTGTGATTCGCACCGCTGAACCGACAGAGACTGCTTATGAACGTTGGAAATATTGCCTTAAAACTACTGTACATACATTCGGAGCAGATGTAAACTTAACGACATTTATTTCTTAAAAAACTCCGTTAACGTGTTCTTTTGCGGAAAAGCCCCTTGACAAATCTCATCCCACCATCTGATACAAATACAGTATCTGTCACATTTTCAGTAAGAACTCCTGCCGAACCGGTGATGCCAAACAAGGAGCAAATTGAATCATTTATAACGGAAAAGCAGAAAAAGAGCACTTCTGCACATATCTCCGAACCGCCAACGGATGTCACAGAACAAGTGAAATCGGTTAACGGCAAAAATCTATATGAGCGGGAAAACCTATATGAAGAAGTGTGGAACAACCCTGTCACAAAGGTGGCAGAAAAATACGGTGTTTCTGATGTAATGATCCATAAAGTCTGTAAAGCACTCGAAGTGCCGGTACCACCGCGTGGGTATTGGGCAAAGAAGGAGGCTGGACAGCCAACAGAAAAAACTCCTTTGCCAGACACTACCGGAAATACGACCAGATTGGGGAACAGAACTGCCAAATCGGAAGAAACGAACCGGGCAACCATTGACGAGTCATTAAGCTTTCTTCCTGATGATGAACGATTATGTGTGGCAAAATGTGCGCTACAAATATCCGTAGACCCCAAAAAGCGAAAACTGCATCCGATGATTATCAAGCACAAAGCAGACTGCGAGGCTTGGGCAAAGAAGTACGAATCAATAGGCCAAATGTCAAAAAACAGTTACGCATATCGAGAACTGATGGATAAAAAGCCTTCTTTTTGCGGAAGTGTATCCTCAGAGACATATATGCGGCTATATCGTATTTTGGACGCCCTCTATTATGCAATTGAGGAGCTTGGCGGAAGTATCAACTCTGACCTTTCAGTTCAGATCCGTGGTGAACATGTTAGATTCTCTGTATCTGAAGCTCAAGAGCAGGTAAAACATGCGCTGACAAAAGAAGAGCAGAAAAAACTTGAACAATACGAAAAAGATAAGAAATTGCACAAGTACGCGTATGAACCGAAATTCCAGAAATATGATTATCTGCCTACCGGAAAGCTTACTTTTACTGCATATCGGGGAAGTTATATAAAAGACACAACCAGCGTGGGGCTTGAAAACAGAGTCGGTGAAATCTTGATCAGCCTGTATATGGAATCCGAAGCTGTTCGTCTTGAACGTGAAGCAAAAGAAGCCGCTATCCGAAAAGCCGAGGAGGAAAAGCGTCAAAAAGAACTACGTCGCCAACGGTATAATGATGAAATAGACAAGCTCAACGCCTTGAAACAAGAAGCTGCAGATTTTGAAACGGCATGCAAAATACGAGCATATATAGCGGCTATTGAAAGTAAGACTGATATCAGTGATGAGCAGAAAAAATGGATCAGTTGGGCTAAAGCAAAGGCCGATTGGTATGACCCAACAAAAGACATTACCGACCCAATCCTTGGCAAGAAAGATCACAGTTCTGAAAAAGAACCTGAAAAAATCGGGTCAAGATGGTGGTAATTGGTTTGTACAAAGGTATCACCGGTATTTTCCCTCGGATTGACTTGTTTTCCAAGAATGCAAGGATGCAAGATTTTCCCCCTCCCTTAGTCTTTGCACTCTTAGAAACGAAAAGTCTCCGTATCGAGTGGTACGGAGGCTTTTCAAAAGGTAGGTATATTATCGTTTTTCAAATGTGATTTTTCCTTTGGGCTGTGTTGCTGATACATCAACCGTATAAAAGCCGGCGTCTGTCCAGGCTTGACTGTACGGGTGCGCTTTCGTGCTGCTGTTACTCCACCATGCCGTGTGCCGATGCGCACTGGCAGGAAGCGTAAAACCGAGGACTGCTTCGATTTCAGAAAAGGTCAGTGTGATGCGGTCGGAAGACTGTTGGGAGAGGAATCTGTTCAGCGGATCATATTTTGACATATCGCCACCTCACAGATACTTGTCGATGATGGCGTTCAGGGCTTTCATGGCACGGTCGTAATCCTCGCTCGTGGTGGGATGGCCGTCCGGGATAGCCTCGAATCTGTAGGCATAGCTGAGTTTCCCGTTATAGGTGTCTGACAGTTCCTCGCTGGCAAACTCGCAGAACTCATCATAAATCTCGTGACCGTGCAGGTCGAAATACTCCTGATCGAGAACCATTCCGACCTTGTCCATCTTTTCCTGGACTAGTTCATAGATATCTTCTTCTGGGTCAGTAGAGCCGGCATCTTTGAATTTGTACCAATAATCGTTAAATCCATCGGTATTACTGAATTCGCTCAAAAACCATATGCAGACATCATAAATGCGCTTGGCGGCATTTTTCTGCCGTTCCGTCAGTTGGGTCATAGTGTTACCTCCGTCAATTTCTTTCGTCAGCAGGGTCCAGTCTGACAAGCCGAGCGTTTTTGCAATTTTGATTAGCATTTCGACATCGCTGGGACCGTTCTTGCGGAAACGCCAGTTGTGAACGGCTTCCCTGGAAACATTCAGTTTTTTGGCAAGCTGCTCCTCAAATTCGCCGACACCGATCTTTTTGCTGCGCCGGCAGCTCTCAAAATTCTTATTGAAGATTTGGGCATCAAACCTGACCTGTTTTCCATCAACGGTGAAGACCCGTGTATCTTTGCTCTGCATCGTAACCCCGCCTTTACAAATTATCTCGTCCGGACGCTTACATCATAACCTGACAGATTTCCGTAATCCAGGTAGGAAACAATCTCTACCAATTCTACCGATTTGCTTTTACGCTACCCGAAGCAGGGTAGCCCCGCCAACTCCGCCAACGAGAATCACCACACCAATCCCAATCAGCTTCCACGGGACTTTATGCGAATGGTCAAGCTGTTCACGCTGAAATTCTCGGCTGGCCGTATTGGCATAGGCAGTCGAAGCGGCAGCTTCTTTCATGTCTGCAAGAAGTTCCTCGCGCCTGGACTCCGGGAGATCTTTTCTTCTTAGCTCCCGCTCACATGCGTCCATAAACCTGTCGTTCTGGTTTTGCACTCTGGCGGTTGAAGCAATATCTGCCGAAATAGCGCGTTTCGTATTTGCCCGGTCATCCTTCGCGGCAGCGATTACTTCGTCAATGTATTTGCCGACCCGTTTTTCATCATACTCGGGACGATAAATGCTCTGGTTTAAATCTGCCGGATAATTTGCCGGGGCGGTCGGTGCTGCAACTGTCATGTCGTTTGTCATTATTATCCCTCCGAAATAGTAATATCTTCGTATTCATAGGCCCCGATCGGATATTCCGAGATCGTACCACGCACACGTATTCGGCGGTGGCACTCCGGGCACTCAATTTCATCCGTATCAAAGGTGTGCTCACAACGGCACCCCATTGGTCCTTCCGACTCGTTGTCCTCGCTGTAATCCGTAAAGTCTACGACAAATTCCTCGCCGCAGTCTTGGCGTGGGCACTTGATCAGTCTGTCCAGGCTAATGTGATCTATCGGCCAGCCGGCTTCCTCCAACGATTTATCTTCCTTGCATTTCTGTGCTTCAACGGCTTTATAATAACCTTGTAAAGCTTTGCGAAAGACCTCGGACTTTGCCTGCCCGGTCCACTCGCTGGCACAAGTGAGCACATGGTCTTCTTCGGCATTCAGCCGGACTTTATAAACGATGTCTCTTGTAATTTCTTGTTTTGGTCTGCCTCTCATATCGTTCACCTCATTTTTGTGGGCACAATAAATATACTTCGAAAATGGATTTGTCAATATTTATGGCCACAAAAATTATTTTAAGAATGCAAGGATGCAATCAAAACACCCCGCCGTCTTTGCATCTTTAGAAAAGGAAAACCGCAGGGAGCGGATATCAAATCGTGCTACCTGCGGTTGCGAGATTGAACAATCCCGGCTTTGGGTTGTTCATCGTATTAAGTTGTGGTTGCTTACACACGTCGGAGCAAGCTTTGTATAGCTTGCTCCGACTTATTTTATAAGTCAGAGCGTACTCACGCCGCTGCTCCTCCTTTTCAAACCGCAAACGCTTACACGGGTTTGCGGTTTAAGAGAACGGGGTGGAGAGAAAACTGAAATATCCGAATTGAAGGCACCTGTGATAATATAGGGATATGATATCCCACAAAAAACCGCTGTGAGCATAAGACGCACAGCGGTTTTTCACAGATGAGATTATTTTTCACTTTTCTTTGCGAGCTCAGGGATATCACCGACGCCGTTGAGGATCATGCTCGGGCGATAGGCATAGGTCTTAAGCGTATCCGGTGAAGAGACGCCGGAAAGAACCAAAACAGTAGACATGCCGCTTTCCATACCGGAAATGACGTCCGTATCCATGCGGTCACCGATCATTACAGCCTCGGCAGAATGGCAGTCGAGTATACGTAGTCCCGTGCGCATCATTAGGGGATTAGGCTTTCCGCAAAAATACGCCTGTGTGCCGGTCGCCATCTCGATAGGAGAAATCAGCGCACGGCAGGCCGGGGCAATGCCGTTTTCAATGGGACCGGAAACATCGGAGTTAGCGCCTATAAGCTTGGCTCCGGCCATGACAAGGTTTGTAGCCTGCGTGAGCGTATCAAGCGAATATGACCGCCCCTCGCCGACAACTACATAATCCGGATTGACATCATTCATTGTGATGCCGGCATCGTACAGGGCATTGAGAAGCCCGGCCTCGCCTATCGCGAAAACTGAGCATCCGGGCGACTGCTCCTTCAGAAACGCAGCTGTTGCCAAGGCGCTGGTGTAGAAATGCTCCTCGGGTACATCAAGCCCCATTCGTGCCAGCTTTTGATTCAACTCCTTCGGAGTATATCCGCTGTTGTTTGTCAAAAACAGATATTTTTTATTCTCGTCGTGCAGCCACTTAATAAATTCCGCCACACCGGGCAAAATCTGATTTCCGTGGTATATCACTCCGTCCATATCGCAGATAAAGCCTTTTTTTCTGCTGAAATCAATTCTGTCGGCTGTAATATTCATGCGCATCCACCCTCATTGATATTTTTGCTTCATTATATCATTGTTTGGAGCTTATTTCTACCGATTGACTTGAAATTTTACTCAATGATGAAAATGCAAGGCGGTAGCAATACCTAACAGCCTACCTTTTGCTGCGGCTTCGCATAAAGCGCATGCCCGCGGAAAACCTGTCGCGCATCGGCGCGGCGGCGTAGGCGAGCACAAGCGTGCGCCCGTTGTATGTAAAAACGTCGGCCTGTATGCCGTTGCGGCATTGCAGCCGAGCGCTGTTTACAATGCTTATAAGCTCATCGTTTGAAAGCGCCTCGCCGCTGCGAACGAGTGCGGCGACTTCGTCTGAAGCTGCGTCGGATAACATAATATATCTCTCCTATATTTGACAAATTTACGACTCGGAAACGAAAAATCTTCAAACTGAATAACAGCCCGAAAAAATTCGTTAACAATGCATAGTTTAACGGAATTTTTTTTGATTTTCTATACAAAAATTATGGAAAGATAACAAACAAGGTGCTATACTGTATGAGCATTATGTAAAGTAGATAATTATTTTTTTCCGAGGCGAATTATGAGCTATTTTGAGAAAAGAATAGACAGTGAGGAAAAGTACCGCGGTGTCATCGTGAATGTACGTCTTGACCATGCCGAGCTTTGCGACGGAAGCATTGTAAAGCGCGAGGTCGTCGAGCATCCGGGCGGCGCTACGATACTGCCGATCGACGATGAGGGCTATTGCTACTGCGTTCGTCAGTTCCGCTATCCTTATCAGAAGGAGCTGCTTGAAGCGCCGGCGGGCAAGCTTGAGCCAGGCGAGGATCCCATGGAATGCGCCGTGCGCGAGCTTTCCGAGGAAACGGGCTTCACTGCCGACGAGATCATAAGCCTCGGCGAGGATTACACGTCGCCCGGCTTTTCGACGGAAACGCTGCATATTTATCTCGCCCGCGGCCTCCACAGAGGAGAAATCCATCTTGACGAGGGCGAGTTCCTGAGCGTTGAAAAGCACCATATAGATGAACTCACAAAGCTCGTTATGGACGGGAAGATCGCCGACGGCAAGACTGTTATCGCCGTTTTAAAGGCAAAACGCCTTTTGGAGAACGAGAAATAGTTACGATTTGTTTACATTGCTAATTGTCTTCGCATATGCGCTATGCTATAATAACAAACCGGTGCGTGAGCGCCTACGAAAGGTGTAACATATGGAAAAGTACGTCATTAACGGCGGGAAACCGCTTCAGGGCGAGGTCGATATAAGCGGAGCAAAGAATGCTGCGGTCGCAATAATCCCGGCAACGCTGATGGTAGACGGGATCTGCCGCATAGAGAATATGCCTCAGATCAGCGATACCGATATGCTCCTTACAATATTGACTCAGCTCGGCGCCGAGGTCAGAATGATCTGCCCCGGCACTATAGAAATAGACAGCCGTAATGTTCGCTTCTGCGACGCTCCCTTTGAGCTGATGCGCAAAATCCGCGCATCGTATTACCTCATCGGTGCGATGCTCGGCAGATTCGGCAGCGCGAAGACAACTATGCCCGGCGGATGCAACTTCGGCGTCCGTCCTATCGACCAGCATATAAAGGGCATGAACGCCCTTGGCGCGGAGGTCGATGTCCGCAACGGCTTTGTGTATGCCGAGGCGGAGGGCGGCAAGCTGCACGGCGCGAAGATATATCTTGATAAGGTATCCGTCGGCGCAACGATGAATATCATTCTCGCGGCAACCATGGCCAGCGGCAGAACAATAATTGAAAATGCGGCGAGAGAGCCGCATATAGTCGACCTTGCAAACTTCCTTAACTCCATGGGCGCGGATGTCCGCGGCGCTGGCACCGACACCGTCAAGGTCAACGGAGTTGAGCGTCTGCACGGCGGCAGCTATTCCATCATTCCCGACCAGATTGAGGCCGGAACATATATGGTGGCAGCGGCGGCTACTGGAGGCGAGGTTCTTGTTAAAAACGTTATACCCAAGCATCTTGAGTGTATCTCGGCAAAGCTGCGCGAGACAGGAACGATTGTTCAGGAGTATGAGGATTCCGTGCTCGTAAAGGGCAACGGCCACCTGCGCAAGGCAAATGTAAAGACTCTGCCTTATCCCGGCTTCCCGACGGATATGCAGCCGCAGATGGGCGTGCTGATGTGCATGGCAAACGGAACGAGCGTCATAACCGAGGGCATTTACGATAACCGCTTTAAGTATGTAAACGAGCTGCGCAAAATGGGCGCGGATATTCAGGTCGACGGACGTATTGCGATATTCGAAGGCAGCGCCAAGCTCACTGGAGCTCCCGTCATGGCCTGCGACCTCAGAGCGGGAGCGGCAATGGTCATTGCCGGCCTGTGTGCCAGCGGAAAGACCGAGATAGAGGATATACACTTTATAGAGCGCGGCTACGAAAATTTTGTAGGCAAGCTGAGAAAACTCGGAGCGGACATCAGCATCGTCGATTACCCCGACGAGCCCGAGCTGCACGAAAAAGTGAAATCGATAGGATAAAAATATGCGTATAGTTACTTTTGCCAGCGGCTCTACAGGCAATTGCAGCCTCGTTTCTGAAGGCAAAGCGAACATACTTATAGATGCGGGGATCTCCATGCGCAGGACCGTTGCGGCCCTGGCGCAGCTTGGACTTACTCCGCAGGATCTGTGCGGAGTGCTCATAACACATGAGCACTCCGATCACGTTTCGGGGCTTTCGATGCTTATTAAGCATCACGGCCTGAGTGTGTTTGCCCCAAAGCCCCTGTGCGAGGAGCTCGGCCGCGTAAAGACGGATATAAAACAAAACCTGGAATACATACCCGAGGACGATATGCTCGACATCGGTGGTGTTGCCGTGAGCTGCTTCAGAACAATGCATGACGCGGCTTACAGCGTCGGATATCGCTTCGAAGGCGAGCATGTTCTCGGCTTTGCGACCGATACGGGCAGCATAAACGATGAGCTCATCGCGGGACTCGAGGGTGCGGATATTGCGCTTATCGAGGCAAATCACGATATCGCAATGCTCAAAAACGGCGCGTATCCGTACTTTTTGAAGCGTAGAATACTCGCCCCCACCGGCCATCTTTCAAATGACGACAGCGGGATCTTGGCGGAGCATCTTGCAAAGCACGGCACGGAGAATATAATATTAGGGCATCTTAGCCGCGATAATAACACGCCCGAGCTTGCCTTAAAGACCGTCAGCAGCGCCGTTTCCGTTAAAAACGTGAAAATTAGTGTCGCTCCGGCAAATAATATGCTTGCAGTCGAGGCGGGTGAGAGGTTACAATGCTCAATATGAGGATAGTATGCGTCGGAAAGCTCAGAGAGCAGTTTTATATAGACGCGTTCAATGAATATTCAAAGCGACTGTCGGCCTACTGTAAATTTGAATGTGTGGAGCTCAATGAAACAAAGCTGGGCTCGTCGCCGTCGGATAAGGAGATAGCTGCGGCTTTGGATAAGGAGGCTGTGGATATCGAGCGCGCCCTTGGGAAGGATGCCTATGTTATCGCCATGTGCGTCGAGGGAAAGCAGCTTAAAAGCGAAGATTTTGCGCAGAAGATAAATTCCCTCGCCGTGTCCGGCAGGGGAAGGATATGCTTTGTCATCGGCGGCTCATTCGGCATATCGCAAAGGATAAAGCAGCGCGCCGACATGCGTCTTAGTATGAGCGAAATGACCTTTCCGCACCACCTTGCGCGTGTCATGCTCGCAGAGCAAATCTACAGAGCTTTCAAGATAATCAAGGGCTCGAAATATCATAAATAACGGAGGGAAATATGGACGAGAAAGTCAAGCTCGAATGGGGCAGACGCCTTACGGGAGAGCTTTTTGAAAAATGGCCAAAGGACGAAAACGGCGAGCCTGTCGAGCCCGTTTTCCTCACTCACTGCAAATGCCTTGACATCAATGACGAGATGATAGTAAACTTGCTTGAGGCATACGGCATTCCGTGCATACGACTGTATCCGAACGACGGCGATTTCGGCCGCCTTATTCTCGGAACGAGCGGCACGGGTGTTAAAATATATGTTCCTAAAACCATGTATGAGGATGCTGTCAATTTAAGCGAAGGGAGCGCAGAATTTGATGAGGAATTATAAGGAAGAGTACCAGCGCTGGCTGGACAGCCCCGCACTGAGCGAAGCCGAATGGGAGGAGCTCAACTCCATAGCAAACGATGAAAAGGAAATAGAGAGCCGCTTTTTCGCGCCGCTCGAGTTCGGTACGGCCGGACTGCGCGGAACGATGAAGCTGGGCCTTCATCAGATGAATGTCCACATCATTCGCCACGCGACTCAGGCCTTTGCCAATGTCATCAAGGCCGAGGGCGAGGACGCAATGAAAAAGGGCATAGCCATCTGCTTCGACTGCCGAAACAACAGCGAGCTTTTCGCGCACGAGGCTGCCTGCGTCATGGCCGCAAACGGCATACATGTCCGCATTTTTGACGCTCTGCGTCCCACGCCGGAGCTGAGCTTTGCCGTGCGCCATTACGGAACGACCGCAGGTCTTAACATAACCGCGTCGCACAATCCCAAGGAGTATAACGGCTATAAGGTCTACTGGTCCGACGGCGCTCAGCTTCCCCCGCAGCATGCTGCGGCTATCGCCGAGCAGATGAGTAAGATCGATATATTCGACGATTTCGTCAGTTGTGATTTCGACGAGGCTCTCGCACAGGGCAAGATCGAGATGATCGGAGCAGAGACGGATGAGGCATACCTCAAGCAGGTGCTCGAACAGGCTGTCAACAAGGCCGTCGTGGCAAAGGTCGCACCGGAGTTTAAGATAGTCTACACTCCGTTCCACGGAGCCGGATACAAGCTCGTTCCCGAGGCGCTGCACTGCTTGGGCATAACTCAGCTTTACACCGTTTCCGAGCAGATGGTCATTGACGGCAATTTCCCCACGGTAGAGAGCCCCAACCCCGAAAATCCCGAGGGCTTTTATCTCGCGGTCGACCTCGCAAAGAAGATAGGCAGCGATCTCATAATCGGAACAGACCCGGACTCCGACCGTATCGGAGTCATGGTGCGCTCGGGCGAGGACTATATATCCATTACCGGCAACCAGCTCGGCGTTCTGCTTCTTGACTATGTAATATCCGCACGCAAGGCGGCGGGAACTCTGCCCGAGAATGCCGGCGCCGTCAAGAGCATCGTAACGACCGAAATGGCCAAGGCCGTCGCCGAAACAAACGGTGTGCATTTCGAGGATACCTTCACCGGCTTTAAATTCATGGCCGAGCGCATCGCTCAGTGGGAAAAGGCCGGAAGCTATAAATATATCTTCGCCTATGAGGAAAGCTACGGCTATATGATGGGCGATTATGTCCGCGATAAGGACGCTGTGACCGCGTCGATGATGGTCGCGGAGATGGCGGCTTACTATCATGATAAGGGCATGAACCTCAGTCAGGCGATGGAGAGCCTGTACGAAAAGTACGGCCGCTACGCCGAAAAGACTCTTAACCTGGTAATGCCGGGGCTTGACGGGCTTGCAAAGATGAAAAAGCTCATGGACGATCTGCGCGGCGCTCCCCCCAAGGAGATCGCGGGCGTCGAGGTGTTCAAGATTCGCGACTATTCCGACGGCAGCATAAAGGTACCCGAGCTCGGCGTTATGGGTCAGACCCCGATAAAGGGCTCGAACGTTCTGTATTTCGAGCTTGCCGATGGAACGAGCTTCATCGTCCGTCCCTCCGGTACTGAGCCCAAGGTCAAGGTCTATATCCTCTGCAAGGGCGCGGATAAGGCCGAGTGCGATGCCAAGATCGCGAAATACTCCGAATACGCGGAAGGTCTCAGAAAATGAAAGATAAGCTCAGTCAGCTCGGAAAGCTGTTCTGCACCTTCGCCGTCGTCGGCGTGACGACCTTCGGCGGCGGCTATGCGATGCTTCCTGCTCTGCAGCGCGAGGTCGTCGAAAAGCGCCGTTGGGCGACCGACGAGGAGGTCATGGACTGGTATGCAATCGGCCAGTGCACCCCCGGCGTTATCGCGGTAAACACCGCGACCTTCGTCGGCCAAAAGCAGGCCGGCATCCTTGGAGGCATATTCGCAACACTCGGAGTTGTGTTCCCGTCGCTCGTTATAATAACGATAATTGCGGCGTTTATCCAGAACTTTGCGCACCTTCCCGCGGTGCAGAGCGCCTTTGCCGGTATCCGCGTGTGCGTGTGTGTGCTTATTCTCAACGCCGTCGTGAAGCTGTGGAAAAAATCCGTTGTCGACTGGAAAACGCTCATCATATTCATCGCCGTGTTTGCGTGCAGCGTGTTTTTCAGCGTATCGCCCGTAATTTACGTCATCTCCGCAGCTCTTGCCGGCATCACCGTCAAGGAACTGGAGGCGCGTAAGTCATGATATATCTGCGCCTTTTCTGGGAGTTTTTCAAGACCGGCCTCTTTGCCGTCGGCGGCGGACTGGCAACACTTCCGTTTATCTACGATATGTCCGACCGCACGGGCTGGTTTACCTATCAGCAGATAGCGGATATGATTGCCGTTTCCGAGTCCACGCCCGGTCCCATCGGCGTCAATACCTCCACCTACGTCGGCTATATAACCGGCGGTCTGCCCGGATCGATCATTGCAACGCTCGGGCTTGTGACTCCGGCAGTCATCATCATCCTGATAATCGCGTCATGCCTGAAAAAATTCAGGGAAAACCGCTTTGTCGATCACGCGTTTTACGGTCTGCGCCCGGCCTCTGCCGGACTTATCGCGGCAGCGGGCTTTTCGGTCGTGTTGCTCGCGCTCGTGCGCGAGGATGCATTCAAGGCAAGCGGAAACATCCTCGACCTGTTCTCGTGGAAGGGGCTTGCGCTTGCGGCGGTGATATGGGTGCTCACGAATCTTGTCAAAAAGACAAAGGATCTGCACCCGATAGTCTACATCGCGGCCTCGGCCGTCGTAGGAATACTCGTTTTCTAAAATACTATAGATGTGCCGAGCAGCGAAAGCGACGCTGCCATAAGCGCGATCATCAACCGTCCGATCATGTATCGGGCGGTTTTTATATCCGTGCCGGAGATCATGGCAAGGGTCTGAAAATGAACCGAAAGCCCGCCCCAGGACAGGATAAACGCCGCAAGCGCGAGGTTCAGGGGGCGTATATCGAGACCTGCCATGCCGCCGATGCCGTTTCCGAGTTCCAGTATGCCGGATAGCAGCGCTCTGCACCAACTAAGCTCCGCGCCGAGACGGTATGACAGCTCGCCTGCCAGGATGCGCGTTATATCCATGCCGTCGAGAACGCCGTTCAGCGCCGAAAAGGCGATGACAAAGGCACAGACCCCGATGACCGAATCGGCAGAGCGCCGAACAGAGGCGGTTATTGCTTCAGAAAAGCTCACCGGCGCGAAAATGTCCTCGTCATAGCAGATATCACAGGGGGCTTTGGGGCAGATCATTATCCCAAAGGAAAGCGCCGAGAGTATATGCACAGCGTATAAAAAGAAGCCGACGGCGGCAGAGGAAAACACTCCGATCCCGGCAGCGCCCACGATAAACGCGGGGCCTGAGTTATTGCAGAAAACAAGCAGGCGCGACGCCTCCTCGCGGCTTATAAGCCCCTGAGACCTCAGCCGCGCCGTGTACGCCGCGCCCAGCGGATATCCGCCCGTTACGCCTATTATAAAGGCCGACACGCCGTGTCCCGATATCCCGAGCCTTGCGCCGAACGGCGCGAGCGCGTTTGAAATGAGCTTTGACGCTCCCAGCTCGTTTAAAAGATTCGTTGCTATGAAAAACGGAAACAGAGAGGGGATTATCACTTGCCCGCACATTATGAGGCCATCCTTTACCGCCTCGGCAGCGGCCTTGGGGAAGATGAGCAGCGCGGCAAATATGCCGAGAGACGCGAAAATATACAGCAGCTTTTTCAACATATCAGCTCCTTGTCCATGTATTAAGCTATGCCTCCCGGCATAGGTTTAGACTGCGGAGGTGAGCATATGAAAGCGAAACGTGATAAAGCCGAGCTGCTTGCCGACAGGCTCGATATTCCTGCTGATGCTCTCGGCCTTACAAAGCTCAGCCTCTGCGGAAGAAGCCGCCTGCTGATCGAAAACCACGGCGGGATAATAAGCTACGGAGAAGCGCTTATCGAGATAAGCTGCGGCAAAACAAGGCTCATTGTCCGAGGTGATAATCTCATGCTTAAAGCAATGACCGGCAGCGACATGCTCATCTGCGGAAGAATAATTTCATTGGAGTTTGAATAATGAGAAAGCTATACGATCTTGCGCGCGGAACGGTCAGACTAAAGGTGAGCGGCGCGCAGCCCGAGCGGATACTTAATTTCTGCGCCGAAAAGGGCATAGAGTTTTGGGATGCAAGCCCCTGCGAGGATTTTTCCGTGAGCTTCTCGGCCTTTTCGTCCGACTGCGCGGCGATCATGTCTCAAAGCGGCAAAAACGGCCTTGAGATAGAGCTTTTATCCGAAAAGGGAGGCAGAAAGCTTGCCAGCAGCGTAAAAAGACGAGCTGTGTTCGTCGTTTTGGCTGTTGTCAGCGTAATGCTCGCGTCCGTATCCTCGCTGTTTTTATGGAATATCGAGATAGAAGGCAACGATAAGCTCAGTGACGCGCAGATACTGCGGGCCTTGTCCGACTGTGGGGTCGACTACGGTGTGTTCTGGCCCTCGCTTTCGTCGGACGAGGTGCGAAGCCGTGTCGTGGCCGAGATGCCTGAGATAGCGTGGCTGAGCCTAAACGTGCGCTCGTCAAGGGCGCATATAGTCGTTCATGAGCGTGTCGATAAGCCCGAGATAGTAAACGAAAAGGCACCATGCGATATAGTAGCCGCAAAAAGCGGGGTCATAAAGCGCATGTCAGTCCTGGAGGGCGAGAGCGCCGCAGTACCGGGCAGCGCCGTCGCCGAGGGTGACGTTCTCGTGCGCGGACTCATGAGCAGCGAAACGGGGGATGAGCGCCATGTCCATTCCATGGCGCAGGTAATAGCCGACACATGGTACGAGATAAGCGCTCAAACTCCGCTCACCGAAGACCGAAAAACAGAAAAAGTGCATACCGACACCGCATTTTCGCTCATTATCGGGAAAAAGCGGATAAATTTTTTCTCCGACAGTAGAAATAAATACACAAGTTGTGATAAAATAAATAAATTAAGATACATATCCCTCGGCGACGTGTTCACGCTGCCGCTCGGATATGCGATAGAGAGCACAACGCAGTACGAAACGAAGGCCGTGCCCATTGACGAAAAAGAGTCGGTTAAGCGCATGAAGGCCGATCTCAGATCGGAGCTTCAACGCCGCATCGGCGACGGGCAGATCGTTTCCGAAGAGTATTCCGTTTCGAAAACCGAGGGGCTGCTCACGGTGACGCTGCGCGCTCAGTGCACAGAGAATATTGCCAGGGAGGCACAATATGATTGAAAGAACCATAGAAGTCGAAAGAATGGAGCATGTCATAAGCGTGTTCGGCTCTTTTGACCGCAATTTGAGCATAATCGAGTACGAGCTCGGCGTAAAGGTCCTTGACCGCGAGAACAGGATACACATCTGCGGCGAGGAGGAGAGCGTCATGCTCGCGGAAAAGGCCATAAACGGTCTGCTCACTCTTGCCGCCCGCGGCGAGAACATCGACGCACAGAGCGTGAGATATATCCTCAAGCTCGTCTCCGAGGGCAAGGAAACGAAGATAAACGAGCTTGCAAGCGATGTCGTGTGCATAACGGCAAAGGGTAAGCCCGTAAAGGCCAAGACCCTCGGTCAAAAGACCTACTGCGACGCTATCGCGAACAACACCGTGACCCTTGGCATCGGCCCCGCCGGTACGGGCAAGACCTACCTCGCCGTCGCCGCCGCCGTCGCCGCGTTCAGAGCCGAGGAGGTAAACCGTATAATCCTTACGCGCCCTGCCGTCGAGGCCGGCGAGCGCCTCGGCTTTCTGCCGGGCGACCTGCAAAGCAAGGTAGACCCGTATCTGCGCCCGCTGTACGATGCGCTGTTTGACATGCTCGGAGCTGATACCTATCAGAAATACCTCGAGCGCGGCAATATCGAGGTCGCGCCGCTTGCGTATATGCGTGGACGCACGCTTGATGACAGCTTCATCATCCTCGACGAGGCGCAGAACACCTCGCGCGAACAGATGAAAATGTTCTTAACGCGTATAGGCTTCGGCTCAAAGGTCGTCATAACCGGCGATATAACGCAGATAGACCTGCCGGAGGACAAGGTAAGCGGCCTGAAGATAGCCATGAAGGTGCTCGACGGCATTGAGGATATATCCATATGTAAGCTCACCGGGGCGGACGTTGTGCGCCATCAGCTCGTTCAGAAGATAATCGAGGCTTACGAGGTCTACGATAAGAAAAATCCGCCCGAACCCATTAAAAAGGCAGGGGCGTATAAGAGGAAAAAGCAATGATAAAGCACGAGATATATGTTAGCCGCGAAAAAAGCGGCATGGGACACAATAATGCGGCCTCTCTTATAAAAAAAGCCGCCTCAATGGCGTTGGACGCTGAGGGTGTGGACAGACCCTGCCTTATAAGCGTCATGCTAACCGATAACAAAGGCATACGCGAGACAAACCGCGATTTTCGCGGCATAGACGCGGCGACGGATGTTTTGTCCTTTCCGCTTAATGAGCTTACTCCGGGCAAATTCAACGCATCGCTTTGCGATACCGATCCCTACACCGGCGCTGTTATGCTCGGCGACATGATGATCTCGCTCGAGCGCTGCGCCGAGCAGGGCGAGGAGCTCGGCCACGGCTTTGACAGGGAAGTGAGCTACCTCACGGTACACAGTGTTCTGCACCTTCTTGGCTATGACCATATAGACGAGGGCGAAATGAAAAAGCAGATGCGCACACGAGAAAAAGAGATCATGGGAGATAAATGATATGATAACAAAAACAGCGATGATAACGATATGCGGCCGCCCGAACGTCGGAAAATCGACGCTCACGAACGCCCTTGTCGGCGAGAAGATAGCGATAGTCTCAAATAAGCCGCAGACGACGCGAAACCGCATCAGCGCCGTCGTGAACCGCGGCGATACGCAGTTTGTCATAATAGACACCCCGGGCTTCCACAAGCCGAGAACGCGCCTGGGCGATTATATGGTGAACGTAGTCAAGGAAAGCGTCGCCGATGTCGACGCCGTTATGCTGCTCGTCGAGCCCATAGCCAACATAGGCCGTCAGGAAGAGGAGCTCATAGCCCGCATCAAAGAGACAGGAGTTCCCGCGATACTTGTCATAAACAAGATAGACACGGTTGAAAAAACCGAGCTTTTAGAGGTCATGGCGGCCTATTCCGCCGCGCATGATTTTGACGCGATCATCCCCATGTCGGCCAAAAACGGCGAGGGGCTGGACGAGCTCCTTTCCGAGCTCGGCAAATACGCGCAGCCCGGCCCTCAGCTTTTCCCGGACGATATGATATGCGACCAGCCGGAAAAGCAGATATGCGCGGAGCTTGTGCGCGAAAAGCTGCTTTTGTGCCTTGATAAGGAGATACCGCACGGCACGGCCGTCGAGGTGACGCGCTTTACCGAGCGCGATAACGGCATCATCGACCTTGATGTGACCATCTATTGCGAAAAAGCAAGCCATAAGGGCATAATCATCGGCAAGCAGGGCGCGATGCTCAAGAAAATAGGCGAGCTTGCGCGAACCGATATCGAGGCCTTTATGGGCACGAAGGTCTTTCTTCAGACTTGGGTGAAGGTCAAGGAAAACTGGCGCGACAGCACGGCGCAGCTCAGAAACTTCGGCTTTACGGAATAATTACCACACATACTTGCCCACAAAGCCTCCGATACTAAAGTTATCGGAGGTAGCGGAATGAGCGATGAAATTCTGTGGCAGGTCTTTGCCGATACGGGAGACCCGATGAGTTGGCTGATGTACAGAGCGTCGGAAAGAGAAAAGAAGAGAGAAACATCGGCGGAGGGCTCACCTTCGCCGGAGAGCTGACGGATTACATATGTTTAAAACGACAAGAGGCCTCATCCTGCGTGAGGTCCGCTACAAGGAAGCCGACAGGATACTTACCGTCCTGACGGAGGATATGGGCAAAATGACCGTCAAGGCTCGCGGAGCGCTGCGCAAAAACAGCAAGACCGCGGCCTCGACACAATTTCTCGCGTTTTCCGAGCTCACGCTGCTCGACCGCAACGGCTTCTGGTCGGTCAGCGAGGGCTCAACGATCGAGGAGTTCAAGGGGCTGCGCGGCGATATTGCGGCGCTTTCGCTTGCAAGCTACTTTGCCGAGTGCGTTGAGGCGCTCTCGGACGAGGGAAACTCCGATCCGCTGCTTTTGCAGCTTATATTAAACTGCCTGTTCGCTCTTTCAAACGGGATGTATCCGCAGACGCATATAAAAACCGCGTTTGAAATGCGGCTTATGGCGCTTGCAGGCTACGAGCCGAATCTGACGGCCTGCTGCGTATGCGGCTCATGCGAGCCCGTTTCGCCTCGCTTCAGCCCGCAGAACGGCGTTATCTGCTGCCGCGAGTGCAATAATGCGCAGGTGCAGGCAAATTACGAGCTGTGCCCGGCATCGCTGCAGGCGATGCGTTATATGATCTACGCTCCGGCACGCAAAATGCTTGCGTTCACACTCACGGACGATGCGCTAAAGCGCGCGTCAAAAGCGTCCGAGGCGTATTTGCTTACACAGACAGAAAGAAAGTTTTCAACACTCGATTATTGGAGACAGATAAAATAATGGATTTCTACGAAAAATCACTTAACATACTGGAGCTCCCCACGGTGCTGGACATGCTCGCGGCCGAGGCCGTCACCGAGGGCGGCAAGGAGGCCTGCCTCAGGCTGCGTCCGAGCGCGGACAGGCTGGAGGTCAAAAACCGCCTCGGCGAGACGAGCGCTGCCAAGGAAATGATGGTCGTGCGCGGAAGCCCGTCGCTTTCCGGCATTAAGGATATCCGCCCCTCGCTGAACAGGGCAGACCTCGGCGGAAGCCTCAACACAGTGGAGCTTTTGAATATCGCGCGCGTACTGCAGTGCGCACGCCTTGTGAAGGGCTATACGGGCGACGATAAGCTCGGCAAGAGCTGCATTGACCATCTGTTTGCCGCGCTGCACGCGAACAGATTCCTTGAAGAGAAGATAACGGGCTCGATAGTCGGCGAGGACGAGATAGCCGACAGCGCCTCGAGCGAGCTTGCCAATATCCGCCGCAAAATACGCGCGGCAAGCGCAAGGGTACGCGACTGCCTGCAAAAGATACTTTCATCGCCATCCTATGCAAAGGTATTGCAGGAGCCTATAATAACCATGCGCTCGGATCGCTTTGTTGTTCCCGTAAAGGCCGAGTGCAAGGGAGCCATTCCCGGCCTTGTGCACGATATCTCTGCCTCGGGCGCTACGCTTTTCATTGAGCCCATGGCTGCCGTAAAAGCAAATAACGAGCTGCGTGAGCTCGCCGCCAAGGAAAAAGCGGAGATAGAGCGCATCCTCGCCGAGCTTTCGGCCGAATGCGCATCTCACGCTGAGGACATTGCGTCTGACTACTCATATCTCATAACTCTCGACGGCATTTTTGCCCGCGCCAAGCTTTCATATAAGTTAAACGGTATTGAGCCGGAGCTCAGGGAGAAGGGGATAGTTCTGCGCCGCGCGCGCCATCCGCTGCTTCCCAAGGACAAGGCCGTGCCCATAAGCCTTGAGCTCGGCGAGGATTTCGATACGCTCATCATAACAGGCCCCAATACCGGCGGCAAGACCGTAACGCTAAAGACCATCGGCCTTTTGAACGTCATGGCGCAGTGCGGCCTGCATATCCCGGCCGATGACGGCAGTGGAGTGCCGGTGTATCGCCATGTGCTGGCCGATATCGGCGATGAGCAGTCGATAGAGCAGAACCTGTCGACCTTCTCGGCACACATGACGAATATCGTGCATATCTTAAACGAGTGCGACTCTGACTCGCTGCTGCTGTTTGACGAGCTCGGCGCGGGCACAGACCCCACAGAGGGCGCGGCGCTTGCAATCGCTGTCATTGAGCATGCGCGCAAGCTGGGAGCGGACGTCGCGGCGACAACGCATTACGCCGAGCTCAAGGTATACGCCACCAACGAAAACGGCATCCAGAACGCGTCCTGCGAGTTTGATGTTGAAACGCTCAGCCCGACATACAGGCTGCTCGTCGGCGTTCCGGGCAAGTCGAACGCTTTTGCGATCTCCGAGCGTTTGGGACTCGGAAAGGATATAATCGACGACGCAAAGGCGCGCATTGGAGTTCAGAACGCAAGCTTCGAGGCGACTATAGAAAAGCTTGAGCAGACGAGAACTCTGCTTGAGCGCGACAGAGCGGAAGCGGCAAGGAAGCTGCACGAGGCGGAGGATAGCGCGAAAAAGGCCGAGCTTTTGCGTGCCGAGCTTGCAGGCAAGCTTGAAAAAGCCGATGAGAAGGCGCGCCGCGAGGCCGAGAGGATAATAGCCGAGGCTCGCGCAACTGCCGAGAGCACCTTTGCAGAGCTTGACGATATGCGCCGAAAAATAAATGAAGAAGAGCAGGCACAGGAGGTAAACCGTGCCCGCAGCGAGCTCAGACGAAAGCTCAACGAATCCCGGGGTAAGCTCAAGGCTAAGGAATCCGAGAAGCCCAAGGAGGATAAAAAGTCCGCGCGCGACGTCCGCCCGGGCGACACGGTTGAGATAAAGTCCATGGGCGTTAAGGCCGAGGTCATCGACATTAACCCAGACGGAACGCTCAATCTGCGCGCAGGTATCATGAGCGTTAAGCTCAAGCCCGACGAGGTCTATCTCATAGAAGGCCATGCGGCAAAGCAAAAAAGGCAGAGCGTGACTCTTGCGGGAAGCGCAGCCCCCCGCGCGGCCGTCAGTCCCGAGATCGATCTTCGCGGCATGGAGAGCATCGAGGCCGTAAATGCCGCCGAGCAGTATATCGACAGCGCCGTCATGGGTAAGCTTAAAACCGTTACCATCATCCACGGCAAGGGCACGGGCGCTCTGCGCGCCGCCGTGCAGCAGATGCTCAAGCGCAACAAAGCCGTAAAGAGCTTTAGATTGGGGCGTTTCGGCGAGGGAGAAAGCGGCGTGACAATAGTCGAATTGAAATAAAAGCAATCGATAAAATTTATTAATAATGTGTAAATCTACGAAATAGACAAAAGCAGTTGACCTTTTTTAAATAATTTGCTAAAGTATGATTAATCTTTTGTGATCAAGAGGAGTGGCGAGAATGGTAACCAAAGAAGTAGTTATTAATAATCAGGTGGGGCTCCACGCAAGACCTGCTACTTTCTTTATTCAGAAGGCTAATGAATTCAAAAGCAGCATTTGGATCGAGAAAGAAGACCGACGCGTCAATGCCAAGAGCCTGCTCGGCGTTCTCTCTTTGGGCATCGTCAAGGGCACTGCTGTCAACCTCATTGCCGACGGTGCTGACGAGGCAACTGCTGTCGATACGCTTTCTGAGCTTATCGCATCCGACTTTACCGAGTGATATTTGAAACGAAGCTAAGGGCGTGTTTTTAACACGCCCTTATTCTCTATGTACGGAGATTTATATGAAAAAAGAAAACAGAGCCATGCTTGAGATGCTCATGTGCGCGGCACTTTGGAGTATCGCCGGAATATTTATAAAGCTCATACCGTGGAATTCCTTTGTCATATCCGCTCTGCGAAGCTTCTTCGCGGGGCTTACGGTGCTTGTATACATCCGCCTAAAAGGCTACAAAATAGTGATTAACCGGCAGACGCTCATTCCGGGACTGCTGCTCGGCCTTGTTTACATCGCATTTGTCGCGGCAAACAAGCTCACAACTGCCGCAAACGCTATCGTATTGCAGTTTACAGATCCGATTTTCATCGTCATATTCTCGGCGCTTTTCTTCGGCCAGCGCTTTAAAAAGCGCGATTTCATCGCCGTTATATGCACCTTTATCGGCATTGGCATGTTCTTCCTCGACCAGCTGTCCGAGGGCTATCTTCTCGGCAACTTCGTTGCCATCTTTGCCGGCGCGTGCCTCGGCGGAATGTTCATAGCCATGGGCAAGGCCGAAACGCAGGAGCGCTTTTCGGCGATGCTCGTAGGTCAGGCCGTTGCTTTCATATTCGGTCTGCCGTTTATCATAACGACAAAGCCGGAGTTCTCGGCTCTGCCGGTGCTGTATATAATCATCCTCGGCGTATTGCAGCTTGGCATACCGTATATCCTCTACGGTCGGGCGGCAGAGCACTGCCCGCCGCTCGCGTGCAGCCTCCTCGGCGCGCTGGAGCCGCTTCTGAACCCCGTGTGGGTGCTTATATTTGACGGCGAAAAGCCCGGACTCTTTGCACTCATAGGCGGAGTTATCGTCATTGTCTCCGTAACGGTCTGGTGCATTGCCGGAAATAAGGACAGCGAGGGAGCAGATGCGCGAGAAGCTTCTTGAAAAAGCAAATAAGCTGCCGATGCTCCCAGGCGTGTATATCATGCTCGACGAGACAGGGCAGGTCATATATGTCGGCAAGGCGAAAAAGCTCAAAAACCGTGTGACGAGCTATTTTCGCGGCTCGCACCTGCCCAAGGTCGAGGCCATGGTGCAGAAGGTCGCGGACTTTAACGTCATCGTCGTTAATTCAGAGTTTGAGTCGCTCATCCTTGAAAACTCGCTTATAAAGCAGCATCAGCCGCACTATAATATTCTTTTAAAGGACGATAAGGGTTATCCCTTTATACGGCTCGATAAGAAGACCCCTTATCCGCGCTTCACGATCGTCGGCAGCGCGAAAAAGGACGGCGCGGTATACTTCGGCCCCTTCGGCGGCAGAAGCGTTACGCGCGATATAATCGACGCTGCGTCCAAAGCCGTCGGCCTTGCGACGTGCTCAAGGCGCTTCCCGCGCGATATCGGAAAGGACAGACCCTGCCTCAACTACCACATGGGTAACTGCCGTGGCTGGTGCAGGGGAGAGCTCACGGCAGAGGAGTACCGCCTCGCCGTAGAGCAGGTGTGCCTCATCCTCGGCGGCAAGACTTCCGAGCTCATTGACGAGCTCACGGCGAAAATGCTCGAGGCATCCGAGCAGCTGAGGTTTGAAACAGCCGGCGAGCTGCGCGACAGGATACGTGCCATACAAAGCGTATCGAATAAGCAGAAGGTCATAGCGACGGCCTTTTCCGATACCGATGCCATCGGCTTTTCGCGCGGAGCGAAAAGCTGCTTTGTCGTTTTGCATTTTAACGACGGCTCGCTCACGGGTAAGGACTTCGAGCTCGTGCCCGAGCCGCTTGAGAGCGACAGTGAGGCGATATCGGCGTACATGCGCCAGTATTATGCCGCTCGAGGCATTCTGCCTAAAAGCATCCTCCTGCGCGAAATGCCCGAGGATGCCGAGGCGCTCGGCCAAATGTTCTCGCAGGCATCGGGTCGCAAAGTCAGTATAGAAGCGCCTCAGCGAGGTGACAGGCTGCGACTTGTCGAGCGTGCCGAGATGAATGCCTCCGAGGAGATACTGCGCGCCACTACAGTTCAGCAGCGCAGAACAAACACACTTCTGTGGCTTCAGAAGTCGCTGGAGCTGCCCGAGTACCCCGAGCGTATCGAGGCCTTCGATGTTTCAAACCTCGGCGATACGGGCATCGTGGCCGTGATGACCGTGCATAAGGAGGGCAAGCCATATAAGAAAGACTATCGCAAATTTAGGATACGCGATCTTGATATACGCGACGACTATGCCAGCATGTCGCAGGCGGTCTATCGCCGCTTTGCGCATCTGAAAAACGGCGACAGCGGCTTTGCGGAAAAACCGCAGCTGCTGCTCATTGACGGCGGCATAACTCACGCCGCGGCTGCCGAGCGCTCACTGAGCGAGCTCGGCATAAGCGTGCCCGTTTTCGGTATGGTAAAGGACGACCGGCACAGAACGCGCGCCCTGGTCACGAGTGCCGGGCACGAGATATGCATTAACGGCAATCCTGCGGCCTTCTCGCTCATCGGCAATATCCAGGAGGAGACGCACCGCTTTGCCATCGAGTATCAGCGCTCGCTGCGAAACGAAGGCTTCGGCTCGGAGCTCAATTCCATCCCCGGAGTCGGCAGCGTCAGAAAAAACGAGCTGCTGCGCCATTTCAAAACGCTCAAGGCGATAAAAGCGGCGAGCATGGACGAGCTGAGCGCAGTCGTTCCGAAGAATACGGCCAAGGCTGTTTTCGACTACTATCATAAAAATGAGGAAAAGACATGAGAATTATAAGCGGTATAAAGCGCGGCAAAAAGCTTAAAGAGCCGGATAATTATGATATACGCCCGACGACCGACATGGTCAAGGAGTCGATGTTCAACATCATACAGTTTGATATCGAGGGCAGGAAGGTGCTCGACCTTTTCGCGGGAACGGGTCAGCTCGGCCTTGAGTGCCTCAGCCGCGGCGCAAGGGAAGTAACCTTCGTCGATCAGAGCAGGGAGTCGATAGCCCTTGTAAAGCAG
The DNA here is from genome assembly GCA_004558025.1 of Clostridiales bacterium. Taxonomy (GTDB): domain Bacteria; phylum Bacillota; class Clostridia; order Oscillospirales; family Oscillospiraceae; genus F23-B02. The sequence continues at coordinate 25,487 of SFEG01000001.1, forward strand.
AATATAAAGGGCTGCGGCTTTGAAGCGCGCGTGGTGCAGAGCGATTCCATAGCCTTTCTCGAGCGCGGCGAAAAGTTCGATCTTATACTCATAGATCCACCTTATGCGACAAATCTTATAGATAAAGCGCTGCAAATCATCAATTCCGTTGACATCTTGACGGAAAGTGGTATAATTATGTGCGAAAGTGGGCGCGAAAAGCCCATGCCGGAGATGAATATGCCTTACTTTAAGTGTAAGGAATACAATTACGGCAAAGTTAAGCTTACAAGCTACAGCAGGGAGACAAATAAATGAGTCTTGCTATATGCCCCGGCAGCTTCGACCCGATAACGCTCGGTCATCTTGATATCATAAGACGCGCGTCGAAGATATTCGATAAGGTCATTGTGTGCATTATGTATAACGCGACAAAAACAAAGCCAATGTTCACGATAGATGAGCGCGTTGAGATGGTCAAGAAGGCCGTTGCAGACTATCCCAATGTTGAGGTCGATACCTACGACGGGCTGCTCGCGGAGTACGCAAAGCGGTTCGACGGCGCAGTGCTGGTAAAGGGAATGAGAGCCACATCTGATTTCGAGTATGAATTTCAGATGAACCATATAAATAAGAAAATAAATCCCGCCCTTGAAACGATGTTTCTTGCAGCAAGTGAAAAATATACCTTTTTGAGCTCATCCGTTGTGCGCGAAATGGCGTCGTACGGCGCCGATCTTACGGGATTTGTTCCGCCCGAGATAATGGCTGAGATAAACGAAAAGGCAAAGCTGTGGAAGAAATAGCGTAATTAAGCGCAGCGAACTGTCAAAAACTTTGTGTGCGGCGTAACCGCATGGAGGATCAATATGAGCGAGAAAAATGTTGAGGTAATGGAGCTTATCGAAACTCTCTACACCATGGTGACCGAAGCCTGGGGCGTTCCTCTCGGAAACGATAAGTGCATTGTTGAGAGAGAAAACGTTTTGGAGATATTAAACGAGATAAAAACGCGTATTCCCGTCGAGCTTGCCGAGGCAAAGCGCCTCGTGTCTGCACGCGATGAGTTTATCGGCAATGCCAAGCGCGAGGCGGAGTCTATCCGCAAGAACGCCGAGGATAAGGCGCGCGCAATGCTCGAGGAGCAGGAGATAGTGCGTGTTGCAAAGCAGCACAGCGCGGAACTCGTCAATAACGCCGAATACAAATCCAAGGAGCTGCGCCGCGTGGCAAACGAATATGTCGATGAGATACTCCGCCGCACGGAGGAGACCGTGGGTTCGGCGCTAAAGTCCATAAATCAGTCGCGAGCGAGCTTCCGCAGTCTCGCGGGCTCTGCATCCCCCGCGCAGCCCGTAACTCAGGATGATGACGAGGATACCGAGTGATAAGCATATAACTAAATAATATAAGAAAATCAGGAGTCCTTTCGGGCTCCTGATTTTCTTTGGGGAAGGAATCATAAAAATAAGGAACCGGGCTTTGAACTCAATAAGCTCATTGCCTACGCCATAAGTGAGGAAAGCGGCGGCTCGGATGTTCTGGGCATAAACACAACGGCCATCCGCCTCGGCGACGAGTGGGTGATAAACGGCTCGAAGTCTTGGATAACCGCCTCCGGCAAAGCCGACGGATATCTTGTCGCCGCGCGGACAGCGCTTACAGGACGCAGCCGCGACATAAGTCTTTTCTACGTCGACGCTCAGGCCGAGGGACTGACTGCCGACACTGGCTCGCCTATGATAGGCCTCAACATCTGCCAACGGGGCGCGTAAGCTTCCGTAATTGCCGCATACCCGCCGGAAATATGATCGGGGAGGAAAACGGGGGCTATGCGCTTTTGAAGCCCACGCTCCAGCTCGGCCGTCTCGCCGTGGCGGCGATCGCCGCGGGCATAGCGGGAAGAGCGCTCGAGCTTGCAAACGATTATTCGACCGCTACGGGCAAATACGGCCGCAACCTGTCATCGTATCAGGGGATAGTTTTCATGCTCGCCGAGATGTACGCGAAGCTGTCGGCGTCAAGATGCATGCTCTACTGTGCGGCCGAGCAGTACGACGCAAAGGAACGCGGTGCTGCGGCGGATGTGGCTGCCGCGAAGCTCATGAGCACGGAGCTTGCATGCGAGATATGCAAAAGCGCGCGCCAGATCCACGGCGCAAACGGTCTGTCCGCCGATTTTGAGGTCGACCGCTGCTTCCGCGACGCGCAGATGCTCACCATTGCCGAGGGCACCTCGGAGATATGCAAAATAATCATCTCGAACGCGGTCATTAACGCGGCAAACAAATAAACATGCAAGCAGCAGTTCATGCCGACTGCTGCTTTTAAATTTTATATGTTACCAAAATGTTCTTGAATTTTTGCCTGTCAGCCTCTATAATCAAAACTGAAGTGGCGCAAAGTGGTGCAAAGTGCATCGAAAATGCGCGAAAATCGGAGGTGAACGCGTTGACAGGCGAATATAAGCACAGTATCGACAGCAAGGGCCGCCTTTTTATCCCGGCCAAGCTGCGCGATGAGCTTGGCGACGTGTTCTATATCACGCTTTCCATGGATAACTGCCTTTCGGTGTACAGTGCAGAGAGCTGGAGGGAGTTTTCCGACAAGGTGAATGCCATGAGCTATGTAAAGCAGCGCAAAATGCGCCCGCTGTTTGCTTATGCGGCAAAGTGCGAGCTGGACAATCAGGGGCGCACGCTCATCCCGGCGCATCTGCGCGAATATGCAAAGCTCAGCAAAAGCGTCGCAGTGATCGGCTGCAACAACCATGCAGAGATATGGGATGAGGATAGCTGGGATAAATTGTCCGAAAGTGAGATAACGCCGGAAAATATCGCGTCCGTTATGGACGAACTGGAGTTTTGATATGCCAAACGAAGCGAAGCACATATCGGTGCTTTTAAATGAATGTATAGAAAACCTCGACATTAAGCCCGACGGCATATATGTTGACGGGACGCTTGGACTGGGAGGTCACTCCGAGCAGATACTAAAGCGCCTTGACAGCGGCCGGCTCATAGGCATCGACCGCGACGAAAGCGCCATCAGTCGCACCGGCGAGCGTCTTGCGCAGTATGCCGATAAAATGACGCTTGTTCACGGGAACTTCTGCGATGTTGCGCAGATACTCGATGAACTCGGGATAGCCGCGGTGGACGGGATGCTGTTTGACCTCGGCGTATCGTCGCCTCAGCTTGACGAGGCCGAGCGCGGCTTTTCGTATATGAATGATGCTCCGCTGGACATGCGCATGGATAACACGAGCACTCTCACGGCATACACCGTCGTTAACGACTGGGATGAAGTCGAGCTTACGCGAATCCTGCGTGATTTCGGCGAGGAGCGCTACGCGCGGCGCATAGCCTCGCGCATAGTTGAGCGCAGAAGTGTAAGGCCGATAGAAACGACGCTCGAGCTTGTCGATATAATACGCTCGGCCATGCCCGCCGCGGCGCTGCGCGAAAAGCAGCACCCGGCAAAGCGCAGCTTCCAGGCGATAAGGATCGCTGTAAACGACGAGCTCGGAGCTGTGGACAGAATGATGAAAACAGCCCCGGACAGGTTGAAGATCGGCGGCAGGCTGTGCGTCATAAGCTTCCACTCACTTGAGGACAGAATAGTAAAAACGGGCATAGCTGCAAGGGAAAACGGCTGCACCTGCCCGAGAGAGGCTCCGATATGCATCTGCGGCTTTAAGCAGACACTAAGGAGCGTATACAGAAAACCGATACTGCCGGATGAGGATGAGCTGAACTTCAATCCGCGCGCGAGAAGCGCAAAGCTCCGCGTCGCCGAAAGGGTGTAGTATCCTTTGAAAAGCCCCGAAAGTGAATATCAATACGGCTCGAAGCAAAAAGGAAAACGAGCTGCCGCCTCCGAGCGAAGGCTGAAAAAGGCGGTGCCGACTGCCTTGACGTTTGTTTTTACGCTCGTGAGTGCCGCAATGCTCATTTTCTCGCTCTTTATGCGCGTTGAGCTGATTGAGATAAATGACAAAAATGTCGAGCTCAGCCGTGAGCTTGCCTCGCTCAACGAGGAAAACCGGCGGCTGCGCATAGAGTATGAATTTGCGCAGAATCTTGATGTGCTGGAGAGAAACGCGAGAAACAGGCTTTGGATGCAGAGCTCGCTTCAGCGGCGGGAGCAGGCGATAGATACAGAGCCTGAGGATAAGGCTGTGGTGATCGATAACGGATAAGCTGCATATTTCACGCGGCAAAAATATAGTATGTACTAATATATTTTTGCCGGGAAGGAGCAGCTATGCGCAGAACCGAAAGTAAAAAGACAGTAAGCAGCCCAAATCGGACGATGGCGCGCCGCACACTATTTCTCATGGCAGTGTGCGGCATACTTGCGTTTGCGGTGCTTGCGGCGCGGCTATATATCCTACAGGTGCGCGACCATGATAAATATGAGGAGCTCGCCATAAGCCAGCAGCTGCGCGAGACTGGAAGCTCTGCCGAGCGCGGTACTATATACGACTGCAACATGAACATACTGGCAATGAGTGCGAATGTGGACAATGTCTACCTCAGTCCCGCGGAGATCGCCATGTATAAGGAGGACAGGGAGCTCATTGCCGACAAGCTGTCAGAGATATTGGGGCTTGATCGTGAGGACATACTCAAAAAAACCGAGAATAACGGCTCGTGGTATGTCACCGTTGCACGCAAGGTCGAAAAAGAGACCGCCGACAAGGTACGCGAATTTAAAAACGAATATAAGCTCAAGGGCGTGCGCCTTGAAAGCGACACAAAGCGATATTATCCGTACTCGTCGCTTGCCTGCCATGTTATAGGCTTTGTCGGCACCGATAACTACGGACTCGACGGAATCGAGGCACAGTATGATTCCGCGCTGTGCGGAACGTCGGGTAAGTATATGCGTCTTGCAAACGCTTACGGTACCGATCTGCTTTTTGATCAGTTCGAGGGCTATACGGGCGCGGAAAACGGCCACGACCTTGTGACGACAATTGATCTTACGATACAGCATTATGTCGAAAAAACGCTCTATCAGGCAGTGGAGGATTACGATATCCAAAACGGGGCGGGTGCTATCGCGATGGACGTTAAGACCGGCAAGATACTTGCCATGGCCTCCATCGGCGGATATGACCTGAATAATTTTCTCGATGTGAGCAATGAGGCAAAAAGTGCCATAGACGAAGCCACGACCCAAGAGGAAAAGGATCAGATGCTTGCCGAGGCTCAGCGTTTGCAGTGGCGCAATAAAATGCTCTCGGATACATACGAGCCGGGCTCGACATTTAAGATAATAACGCTCTCTATGGCTCTCGAGGAGGGCAAGGTGAGTCTTGACGACAGCTTTTTCTGCGGCGGCAGCGTCAGCGTTCCGGGCAGAACGAACCCCGTGCGCTGCTGGAAGACGACAGGTCACGGCTCGCAGAGCCTCACGCAGGCCGTGCAGCATTCGTGCAATGCGGCGTTTGTAAACATCGGCATGCGCGTCGGCGCACAGGCATTTTATAAATACTGTGATGCCTTCGGCTTTTTGGAGCTTACAGGTGACAGCTCGCAGCAGCTCACAGCCAAAACCGGCATCGACCTCGGCGGAGAGAGCAGCAGCATATGGTGGAGCGAGGATACATTTTACAGCGAAAAGAACAAATCGCAGCTTGCGGCGGCTTCCTTCGGCCAAACCTTCACCATAACGCCGCTCCAGCTTATAACCGCGGTGAGCGCCTGCGTAAACGGCGGAAACCTCATGCAACCGTATGTAGTGGAAAGTTTACTGGACTCTGACGGCCGGACGGTGTATAATCATAAGCCGACAGTTGTGCGAAGGGTAATAAGCGAACAGACCAGTAAAACCGTGCGCTCGATACTTGAGCAGGTCGTAGGCGACTCGAACGAGGGTACAGGGCGCAATGCGGCCGTGGCGGGATACCGTATCGGCGGTAAGACAGGTACGTCCGAAAAGGTGAGCTTCGAGGCGCAGACCGGTAAAAAGGAATACATTGTATCGTTTATAGGCTTCGCTCCGGCCGATGATCCGCAGATCGCGCTTCTTGTTATGCTCGACACTCCGGGCAGCGGCTCGGGCGTGTATGTTTCCGGCGGCCAGATGGCGGCTCCCACGGTGGGAAAAATGTTTGCCGATATCCTGCCGTACATGGGCATAGAGCCGACGTATGACATCAATTCCGAAAACGCGGATAAAGCCGTGCCAAAGCTTGACGGCATGAATGTTGATGATGCAAAGAAAACGCTTGCAGATGAGGGCTTTGAATACCGCGTCATAGGCTCAGGCAGTACGGTGACATCTCAGCTGCCGCTTACGGGAACCGTTATCGCAGAGGGCAGCACGGTCATAGTTTATGCCGACGCAAGCCCGTCGGCGGCGTTTGAGACCATGCCGGGCATAAAAGGGCTTAGCTATGCCGATGCCGTTAAGGAACTTAACAAATACGGAGTGTTTGCCCGCAGCAACACAGTTGTTCGCGACCCGGAAGCTCAAATGGTGCTCACGCAGAGCATTAAGGCCGGAGCGGATATAAAGCACGGAACGGTCGTCGATGTGACACTCGTTTCTGATGATGAAAGCATACTCGGACGATACTGAAAGATATGAGGATGATGCACATATGAAATTAGCGGATCTTATAAAAAACATAGATGCAGCGGAGCTTGCCGCTTCGCCCGAGTGCGAAATAAGCGGAATAAGCTACGACTCTCGCTCGACGAAGCCGGGCGATGTGTTTGTCGCAATATCCGGCTTTGCGACCGACGGGTATAAATACATACCGTCTGCCGCCGAAAAGGGGGCGGCGGTCGTTATCTGCGACAGAGTGCCGCAGATCGAGATCCCGTATGTCCTGGTCGGCGACTGCAGAAAGTCGCTTGCACTCATCAGCCGTGAATTTTTCGGGGATCCCGCCGGCAAAATGAAGATCATCGGCATTACGGGAACAAACGGCAAAACTACGACGACATATCTTCTCAAACACCTGCTTGAGGAGACGATCGGCGCTAAGGTCGGACTTATCGGAACAAACGGAAATATGATAGGTGACGAGTTTATCCACACCGAGCGTACAACGCCTGAGAGCTTTGAGCTTCAGCGGCTTTTTGCTCAGATGAATAAGGCAGGCTGTACCCACGTCGTTATGGAGGTCTCGTCCCACTCGCTGGTGCTCAGCCGCGTCGCGGGTATAGATTTTGCAGTAGGCGCGTTCACGAATCTTACGCAGGATCACCTCGATTTCCACCATACCATGGAGGAGTACGCAAGTGCCAAAGCAATGCTGTTTAAGTCCTGCCGTGTCGGCTGCATAAATATTGACGATACCTGGGCAGACGCAATGATGAAAAACGCCTCGTGTAAGCTTATGACATATTCGGCGGCGGATAAGGAGGCATCACTCACCGCACGCGAAATAAAGCTTTCAGCAAGGGGCGTTTCCTTCACCGCTTGCTTTGACGGGAAGACCGTTCCCGTGAGCCTTGCGATACCGGGGCGCTTTTCGGTCTATAATGCGCTCAATACCATAGCCGTAGGCCTCGCGCTCGGCATAAGTCTTGACGATTGCGCAAAAGCCATGAAAACGGCGCACGGCGTAAAGGGCCGCATGGAGCTCGTTCCGACCGACGGCGACTATACAATAGTCATCGACTATGCCCACACGCCGGACGCGCTGGAAAACGCATTAAAGGCATTGAGAGCTGAGAACACAGGGCGGATTGTTGTTCTCTTCGGCTGCGGCGGCGACCGTGACAGAACAAAGCGGCCCATAATGGGCGCCATAGCGGCCGATAATGCCGATCTTGTTATCGTAACGAGCGATAATCCCCGCACCGAGGAGCCGCAGAAGATAATAGACGAGATACTCGTCGGACTCGAGGGAAAGAAAACGGAGCATGTTACGATATGCGACCGCGCCGAGGCGATAAAATGGGCGATTGACAACCATAGGGCAAATGATGTAATATTGCTTGCCGGCAAAGGCCATGAGGACTATCAGGTCGTCGGCCACGAAAAGCATCACATGGATGAACGCGAGATAGTCGCAGAACATATAGAGAAGAGGAACAAAAAATGACTCTTAAGCTGACCCTTGCGCTTGTAATGGCGTTTATAACCGCTGTCATAGTGGGCAGGTTTTATGTGCCCTGGCTGAAAAAGATCAAAGCGGGGCAGGAGATAAAGGAAAACGGACCGACCTGGCATATGTCAAAGTCCGGAACGCCCACGATGGGCGGCGTTATCTTCATAAGCGCCTGCACCCTCGTCTGCCTGACGGTGGGCTTTGACTCCATGCGCAGCGGCGACTTTACGCATATATTTGTTTTGCTTTTCGCACTCGTCTTCGGCGTCATCGGCTTTCTTGATGACTGGGAGAAGCTGCGCAAAAAGCAAAACCTCGGCCTGAGCGCTAAGGCAAAGTTCCTGCTCCAGCTCGTCGCGGCGCTCGTCTTTGTCCTTCTGCTGCGCAAAATGGGCTATATATCGACTCATCTTTATATCCCGTTTTGGAATGTTACTGTCTATATCCCCGAGGTGATCTACTTTATCCTCGCGGCGTTTATTATCGTCGGAACGGTCAACGCGGTCAATATAACCGACGGTGTCGACGGCCTCGCCAGCGGAACGAGTATCCCAGTATGCCTGTTCTTCGCGGCTGTCAGCTTCCTTTGGGGAGATAAGTATATGGCGCTCGGCATATTCGCCTCGGCGCTTCTCGGCGGCCTGATGGGCTTTCTCGTTTATAACTTTAATCCGGCAAAGGTGTTTATGGGCGACACTGGCTCGCTGTTTCTCGGCGGAGCCATAGCCGCGCTTGCCTTTGCTTATGATATGCCGCTTATTCTCATTACTCTCGGCATAGTCTATATAATCGAGACGCTTTCCGATATAATTCAGGTCACATATTTTAAGCTTACCCACGGTAAGCGTGTATTTAAGATGGCTCCGTTCCATCACCACCTCGAAATGGGCGGCTGGACGGGCAAAAAGTGGAAGGAAAAAGAGCTTTTTGCACTTTTTACTTCCGTGTCCCTTGTTTTTGCAATAATTTCATTCATAGGAATATATAATCGTTTCCAGCTCTGATAACGGAGGATGCGCCTATGAAGTACGGCAGTGCCGAGCTCAGGATAAGGGAAACGAAAGATAAAACAAAGCGCGCGGGAATGGACATATCCTTCCTCGCGCTTGTTATGATACTTTTGACTGTCGGAGTTACTATGGTGCTGTCGGCAAGCTTTGCCAGGGCATATTTTGATCCGGGCGGCGTTACCGGCGGAAAGCCGACATATTATTTTGTCAGGCAATTTCTTTTCGCTGCACTGGGCGTTGCGGCGATGATCATTTGCTCGCGCCTGCCGGTCGGCTTTTATAAGCGCTTTTCCGTGCCGCTTCTTATTGCTGCAATAGTGCTGCTCATGCTCGTTCCCATAATTGGAACGAATGCAAACGGAGCAAAGCGCTGGATAGGGCTCGGCGCATTTACTATCCAGCCGTCTGAGATCGCGAAGATCGGCATAATACTGTCCTTTGCATCAATGATATGCGCTCGCCGCGGCAGAATGAGCAGCTTCCGCAGCGGCATATTGCCGTTTGCTGCGATACTTGCCGTCATCGTCGGACTTTTGGTGCTTGAACCGCATTTTTCCGCATCTATAATAATCATCGCCATAGGTGGCGTGATGCTGTTTCTCGGCGGAGCGCGCCTGGGCTGGTTCATAGCGGCCGCCGTGGCGGCAGGCGGAGGAATAGCCGTTCTGCTGACAATGTTTCCCTATGCCTCAACGCGAATAACGACCTGGCGTGATCCCTTTGCGTCCACCTCGGACGAGGGGTATCAGATAGTTCAGTCGCTTTATTCCATCGGCTCGGGAGGACTGACCGGTCTCGGCCTCGGACAGAGCAGACAGAAATATCTGTATCTTCCCGAGGAGCATAACGATTTTATTTTTTCCGTTGTCTGTGAGGAACTCGGCTTTATCGGAGCGCTCCTCATACTAACGCTTTTTGCGCTTCTTATCATCCGCGGATATTGGATAGCGCTTCACTGCGCCGACAGATACAGCTTCCTGGTCGCTGCGGGTATAACGACGCTTTTGGCCATCCAGGTCATATTCAATGTCGCGGTCGTTACTAATCTTGTGCCCTGCACCGGTATTTCTCTCCCGTTTTTCAGCTATGGCGGAACGGCGCTTCTGATGCAGATGGCCGAAATGGGGATAGTGCTCAGCATATCGAGAGATATACCGGCAGGACGTGTGGGAGGATAGAACATGAGAATAATATTTGCCTGCGGAGGCACGGCGGGGCATATAAATCCTGCGCTTGCCGTCGCAGGGCGTATAAAGGAGCTTATGCCCGACAGCGAGTTTCTGTTTATCGGTGCTGTCGGCAAAATGGAGACGGATCTCGTTCCCCGCGCGGGCTATAAGATAGAAACCGTGCGGGTCAGGGGGCTCAGCCGAAAAAAAACGCTGGGTGGATTTTTCCACAATATAAGCGCCGCATGGTATCTTATATGTTCGACTATAAAAGCAAAGCGGATAATTAAGCGCTTTAAGCCCGATGTTGTGGTCGGAACCGGCGGCTATGTGTGCTTTCCCGTGCTCAAGGCCGCATCGCAGCTCGGCATACCCACGGCCGTGCACGAGAGCAATGCCGACCCTGGTCTTACGACACGTATGCTCTCCAAAGTTGTCGACACGATAATGCTCGGCTTTGAGGAGAGCCGCAAATATTATAAAAACCCCGAAAAGACGGTAGTTACCGGAACTCCGGTGCGCGGCGAGTTCGGAGAATATTCAAAACAGGCGGCGAAGGCCGAGCTCGGCATACCGATGGATAAGCCGCTTGTCGTCTCCGTATGGGGCTCGCTTGGAGCCGGGAATATGAACGAGGTCATGTGCGGCTTCATCGAGCATGCCGGAAAAAAGCCGGGCTTTACGCTAATTCACTCGGCCGGTGTCGAGGGATACGAGAAGATGGTGACTCATCTGCGTGATACCGTTCCGGACTACGAAAAAAACGGAATGGACGTAAGAGAGTACATATACGATATGCCGCGCGTTATGGCGGCGGCGGATCTTGTCCTGTGCCGCGCCGGAGCCTCAACGATATCCGAGCTTACATACATGCATAAGCCCACGATATTCGTGCCATCTCCGTATGTTACCAACAACCATCAGTTTAAAAACGCGAAATTAGTTGAAGACGCGGGCGGAGCCCTTATATTCGAGGAAGGCTGGGTTGAGCCCGATGAGCTTCTGAAAGCGGTCAAGGATATATTATCCTCGGACGATAAGATAGAAAAAATGTCGGCTGCCATGGCAAAGCTCGCAAAGCCGGAGGCGACCGATGTGATATGCGACAGGATATTTTCCCTCGTTGAGAAAAACGGCAAATAACAAAAAATCACCTTGCAGCATAGAATGGCGTGATCAAAGTTCTTTCTGCGAGGTTTTTTTATGGCAATATGGCATTGTAACGGAGGAAAACGCCTCAAAGGGGCGTGCTTTGTGCAGGGGGCAAAGAATGCGGTCCTGCCGATACTGGCCGCCTCGATCGTATGCCCAATCGAAACAGACCTTCTGAACGTTCCTCAGCTGAGCGATGTTGATGCTTCGCTGAGAATATTGCGCAGGCTCGGCTGCACGGCTCAGCAGCAGGAAAACGACGTGTACATAGATTCGCGCTCTTTAAGCTCAAGCGAGATACCGCAGAGCATGATGGAGAGCATGCGCTCATCGGTTCTGTTCATGGGCGCACTTCTGGCGCGAAGCGGCGAGGTGCGGCTCACGCTTCCGGGCGGCTGCAAGCTCGGAGCGCGGCCGATAGATATGCATCTTGATGCAATGAAAGCACTGGGTGCAAAGATAGAGGAGCGCGGCTGCAAGATCGTCTGCACCGCGCCGAAGCTCACGGGAGCTCACATCCGCCTGCCGTATCCGAGCGTCGGTGCGACGGAGAACGCTATGATAGCCGCTTGCGCGGCGGAGGGAGAGACCGTCATAACGGGCGCGGCGAGAGAGCCCGAGATCGAGGATCTTCAGGAATACCTCCGCAAGGCCGGCGCGTATATATCCGGCGCGGGAACGGGCACGATAAGAATATCGGGCTTTGAGCCCGAGAGCCACGTCGGCCACAGAATAATCCCCGACAGGATAGCCTCGGCTACGTTTTTGTGCGCCGCTGCCGCAGCTGGAGGTGATATTGAGCTGCGCGGAGTTGATTCGAGGCAATTTTCGCGCCTTCAGCACTTCCTAAAGCAGTCCGGCTGTGATATAATATCGTCGCGCCGCAGCGTAAGGCTTATATCAGACGGTAAGCTGAGCTCCGTGGGCCGAGTCTCGACAGGGCCGTATCCCGAGTTCCCGACGGATATGCAGCCGCTTCTGATGGCGGCGCTTTTGAAGGCAAACGGCAGAACCGATTTTGTCGAGAACGTCTTTGACTCGCGCTTCGGTCACGCAAATGAGCTCAGGCGCTTTGGCGCGGATATCTCCGTCGAGGAGCGAAAGGCGTCGGTATGGGGCGTGCGCAGTCTCAAGGGCGCTGTCGTGAGTGCGGGAGATCTGCGCGGGGGAGCTGCCATGATAATCGCGGCGCTGGCCTCCGAGGGCGAAAGCCTTATAGTCGATCCGGGGCATATAGCCCGCGGCTATGAACATCTTGACCATAAGCTCCGCTATCTCGGAGCGGATATATTTTTGGAGTTGTAAAAATGGCAAATACTAATGATTATTACCGCAAGCGCGAGGATCCGTATAAGCCGAAGCTCACGCGAAACGTGAACCGGCCGCTTACGTTTTTCCTTGTCATCGTCGCACTTATCTTCGTAATGAGCGTGTTCTTCAAGGTCTCGCGCATCGAGGTGAAGGGAAACTCTATCTACACCGCCGACGAGGTGATAAAGGCTTCCGGCATCGAAGAGGGCGATAACCTGTTTTTCATAAACGGTATCGCAGCCGGAAGCCGCGTCGCTGTGAAGCTGCCGTATGTCGACTCGGTGCAGATAAACCGCGGCCTGCCGAATCTCGTTACAATCGAGATCACCGAGAGCAAGGCAGTCGGCTGTGTGAAGGTTGGCGACGAGCTGTGGTCACTCAGTAGCGGCGGCAAGTTCTTGAGCAGTATAAGTCAAAGCGACAGCGAGCATATCGCCATGATAAGCGGCATAAGCGTTTCGGATGCGGCGACGGGGGAGTATATCAAAGCTGCCTCCGGCGAGGAGAATAAGCTTGCCTATTTAACGGATATACTCTATCAGGTGCAGGCTCGCGGCCTTGTCGGCAAGGTCACGGTTATCGACATGAGCGACGCCGCGAACCCCACGCTTGAGTATGACAGCCGCTTCCTGGTCAAGCTCGGAGCTATGGATAACACAGAATACAAGTTCGGAAAGATGCTCTCTGCTGCCTCGCAGCTTTCGGCCGACGATGCCGGAACGCTTGACGTATCTACAGGCGATAAGGTCATTTTTAACCCGAATTAATACTTTGTTTACATAGCGGGGTAAAAATCTATTGACCTTACGGCCAAAAAGTTATAAAATGTTACATATCGCGAAAAACGACTGTGGCGCATGCCGCATCTTCAAATAACAGTACTGGAGGAAACAAAATGGATTTCAAAGCCGAAGTAGGCCCTGAAAATGTTGTAACTATAAAGGTCGTTGGTATCGGCGGCGCCGGCAACAACGTCGTAAATAGAATGGTCAAGTCCGGAACTCAGGGCGTTGAGTTCATCGCCGTGAACACCGATAAGCAGGCGCTCGCGGTGTCCAGCGCGGATCAGAAGATCCAGATCGGCGAAAAGCTGACCCACGGGCAGGGCGCAGGCTCCGATCCCGAGGTCGGCAAGAAGAGCGCGGAGGAAAGCCGCAATAATATCGCCAAGGCCGTTGAGGATGCCGACATGGTGTTCATCACCGCCGGTATGGGCGGCGGCACGGGCACAGGAGCTGCTCCCACGGTTGCCGATATCGCGCGCGAAGCCGGAATACTCACAGTCGGCGTCGTAACGAAGCCCTTCAAGTTCGAGGGTAAGCGCCGCATGGATCAGGCAAACGAGGGCATTAAGGAGATGCTCGGCAAGGTCGACTCTCTGCTTATCATCCCCAACGATCGCCTGAAGTACGCGACCGATCAGAAGGTCACCCTTGCAAACGCGTTTGAGATCGCCGATGACGTTCTCCGTCAGGCCGTCACCAGCATTTCCGATCTTATAAAGAACACCGGCTTTATTAACCTCGACTTCGCCGATGTTACCTGCATCATGAAGAACGCAGGCTTTGCTCACATGGGCGTAGGCCGCGCGGCAGGCAAGGGAAAGGCTGAGGATGCCGCCCGCATGGCAGTCGCAAGCCCGCTTATGGAGACCTCAATAAACGGCGCGCACGGCGTGCTCATCAACATCACCGGCTCCGAGGATATGGGCCTTGAGGATGTCGAGGCCGCTGCAAACCTCGTTCAGGAGGCCGCTCATCCCGACGCGAACATCATCTTCGGCGCAACCTTTGACGAGGCCATGCAGGACGAGATCCGCGTTACCGTCATAGCCACCGGCTTTGAGGAAGCGCCCACCGCGAAGCAGCCCGCCCAGCAGGCGGCAGCCCCCAAGAAGGCAGAGCCCGCATTTGAAAAGCAGCAGGGTATGTTCACCGCGGCAAGCGAAAAGGCGGCAGAGAAGAAGCCCGAGGAGGCCGCAAAGCCCGCCGGCGAGGAAGACCCTTTCGACAGCATCTTTAAGATCTTCAACGCAAATAATTAAAATTTTAATAGCAATTTAAAAGGCTGAGGACATGCTCCTCAGCCTTTTTTTACGCCAAAAACGCAACTGTAAAAGGTATACTTTTTGACAGTTGCGTTTTTTCAGAAAGGAAAGGTGATTTTGTGCGATATATAGTTGATATTACCGAAGATACTGGCATTGGGGGTGTTATTGCGCTAATTGTTATTGTCGCAATAGTTATTGGAAGTTGCGGAAGCTCAAAGCACTCAAATTCTGAGACGAGGACTGAAAATTCATCATATACGTCCGAAATCAACAGCGACAGTGGCAATTATAGTGACACATACTATGATTATAACGATAATACATACATAGATGCTGATATAGCAAGTAATTATTCAGGTGGAGATAGTGTTAGCGGTGAGCAAGTTGAACAACTGCCAAATTCGCTTATCAATTGCTATCAAGTAACAAGAAGTCACTCAATGAGGATTTATGAGGGGAATGCATCAGATGCATTTGGAACAATGCACAATGACTGACTTATCGGAAAAACAGATGATTATGTATCTAAATATGCACATTAATAACTAATAAAATAACCATAACATCCAAAAATGCCGCGGCATAGCTCCAGCGTGCGGTCTTAATAAGCGTAAGTTTGTACGGTATTTGAAAAGTTTGTAAAAACTCGTAAAAGTTATACGAAAGTTTGGATTACCTGCGAATTTCAGGAGCGCGTAAATTATGCTATCATATCATAGTCAATAAGCTACAATGGAGGGGCGAAGTTGAGCCCCACAAAATACAACGCACCGCATGGGAAACCATGCGGTGCAATTTGATTTTATTGGATTATCCGTTGAATGCAATGCCGTCGGTGCTGTCAAGCGGGGCAATACTGATCCAGGTCTTACCGATGCTCAGATTGAGCGGAGTGCCGTCCTTGAGCGTGTAATGGAAGTTATCCGCACGGTCGGCACGAGACCAGTTTATCTCATCATACTTGCCGCCGGTAAAGAAGTAACCGGTGCCGGAGCCAGTGAGCTCCATGGCCTGACGGCCATAGCTGTCGATGGTCTTGGTCGGGATGTTCAGGACGATGACATTTGCAAGGTCTATCGAGCTGTTGTTGCCGCCGTCTGTGTACTCTGTGCCGCTGATGAAAGCGTTATAGCACTTCTTGTCGGCATCGTACTTGAAGGTGGTCTTGTAATAGCCGTAGGGCACGGTGAAGTCGGCCGCAGAGCTTGTGCACTGGGAAACGGCGTCTGCAGAGAACTTGAGACCGTAGCTGGTGTCATAGCCGTCGGTATGCTTGAGCTCATAATTATTTGCCGCAAAGGAAGCGAGCTTGCTTCCGTCGGCAAACAGCGTGTGTTCAACGTTCTTGCCCTGGCTCAGACGGGCCTGATCGCGGTAATAGCAGGAGGCCTCGCCGGAGCGCGCGCCGCGTACGCCGTCAATGTTGTCTATGCCGAGAGACTTAATGTCCGAATAGGCCTGCTCACTGCCGCCCGCGTGGATGTAGATCGCATCATAGGCCTGCGCCATGCTTATGTAATAGGGTCTTGCGCTGCGCAGCGAGCCGACGGTAATACCGTCGACGTTATTAAACACGGCCATCATGCGTGTTATGCCGCCTTCGGCGAGCGCCTCGTAAATGATCGAAGCCTGCGACAGGCCGATACAGGGACGTGCATCGGGGTGGTTATTTATCATAACACAGTACGGACGAAGATCGCTCTTATCCTCGCTGACCTTTTCGCCCGTCAGTGGATTGATCGGACCGCTTACTACTTCGTTCTGATTCAGGCCGTCGCCGTTGACGTCGGGCGCACTTGGATCCTTTTCATCCTTGCCGCACCCGGAAAACAGGCATAGCACCATCAGCATTGAAAGAACGAGCGCCAATATTCTCTTCAAATTGAAACACCTCACATTTTGTAGATTTGCTTAGAAAAATGGCATATTCATTATACTATTTGCCGGCCGTATTGTCAAACCGACGGAAATGTGTTAGTATTCGTGAAGGAGATGATACTAATGTATGAACAGATAAGAAGCGAGACAGAAAACGCGATAAAAGAGCTCGTGGAAAAATCAAATCTGAAGCGCGGCTCAATCGTAGTCGTCGGCTGCTCGTCCAGCGAGATACTCGGAGAGCGCATTGGCAAAGGCTCGTCCCCGGAGACGGGCGCTGTCGTAGCGGAAACCATACTCAAGGTGCTTGACGATAACGGTATATATCTTGCGGCACAGTGCTGCGAGCATCTTAACAGGGCGCTCGTTGTCGAGCGCGAGGCCGCGGAGAAATATATGCTCGATGAGGTCTGCGTAAGACCTATGCCAAAGGCAGGTGGATCGTTCGGAACCGCTGTGTACGATCATATGAAAGACCCTGTTATGGTAGAGCACATCAGAGCTCATGCGGGCATGGATATCGGTTGCACACTTATCGGTATGCACCTGAAGGAGGTCGCGGTTCCTTTGCGCCTGTCCGTTAAGCATATTGGAGACGCTCTTGTGACGGCGGCTTACACAAGGCCGAAGCTCATAGGCGGCGTGAGAGCGCATTATCCCGAATAAAGCTTTCAAGGCATTGGAGAACCAATGCCTTGTGTTTTTCAGCCCTCGGTTGTGACGCTTAATCCGCAGCCGCGCATGGTCTCCGCAAGCCTGCGCAGATGCTCGGGCGATATTTCTGTGAGCGGCAGGCGAAGCTTTCCGCAGTCGAGTCCTATCATCCGCATCGCCGCCTTTACCGGAATCGGATTTGTTTCGATAAACAGATCGGAGAACAGCCGTGAATATTTGAAATACAGCTGCTGGGCCTGAAGAAAATTACCGTCAAGGCAGAGCTCGCAAAGCTTTGCGACAGAAGCCGGCACCACGTTGGATGCGACTGATATAACGCCCAACGCACCGAGTGCCATCATCGGCACTATGTTATCGTCGTTGCCGCTCCAAACGAAAAGCTCGTTCCCGCACTCGGCTCTTGTTGCGGCGAAAAGACTGAAATCGCCGGATGCCTCCTTCACGCCGTTAATATTCGGATGCTTCGACAGCTCAATGTAGGTATCAAGCTTTATGCCGACGCTCGTTCTTGATGGGACGTTATAAACTATCATCGGGATATCGACCCTGTCGGCCACATATGTAAAATGCTTTACCAGACCTTTCTGTGTCGCCTTGTTGTAGTACGGCGTCACCATGAGTACACCGTCGGCGTCGCATCTGAGCGCACATTTTGCAAAGCCGAGAGCCTTGGCTGTATCGTTGCTGCCTATGCCGGCTATGATCTTCATGCGCCCGTCGTTGTGGCGGCAGGCAAATTCAATGAGCTCTTCGTGCTCGTATCGGCTCATCGTCGCGTTTTCGCCGGTGGTTCCGCACACGACAAGCGCCGCGGTTCCGTTATCATACTGATAATCGATGAGCTCCGCCATTTTGTCAAAATCAATGCCGTTATCGTTAAACGGAGTTACTATCGCGGTGCATGAGCCTTTGAATATCGGGGTTTTGAACATAGCGCACCTCCAGTCATAATACTTATAAATACTATGACACCGCGCCCGGATATATGACTTGCCCGGATATATGACTTATTGAATTATTCGGCGTTTTGTATTATAATAAAAACTCAGTGCATTTATACATTATATAAACGGAGCATATGCGCAATGAATAAATCGGATTTTGATTTTTACCTGCCCGAGCGACTCATAGCTCAAACGCCGCTTGAAAAGCGCGACTCCTCGCGCCTTCTGCATCTTGATAAGAATACCGGCGAAATTGAACACGGGCATTTTCACAATATAATAAAATATCTGAAGCCGGGCGACTGCCTTGTCATGAACGATTCTCGCGTTCTTCCGGCGCGGCTTATAGGCTCGCGCCTGAGCGGAGGACTTGTGGAGCTTGTTCTGCTGCGTGACCTCGGCGACGGCTGCTGGGAGTGTCTGAGCCGCCCAGGCAGAAAAACGAAGCCCGGAACGAAGCTTATATTTGGCGACGGAGAGCTCACGGCGACGGTAATGAGCGTTGCCGACGGCGGAAACAGAATAGTCAAATTCCACTACGATGGTGTTTTCCTCGAAAAGCTCGAAAGCCTCGGCAAAATGCCGCTGCCGCCTTATATAAAGGAAGAGCTTCAGGATTCCGAGAGATATCAGACAGTGTACTCGCGCGAGCTCGGAAGTGCTGCCGCGCCGACGGCGGGTCTGCATTTTACAAAGGAGCTTCTCAGAGAGATAGAGGACATGGGCGTGAAAACATGCTTTGTCACACTGCATGTCGGCCTCGGAACGTTCAGGCCGGTAAAGGCCGAGAAAATCGAGGAGCACGAGATGCATTCGGAGTTTTGCATAGTTCCCAAGGAAACTGCCGACATCATAAACGAAACAAAGAATAACGGCGGCAGAGTGATCGCTGTCGGAACGACGTCGTGCCGCACGCTCGAAAGCTTCACGCAGAATGACGGAACGATAAATGAAGGCTCCGGCTGGACAAACATATTCATTTATCCCGGTTATAAGTTTAAATGCATCGACGCGCTGATAACAAATTTCCATTTGCCGGAAAGCACGCTCATAATGCTCGTCTCGGCTCTTGCAGGACGCGAGAATGTGCTGCATGCGTATTCCGTCGCCGTTGAGCAGGAATACAGATTTTTCTCGTTCGGCGATGCGATGCTTATTGAATAGGGGAGGGGACCATGTATACACTAAAAAAACAGGAGGGCTGCGCTCGCCGCGGTGAGCTTGAGACCCCTCACGGAACAGTTCAGACGCCGGTTTTCATGAATGTCGGCACGGCGGCAGCGATAAAGGGAGCCCTCTCCGCGGCGGATCTTAAGACTATCGGCTGCCAGGTCGAGCTGTCGAATACGTATCATCTGCACCTTCGTCCGGGTGATGAGCTTGTAAGAGACATGGGCGGCCTGCATAAATTCATGACGTGGGACGGCCCCATACTTACAGACAGCGGTGGATTTCAGATATTCTCGCTGTCCAGTCTGCGCAAAATTAGCGAAGAGGGTGTGAGGTTTAACTCCCACATCGACGGACGGCACATATTCATGGGTCCCGAGGAGAGCATGCGCATTCAGTCAAACCTCGGATCTGATATCGCCATGGCCTTTGACGAGTGCATAAAGATCCCGTCGCCGCGCGAATATGTTGAAAAGTCCTGCGACCGAACATATCGATGGCTCGTAAGATGCAAGGCAGCCCTTGCCGAGTACAACAGCCGCGAGGATGCGGTCAATCCCGGTCAGATGCTGTTTGGCATAAATCAGGGCGCTGTGTTTACAGATATACGCATAGAGCATATGAAAAAGATTGCCGAGCTCGATCTCCCCGGTTATGCCATCGGCGGTCTTGCCGTCGGTGAAACGCATCAGGAGATGTATGATACCATCCAGGCCGTGGAAGAGTTCATGCCCAAGGACAAGCCCCGCTATCTTATGGGCGTCGGAACGCCCGGCAATATAATCGAGGGGGTTGCGCGCGGAGTTGACTTTTTTGACTGCGTAATGCCGGCAAGAAACGGCAGACACGGGCATTTGTTCACATGGAACGGTATTATAAACATCAAAAATGAAAAATACATGCGCGATGATCTGCCAATAGACCCGGAGTGTGACTGTCCGGTATGCAAGCGATACAGCAAAGCCTATATCCGTCATCTGTTCAAGGCAAATGAGATGCTGGCAATGCGTTTTGCGGTCATGCACAATCTGTATTTCTACAATAAGCTTATGGAAAGAATACGCGAGAGCCTTGAGGCCGATAATTTTGAACAGTTCCGAGGAAAATATTCAAAATTGTTGGATACGAGGATATAAAACACTTGAAATGCAGAGCATTACTATGTATAATTAATTAAATGCGTAAAGCGAAAATTTTATAATATAAGGAGCAAACTATGTTTTTAGCAGCAGCAACCAGCGGAGCAGGCGGTTCCGGTTCCATGATCATTATCCTTCTTCTGTTCTTCGTTCTGATGTGGTTTTTCATGATCCGCCCCGAGAAGAAAAAACAGAAGAAGATAGAAGCAATGCGCAATGCACTGAGCGTCGGCGATGAGATCGTTACCATCGGTGGCATCATGGGAACTATCGTCCATGTTACCGAGGATGATATCACAATCGAGACCAGTGAGGACAAGGTTCGCATTCAGTTCAAGAAGTGGGCTGTCAGCAGTAACGTAAGAGCTGAAGCGGCTGAAGCAAAGGAAAAAGAAAAAAAGTAATTAAGCGTAAAGCTTAATGCTGCATAGCATAAAAATACCTTCGGACAAATATGATGTACAAACATCATGTGCCGGAGGTATTTTTATGTCTGCAAATAAAAGCAAGGGAAAAGGCAGAGTGCTGACCGGGGCTGTCCTGGCAATAGCGCTGACGGCAGTGCTCTGCGGCATTTATGCTCTGCTTGTCAAAAACGGAAAATGCACGCAGGAATATTCGGATATTATAATAAGCGCGGCTATAGCTATGAGCGTACTGATCGCGTCAGCTGTGTCGAACGCGGGGCAGGGAAGAGGAGGCATATATGGCCTTGCGCTGGGGCTGATATATGCCGCAGCGCTCGTGGCAGTGCCGCTTTTTGCCTACCCGACCGAGGCAAATTGGCTTAAAATCATCAGGATTTTTGCTGTGTCGGTCGTCAGCGGTCTGATAGGCGGAAGTATTAATTTAGGCAAAAGTAACAAAAGCTTTCACAAAAGTCGCAAAAAGCGAGTGTAATATAACTGTTTGTATACTCTGCTTAAAGTTTACATAATTACAATTGATAACCCATATATAGTGAATATGACGCTTGTGGCGACCTAAATCTTGCGATTATTACTTGCTGTAATGCTGTTTGGACGGAATGAGGGTAGCTTGGTTTACATAATCGTGTTAACATAATATATCGACATAATTAACAAAAATGATATTATTTAAAGAAAGTCCTTGATTACATTCAAAAATTGTATTATAGTTTGTTTACACAGTAATTATGTAAATCCATGAGTTATTCTCCGCAGTTTTATTTAAAGTGAGGAGAACTGATGGATAATGTTAATTTACGCAAAAAAGTCGGCGTATCGTCTGGTTTTGCTTTAAGTCTTGTACTTATAGCAGTGTTATTTGCTTTGGGCGCTGTCGCCGCTGTTCTGCTCCGCGAGCAAGCTGCAGAAAGTATTATGTCTATCCGTCAGACTGATCGGATATCGGTGTGGCTCAGCCTTGCTGCTTTGCTGTTTGCTGACGCTGCGTGCTTGGTTATGCCTGCTGCATGTGTGCTCAGCGTGTTGTTTTCGGCGATATTCGGCGCATTAATGACGTTTGTTTCGTATCTGTATTCGGACTTAAAGCTGTTTTCAACTGGATTTTTTATGTTTGCTGCTGTGGTTTTTGCTTTTGCAGTGGCAGTTACATATGTTTCTGACCGGGTTTTTACGCTGTCACCAAAGCTGCGGACGTTTATTCGAGGCGACCGCAGGCTCCTGCGTGAGCTTAACGTGTTTAATGCCGTTTCGGCCGCGCTTGTGCTGGCGGCTGTTATTTCCGCAGCGTTGCTTATATTATAGAATGAAAGAAAGGGGGTTGCCGGATGCTTAATTCTGAGTGCCTCGAAGTATTTAATAAGTATCTTATCGAGGTAAAAAAGAGCTCCCAAAATACCCTCTGCTCCTATATGCGCGATGTCAGACAGTTTGGAGACTTTATGGAGACCCATACGACTGAAAACATTGCCACTGCGACCGAGGATGAGCTTACTGAGTATATCGACTGGCTCAAAGGCAACGGCAAGTCGGTTGCCACTGTGTCGAGAGCCATCGCCTCGCTTAAATGCATGTACGGTGTGCTGTGCGACGGCGGTTATGTGAGCGAGAACCCTACAGGCAAGCTCACTCCGGAAAAGAGCCAGCACAAGCTCCCGCAGATACTTACGAGCAAGGAGGTTGACCTGCTGCTTGAGCAGCCGTCCTGCACAGACGCCAAGGGCTATCGCGATAGAGCCATGCTTGAACTACTGTACGCGACCGGCATAAGGGTAAGCGAGCTTATCGCGCTCAACATAAGCGATGTCAACACCTCGGCCGGAGTTGTAAGATGTGCGCCGAACACAGATAAAGAGCGCCTTATACCGCTGTATTCGACCGCGGTCAAGGCACTTAACGAATATATTGAGTTTGTTCGCCCGCAGATGATAGCGCTGCCGACCGAGCAGGCGCTGTTTGTTAACGTCAGCGGCGAGCGCATGTCCCGTCAGGGATTTTGGAAGATCATAAAGTCATATCAGCAGAAAGCGCATATTGAGAAAACAATAACGCCGCATACGCTGCGACATTCCTTTGCCGCGCATTTGCTTGAAAACGGCGCCGATCTGCATTCTATTCAGGAAATGCTCGGACATTCGGATATATCGTCAACTCAGATATATTCTCAGTTGGTAAAAAAACAGCTCAAGGATGTGTATAATAAAGCTCATCCGAGAGCACATAACGGATAACAAAAACTGCTGTGCCGGTGGCACAGCAGTTTTTGTTATGTTCAATTTTTATATTTTAGTCCGTTTTCTATTGCGTATCGCTCAGCCGCGCTGTCTTTTTTACAATAGATAACAACATTTGGCGACTCCAAAAACGCGTCGGGCTCTATGATATCAACTGAGCTGGGAATTACTATTTTGCGCAGACTTTTACAGGTCCTGAAGGCGTATGTGCATATCTTTTTGCATCCGTGGGGAAGAGCGATGCTTTCAAGTGCCGTACATCTGTTGAATGCCGAGCGAGATATGGTGCCCACGGGCTTTTTAAACTCAATATTCTTCAGCCTTGAGCAGTTATAAAAGGCCAAATATCCTATCTCGTTCAGTGCTGCTTCAACAGTGACGCTCTCGAGCTCGCTGCTGTTTTTGAATGCATTGTCGCCTATCGTGCAGACAGGATTCTCGCCTATGGAGCAGGGTATGATAAGATCGTGAACCGCTCGACTCCCGTTATAAACCGTGACCTCGCCGTGAGCAATAGAGTAGTTAAAATCAAGTGTGGCGCTTCGTTCCGCGTAGTTTTTGAATGCGTCGGAGATTATACGTTCACGGTATTTGCCGTAAAGAGGCCCGTTATTATACTGATGAATGTCAATTCCGGCACCACCGACGTTATATTCTATGAGAACGGGCTCACCGTCTTCGTCGATCGCGATATCCCATGATGCAACTCCGAACATCGGAACGCACATATGGCAGCGCTTGACGGCCTCCAGCACTTTATCGAAATTGGGCACAAAGCCTTCGCTGAAAACAAATCCGTTTGGGTGAACATCGTATCGCTCACCTTTTTGCGTGTAGCCGCAGTCGTTCAGACGCCCGTCGGGCTTTACTCCGCAGCCAACGCCGCCGCTGCTGAAGTTATCGACCCGGCTTCCGCTGTTTCCTATCCTGACGACAGCCGAGAGTGGGATAGACTCACCGTCAAGTATTATGCAGATGATGCGGATGGTATTGACCGAAGATGCGTTCATCTTCGCCATTTCCGGATGCTGCCGCATAACGAGCTGGACTGCAACGTCGGGATCAACATCGAGAGCCTCGGATATATCTTCTTTTGTGCTTCCCTTTCCGAGAAAACGCACGCCTTTTCCGCCGCTGCTCGAGCGGCTTATTTTAACCACAATACCGGGGTCGAGATTCTCGTACAGTTTATCTATGGCCTGAGGCTTGCTCATTGGGTTGAAATCCACATCGAGATACTGTCCGTGTATCTTTCGTATAAGCGTGACGGGGTGCTTAACGCAGGGGAGGACTACATCCATATAGTTTTTGTCAAGGAATGCGCGCAGATAGTCATAATCTATCCTGCTCCACTCGACGTTGTAGTAATGTATATCACTGCCGACATACTCAGGACTGTATATTCCGGTTTTGTCGCTGTAAACCTGAACCCAAAGAGGATCGACAAGGCCGGTATCCCATATATCGCCCCATACGCTTTTGAGCTCGTCGAGCTGCTCAGCCGTCAGCTCCTTTGTCTGCCCGGTCATCTCAATGAACCATTTTTTCAGCGCGTCGGATTTGACGCTGCGCTTTTCGCCGGATTTAATAGCCGATACGGCACGCTCAATATCCTCACGGCGATTTTTCCACAGAGTATCAAACATGTATCTGAAAATTTTGTCTTTGACGGAATTTTTCATTAGCTCTCCCGAATATCAGAATAAATATAATTATAATACGCGGCTTTCTGTGTGGCAAGGTGTGTTAAGAAAATTTAGCAAAGAGTCCGTACAGCAGAAGTACACCTTATGGGTGTACTTTTTGTTGTAATAAAAATCGTATTGTGATAAAATCAATAATCAGGATGTGATAATATGCGTATCTTGGGTATTGACCCGGGGCTTGCCACAGTGGGCTTTTCGGTCGTGGATACGGACAAGACAAAAATGAAGCTTGTGACCTGCGGCGTTATAAGCACTCCGGCACACACCTCGCTCTCGAGCAGGCTTGACAGGATATTCTGCGATATGAACGAGCTCATAAGCACATTTTCTCCGGATGTCATGTCGATAGAGGAGCTTTTTTTCAACACAAATATTACGACCGGCATATCCGTTGCGCATGCGCGCGGCGTTATATTGCTGACGGCTTACCGCGCGGGGGTAAGGGTTTTTGAATATACTCCGCTTCAGGTAAAGCAGGCTGTCGTCGGCTATGGCAGGGCGGAAAAAAATCAGGTGATTGAGATGGTCAAGCGCATACTCAGCCTGCCGTCAGCTCCAAAACCGGATGACGCGGCCGACGCTGTGGCGCTGGCTATATGCCATGCCCGCAGCAGCACCTCACTACTCAGTCGAAAGGAAGATGAAGGACTGTGTTCTACCATTTAAACGGTATAGTTTCTGATATTGATCTTAATCTTGCGGTTATTGACTGCAGCGGAGTCGGTTATGCCGTCAATACGACGACGAATACGCTCTCACGTATAAAGCTTAACGAAAAAACGAAGCTGTATATATCTGAGTGTATAAAGGAGGACAGCTTCGACCTCTACGGCTTTGCGACTCTCAGCGAAAAGCGCTGCTTTGAAATGCTTATCAGCGTTTCAGGAATCGGCCCGAAGGCAGCGCAGGCGATACTGTGCGCCGTAACGCCTGAGGGGCTAGCAATGGCCGTAATGAACGGCGATGATAAGGCAATAACCGCGGCTCAGGGGGTCGGAAAAAAGATAGCACAGCGTGTCATACTCGAACTTAAGGACAAGGTTTCCAAGGAAATGGGCGGCTCCGCCGCGTCAGAGCTGCCGGCGATGATGACGCAGACCGCTGCCGGAAGCAAGAACAAAAGTGACGCTATCGCAGCTCTTATGGTTCTCGGATACGGCACAACGGAGATAAATGCCGCGCTAAAGGGCATGGATGTGAGCGATATGGAGACCGATCAGATAGTCAAGGCGGCGCTTAAAAACCTTATGTAGAGGAAATAATAAATGAGCATCAATTTTTCAGAAGGCCTTGAGGAAGTCCCTGTAGTAACGAACTCTTCGGTACTGCCGGAGGATGCGGGAGAGGGGAGCCTCAGACCGAGAACGATAAACGAATATATAGGACAGGAGAAGGCCAAGGATAACCTCAGCGTTTTCATTGACGCTGCACGCCTGCGCAACGAGCCGCTCGATCATGTTCTGCTGCACGGACCTCCGGGACTCGGCAAAACCACGCTGGCGGCCGTTATAGCAAACGAGATGGGCGTGAATATGCGCATAACCTCAGGCCCCGCTATCGAAAAGCCGGGAGACCTCGTAGCTATGCTGACAAACCTCAACGAGGGTGATATACTCTTTGTTGACGAGATCCACAGGCTGAACCGCGCCTATGAGGAGATACTTTATCCTGCGATGGAGGACTATGCGATTGATATAATCCTCGGCAAAGGTCCGTCGGCCAACTCACTGCACCTCGAGCTTCCGAAGTTCACGCTTATAGGCGCGACGACGCGCTCGGGTCAGCTCACCGCACCGCTGCGTGACAGATTCGGCGTAACATTGAGGCTTGAGCTTTACACCGTTGATGAGCTCAGGCGCATCGTAGAGCGCTCTGCCGATATTCTCGGTATTGAGATAGAGCGAGATGGTGCTGTTGAGATAGCTTCGCGCTCTCGCGGAACGCCGCGAATCGCAAACAGAATGCTGCGCCGCGTGCGTGACTTTGCGCAGGTCAGAGCGGACGGCGTGATAACAAAGGACGTTGCCGATATGGCGCTGTCGCGCCTTGAGGTGGATAAAAGCGGCCTTGACTCGCTCGACAGAAGGATGCTTCGCAGCATAATCGAGTTTTATAACGGCGGTCCCGTCGGACTTGAAACGCTGGCAGCTACTATAAATGAGGATTCGGTCACGCTTGAAGACGTGTATGAGCCGTATCTTCTTCAGCAGGGATTTCTCACTCGCACACCCAGAGGTCGATGCGTAACGCGAAAAACCTATGAGCATCTCGGCATAGAACGGCTCGGGCAGCAGGAAATTGACATATAGCCACCGAATTTTTTTGGAATTTCAGCCTTTTTTCACTGTAATTATATTGACTTTCAACAAAAATGAGATATACTATAATAGTATTGTTGGAAGTAATAGTGGTTTTGTATGTTCTTATATGCTGGCTTACAAGATAATGATTTGCAGAAGCTTGCCGCTGAGGGCGACAGCAATGCAGAGGAAGAACTCGTTTCCCGATATATGCGCCTCGTTCGTGTTTGCGCGCGCCCGTTGTTTCTTGCAGGGGGAGAGAGTGAGGATCTTATACAGGAGGGGATGTTTGGGCTTCTTTCCGCAGTAAGGCGATATAAGCCCGGGCATAACGCCTCGTTCAAGACCTTTGCCGAATGGTGCATAAGAAACAGACTGCGTTCAGCGGTCAAATCAGCTTCCAGTTTGAAACATGATCCGCTAAATAATCGCGTACCTTTAGAGTTGATACTCTCGGATGAATCCCAGACCCAGGCAGTTACATGCGCTGAATTTTTTCAGAAATCTCCTGAAGAGCAGGTTCTGGCAAGAGAGAACAAAAAGTACACAGAACAGCTATATTTATCCTTAGTCAACGTGCTTTCAAAATATGAGAGGTCGGTTTTGACCTATTATCTTGAAGGGCTCAGCTACAAAGAGATAGCCAAGCTCACCGGCAAGGGCGACAAGGCGGTTGATAATGCGATACAAAGGATAAGGCGCAAAACGGCGCAAATGCTTAAATCAGGCGATATCAGCAACAGCTGACGCATATAAAAGCCGACAGGCGAGATTTTCAAAGAGAGGATTTACAATGTACGAAGACAAGACCTTAATTTGCAAAGAATGTGGTCAGGAGTTCGTTTTCTCCGCAGGCGAGCAGGAATTCTACGCAGAGCGCGGTTTCCAGAACGAGCCCCAGCGCTGCAAGGCATGCCGTGACGCTCGCAAGAACGCGGCACGCGGTCCCCGTGAGTTCTTCACCGCAGTTTGTGCAAATTGCGGCGGCGAGGCGAAGGTTCCTTTTGAGCCCAAGTCCGATCGTCCCGTATACTGCAGCGAATGCTTTGCAAAGATGAAGGAACAGGCCTGAGACTTTCGGTCACGGGTATAGAGTGGGACGTCCTCCTGACGTCCCCTTCTTTATTTTACTAAATCTTATGATTGGAGATATAACAATGGAAATGCTTAAGATTATGGACATCAACAGAGAAACCATTATTTCGGAGATACTGACCAATTTCCCCGAAGCGATGCCTAAGTTTCAGGAGCTCGGCATGCACTGCCTCGGCTGCGCTTTGGCCACTGCAGAGAGCCTTGAGCAGGCCTGCGCAGCACACGGCGTTGATCCTGACGAGTTCATAGTTGAGCTCAAGGCATATCTGTTGGCTCTGTAAAAAGCACAAAGCGAAAAGCCGGGGCATCCCGGCTTTTCGGCGTATATGGAGAGATTTTATGAGCAGAAGACTTGAATTTATAGCGTCCAAGGTCTCCGGCGGGCGCGGCGTTGCCGATATAGGTACAGATCATGCAATACTGCCGATAATGCTCCGCCGCGGCGGCTATGAGGGATATATTGCAGCCGGTGATATAAACGAAGGTCCTCTCAAGAAGGCGCAGCGCGGCCTGTACGAGGCTGAAATAGACGATGTTGAGCTCGTGCTCTGCGACGGCCTCGATGGCATAGACGGCAGCATGGTAGACACCGTTATAGTTGCAGGCATGGGCGGAGATACGATCACCGGTATACTCGACCGAGGCTTATATGATATGCCTGAATGGGCAGAGCGCAGCGATTATAAGCTTATTCTGCATCCGGTGACAAAGCCGGAGATACTCAGATACTGGCTCATTAACAACGGCTTTCGCATAACACTGGAGACGTATATTGAGGATAATGCTGTTTTGTGCCAAATAATATGCGCAGAGCCCGGAGAAAGTGCGCATTATAAGGACGCAGAGCTATACGTCGGCAGGTATGAGCGCGTAAAAGACTCACCTTACTTTGAAACGGTTATTGATAAGCACATTAAGCGATTTGAATCAGCCGTGAAGGGCCTTAAAAACGCGACGGATGCCTCTCTTAATGCATGGAAAAGGCTCATTGAGAATATGATATGCGAGCTTGAACAGATGAAAGGAACGGACAATGGTTAAGGTCGGAGAGATTTTTGAATATTTAAACAGGCTTGCGCCTGTATCGCTGAAAATGGACTTTGACAATGTCGGCCTTCTTGTAGGCGACGCGTCGGAGAGGGTTTCAAAATGCCTTGTCTCGCTCGATATAACGGATGAGGTTATTGACGAGGCCGCATGCTTCGGTGCTGATCTCATCGTGTCGCACCATCCGATAATCTTCGGTGCTGTGAAGAGCGTAACTGCCGTTGACCTTGTCGGCCGAAAGATAATCGCCCTTATTCGCAATAACATATCAGCAATATGCATGCACACAAACCTCGATATAGCCGGGGGCGGAGTGAATGACGTGCTTATGGCGGCACTGTCCGCACAGCCGCAGCGCTGGCTTGAGCCGTGCGGAACTGATGAAAACGGAAATGCCGTCGGCTGCGGAAGAATAGGCGAGCTTGAGAGCCCCATGCAGTTTGAGAGCTTTCTCAAGCTGTGCAAAACGGCGCTTAAAGCAAACGGACTGAGATATCATTACGCCGGAAGACCCGTAAAAAAGCTCGCTGTAATGGGCGGCTCCGGCGGCTCAAGTCTTATGGATGCTGTCAACGCAGGCTGTGATACCTATGTCACGAGCGATATAAAATATAACAGCTTTCTTGACGCAAAGGAACTCGGCATCAATCTCATTGACGTCGACCATTTCTGCACGGAAAATGTTATAGTACCGGTGCTCGCGGATAAGCTAATTGCCGAATTTCCCGATGTTGAATTTGCGGTATCATCCGTCCACGCGCAGACGGCGCGATTTTTCTGATTTCTGATAAGTAATATTTGTCCTCCGCGGCTCATAGACTCGTACAAACGAGAAAGCTGCGGAGGTTTTTTATATGACGAATTCCGATATTTACAAAGATATTGCCGCAAGAACCGGCGGAGCTGTTATGATCGGCGTTGTCGGCCCGGTGAGGACCGGTAAATCTACCTTTATAAAGCGCTTTATGGATACTCTGGTCATCCCTAATATCGAAGATGAGTATGCAAGAGAGCGCGCCCGCGACGAGCTTCCGCAGAGCGGCTCGGGCAGAACTATAATGACTGCCGAGCCCAAATTCGTCCCTGAGGAAGCGGTGGAAATTAAACTTGGCAATGAGACAACGTGCATGGTGCGCATGGTCGACTGTGTGGGCTACATGGTGCCCGGCGCTTCAGGTCGATTTGAGGACGGCAGTGAGCGACTTGTTACGACGCCGTGGTTTGACCACGAGGTGACTATGACGGAGGCTGCCGAATCGGGTACACATAAGGTCATTTGCGATCATTCCACCATCGGGCTTGTCATAACTACAGATGGCAGCATATGCGACATTGAGCGCGAGGCATATGAAGAGCCGGAAAGACGTGTTATAACGGAGCTTAAAAGCATAGGGAAGCCATTTGTCATCCTTCTTAACAGCGCTCAGCCCGACTCGGTGTGTGCAATAGAGCTTGCAGGGCGGCTCAGCGAGGAATATGACGCTCCGTGTATAGCAGTAGACTGCCAGGTACTGAGCGAGAACGATATATGCGAGATAATGCGCAAGGTTCTCGGCCAGTTTCCACTGTGCGAATTGTCAATCCGACTGCCGGAATGGTTCAGCGCCGTCGATTGCGAAAGCAATATGAAAAATGAGCTTTACAGGCAGCTGATATGCTCGGCTGGCAGCCTGACTCGCGTCAGCGACATAAGCGGCATGCTGGCTCAAATATCCGAACTGGATATGATAGATGCGGCATATGTAGAAAGCAGCGATATGGGCAGTGGCACTATAAATATAGCGATAGAGATGCCGCGCGCACTTTACTATAAGCTTATAAGCACCGAGTCAGGCATAGATATACTCGATGACGGGAGCCTTGTAAAGGTCTTAAGGGAGCTTGGGCAGATAAAGCAGGAATATGATAAGATAAAAGACGCCCTGGCCTCCGTGCGCCAAACGGGATACGGTGTTGTGATGCCGCAGCAGGAGGAAATTCAGATAGAAGAACCGCAGTTGGTAAAGCAGGGCGGTAAGTACGCGGTAAAGCTAAAGGCACACGCACCGGCAATACATCTGCTCAAGACAGGCGTTGAGGCCGTCGTAACGCCGTCGATCGGCGGCGAGAGAGCATCAGACGAGATAGTCAGCTTCCTTCTGCAGGGCTTTGATGGCGATATGAGCCGTCTTTGGGAATCAAACATATTCGGTCAGCCGCTGTATGAAATCGCCCAAAGTGCAATAGCCGAGCGCCTTACCAGCCTGCCTCCGAATGCAAGAGCAAGGCTTCAGGAGACGCTGCAAAGAATAATAAACGAGGGCAGGGGAACGCTTATCTGCATTCTTCTGTGAGTTAAACGCGAAGTGTGTAAAACTGCACACTTCGCATTTTTATGTCCATTTGCTTATGATCGAATGTAAATTCGCCACAAATTTATTGAAATTAATTATTGAAAAAGCATTTATTAGAAGTTATAATATTTTTATTCTTACGGAGGTGACTGATAATGAAACCAGTATCTAAAATTGCAGAAGCAGTTCGGGCATCGACTACTCTTGCGGTAGACAGCCTTGCAAAGCAGATGAAGGCTGATGGACTTGATGTCGTCGGCTTTGGCACGGGCGAACCCGATTTTAATACTCCGGACAACATCAATATGGCCGGTATCAGGGCCATTTGCGACGGAAAGACCAAATACACTCCGGCGGCAGGCATAATCCCTCTGAGGAAGGCCATAGCGCAGAGGCTTAAAGAAGACTGCGGCGTTGACTATGATTATACTCAGATAGTCGTCGCCAGCGGCGCAAAGCACAGCGTTTATATTGCTCTTGCGGCGATCACCAATCCCGGCGATGAGATCATAATCCCCGCTCCGTTTTGGGTCAGCTATTATGAAATGGTGCGTATGGTCGGAGGCACGCCCGTTATTGTCGAGGCAGGCGAGGAGCAGAATTTCAAGATCACTGCCGAGCAGCTTGAGGCCGCTATCACCGATAAGACCAAGTGCCTCATGCTCAATAACCCCTCTAACCCCACCGGCATGATATATTCAAAGGACGAGCTCAGCGCGATCGGCGAGGTCTGCGTAAAGCACGATCTTTATATTCTTGCCGACGAGATATACTACCAGCTCATTTATGATGGAATAGAGTTCACCAGCATTGCAAGCCTCGGTGAAGATGTAAAGGAGCGCACCCTGCTCATTAACGGCGTATCCAAGTCCTACGCAATGACCGGCTGGCGCGTCGGCTACTGCGCCGCAAACAAGACTCTTGCGAAGATAATGTCCAACTTCCTCAGCCACTCGACCGGCGCACCGTCCACAATAAGCCAGTGGGCGTCTGTTGAAGCGCTTACAGGTCCTCAGGAGGGGATAGAGGCAATGCGTCTTGCGTTCCTTGAGCGCCGTGATTACATCGTAAAGCGTATAAACTCCATACCCGGCGTAAGCTGCATTGTTCCCAACGGCGCTTTCTACGTTATGATGAACATCGAAAAGCTCGTAGGCAAAACACTCGGCGGTAAGCTCATCGAGAACGATGATGATTTCGCTGTCGCTTTGCTTGAAAAGGCGCTTGTTGCTGTCGTCCCCTGCTCGGGCTTCGGCATGAAGAACTTTGTTCGCTGGTCATATGCCGCATCGATGGAAAATATCGAGAAGGGTCTTGACCGCCTTGAAAAATTCGTTACCGAATGATATAATTGCCCAAAACGGGTATTATATCAAAAATTAATTAAACGCTGATATAAAAATCACCCCATCGACATAGCTTGTTAGTGGGGTGATTTTGTGTTTATTACCGTTAAGCTGAAAAGCTTTGCTAAACCGCTGGCTGCCGTATGCGCCGCGGCCTTGTTAGTGTTTTCTGTATTTGCGGTCTTTCCCAATGAGACGGTAAGCGTCATGGGGCCTTATAAGGGGCATACGCTGCTCATAGACGCAGGACACGGCGGAGTTGACGGCGGCGCCGTATCGGCTGAGGGGATCAAAGAAAGCGACGTGAACCTTGCAATAGCGCTCAGAATGTCCGGCCTGTGCGAATTGATGGGCATTGAGCATCAGATGACGAGGGATGCCGACGTCGGCTGCCTCAACAGCGAGAGCTACAGTGAGCACGACGACCTTGTCGCCCGCGCGAACATGGCAAATTCGATTCCCGACTGTGTCCTTATAAGCGTACATCAGAACAAATATCCCAGCGAGCTTGTCAAGGGCGCTGAGGTGATGTATGCCGCAACGCCGGAGAGCAGGGAGCTCGGACTTTTGACGCAGGATAACATGGTCTCGGTGCTTGATCCGGAGAACAGGCGCGTTGCACACAGTGCGCCGGAGGAGCTGCTGCTCACCTCGAGCGTCAGCTGTCCTGCCATACTTGCCGAGTGCGGCTTTATGTCCAACCCACAGGAGGCAGGGCGTCTTGCCAATGATGATTATCAGATGAAGATAGCGATGACACTTGTTGCGTCGTATATTCAGTTTAGCTGCCAGCAGCTTTAAGGAGTTATATAATGAAACAAAAGACAGTATTCTGCTGCTCGGAATGCGGCAACGAGACCTTGAAATGGAGCGGAAAATGCCTTGCATGCGGTGCGTGGGACAGCCTTGTTGAGGTCAAAGCCGATATAAAAGGGAAGGGCAGCGCAAAAAACGCGGCGCGCTCGGCAACAGTTAAAAAGCCAAAGCTTATATCCGAGCTCGACACCGAGGCGGAAATACGTTTTTCGACAGGCATCGGAGAATTTGACAGAGTTCTCGGAGGCGGTGCGGTCAGAGGCTCGCTGGTCTTGGTAGGCGGCGCCCCCGGCATCGGAAAATCGACATTGCTGCTTCAGCTTTGCGGCCTGACTGAGGCAGGTCAGAAGATACTGTATGTCACCGGTGAGGAAAGTGAGCGGCAGCTTAAGATGCGTGCGCAGCGCCTGGGCGTTGACAAGGGCGAGATATATGTCCTGGCCGAGACGGGACTTGCCGAGGTTATGGAAAATGTTGAGGCCTTGTCGCCCGATATAGTCATAATCGATTCCATACAGACGATGTTCGACGCGGATATCAGCTCGGCGCCGGGCAGTATCAGCCAGGTGCGCGAATGCACGATGTCCATTATGCGCCTTACTAAGGAGAAGGGATTTACGACCTTTGTCATCGGCCACATAAATAAGGAAGGCAATATAGCCGGCCCGAAGGTGCTCGAGCATATGGTCGACTGCGTCCTGTACTTTGAGGGAGAGCGCAGCACGTCGTTCAGAATACTCAGAGCGGGGAAGAACCGCTTTGGCTCGACAAATGAGATTGGCGTTTTCGAGATGAACGACAAGGGGCTCAAGGAGCTTAAAAATCCGTCCGAGACACTTCTGTCGGGCCGTCCTCAGAATGCGCCGGGCACCTGTGTCACCTGCGTTATAGAGGGCTCGCGTCCGATACTTGCCGAGATCCAGGCGCTTATCGCTCCGGCGGCGTATAACTCCGGGCGGCGCAGCTCCAACGGCATAGACTATAATCGTGCAACGCTTTTGCTTGCTGTCCTTGAAAAACGCGGCGGAATGTCGGTTTCGGCATGCGATGCCTATATTAATGTAATAGGCGGACTTGAGCTTGAGGAGCCGGCCGCGGATTTGGCTACACTGCTTGCCATAGCCAGCAGCTTCAGAGATCTTCCGCTCGGCCGTGACCTTGCGGCGGTGGGTGAAGTAGGACTTTCGGGCGAGATAAGAAGCGTCAGCAATCTTAATTCGCGCCTTTCCGAGATAGCACGCCTGGGCTTTAAGCGCTGCGTAATACCGGCGCACATCAAGGACGATATCAGAAAACCCGAGGGGCTTGAACTGATAAGCGTTAAGGACATCCGTGAAGCGATAAAGGCGACGCTTGGCTGAAAATATGATACGCTTTGTTGAAAAACCACATTTGCCGCAGGGGAGAGTATGCCGACTCATACTTGGCGAAAAGCACAAAAAAGTTCTCAGCAACTCACTTTTGGAGCGAAATATCGCTCCGATTTGGCTAAAAAGTAACGAATATGTAGATGAGCGCCTTTCGGGACATTGCGATCTAATGGCCATACATCTCGGTGGAAACGTACTGGCTGTGCAAGCTGATGCAACACAAATTTGCGAATTAATTAACAATATTGAACTTATACAAACAGCGCCGCCCATAAGACCTGAATATCCGTATGATGCAGGATTAAATATATGTATAGCCGGAGATAAGCTGATATACAATCCGAAAAGCGCTGATCCTAAGATAATATCAAGACTAAACGGAACAAAGCTTTGCTGCAGACAGGGCTACACAAAATGCTCGGTGTGCGTAGTCGACGAAAACTCAATAATCACAGCCGATAATAAAATTGCGGCCATAGCGTCGGCTGCAGGCATGAACGTGCTGCGTATCAGTGAAACAATCACGGATTTGGATGGATTTGAACATGGTTTTATAGGCGGAGCATCATTCAAAATAAATAGAAACGAAATGGCGTTCACAGGGATAATAAATGATACGGCTGAACGCCTACGGATCGAGCGATTCTTAAATGAACGCGGAATCCACGCAGTATATCTTACAGAAGAATCGATATTTGATATCGGAAGCGCAATACCCATAGCCGAAGAGATATAGCGAAAATGCGGACAGAGCTCATATTTGGCTCTCAATTCGCCATTTTCGCTATTTCATCTCCACTAAATTAAACAAAATCTTTATTTTGCTTAATTATTAGTCAATTTGTCAATAGACAATAAGATATATGCCCTGCTATAATGAATGCAGTCCTAAACGATTGGAGTGGCTTAAATGGATTACAGAACCGAAGCGCCCGAAATAATCAAAAGCTTTTTAATATATCACGAGACTATCAAAGGACACTCGCCGAAAACCGTTGAGGAATATTATTTGGATCTGAGAACATTTTTTCGCTATATGAAGATAAGCCGCGGCCTGGTTCCGAGAGATACCGAGCTTGAGGATATAAGCATAAGCGACATTGATCTCGAATTTGTTAGATCCATTACCGTTTCCGATGCGTATGAGTATCTTGCTTATTTGTCACGCGACAGGGTCAAAAATCAGCGCAGCCGCGAAACCGAATACGGTACTATGGCTTCAACGCGTGCACGCAAGGTTTCAACATTGCGCAGCTTTTATAAGTATCTGACAGTTAAGGCAAAGCTTTTGGATGTCAATCCCCTGCAGGATCTCGACGTGCCGAAGATTCCTAACAAGTTGCCGAGATACCTGACTCTCCCCGAAGCACAGGCCCTCCTCTCCTCTGTCGACGGAAAAAATAAAGAGCGAGATTACTGTATACTGTGTATATTCTTAAATTGCGGCCTGCGTATATCCGAGATCGTAGGGCTGAATCTGTCGGACATTCGAGTTGATCATATAAGAGTGTTCGGCAAGGGCAGCAAGGAGCGCGTTATTTATATAAATGATGCCTGTGCCGAGGCTATAAAT
This sequence comes from Clostridiales bacterium, assembly GCA_004558025.1. GTDB lineage: Bacteria > Bacillota > Clostridia > Oscillospirales > Oscillospiraceae > F23-B02. Next base: position 62,283 of record SFEG01000001.1, read on the forward strand.
CAGTATCTTGCAGTCAGAAAAGGCATTGCAGCGATCGATAAAAACGCGTTGTTTTTGTCTAACAGGCGCACTCGTATGAGTCGTGAGGCGGTGCATAGTATGGTGAAAAATTCACTGCGCAGAGCCGGTCTGGATGCCGAAAAATACTCGTCGCATAAGCTGAGGCATACGGCGGCGACGCTTATGCTGCAAAACGGAGTTGATGTGCGAACACTGCAGGAGCTGTTGGGGCACGATAATCTGAACACCACGCAGATATACACGCATGTTGACAATTCAGAGCTCAGGATAGCTGCCGAGGCTAACCCTCTCGCCCACTTTGAGCCCGATGGCGAAAAAGACTAATGGATATTATCCATTAGTCTTTTTCAGTATTTTTTGCGTTTTTTCAATTATCATCGGCATCATCAGTCTGCAGGTCAGCCGCAGGTAAGCGGACAACGTTCAGCACGCCGAAAATCGACGCGGCAAAATCAAGCATCACAATAAACCAGAGCGTTGCTCCGCCGGTGAGTGCGAGCACTACCAGAATAAGCTTTATAAAAGCTGTGAATATCAGGTTCTCGATTGAGAGCTGTTTTACCGTATGCGCCGATGTATATGCTACAGGCAGTCCGAAAATTCCAACGTTGCTTGTCTGGATATCGGCACTGTCAAATGAAGAGCCCACCTTCGCGTCGATGTCCGCAGCTGTGTGATACTCAAGATTCTCGGCGCTTATGTACATAAGCTTCTCATCGGGAGCCAGCTGCTCTTTGCATTTTTGGATTATATCAGCCTTCTCCGTAAAGCCGCACTCATAGTGAAGCTCATCGACACGAAGTGATTTAGCAAGCTTTTCACTCACTTCCCTGCCATCCTCTGTTACGAGTATGCTCTTGATATTGCCCAATGCGGCGAAATCCGAGATAACACTTTCCGCGTAAGGATTGACCTTTTCTTTTAACGTCAGACTGCCGGCATACATGCCGCCAATAGCCAGATAAAGGACATATCCGTTTTTACGCTCGACATCAGGAATGATGATGCCTTTTGCGTCGAACAGCTCACGCGTTCCCAAAAGAATATGTCTTCCCTGCAAAAGTATCATCATTCCGCAGCCCGGGATATCTTTAAAATCAGATATGTAGGAAGGAATTATATCTCCGCCGTAGGCGCTTACGATGGGAGCTGCAAAACGCTGCTCGGAGGAGTACGCGGTATAAGCCGCGAGCTTAAGGAAGCTCTCATTGTCAAGCAGAGGTGAACTGACTGACGTAAGCTTAGGCGCACCGTCCGTAAATACATCAGCTTTGTCGTATATGACCGCTGACAGATTTCCTGTGTTTTCAAGCGTTTTCGCGTCTTTAACAAATACGCCGTATTCCGCCGAGCGGCTGAGCCCGGAAAGTGAATACACGGGGAGCGCCGCCAAAGCCGATATGGGCACGGCGGCGACGGCAAGCATACTTCCGCGGCGAATGCTCATTACATACGTCATATCGGTGATGAGGGGCACGACCGCGGCAAATAAAACGCCTACTATGAAAGCTGCCTTTGAAAACAGCTCAAAATACGGCAGATACTTTGCCATGATCGAATTCTCAGCGCCGGCAGGGCTACTGAGTATGCTTCTGAGCCTAAGGCTGCCTTCCCTGTCATTGACGGAAACGGCGGAATAGAATCCTTGGCGGGTTTTCCTGATGACAAGATTTAAGCATGTACGCCCCAGCTGATAAACTGCGAGCATAACAATCGTTTCAATATAGCAGCCAACGCAAAAGCACGCGATAGCGCATAAGCAGATAAGCAGCTGATCGTTAAGATAGTCTCGCTTTCTCAGCGCTTTATCGGCCGCATCCAAAATTATATCAAAACCGCTTATCAGAGCCGCCGCAGCGAGTATAAGTACCGACAGGAAGGCGGATGCATTTATAGAATATGCCAATATCAGCAGCAAAACAGACAAAAACGCCCGAACGACGGTCACGATGTCCTTCGCATAGCCGCCGGTTTTGCGGTTTTTAGATGTATGTGCTTGAGCCATTGCAGCACCTCCCTGCTATGTTTTAAAACCGTGTCAGGCCTTGCCGTCGCAGCCGAGAACGTCGGTTATCTTGTGTGCCACCATTGCCTTTATTGCTGCTCTTGCGGGCTTAAGATACTGCCTTGGGTCAAAATGATCGGGGTGTTCGTTGAAGTATTGGCGGATCGTAGCCGTCATCGCGAGGCGAAGATCGGAGTCTATGTTTATTTTGCAGACGGCCATGGAGGCAGCCTTGCGCAGCTGATCCTCGGGAACGCCGATAGCGCCGGGCATGTTGCCGCCGTTTTCGTTTATCATCTTGACAAATTCCTGGGGAACGGAGGATGAGCCGTGCAAAACTATCGGGAATCCGGGCAGGCGTCTTTCGACATCCTCAAGAATGTCAAATCTGAGCTGAGGCTTCGTGCCGGGTTTGAACTTATATGCGCCGTGAGAGGTGCCGATAGCTATTGCGAGAGAATCGCAGCCTGTGCGATCAACAAATTCCTGCACATCCTCGGGACGGGTGTAGGACGAGTCCTCAGCTTTTACGTTGACCTCGTCCTCTATCCCCGCGAGAGTACCGAGCTCAGCCTCAACGACAACGCCGTGATCGTGAGCGTACTCAACGACCTGGCGGGTAAGCGCGATATTATCTTCGAATGGCTTGGATGAAGCGTCTATCATTACGGAGGTAAAGCCGCCGTCAATGCAGGATTTGCATAGCTCAAAGCTGTCGCCGTGGTCAAGATGGAGAGCTATGGGAAGACCCGTCTCTTCTACTGCTGCCTCAACAAGCTTTATCAGATAGGTGTGGTTTGCATATGCGCGCGCACCCTTGGATACCTGAAGAATGAGCGGAGCGTTGAGATCGGCCGCAGCTTCGGTGATACCCTGCACGATCTCCATATTATTAACATTGAATGCACCGATGGCGTAGCCGCCCTTATAGGCCTTTTCAAACATTTCGGTTGTGGTTACGAGTGGCATAGTAGATCCTCCTGTAAGAAAAATAGTGATATTGCACAATTTTTTTAAAAATCATATTTATTATAAACCTAAAACATGTTATAATCAATAATCATTACATAAATGGAGGCGTAGTTTTGGATAATTTTTTTGACCCGCCGCTGATTGGCGCGTGTATTTTTGGCCAATCGGGCGGACCTACGGCAGTTATCAACGCAAGCGCATACGGTGTTATAAGAACAGCACTTGACAGCGACGTTATAACTAAAGTATACGGTGCCGCATATGGCATTCAGGGTGTACTTAACGACGAGCTTTACGACATGGGCGAAGAAGAAGATTACGAGCTCAAGCTTCTGCTTAATACGCCGTCATCTGAACTGGGATCGTGCAGATATAAGATGAAAGATCCCGACGTTGATGACAGCGACTATAAAAGAATACTTGAGATATTCAAAAAGTACGACGTCAGGTACTTTTTCTATAACGGCGGCAACGACTCCATGGACACCTGCAATAAGATAAGCAGATACATGGAGAAAGTCGGATATGACTGCCGCGTTATGGGCGTACCGAAGACCATAGATAATGACCTTTTCGGAACCGACCATTGCCCCGGCTTCGGCAGCGCCGCAAAATTTATAGCTACCTCCTGCATGGAGGTCGGAAAAGATACAGACGTTTATAATACAGACATGGTCACGGTCATTGAGATCATGGGGCGTCATGCCGGCTGGCTGACAGCCTCGGCAGCGCTTGCGACGGAGTACGGCAACGGCTGCGGACCCGATCTTATTTATCTCCCGGAGCGAGACTTTGATCTTGATCAGTTCACTGATGACGTTCTGAAGATAATGAAGCAGAAGCGCAACGTACTTGTTGCCGTATCCGAAGGACTTCACTACGCCGACGGCACGTTTGTGTCCGAGGCCAAAACCTCGGGAACCGATGGATTCGGCCACGCTCAGCTTGGCGGACTTGCCGTTAAGCTTGCCAACTATCTTAAAGAACGGCTCAATCTTAAAAAGGTTCGCGGCATTGAGCTCAGTCTGCTGCAGCGCAGTGCAGCTCACATCGCTTCTGCGGTGGACATTGAGGAGGCCTATCGCGTCGGCAAATACGCGGTTGAAGCCGCAGTCAGCGGTGCTACGGGGCAAATGGTCGCGCTTGAGCGCGAAGATAACCTGGGACTGTATTCCTGCAAGCCTGTACTGCTGTCGCTCAACAGTGTTGCAAACTATGAAAAGAAGGTTCCTCTCGAGTGGATAACCGAAGATGGTAACTATGTTACCAATGAATTTATAAACTATGTACTCCCTCTTATTCAGGGAGAACCGAAAATCCCTCGCAGTAATTCCCTCCCCCGCTACGCTCGACTGAAAAAGGTCAGAGCCAAGCTGCGCGAGGAAGCTCTTGCGGATTAGCTTATATTCATATAGCCACAGTTTTGACGTTTTCGTCAAAACCGTGGCTATTATTATGCTAAATAGCACATATTAATTATGCAATATGATATAAAGATGGCATTAATGATTGAGTTATTCTATAGTCAAACGGTGCATAATATGCTAACATATAAGCATTATTTTTTGGAGGAATAGTAATGCAGAAAAAACGTAAAATCAATTTAGCCGGTTGGATAATCATCGCAATGTTCGCCGGCATCGCAGTAGGCTTTTTATTCCTGCTGGCGGCTCCCAAGAGCACGTTTACTACTGAGTATCTAAAGCCTTTCGGAACTATCTACATAAATCTGCTCAAGTTTATGGTCGTTCCCGTTGTCTTGTTTTCCATAATGGACGGCGTTATATCTCTCAACGACCTCAAGCGTGTCGGCAGTGTCGGCGTAAGAACATTTATTTACTACATGTGCACAACTGCTGTTGCTGTTGTCATCGGTCTTGTTGTAGTTAATTGCTTTAAGGGCTTCTTCCCTGTTTTGGACGCAAGCGTCAGGGACTCGCTTGAGTATACGGCGACCGAAGCTCCCAAAGTCATGGATGTTATAGTAGGCATATTCCCCGATAACCTGTTTAAACCCATGGTAGAGGCAAATATGCTGCCGGTCATCTGCATAGCTATATTCTTTGGAGCAGGTATACTTGCGGCCGGAGATAAGGGCAAAAAGATCGGCGAGCTCGTAAACTGCATGAATGAGGTCACCATGAAGGTCCTCATGATGATTATAAACCTCACTCCGATCGGCGTGTTCTGCCTGATGGCCGACGTTGTTGCCGTAAACGGTGCAAAGATAGTCGGTTCGCTGGCACTCGTTGTCGGTGTCGCTTACATAGGCTATATTCTGCATGTCATCATCGTTTACGGATGCAGCATCAAGTTCCTTTCCGGAATGAGTCCGATAGCATTTTTCAAGGGCCTCGCTCCTGCTATGCTGACGGCATTCACGACTACATCTTCCAACGCTACCCTGCCGATCAATATCGAGTGCTGCAACGAGATGGGTGCGGAGCCCGAGATCAGCTCATTTGTTCTGCCTCTCGGTGCCACTATCAACATGGACGGTACCGCAATCTATCAGGCTGTATGTGCGGTGTTTATTGCCTGCTGCTATGGTGTAGATCTCACTCTCGGCCAGATGGCAATGATAGTTCTTACCGCGACGCTTGCATCCGTAGGTACTGCCGGCGTATCCGGTGCGGGCATGATAATGCTCTCTATGGTTCTTATGTCTGTCGGATTGCCTGTTGAGGGTATTGCTATCATAGCCGGTGTCGATAAGCTATTCGATATGGGGCGCACAACGCTCAATATCACCGGCGACGCTACCGCAGCAATGTGGGTCTCCAAGGTCGAGCGTCAGAAGATGACCGCAAAGGCAGCAAAATAGGCTATAGGATGAGAAATTCCCCCGTAATGTACGGGGGAATTTTTTTAATCAAATGCGGGATTTACAGCGTAGAAGTTTTTCGCGTCCAGCTTCTCGATCGCCTTTCTGAGTCCCTCGCCGAATCGCTGGTAGTGAACGACTTCGCGCTCGCGCAGGAACTTGATAACATCGTTAACATCAGGATCGTCGGAAAGTCTTAGAATATTGTCGTAGGTTGTTCTTGCCTTTTGCTCTGCGGCCATATCCTCGCTCAGATCCGTTATAACGTCCCCTTTTACCTGCATCGTTGCCGCAGTCCATGGCGTACCCGAGGCAAACTGTGGATAAACACCTGCGGTGTGGTCAACAAAATAAGCCTCAAAACCGGCCTTCTTGATCTCCTCGGGGGTCATTTTTCGAGTGAGCTGGTGGACTATTGCCGCTACCATTTCGAGGTGGCCGAGCTCTTCGGTGCCGATATCCGTGAGTAACCCCTTGAGCTCCGGGTAAGGCATGCTGTATCGCTGGCTGAGATATCTTAAAGATGCTCCGAGCTCGCCGTCCGGACCGCCGTACTGCGTCAAAATGAATTTCGCGAGCGCCGGATTGGGATTTGCTATCTTGACAGGGTATTGCAGTTTTTTCTGATAAATGAACATTCTCAGCCCTCCTTTTTAGCGCAATAATCCCATGGCCAGGGGTTCTTGAGCCAGGTATAGCTCTGAGCCTGGCTCATATCCTGCTGCGTCAGAGGGCCATACAGCTTAACGTATTTTTCCTTCGTGGTCTTTGACAGATTGAGGACGTTTTTATACAGTTCGAACGCGTCCTCGTCCTCGCTGTGAGTGTCAAGATACAGCGCCAGCTCGTGAGCGACAAAGTCAAGCGCCATTACCTCACCCAGGGGCGTACCGGTCAGATCGCCGGTGTTGACCATATTCATAAAAGGCAGGTCGAGTCCCGGAAACAGAGTTCCTCGGCTGAGTGACTCGCCATTACTGTATATCGGCTTAACCGATTGCTGCATCGGGACATAAGCCATTGCAAGCGGCGCGCATGACGGGAGCATTCCCTCTTTGAAGCCGCAGTTTTTGTTTTCATCCATTAGTGCAGTCCTCCTTTGCAAGCTCATTATATGGGAGGACAAAATTATTTGTGAAACGAAAACGCGCCGTCTTAAAGACGGCGCGTCAGCTTATTTTATCATTTCGTTGAATTGCTCTTCGTTTATTACGGTAATTCCGAGGTCCGTTGCTTTTTTGAGCTTGCTGCCCGCATTTTCTCCGGCGAGGACATAGGAGGTTTTCTTGGATACGGAAGACGACGCCTTGCCGCCGTAGCTTTCGATTATGGCGGCTGCTTCATCGCGCTTATATCCGCTGAGTTCACCCGTCAGCACGAATGTCATCCCGGTAAAGCGCGCGTCTTTAACGGTGTCTGTGCTTTCAAAAGACACTCCGGCCTCTCGCAAAAGCTTTATCTGATGCTGCGACTGCGGCAGCGAGAACCATTCTATCAAAAAGTCGGCTGTTATGGCGCCTATATCGTGAACGTTTGTAAGCTCCTCAAGCGTTGCCTGCATGAGCTTATCAAGTGTGCCGAAGTGTACGGCGAGCGTTTTTGCGGCCTTCTGCCCGACCTGCCTTATTCCAAAAGCGCACAGCAGACGCGCAAGACCGGCATTTTTGCTTTTTTCAATGGCATTAATTAGATTCTCGGCTGATTTTTCGCCCATGCGGTCGAGCTGAGCGACAGACTGTACATCGAGCGAATACAACTCCGCCGGACTGCCTACAAGACCGCTGCTTATAAGCGACTGACAGACCGAGATGCCGAGACCTTCGATATCCATTGCCTCTCGAGAGGCAAAATGCGCAAGGTTGCGAAGTCTCTGTGCCGGGCACTCGGGGCTTGTGCACCTGAGCGCTGCCCCGTCGGCATCGCGCACGACCGGTGCGCCGCACTCCGGGCAAAGCTCCGGCATTTTATACGGAACCGTTCCCTCCGGACGCTTGTCCTTATTTACGGAAAGAACCTCGGGAATTATCTCCCCGGCTTTCTGAACGAGCACAGTGTCTCCTATGCGGATATCGAGTCTGTCTATGTTGTCCTGATTATGAAGCGTTGCGTTACTCACGGTAGTTCCGGCAAGACGCACGGGCTCAATTACCGCCTTCGGCGTCAGAACGCCCGTCCTTCCGACCTGAACAACTATATCGACAACGCGGCTCTCCTTCTTCTCGGGCGGATATTTATAAGCGACCGCCCAACGGGGAAATTTTGCAGTACTGCCAAGCGCCTCACGCTGTGAAAGTGAATTTATCTTTATGACCGCTCCGTCAATATCATAGGCAAAGTCTCCTCGCTCCTGCCCTATCTGTTCTATACGCTCACAGCACTCGCCTATGGTGCCGCACAGCTTATACGGTACAATCGGAAACCCCATATGCTTCATAGCGTCGAGTGTTTCGGAATGAGTCATATAAGGCTCGCCGTCGGTATACTGCATGTTAAAGCACACGATATCGAGCTTACGTGATGCGGCGACCTTGGGATCGAGCTGCCGTATGGAGCCGGCAGCGGCATTGCGTGGATTTGCCAGCAGCGCCTCACCGTTAATTTCCCTTTCGGCATTGAGCTCGTTAAACACGGCTTTTGACATATAGACCTCGCCGCGAACTATAAGATACTCCGGAGCGTCGACCAGGTGCATCGGTAAGCTTCTTACGGTACGCAGATTTTCGGTCACGTCCTCGCCCGTAACGCCGTCGCCGCGTGTTGCACCGCGCACGAAATAGCCGTTTTCATATTCAAGCGACATGGATAATCCGTCGATCTTAGGCTCAACGCAAAACTGTCTGTCATTGCCGAGTGCCTGCTCCATGCGCTCTCCGAAGGCTCTGAGCTCATCAAAGGAGAACACATCGCTCAGACTCTCCAACGGTACCTGATGATGCACCGGCGTAAACTGCGACAGAGCCTTGCCGCCGACCCTCTGTGTCGGAGATGTCGGCGTTACGAGCTCGGGGTGCTCTTCTTCAAGCTTTATGAGTCTGACCATGAGCATGTCGTAGTCATAGTCGGATATCACAGGCGCGTCGTTAACATAGTAAAGCCGGTTGTGGTATTCAATTTCTTCTCTGAGTTTTTCTATCTCTGTTTTTGCGTCCATGCTCAGTTCTCCATGTTCAAATATGTGTCGGGCACCTTGCCGACAATGACAGTATCCGCGACGATGACCTCTGTCACGGTAGACGTGCTCTCCGTTCCCCATGGTATGAGAATGTCGATATCAATGGTGACTTCGAGCACGAGCTGATATTTTGCCTGGTTTATGCCGCAGGATACGACCTCATTGCGAAAATCGACCCGAGACGATGTCAGCATGATTATCTGTACATTTACATCAGGTCCCTTGTTCAGCAGCAGATTCAGCCCGGTGAGGTTTCCTAAAGGTATTCCTACGGTTATGACGCCGTTATCGGTCGACTCGATGACGGAATTAAGTATATCCGTGGACAGCGTGTTTATGTGTGCCATATCGCTTGTTATGGCCGTCACATTGCCGTCGGAGTCCTTTTCAAGGTTTATAAAACAGTCAAATCCGTAAATTCCGCGCCCGATGACCGCGTTTATTGAATCATTAACGGCCTTCGTGACTATGTCTGTTGCGTCCGACACAGCCATTTGAGTTGACAGATTTCCGAGAAACCAGCTTATTGCGGCGCAAAGCGCCAAAACAACGAGGACAAAAAATCCTGTACCGGCCGTACTGCGCCGGTGACGTCCTCCGTCAGACTGTCTGTCGTATCTCGGTTTTCGACGCCGGCGAAAATACATGAGACCACCCCATGTATTATATGCTCATTTTCAGCTGAGCATTTCATTTACCGCCATCATTATTCCGAGCTTGCCGGATTCATATGTTATGCCTCCCTGAACGTACAGCGTATACGGTTCACGCATCGGGCCGTCGGCGGAAAGCTCGATAGATGAGCCCTGAACAAATGCTCCGGCGGCCATGATAACAGGAACATTGTATCCCGGCATCTGCCACGGCTCCGGCGTTACATACGAATCTACCGGCGCACCGGCTTGGACACCGCGGCAGAATTTCTTCATATTTTCCGCGTTTTTCAGGGTAACCATCTGGATTATATCATTGCGATGCTCCTCCGGGGACGGGGAAGATTCAAAGCCGATTTTTTTCATCATTGCCGAGCAAAAGGTCATGGTCTTTATAGCCTGCGCTACAATGTGCGGAGCCATGAATAATCCCTGGAACAGCAGGCGGTTATTTCCGAGCGTAGCGCCGCACTCGCCTCCGATGCCGGGCGTCGTCAAGCGCATGGCAGCATTCTCGACAAGGTTTTTTCTGCCGACTATGTATCCGCCTGTCGGTGCAAGGCCGCCGCCGGGGTTTTTGATAAGAGAACCCGCCATGAGATCGACTCCGAACTCCGTGGGCTCATGCTCACCGGTAAACTCACCGTAGCAGTTATCCACCATGACCGTGACATTCGGAGCGACGCTTTTCACGGCTTTGCATATATCGCCTATCTCCTCAGCAGAGAAAGCCTTGCGGTTTTCGTAGCCTCTTGAGCGCTGAATCAGTACTGCCGCGACGGATCTATCCGAAAGCGCGGTTTTTATAGCGTCTATGTCCGGCTCCCCGTTTTTGAGATTGACCTGCTTGTAGTTTATGCCGTAGAACTTGAGCGAGCCGTGGCAGTTACCCTCGATGCCGATGGCGTTTCTTAGCGTATCGTAAGGAAGACCGGTAACGGACAGCAGCGTGTCGCCGGGCTTGAGCATTGCAAAAAGCGCGGCAGAGAGCGCGTGTGTTCCGTTTACGAAGCCTATGCGGACAAGCGCGGCCTCCGTGCAGAACACCTGAGCATAGACCTTATCGAGCACTTCCCTGCCAAGGTCATCATAACCATAGCCGCTTGTTCCCGCAAAGCACGAATCAGAAACCTTGTTATCCTGAAAAGCGGTCATGACTTTGCGTGTGTTCAGCATCGCGATACGGTCTATGCGCTCAAACTGCGGCCTTATCTCCTCCTCAGCCTGACGTGCAATCTCGTATACTTCGGGTTTTATATCGTTTACGTTCATTTTTAAAGCTCCATAACTATCTGTTTGAAATATTTGCCGCGCTCCATGAAGTTTTTGAATTTATCGAAAGCGGCACATGCCGGAGAAAGCAGAACAATATCTCCATCCCGCGCGCCTTCGGCAGCGGCAAGCACGGTCTGTTTAAAATCATCTATCTTCTCTATTGGCAGCGTTCCGTCAAAATATTTTGAGTTAATGACGGCTTCGTATATTTTTTCGGTCGTCGCGCCGGTCAGATACAGTTTTTTAGCGTGCAGACATATCTCGTCGCCGAGTTCGTCAAAAGGTATGTGCTTGTCATAGCCGCCGGCAATAAGTATCGGCTTTGTTTTAAGTGCGTGCAGGCCGGCTGCCGTTCTTGTGGGGCTTGTGCCGATGGAATCGTTAATAAAACTAACTCCGTTCAGCACCCTCACCTGTTCAAGGCGATGCTCAACTCCCGTAAAGCTTTTGGCTACCGCTATGCATGTGTTATTATCAACATAGCCGTCTGTCGCCGCGAAAGCGGCCATGTAGTTTTCAAGATTGTGCGTTCCGGGAAGCTTAATATCGTCGGCAGACATTACGGCCTCTGACTTGCCGCCGTGCACACGATAGATGATACCGTCTGCACAGTAAACGCCGTTTTTGGGCTTGACTGTACGGCTGAAATACGCGATATCCGACTTTGCTTTTTCGACGTAGTACGGTGTAAATTCGTTCTCGTGATTTAGAACAAGCCTGTCGTGTTCGTCCTGATACGAAAATATCGAGCTTTTGGCATCGATATAATCCTGATAATCCTTATGCTTATCGAGATGATTCGGCGATATGTTAGTTATCACGGCGACATTTGGCTTGCAGACCATGCTGTGCAGTTGAAATGAGCTCAGCTCAAGTACCACGGCGTCGTCTTTTCCCATATTGTCAACATCGCACAGGAGCGGCCTGCCGATGTTTCCGCCGAGGTGGACGGTGTATCCCTGAGCCTTTAGAAGCTCTGATATTATTGTTGTTGTGGTCGTCTTGCCGTCGCTGCCCGTTACGGCAAATATTCTGCACGGGCAAAGCTTCATAAAAAGCTCCATCTCGGAGGTGAGCTCCGCTCCGCGGCTTACAGCGGCCTGAAGATGCTCGTCAAACGGCATAAGTCCGGGGGTTCGGAAAATGAGGTCAAAATCGAGCTCATCGAGATAGTTCTCGCCGAGGCGGAACTTTGCACCGAGCTGCGAAAGAACTTCAAACTCTCCATCGAGCTGCCCTGCTGTGCGTTTATCGCAGGCTGTTACATTGCAGCCTGCGTCAAGCAGCCTTTTTATAAGCGGAGTGTTGCTCACTCCGATACCGATAACGCCTATGCGCTTGTGCTTAATGCTGTCTATATATTCATTAAAAGTCATGATAATAGCCTCCAATTAACTCCCGTTAACTTATATATTATACGGCTTTAGGCGTATAAAGACAAGAAAATTCTATTGACTTGCGGCATTGAAATGGTTAAAATAATTAACTGAGTGAGCCGAACGACCGCGGGTGCATTCCGAAAGGAAGTACATGAGGAAAGTCCGGGCTCCACAGGGCAAGGATAGCGGGTAACGCCCGCCAGGGGTGACCCTCGGACAAGTGCAACAGAAATATACCGCCGAGAGATCGGTAAGGGTGGAAAAGTGAGGTAAGAGCTCACTCGTCGCATGGAGACATGTTGATGCTGTAAACTCTATCCGGAGCAACGCCGTGGGAGGACATATGATTTGCCCGATCGTCCTCAGGAGGCGGCTTGAGCCTGTCGGCAACGGCAGGATTAGATAGATGGTCGTTTAAGACAGAACCCGGCTTACAGACTCGCTCATTTTTTAATATAGAAAAAACCGCCGTGTCAGGCGGTTTTTTCTTTGACTATTCCCACTTTGACCAAACGTCGGGAGCATATCCGACTGTAGCCTGCTTTCCGTTGCGGACGATCGGCGTTTTTATAAGCCATGGGCACTCAAATAGCTTTTCGAGCTTCGCGTCATTTGAAGCAAGGTACTGCACGAGCGAATAATCAACATCGTCCTTATTCATCATATTGTCAAGGCCGACGGCATTTTTGACGGAGTTGAGCTCTCCCCTGCTCATGCCGAATTTCATTATATCGACAAACTGATATTTGATCCTGCGCTCTTTAAAATAGCGCTCGGCCTTTTTTGTGTCGAAGCATTTGCTTTTGCCGAAGATCTGAATGTTCACAATGACCTCTCCATTATCCTGAGAATATTGTTGCGGAAGATATCCTGAGCCAGCTGCTCGGTGTAATTATGTCTTAGAAGCGTTTCGTATATCCTGCCGAGATCCTGAACTCCGTTTATGCCGCTCGGTGTCTGCTCTATACCGTCCAGATCACAGCCGAGAAATACGGCTTTTTCGCCGCCGAGCGCCATGAAGTGCTCAATATGAGCAAAAACGGCGTCGATATCGCGCCCGCGGCCAAGAAATTCGGGGTAGAGATTGATGCCTGCCCCGCCGCCCTGCCGAGCAAGTGCGGTAAACTGACCGTCTGTTAAATTGCGAGGTACATCGCATATGGCCTTCGCGTTGGAGTGCCCGGCTATAACTGGACGAGTGCTTATACTGAGAGTATCCCAGAAGCCGCGCTCCGATACATGCGCCATATCGAGCATTATGCCGAGCTCCTGCGCACGCAAAACAAAGGCCTTTCCCTTATGTGTCAGTCCTGAGCCGCTGTCCATGGCCGCGCCGCACAGGGCGTTGTCATGATTCCAGGTCATATGTACGATGCGCACGCCCAGCCCGTATGCCGCGTCAATATCGGCTATCTGCTCGGCACCCTCTATGGACAAAAGCGCTGCGATCTTACCTTCGCTCTCGGCAGATATAATATCCCGAAAATTCAGGCACAGCTTGACCATGTCTGAATTTTCTTTTATCTGCTCGAGAAAATACGCGATAGAAATGTCGGCAAACTTTACAGGTTCTAGATCGTCAACGGCACAGACGGCAAATACCTGCCCTGCCGGAGAATACTGCGACAGGCGTTCAAGGTCGAGCTGCATACTGTTTCGCCGCAGAAGCTCGCCGCGCTCACGCGCATGCGTTGCCGTATCACAGTGACAATCAAAAATCGGAATGCTCATCATACTTCGGATATGAGCGGCAGTATCATCGGGCTGCGCTTAGTGGTTTTGTAAAGATAACTGGAGACATTGCTCTTTATGCGGCTTTTTATAGCCGACCAGTCCTTAACGCCGTTTTCCTCGCAGGCAAGGACAGTCTCTTTTGTGACGCGCTTGAGCTCTTCAAGCATATCCTCGGCCTCCTTGACATACACAAAGCCGCGCGTGAGTATCTCGGGATCGGACAAGAGCGCATTATCCCAGGATGAGAGCGTAACAACGATAACGACCATGCCGTCCTCTGCGAGTCTGTGTCTGTCGCGCATAACTACGCTTCCGACGTCGCCGACGCCCATACCATCGACCATGACAGCACCGGACTGGACAGCTCCGTTGAGCTTGACGCTTTTCTTTGATATTTCAATGACCTTGCCGTTTTCGGCGATAACTACGTTTTTAGGCTCAACGCCCATGAGCCGGCCAAGCTCAGCGTGCTTTACGAGCATGCGGTACTCGCCGTGAACGGGAATAAAGTACTTGGGGCGAACCAGCGCGAGCATCATTTTCTGCTCCTCCTGAGACGCGTGGCCGGAAACATGCAGGGCCGTGTTTCGGTCGTATATGACCTCGGCACCCTTATGGAAAAGCTCATCTATGACCTTACTTATCATGTTTTCATTGCCGGGGATGGCAGATGCGGATATTATGACTCTGTCCCCGGGGCTTATATTGATCTGCCTGTGCTCTGAAAATGCCATACGGTAAAGCGCGGACATGGTCTCGCCCTGAGAGCCTGTCGATATGATAACTACCTTATCCTTAGGCAGCTTATTTATTTGCGCGAGGTCGACAAGTACATTTTCCGGAGCGTTGAGATAGCCCAAAACCGTTGCGACCCGCAAAATATTCTCCATGCTTCGGCCGGTTATGGCGACCTTGCGCTTATATTTTGCCGCAACGTCGATTATCTGCTGCAATCTGTGCACATTCGAGGCAAAGGTCGTAATGATTATGCGCTGATCACAATTTTTAAACAGCATGTCGAACGTCTCGCCGACCTTGCGTTCGGAGGCGGACAGACCGGGCTTTTCGACATTGGTAGAGTCGCTCATAAGCGCGAGCACGCCCTCGTTTCCGAGCTGACCGAAGCGCGGCAGATCAATGACCTTACCCTGTACCGGCGTGAGGTCGATTTTAAAGTCACCTGTGTGGACTATAGTTCCGATCGGCGTTTTTATAGCCAGTGCGACAGCGTCGGCTATACTGTGGTTTACGGCGATGAATTCGATGCTGAAGCATCCGAGGCGGAACACATCGCCCGCTTTTTTCGTGAATATCTGCGTGTTATACAGAAGATCGTGCTCCTCAAGCTTGAGCTCAATGAGTGCCGCCGTGAGCGGCGTTGCGTATATCGGGACATTCAGATCGTGAATGACATAAGGAACAGCGCCGATGTGATCCTCGTGTCCGTGAGTGATGATTATACCTCTTACTTTTTCGGCGTTGGCCTTGAGATACGAAATGTCGGGAATGACGATATCTATACCGTACATATCTTCATCCGGGAAACCGAGACCGCAGTCGATAACGATAATATCCGTGCCAAATTCAATGGCAGTCATGTTCTTGCCGATCTCGCCGAGACCGCCGAGAGGAATGATTTTCAGCTTATGAGTCATATATTAACCTCCAATATGAGTGATAATTTCCGAAAACGCAAAGTAAAGGGACCCATCGCCGCATCTGCCCTGATCCGCAGAGTGCAGCGAAGCTTTCCCCCTCTGATATCCGGTATGTAGTAATTTTTACAGTACAGGAATTATAACCTGTTAATCACATTTCAATTCGGCCTTCAAGGGCGCGAAGAAGCGTGGCATCATCGGCAAACTCAAGATTCGAGCCAACAGGGATGCCATATGCAAGACGTGTTACCTTTACGTCAAAGGGCTTTAAAAGACGCGAAATGTACATGGCCGTAGCCTCGCCCTCGGTATCGGGGTTCGTGGCCATAATGATCTCTCTTATCTCACTGTCATCGGCAGCAACGCGGCGGATAAGCTCGCTTATGCGTATGTCGTCAGGTCCTACATGGCTTATCGGCGAAAGAACGCCGTGCAGAACGTGATACACGCCGTTATACTCATGGCTGCGCTCAATGGACAGAACATCGCGCGGTTCGGAAACTACGCAAACTATACTCCTATCCCTTTTTGTGCTCGCGCATACGGAGCACACCTCGCCCTCAGTGAGGTTTTGGCATATCTTGCAGCAGCAGACGTTTTTCCTTGCTTCAAGTATGGCGTTTGCAAAGCTCTCGCCCTCCCCTTCGGGCAGTGAGAGAACATGGAATGCAAGGCGCTGAGCGCTTTTGCGGCCTATACCGGGGAGAGATGCAAACTTATCTATGAGGTTTTCGAGTGAAGCAGGGAAAAATGGCATTTAGAATATCTCCAATAACAGTTTATGCGTTTCTTATAGCATCAATCTGAGCTTTTCTGTCGGGTTTTCCGAAAACTGCGCTTCCGGCAACAAGAACGGTCGCCCCGGCATCTTTTACAAGCTTTGCCGTAACGGGGTCAACGCCGCCGTCGACCTCAAGCTCGCAGGCAAGGCCGCGTTTGTCGATCTCGTGCCTGAGCTCTGTGATCTTCGGAAGCTGATCGTGCATGAAGCTTTGACCTCCGAAGCCGGGCTCAACGGTCATGACGAGAACCATATCGAGTCTGTCGATAAAAGGATACAACACACTCGCCGGGGTCCGCGGCTTTACCGCCAGACCGACTTTTCTGCCGCTTTCCTTAACAATATCAATGGCATCGGATATGTTCTGATAAGAATCGGCCTCAACATGGAACATGACAAGATCCGCTCCTGCATCGCAGAATGCCTTTGCGTACCTTCCCGGCTTGTCGATCATAAGATGAACGTCGAGGAACATGTCGGTCATCTTGCGGACAGATTTAAGGACAGGGATGCCGATAGAAATGTTGGGTACGAAAAATCCGTCCATAACATCAAAATGAACGTATTCCGCACCTGCAGAGCGAATATCTTCGATCTCGGCGCCCAGCTTTGTAAAATCCGCGGAGAGAATCGATGGAGCAATCTTAATCATATCTATAACCTCTATGGCCTATGCGGCATAAAATGTTGCAGCGGTTAAGGTGCGCACAGCCGCTTTTATATATGGGGGCGCTGCGGCGCCCCCTGCCTGCGCACAATCCAATTTATTATACAACACTTTCATAGTAATTACAAGAGAAGCAAAATATAAAAAGCAGAAGGAAAATGTATTTCCTTCTGCTTTCCGCTGCAAAGAGTTATACCTCGGGCAGCTTACATACATCGATCCACTCGATAGCGTTTGAGTATTTGTAGAGCTCATCAAGGTTGAGCTCTATTGCGCTGTTGCCGCTGCCGACTGCCGGGAATACGGTCTCAAAGCGCTTGAGGCTTTCGTCGAGATAAACGTCAATGCCGTCGTTTATTCCGAAGGGACACACGCCGCCGACGGGGTGTCCGACAAGCGTGAGCACCTCATCGGGTGCCAGCATCTTGGCCTTCATGTGGAATTTATCCTTGAACTTGTGGTTATCTATCCTTGCGTCTCCTGCAGCAAGGATGAGAATGCAGCTGTCACCTTTCTTAAACGACAGCGTCTTTGCTATTCTCGCGCCATCAACGCCGAGGGCAAGCGCTGCAAGCTCGACCGTCGCGCTGGAAACGTCGAATTCTCGAACTCTGTCCTCCATACCGAATTGTCTAAAATATGCTCTGCCTTTTTCTATGGACATGTCAGTTTCACCTTATTTGAGAATGATTTTATTGAAGCTTTTCTTACCGCGCTTGAGAACGACGCCGGACTTGAGCTCGTCAGCGGTAAACGCCTTGGCGATATCGGTGATTTTCTCGTCATTTGCGGAAATGCCGCCCTGCTGGATATTGCGGCGAGCCTCGGATTTGGATGCACACAGCCCCGTGATCACAAGCGCTGTCATGATATCGAGAGAACCGTCCGTAAGCTCCGCTTCGCCGAGCTCGGTAGTCGGCATTTCTCCCGATGCGCCGCCGCCGAACAGAGCCTTTGCGGAAGCCTCGGCCTTCTTTGCCTCTTCCTCGCCGTGGACAAGTGAGGTCAGCTCGTAGGCCAGTATCTCCTTGGCCTTGTTAAGCTGCGAGCCCTCCCAGCCGTCCATCTCGTCTATCTGCTCAAGCGGCAGGAAGGTCAGCATGCGAAGGCACTTGAGAACGTCGGCATCGTCAACATTGCGCCAGTACTGGTAGAAATCGTAGGGCGAGGTCTTGTTTGGGTCGAGCCAAACCGCGCCTGCCGCGGTCTTGCCCATCTTTTTGCCCTCGGAGTTGAGCAGCAGAGTAATGGTCATAGCATGAGCGTCCTTGCCGAGCTTGCGGCGGATAAGCTCCGTGCCGCCAAGCATATTTGACCACTGATCGTTGCCGCCGAACTGCATGTTGCAGCCGTAGTGCTGGAACATGTAGTAGAAGTCATAGCTCTGCATTATCATGTAGTTAAACTCTAAGAAGCTCAGACCCTTTTCCATACGCTGCTTGTAGCACTCGGCACGCAGCATGTTGTTGACGGAAAAGCATGCGCCTACCTCGCGCAGAAGCTCAATGTAGTTGAGCGGCTTGAGCCACTCGGAGTTGCGCAGCATGATCGCCTTGCCCTCGGAGAAATCAATGAACTTCTCCATCTGCTTTTTAAAGCACTCGGCATTATGCGCGATGGTCTCTTCGGTGAGCATTTGGCGCATATCCGTTCTGCCGGAGGGGTCGCCGATGAGCGTGGTACCGTCACCGATAAGGGCTATCGGGCGGTTTCCTGCCATCTGAAGGCGCTTCATAAGGCACAGAGCCATGAAGTGGCCAACATGCAGAGAGTCCGCGGTGCAGTCAAAGCCGATATAGAATGTGGCTTTGCCGTTGTTTATCATTTCCTTTATCTGATCTTCGTTCGTTACCTGTGCGATAAGGCCTCTTGCGACCAGTTCTTCGTAAATACCCATTAAGTTTTCTCCTTATTCATTATATCTTCAGCCGTTTTGGCCATGAATGCGATTATTTCCATGCAGTCAATGTTGCCCTTGAGCTCTTCGCAGCGCACATGACCGTACTTTTCACGAGCAATGCTGACGCACTGCTTTGCGATGGAAGCGATCTTGTCCTTTGCTGCAATATCCTGCCCGTCGGTAAACGGAAATACAAGCCCCTCTGCCATAACGGCACCTGTCACAGCTCCGCACAGCTCGCCGCTTCTTGCGCCGCCGCCGAAGCCGGCCGACAGTGCGAGCGCTGTTTTTTCGTCCATACCGGTATACTCGCAGCACGCGGCAAACACCGACTGGGCGCAGTTAAAGCCTTTATTGTGATAATCCAATGCTCTTTGTCCAATATCCATAGCTACCTCCTGTAAAAAAAGCCCCCTGTCCTAAGACAGAGGGCGTTGTTAACGCGGTACCACCTCTATGTGGCGCTTTCTCCTCGCGGATAAAGCCTCGGTGAGTTCGTGACTCAAGCGCTGTATCGGGCGCCCCCGTCATCGCCTACTGCAATTCAGCGAGCCGCTCCAAGCCGTATTCGTTCGTCCTCGCTCTCCCCTTTTCAGCAAACAGGGGCTCTCTGTGCAGCAAAAAATGAATTACTTGTGCTCTTCATCGCGTTATCGAAGTGGATTATACTAAACTAATCACGTCTTGTCAACTTATATTTCGGTATGAAAAAGGCCGATGACCTTTTTCATACCGAAATGTACAGCAATTAGATTTCGAGCGGAGCCTTTGTCCCCTCGAGCTCCCCTGCTGCGTGGTTTCTTTAAGCCAAGGCTTTGTTATTTGTTCACCTTAACTTATATTTATCAGCAGCGGCGAGCTGCTCCTCGGCTCCGGCGAGCGTGGTATCGGTAATAACGTCGCCGCCATAGAGTCTTGCAAGCTCCATTCGCCTTCCCTGCCTGTCGAGCTCTTTTACAACAGTGAATGTTTTGCCGTCACG
This sequence comes from Clostridiales bacterium, assembly GCA_004558025.1. Lineage (GTDB taxonomy): Bacteria > Bacillota > Clostridia > Oscillospirales > Oscillospiraceae > F23-B02. Next base: position 82,306 of record SFEG01000001.1, read on the forward strand.
CTCTGCCTTTTCGATTTTATCGTGACTGTCGGCCAAAGCAGCGATCTGCGGCAGGTGAGTTATGCACAAGACCTGCTTTCCGCGCGAGAGATCGCTCATCTTCTCGCCGACGCGCTGAGCAGCTATGCCGGACACGCCAGTATCTATCTCGTCAAACACCATTGTTTCTATGGGGTCGTTATCCGAAAAAGCGGTTTTCATTGCGAGCATTATTCGGCTGAGCTCGCCGCCTGATGCGATTTTCGATATCCGTCCAAGCTCCATGCCGGCGTTTGCCGATATGAGAAACCTGACCGCATCCGCACCTGTACGGTCAAAGCCGAGCTCGTTTTCCACAGGCTCAACGGAAACCTTGAAGCGAACCGACGGCATGCTCAAATCTTTAAGCTCGCTGCAAATGCGTTCTTCAAGCTTGATGGCAGCCTCCTTGCGGCATTTCGTCAGCGCTTCTGCTTTCTTTACGCAATAATTCTTGTGCTCTGCAAGCTGTTTTTCGAGCTTTTTGAGCATATCATCGGAATACTCAAGCATGGCAAGCTCACGCCGGCTGTCGTCGAGCAGCTTGAGCATGCCCTCTTCGTCGGCATTATATTTTCTGCTAAGACGCTTGAGAAGTGCAGTCCGTGTTTCTATTAGGTCATATTCGTCGGGCGAAAACTCAAGCCCGTCGCGGAAGTCTCGTATACGCTCGGCTGCGTCGTATATAAGCGAAGATGCGCTGCCTATAATATCGGCAGTTTCACGCAGCTCGTCCGATATGAGAGCGGCTCGGCTCATAAGAGATGCGGCCTCGTCTATCAAAGACGCAGCATTTTCATCGCAGGCATAGAGTGCGCTGTATGCCCCGTCAAGAGCCTCTGTGAGCTTTTCGGAGTTGCGCAGCAGGTCGCGTCGGGCAATGAGCTCATCCTCCTCACCCACGCGCAGTTGAGCATTTTCAAGCTCTTCAATCCTGTATTTTAATCTGTCGGCCAAACGCTCCTTCTCGGCCTCGTCCATTGAGAGCTTATCCATCTCGCGTTTACAGGCGACATAAGCGGCGTAGGCCTCCTTGAAGGCCGTAAGCTCGCTTGAGGTCTTTCCGAAGCCGTCGAGATAAGCAAGGTGCGAAGCTTCGTCCATCAGTTGGCGACCGTCGTTCTGACCGTGGATATCCAGCAGCAGAGAGCCCAGCTGTCTGAGCTGCGAGACGGTCACGGGATTGCCGCATACGCGGCAATTATTCTTACCGTCAGCAGATATCTTCCTTCTTATTATTATCTCATCTTCGGGCTCAAAATCGTTTTCCTCGAACCATTTTGCCGCCGTATCGGTCTCAAATACAGCCGACACGACGCCGTATTCGGCTCCGCTGCGCACGAGCTCGCGGCTTGTGCGCGCACCGAGGACAGCGCCGAGCGAGTCAACAATTATTGACTTGCCTGCGCCCGTTTCACCGGTAAGGACTGTCAGCCCTTGCCCAAATTCAATATCAGCTTTTTCAATGACAGCAATATTTTCAATATGCAGCTGAGTAAGCATATAAGACCTCTTTAAAGCATTTCGTCTATCTCATGGCAGAACTGTTCCGCCGCTTCATTATCTTTCATTGCCAAAAATGCGGTATCATCGCCGGCAAGAGTACCCGCAAGGGTTTCAATGTGCATCGAATCGAGCGTCGAGCACGCGGCCGACGCAAGACCGGGCAGAGTCTTTATGACGATGATATTCTGTGCGACGGCGTAGGATGTCACGCTTTCGCGGAATATCTTGCGCAGACGCATATCCCGGTCGTTATTGCGCGATTTATCGCTGACGACATAGTGGTATTTGCCGCTGCTGCCAAGCTCCTTAACGAGATGCAGCTGTTTTATGTCTCTTGAAAGCGTTGCCTGAGTGCTGGAGATTCCGTGCTCAGCAAGTGCCTGTATAAGCTGTGCCTGAGTCTCGATCTCCTGACTTGAGATTATTTGGAGAATAACGCTTTGCCTTGAATCTTTCAACTAAGTGTCCCCTTTCAGTCAACTCTGTATTGCAGTTTATCAAATGTGGAATCATAAAAGCTGCGCTCGCCCAAGTAAATAAGGTTGGCGATCTTTGCCGAATTGCGCACTACGACTATATCTTCGTTTGCAAGCTCAAAGCCGTCGGTACCGTCAACGGATACATATGCGCGCCTGTCGTGCAGCTTCTCGGCCTTTACGGTTATCGTATGATAAGGTGAAAGCACAAAGCTTCTTGAACCGATATAATGTGCGCAGATCGGCGATATAATGAAGTTTTTTGCCTCCGGCTCAACGATAGGTCCGCCTGCGGACATTGAGTAGCCGGTAGAGCCGGTCGGCGTCGATATGATTATCCCGTCGCCGGAGTAGCTCATTATGCGTTCGTCATCGCACCATGCCGTCAGCTTTATGCAGTCGCCCATGCCATGTATTACGGCGTCGTTGAGACCGACATCGGCATATATTATCTCGCCGTTTCGGATAAGCTCGACATCTATCATCATTCTGAAGCTTGACGAGTAATTACCTGCAGCAGCATCAAGAATGAGCTCCAGATCTTCGGGCTCAAGCGAGGCCATAAAGCCTTTTGTTCCGAGATTTACACCAAGCATCGGAATCTCGGTGTGGTTCAGATATCTCGCTGTGTGCAGAATGGTACCGTCGCCGCCTATGACGATAAACAGTGCGGCGCTGTATGCAACGGTGCTCCACGCGGAAATCTCTACGTCGTCGGGTATGACCGAGGGGTCATGCGCGCCGAACACGGGACATACTGCGACTTTATACCCCTTTGCAAGCAGGATATCTCTTGCTTTTTTTGTAAGCTCAAGGCCACAATCCCGATAAGGGTTTGGGCACAACACAATAGGTTTAGCCATCTTAACCTCACAATTTTTCATGCGAGGCGTCAACGACAGCCTGCGCATCTATAATAGGTGCGTCAAACACACCTTTTTTCATATAGCACAGATATTCTCTGTTGCCCTCCGGGCCTTTTATGGGCGAAAAATCAAGTCCCATGACCGTCATTCCGACGCTCGGCGCAAAGTCCAAAATGCCGTCAATGACGGCAAGGTGTACGTTTTTGTCGCGTACGACGCCTTTTTTGCCGACCTCTTCCCTGCCGGCCTCAAATTGCGGCTTTATAAGGCAGATGAGCGCTCCGCCATCCTTGAGAAGCGAGCACACAGCCGGAAGCACGAGCTTTATCGATATAAACGACAGATCCATCACCGCCAAGTCGATAGGCTCGGGTATCTGCTCGGAGCTTATATAGCGTATATTTGTGCGCTCCATGTTTACGACCCGCTCGTCCTGCCTGAGGCTCCACGCAAGCTGCCCGTATCCGACATCGACGGAATATACCTTCTTGGCACCGTTTTGCAGCAGGACATCGGTAAAGCCGCCGGTTGACGCGCCGCAGTCGATACAGACCTTATCTGCCGGGTTTGCGGGGAAAACCTTGAGTGCCTTTTCAAGCTTAAAGCCGCCGCGGCTGACATACGGCAGCGCCGCGCCCCTGACTTCAACATTTGCGTCGGGCGATACCTGCATTCCGGGTTTGTCCGCTCGCTGTCCGTCGACAAAAACGAGACCGCTCATTATGGTCGTTTTTGCTCTTTCTCTGCTCTCCGTCAGCCCAAGATCAAAAACGAGCTGATCGAGTCTGATTTTTTTCATTTTTCACCCCTGACCAGCTTTTCAGCTGCATTGGCAAGACTTTCTGCGTCAAGTCCGCAGTGAGCTATAAGCTCGGACACCGTTCCTTGAACGACAATGCCGCTGCCGAGATTCGGCGTATACGCGGCGCTTACCTTAACGCCGCCGCGCTCTGCGCAGGCAAGTATCTCGTCTGCTATGCAGCCGCTTTGGCAGACCTGCTCGCTCATAAGAAAGCGGCCTGTTTTCCGCATGGACGCAATTATATCTTCGTAATATCGGCTATCCAGCCGCGAAAGCTTGAACACATCGGCGCGTATACCTCTGTCAGCAAGTATATCTGCAGTGTCGAGCGCAATATTGATATCCGTTCCGTAAGCGGCGATTGTAATATCTTTTCCGTCTCGCAGCTTCACGCAGCCATCTGTAATGCAGTCTGTATACCTGCCCTCTCCGCCGCGCGGATATCTGATGGCCACAGGGCCGGACAGGCGGTTTACAGCCTCATCGAGCATGGCTTCAAGCTCGGCAAAGCTTGCTGGACACAGCACTTGCATATGCGGCACTGAGCGCAGATAGCTTATATCAAACGCGCCGTGGTGAGTTTCGCCGTCATTGCCGACGAGTCCTGCTCTGTCAACACAGAACACAACATGCAGATCCTGAAGCGCGACATCGTGTATGAGCATATCATACGCACGCTGGAGAAAGCCCGAATATATTGCTACGACCGGCGTGAGCGCTTGCTTTGCCATACCGGCTGCCATTGCGACCGCGTGCTCCTCGGCTATGCCTACGTCAAAAAAGCGATTCGGAAAGCGTTCCGAAAACTCGCTGAGGCCCGTTCCTGCGCACATGGCGGCAGTTATGGCGACGATATCGTGATTAATTTCGGCAAGCTGCGTGAGCTTTTTACCGAAAACTGAGGAAAAGCAGGGCTTTGAAGGCGGCATTTCGCCCGTAACGGGATCAAATTTTCCAACGCCGTGATATTTGTCGGGATGCTCCTCGGCGTATTTGCAGCCCTTGCCCTTTTTACTTATGACGTGCACGAGCACGGGTGTGTTCATTTCTTTGGCCCAGCGGATAACGGTTTCAAGCTGATCGACATCGTGCCCGTCGACAGGGCCGAGATAATATATACCCATTGAGTCGAACATATTTGTCGGCAGTATTGACTTTTTAAGCGCCTCTTTCAGTTTGTGGCTTGCGTTGTACAGACCGTCCATACCGCTGATGGCCTGCCTGTACCAGCGCTTAAAATTAATATATCCCGGCTTTACGCGTTCTTTGGACAAAAGCTTTGCAATTCCGCCGACGTTGCCGTTTATGCTCATGCCGTTGTCATTAAGAATTATGACAATAGGCTCGCTGCTGCCGCCGACGTTGGCAAGCCCCTCATACGCAAGGCCGCCTGTCAGAGCACCGTCGCCGATAACGGCGCATACGCTGTAGTTTTCGCCTTTTATTGTCCTGGCCCTCGCCATTCCGAGCGCGACGGAAACGGAGTTCGAGGCGTGTCCCGCGATAAAAGCGTCGTCGTCTGCCTCGTAGGGCTTCGGAAAGCCCGAAAGCCCGCCGTAGCAGCGCAGTGTTCCGAAAGCAGCGCGTCGCCCTGTTATTATCTTGTGCGCGTAGCTCTGGTGCCCAACATCAAACACTATCCTGTCGACCGCGCTGTCATACACTCTGTGCAGAGCGACTGTCAGCTCGACCGTTCCAAGATTGGAAGCCAAATGTCCGCCTGTTTTTGAAACATTGTCGATTATAAACTCGCGCAGCTCGCTGCACAGCTGAGGAAGCTCGCTTTTGCTCAGACGCTTTATATCATTAGAGGAATTGACTTTATTCAAAATATTCAAAACAATACCTCATAATTAATTAAATATTCGCAAAATATGCTATTATATATAATAACAAACCGCGGCGAATATTACAATAGACATTCGCCGCGGTTTTACAGATTATTCACTTCAATTCTTTCGCGTTACCATGGAATCGGCAAGCTCGCCGAGAAATTTCGTGTCCTCAAACGCGCCTGAAAGAGCTTTTTTGGCCTGATCTGTGAGCTTTTCGATCATTTTCATGCATTTATCCTCGCCGAGCAGCGCCATGTAGGTGTTCTTATGCTCCTCGGCATCCGAGCCCACGGGCTTTCCGAGCTCCTCACTGGTGCTTATAACGTCCAAAATATCATCGCGGATCTGGAATGCAGCGCCGACGCATGCGCCGTACTGTGCGGCAGCCTCGAGCATGGCTTCGCTTCCGCCGGCTGCGGCAACACCCATGCGGCAAGCCGCTATGAGCAGTGCACCGGTCTTGCGTGAGTTAATATCGTCAAGCTCATCCTCGGAAAGGATCTTGCTCTCGCCTATCATATCAAGATACTGTCCGGCGCACATTCCGTCACTGCCGACAGCGTCGGCGAGTATCTCAATGCAATTAGCTCTTGCCTCGGCCGAAAGAGAGCTGCGCGCTATCGTACCGAATGCCTCGGCCTGAAGGGCATCCCCTGCCAAAGTCGCGGTACATTCGCCGTAGACAACGTGGTTTGTCGGCTTACCGCGGCGCAGATCGTCATTATCCATGCACGGAAGATCGTCGTGGATAAGGCTGTATGTGTGCAGCATTTCTATAGCGCAGGCAACGGGCAGAGCCTTCTCTGTATCGCCGCCGGAGATACGGCAGAACTCCAAAACAAGCATGGGGCGAATACGCTTGCCGCCCGCTGTCAGGCTGTAGTGCATGGACTCAAGAAGTCCGTCGTAACTCAGACCTGCGGGAACAAAATACTCGGAAAGCTTCGCGTCTACAAGGTTTTTATATTCGTTTGCAGTCATATCATTCACCAAAAGGGAGCTCTTCCGGCTCGCCGTCCTGACCTTTTCTGAGCTTTACGACCTTCTGCTCGGCCTCACTGAGCAGCGTGTCGCAATTGGATATGAGAGCGGTGCCCTCCTCAAAAAGCTTGAGCGATTCGCTCAGCGGAGCATCTCCGCGCTCAAGCTGCTTTACTATCTCGTCAAGCCGTTTTACCGACTCCTCGAAGCTCATCTTTTTCTTAGTCATGGCTCTTTGCCTCACTTTCATCTACAGTGCATTTAATAATGCCGTCAGAGACGCTCAGGCTCAGCTTATCGCCTGAATTTGCGTCGCTGACGCTTTTTATAAGCTCGCCGTTTTCCTTTGATGCTATGGCATATCCCCTGCCGAGCACCTTTAGCGGGCTCATCGCGTCAAGCGCCGAGGCGAGCGCGACGAACTTATGACGGTTTGCAGCATTCGTCTTTTCCGCGGCGGCGATGAGCTTCCCGCGCACATAGTCGAGCTCCGTGCGCTTCGTGTCGACATAGGCCATGGGATCCTGCAGAACGCGGCGGCTTTTTACATCATCGAGCCGAGTTGCCATGCGGTTAAGGCTTTTCTTCATGGCCTGTGTTTGACGAATGCTCATATTCATGAGATATTCGCGCATCTCGCTTTCGTCGGGAACGGCAATCTCGGCTGCGTTTGACGGAGTCGACGCTCTCACATCGGCGACATAGTCGGCTATCGTGACGTCAGGCTCATGTCCGACGGCGGAGATGACCGGCAGATCGGATTCGTATATCGCCCTTGCGACACGCTCATCATTAAATGCCCAGAGGTCTTCTATAGACCCGCCGCCGCGGCCCGTTATTATGAGATCCGCGACTTTGTGGCGATTAGCATAGCGTATTGCGCCGACTATCTCCGGCGGGGCTTCAACGCCCTGGACCCGAACCGGCAGCAGAATGACCTTTGTCATGCTCCAGCGCGTGCCGAGAATACGTATCATATCGTGAACGGCAGCGCCTGCCGACGATGTTATTATAGCTATCTTTTCGGGAAACTGCGGCAGCGGCTTTTTGTGAGCCGGGTCAAACAGCCCCTCGGCGGCAAGCTTTGCCTTGAGCTGCTCGTAGGCTATCTGAAGATCGCCTGTTCCCTCGGGTATGAGATCGGTGCAGTAGAGCTGATAGGCTCCGTCGCGCGGAAAGACCGATATACGCCCAAAAGCAGTGACGCCCATTCCGCTTTCCGGGCGAAAGCGCAGCTTGGACGCACTGCTTTTAAACATGACGCAGCGAAGACTGCTCTCTGCATCCTTGAGCGTGAAATAATGGTGTCCCGACGGATATATCTTATAGTTTGACAATTCGCCGCGCACGCAGACCTTCCCGAGGATGGGCTCTTCGTCTATAAGCGTTTTAATTATCTGGTTAAGCTCGGATACGGTAAGGGTCTCCTGATTCATCACACCGTCTCCGTAGCAGTATCGGCTTCCGCGTCGGAGCTTACTGTATCTGCAAGCTCTCCGCGCATTATGCCGCCGAGAATACCGTTTATGAACGCAACGGTCTCCGGCTCGTCATAGCCCTTTGCAAGCTCGATCGCCTCGTTTATCGCAGTGCCGGACGGGATATCGTCCATATACATTATCTCGCTCACGGCGCAGCGAAGGATAGCCATTGCCGTTTTGGACATTCGCTCCGGCTTCCAGCCCTGAGCGTACTTTTCGATGAGCTTGTCTGTCTGAATGCGATAGTCATAGACCGTTTTGACAAGGCGTGAGATATACTCACGCTGCTTTTTCTCCGGATACTCGGCAAACAGCTCGTTCTCCTCGGCGAGAGTATCGTAATACTCTTTGTTGAAAAATTCCTCAAGCAGCTCATCAACGGGCTTTTCGCTTGCGCATGCGTAAAAGCCGAGCTGCACCGCTATTTCTCTGGCGGTAGTTCTTTTCATCCCCAAATACCTCGTATCTTACTTTTCAAACGCAACGCCCGAGACGTGAACGTTTATCTCGGCCTTTTCAATGCCGGTGACCGCCTGAACGACCTCGCCGACGGAGTTCTGAACATCACGGGCAACATTTACGATATTGCAGCCGTAGCGGACGAGAATGATAACATCTACCTTGACGGTATCGTCTATTATCTGAACGGTGATGCCCTTGGACATGGTCTTTATGCCGATGAGCTCCGCGATCTCGCCGGTCGTTGTGTTGGATATCGCGGCAACGCCCTCGACCTCGGTAACGGCCGTGCGTACCATTGCGGAAATGACTTCCTCGGATATATTTATGCTGCCGTTTTCGGCTTTGCAGCTGATATAATTTTCGCTCATGATGTGCCTCCATTGTGTCTGCACCGGCGGTGCAAAAATTCTGTCATAGTATTGTACCACAACGCGAGGCAAAAATAAAGAAAAAAGACGGGTTAACCCGTCTTTTTTTACGATGGAACTTCAATGACATTAAGCTGAGCCGCTGTATATGAGGTCTCTGAGGTAACAGTTTCGGTTATTCGTGCAACGGCGGCCTCGCTGAGTCCATCCTTCGGGGCGGGAACTGCAACTGTTATCGAGTCCTCGCTCATATACACGACGCAGTCGGAAAAGTCCTTTGCCAAGAGCTTATTTTCCAGTTGGGATTCCTTCATCGAGTAGTTTGCCATGGCCGATATTGACGTCATCGCGGAATCTATCGTCTCCTGGGATGCGGTGTCGGACTTGACTGCATCCTCAAGCAGCTTCATGGCTTCGTCGCGCGATACCTGACGGTTGAGACGCGCCTCGGCAAAATAGCCGCTTGAGCTTTTTGTATTTGACGCTTCATAGGCTTCATTTGCCGCCTTCATCGCCGCGTCCTCAGCTTTCACCATTGCGGGATCGGCCGTTCCCCATTTGTTGTTGTACGACCAGTTAAGATATACCGCCGCGCACACGAGCAGCAGTACTGCTGCAATTGTTACATTTCTTTTAATATGCTTCATTTTACCCTCCTATATTCGGCGCAGTTTTTATTACCTGAATGCTATCGATGGAAAAGCCCGTGAAGGCTTCCACGGCCTTTACTACAGAAAGCTTTACGGCGGCGTTATCCGCTCCGTCGCATACGATTACGGCTCCGGTATCGGACAGGAGCACCGTTACATCTCCGACACCGTCGCATTTTCGAAGCACAGACGCCAAGCGCTGTTCATCGCCCTGCGCGGTGTCGCAAGATTTTGTACCGCCAATGGGGATAAGCATTATTATAATCCCAAGCACGAGCGCGAGCAGAGGGTATTTAAATTTATTAAACCCGTTTTTCAGTTTATCGGTCATTTGCTTCATCGCTCCAATTCTGATCGCTTATGCTTATTCCGAGCTGTGTTTGAATATAGTCGGAGAGTCTGCTTTTCTGATCATCTGCAGCCGAGGAAACGATCTCGGCCTCGTGCGGATACCAGTAACCGTCGCTGCTCCACTGGGCCGTCACGGTTACCTCTGACAGCTCTGCACCGATTTCATCAGCTTTGTCCAATATATATGCCCGGCATTTGTCTTCTATGATAGAACGGTTTAAATTTTTGCTGTAGTCCTCGCCCTTACCGATATATTTCTCTGCATCAAGCTCATAGCGCGCCATCGCTTTGGAATACGCGTCAAAGTCAAGCTTGGCAATCGGCGAGGCGACAGCGGCGCACATGACCACGGCGCATATGATCGCCAATGCCTTCTTTACCCTGCCCTCGGGCGTCAGCAGCATGGCTATTGAGCAAACGATGCCCGTATATATGACCGCGTGCAGCCATTGACCGAAAAGCTCAGACATTATCCTCCCACCGCCTTTATGGATATTGCCATGGATACGAACAGAATTATCGCGCAGCAGCCCGCAAGGCCGAGGATCATGCCGATGGCAGAGCCGATGCAGTCGGTCAGTGAGGCAAGCTTGTGGCACCCGAAGGCTTTCACGGCCGCCGCCGTGAGCTTATACCCAAGATAGTTTACCGCCATAACAGCAAACGGCGAAACGCAAACTGCAAGAAGCGCCAGCATGCCGAATACGCCGACGGTATTGCGCATGGCCTCCGCTCCGGCGACGACCGTGGACGCAGCGTCCGAGATTATGCTGCCGACAACGGGCAGTGCCGTGGAGATCGCGGTTTTTGCGAATTTCGACGCTACCGCGTCGCCCCCTGAGGCAACTATCGAGCTGATGCTTATGTATGCCGTAAATCCGAGAGCTACGGCTATCATTAAAAGTGTGCTCACGCGTTTTAACAGCGAGGATATGTCTCCTAGACATTTGTTCGCGAAGGAGGCCGCCGCTATGCTTATGGCAAGATATGCATGGATAAGCGGCAGTATAACGCTCTGCGCGACGGTGACGAACGAGTCCATAAACAGAACGGAGGCAGCGTATTTGACTGTCGCCGATGAAAGCGTTCCGCAGGCGGCGGAGGCAGCGCACATAGCCGGAAGCAGCGTTTTTGAAAAGCCCGACAGCGTTGTTATAACCTCCGAGCCCGACGATATGAAGGAATTTACATCCGCAACGCTTATTATCGCTATTGCAGCGCATCCGCCGAGTGTTACGTATTCGGGAGCATCGTCGCAGAATACGGTGAGCACGGCGCAGATCATGGCTACGGCGATTATGCTCAAAGCACGCTTTATAACGCCGCCGAGTCCGCCCGAGACGGCCTCGGTGAACGCGCTTCCCAGCCTTGACAGCCCATCCTGCGGCGACTGTGCGGTATCACCGACGAGCTCATCGGCATAGTCGGGCAGCGAATCGTGAAGCTGTGAGTCGTCATAGGGCGCCGCATAGCACGGCGTTATAAGAAAAGCCGAAAATATAAGGATGAATATAAGCTTTTTCATATCAGTCCGCCTATCGTCTCTAAAAGTGAGCTTATCAGTGGAAGCGCCGTGAACAGTGCTGCGGCGGAGCCGAGCATTTCAACGGCAGAGGCTATGCCGCCTTGCCCCGCGTCCTTGCACAGGCCGGTGGTCACCTTTACGACAATGGCTATTCCGACGCATTTTATTATCGGCAGAAACAGCGCGGAGCTGAGTCCGGTCTGCGATATGGCATATTGCACAAGCTCCAATATGCTCTCAAACAGCTGAACCGAGGCAAAGCAGATAACTGCCGCAGCGGCAAGCGCGGCTGCAAGCCCGAGCTCCTGATTGCTCTTTTTTATGAGCAGGATGCACAGCGCCGAGATAATTGCTATCGCCGCTGCCTTTATCACTATCTCCATCAGAGCTGAAACAGGTCTTTTATGAGCACGAAAAGCTCGCTGATCTTCTGCACCACTACAATGAGCACAACTACCAGTGCCGCTATCGTTGTCATAAGCGCCTGCTCGTCCCTGCCGGAGCGCGACAGCAATATGTTAAGCACGGCAACGAGTATGCCCACCGCCGCTATTTTGAATATGAGCTCAACTTCCATTGTTTCTCCTCAGATCAGCACTATGGCGGTGATAAGCCCCGCGGCTCCGCCTATGCCGACATACATTCTTTTGTTTGCACCGAGCGTTTCCCTCAGACTCTTCTGCTCAGCCGACAGTTCGCTTATGCAGCGGTCGATGGCCTCGCATTGCATGGAGCTGTCGTATCTGCCGAGGCTGCCGCCGAGGGCTTTGAGAGCCGACAGCGAGCGCTGCGATACGCATTGCAGGCAGCTTTCCGCCGCGCTTGACCATATTGTGCAGAACGTTTCATCGCCAAGCTTTGAGAAATCTCCGATCACCGCTTCGATAAAACGGGCAGCATCTCCGGTTACCGCGCCAAAGACAATACTTAGGACATCATCAAGTGCCGCCGAGCGCGAGGATATCTCGCTTTTCATGAGCATCAGCGCAGAAATAAGCGTGCTGTATGTCTTGTCCAACTGGCTGAGACTGTGCGCTTTTATAATGCCTGCCGCGGTGCAGCCAAGCATAACGAGCATTGCGCCTATGAGGTTCATTGCAGTCTCTCCCATCTGTAGCTGCGCGCGCCGGCGCGGTTTTCAATTATGATCGCGGCGGTGAAGGCTCCCGCTTCTATGAGACCGCGATACACGGCACGTTTTTTCAGCTCGCCGGCAGACTCAGCATGCGCAGAGGCGATAACGCGCACTCCGCAGCCTATTGCCGAAGCCGCCGCCGAGCAATCCTCGGGCGAGGATATCTCGTCCATTACTATCACTTGCGGATTCATTGTACGCAGAAGCATCATGACAGCCTCGGCCTTAGGTATGTCCGATATGATGTCTGTCGCGGGGCCTATATCAAACTGCGGCATACCGTGATAAACGGCCGCCAGCTCACCGCGCTCATCGGCTACGGCCACTCTCGTGCCCGACGATGACATCGAGCGTATCAGCTCACGCAGAAGCGTCGTTTTTCCTCCGCCGGGAGGTGAGATGATAAGCGTATTATCCATGCTGCCGCGGAGCATTTTTGCGGTCTCGCCGCCGCAGGAGCGCACTTCATGCGGTATGCGGATCGACACTGAACTGATATCACGAAGCCCGGTTACCTCACCGCGAGATATTATGCCTGTTCCGCATACCCCGAGGCGCAGTCCGAAGCCGCAGCTAATGAAGCCCTTGGCCATGTCCTGCTGAACGGTGTGAACGGAGGCGCGAGTTGCCTTTTCTATCACACAGGCAATGTCGTCCCGGGTAACTGCGGCATCCGATATGGGCAGCTCCCCGCCGCCTACAAGCGCTGTTGGAGCATAGCCTGTCCTGAGCCTGAACTCCTCGGCACAATCAAATTCTTTGCCGAGCGCTGCTGCCGTTTTTGCAGGCAGCAGCCTCACGGCCTCATCATACGCGTTTATCATTTTTATATCACCGGTATAAGCAGCAGACGATCATCTATTGTGCCGTCAATTTCGTTTATCAGCTTTATAAGCTCAACATCCGAGCCGTATTTTTTCGCGAGACTCCAAAGGTCTCCGTCAGTGCAGCGGCACATATATAGGGAAGCTTCCGTTTTTTCGCGATCCAGCTCCGTTTCCTCAACCTCGCTTATCATGCCGACGCTGTCGTAGCTGAGATATCTCATCGCAAGCATTACCGAGATGTCGGCATTTATGCCATCTCCTGCGGCAGAGGCATTTATGGATACACTTGTAACATACGCCTCGTCGGGGCTGCGATCGGAGCCGAGCTCAAACTGCACCTTGCCTCTTACCCGACAGGCTCTGAGCTCTCCCTCACGGTCTTTGTATACGATATCAGCCGTAACTGGAATGTTCACATCGTTTTCGCCGACAGCCGCGCAGGATGTGTAAGCTGATGAAAACAGTATCTCTTCGGCGCCGTAGTCTGAATTATACGAAAGGCGTACACTACGGGTCTGCGAGTTCTGCTCATCTTTTGTAAGGCAGCGCAGCTCGCTTCGCGTAAGTCCAAGCTGCTTTTTGCAGGAATATGCATCGCTTATGTATCTGATACTGCGCTCCTGAAGGCACACTATCTGTATCGCAGCACGTATATCCGCCGAGAGCTTATCGTCAAAGGCCTCGAAATACTGCCCTGTGATCATGGCGAACGCAGAGACTTCGGGCTCTAAGCAGCCATCGGGAAGCTCAAACAGCTGAGAAAACGGAAGCGAGAAGCTTGCCGTTCGCGGCATACCCGACACGAGACACAAGGCCTCAATTTCCGCTGTTCCTTTTACGATGAGCTTTGTGCCCACAACCTCGCTGCCGTCAAGCCTTACACTGCTGAATGCTTTGACAAAATCTCCGCCGTGAAGCTCCTCGGGCAGGTCGAGCTCATCTTCGATGCTCAGCGTTTTTTCGGAAACGAGCTCTATACTCCTGCACTTCAGCTCCTGTGTTTTGAAAAACAGCTTATCCCGCGCCTCGGCAGGCGGCTCTGCCCAGCAAACGTCTACATATTTATAGCAGCTCTGCTCCATAACGATGTTTGTGCTTACTGATATTTTGCGTGGATTTACCGCCTTGGCATCTGCTGTGAGTGACAGAAGCTTTGTAACGGCAAGGCTCGTGCTGTCAGCTCCCGGGGCGTCAAAGCTCAATTCAAACGCGGCGGTGGTTCCGACGACACGAACGCCGTCCCCCGTTTCGGGGATGTACATAACAGTAATATCTATCTCGCCGCTTACTAATACGGCATCCTGGCTTACGGTTTTTTCGCGTATTCTGCACTGCCAGCGACAGCACAGGATGCGAAGTATGTCCTCCAAGGTATCGGGAACTATGAGCTCTGAGTCGCTGTGCGTCTCGGAAGCGGAGCTGCACAGCTTTTTGTAGACGCTGTCCTGCTTGCTTTTAAGTTCGATCTTCATTGCATTTCTCCTTAAACTTGCTTTGTACATACTATGCCGCCGCACAGGGCTTAATGACAGCGAATGAGCCAGAGCCCGAGGCATATGAGAGCTGCGGCCAGCATAAACCACCAAAACTGAGTCGGAAGTATGAGCGAGAGAATTATGATAATTCCTGAAACTATTGCGATCACGGCAAATAAAGCACACGGACCTTTACGCAAAAAACCGCCCCCAGCATACGCGTTTTTATAAAACGTATGCCGGAGGCGGTCTGAGTATTCTATTTATTTTCCCAAAACTTATTTTTTGCGGCAAGCTCATAGAGTCTTGCGTATGAATAATATCGGCTTTTTTGTATGCTTCCGTCCTTAACGGCAGCCGTAACCGCACAGCCGGGCTCTTTAAGGTGAGCGCAATCGGCAAATCGGCATAAGCCGATGTAATCTTTAAAATCTCGGAAGTCATATTGAAGCTCCGACTTATCTATGGTCTGCATCATTTCGATCTCGAACGAGGCAAAGCCCGGTGTGTCCGCGATATATGTCTCATCGCCGGCATCGAACAGTTCGACATGGCGCGTCGTATGTCTGCCTCGGCCAAGCTTTTCGCTCACTTCGCCGACCTGAAGGTGAAGCCGCGGGAGCATGGCATTCAATATGCTTGATTTGCCCACACCGGAGTTGCCCGTGAACGCGCATATCTTGCCCTTGAGCGCGTTTTTTAACTCTGCTATGCCCTCGCCCGTCTCGGCGCTTACTCTGTACGTCTCAAAGCCTGAGGAGGAATATAGAGCAAACAGCTCGTCGGCGGGGTCAATATCGGTCTTATTTATGCAGACTATCAGCTCGCAGCCGGCCTCCTCCGTTATAACGGACACTCTGTCTATTAAAAACGGATCCGTTACGGGATTTGTGTTCGCGGCGATAAATATGAGCGCGTCAATATTGGCCACAGTGGGGCGGATAAAAAAGTTTTTGCGCTCATGCACGGCGGTGACATAGCCCTTTGAACCGTCGGCGTCGAAGCTGACTCTGTCACCCACCATGGGCGACGTACCGTCAAGGCGGAATTTTCCGCGTGCGCGGCATTCATAGACGCTGCTGCCGGAATCAACATAGTAAAAGCCGCTGAGTGCCTTGATTATCGTGCCGTCCATTCAGCCACCGTTTCCCGACGGGCCGGAGGAAATCGTTATGGATATCTTCGTATGCTCCTCGACCTGAGTACCTGCCGCGATGTTCTGATCAATGACAGTCCCCGCGTCGAGGTCACTGTCCGCCGTTGAGATATTTCCTACGCTGAGATTGCTGCTTTCAATTTTTTCGATTGCAGCCTGCTTGGACAGTCCCTTTAGCTGAGGCACCTTAGTCATTACCGCTTCCGGACCTGTGCTTATGATGATCTTTATCTCAGAGCCCTCATCGGCGGCAGACCCGGCGACAGGATCGGTACTGATGACATAGCCCTTCGTTATGCTGTCCGACGGAGCCTGCTCGATAACATAAGTAAAGCCCGCGTCCTGGATCATGCTTATGGCCTCTTCCCTTTCGCGGTTTACGATATCCGGAACTCTGAGCAGCCGTTTCTGATCGTCTACGGTTTCCGCGGCGCAGACAAGCTCGACAACGATCTTACTGTTTTTATCATTTACGGATTTACTGCGTCCGGATTCGGGATCCTGCGAAAGGATTATTCCGTATTCGTGCTCGAGGTCTACCTTGAAGGTGACCTTGAAGTCATAGACCTTTTTGTAGTCCTTATCGTTTATGACATCTTCATAGTAACGGCCGACGAAATTATCTACCTTGACCTTTACCGGGTCTGAAAACAGATCCTTAAGAAAATATCCGTTTAAGAAAACAAAGCCGATTATGACAAACAGCAGAACGGCCAATATGCCGGAGCTGAGTGCTATCTTGCGGCTGCGGCGGCTTTTTTTCCTGCGCTGCAGCTGATCGTCGCTGTCTATAAGTACCGCCTCGGAGTCCTCAAGCACATGAGCGGCGAGGCTTTGCGCTTTGTACTGCTCAAGGTCTGCAAGCAGCTCGCTTGCCGTCTGATAACGTTTATCCATGTCGGAGTTCATTGCCTTGAGGCATATGCGCTCAAGCTCCTCGGGGATATCGGGAACCAGCTCGCGGGGGCTGACAGGATCGGTGTTCATATGCTTTACGGCGACCTCAACATCGGAAGCGCCGATATACGGCAGCTTGCCGGTGAGCATTTCGTACATGACGATGCCGAGAGAGTATATATCGCTTCGCGCATCGGGAGCCTGACCGCGCGCCTGCTCGGGCGCAATGTAGTGCACCGAGCCGACGGCCTCACCGTTATTTTCCTCGATATCGCTTTCGAGCGAGGCAATGCCGAAGTCTGCGACCTTTATCATGCCGTCCTTGAGAAGCATGATATTCTGCGGCTTTATATCGCGGTGGATGATGCCCTTGCTGTGCGCATGCTCCAAAGCTTTTGCAATTTGAATGGTGAAATCCAGAACCTCGGCCGGCTCGAGAACGCTTTTTTTCTGCAAATACTGCTTGAGCGTTATGCCTTCAATGAGCTCCATGACGATATATTCGACATCGTCGCTGTGGCTTACGTCATACACCGAAACGATATTCGGATGAGAAAGCATCGCGACGGCCTGCGACTCGGCACAAAAACGACGGCGAAGCTCGGTGTTCGCGGCAGTTTCGTCGCGCATTATCTTGACCGCGTCATATCTGTTAAGTCTGTGGCACAGAGCCTTGTACACATTCGCCATGCCGCCCGAGCCTATGAGCTCGATGATCTCATAGCGGTCATCAAGGATCCTGCCTATATATTTATCAGCACTGTTTTCCATAATAGCACCTTTAATATCAAGTCTTAATTAAAACTATAGAGACATTGTCTCTCGCTCCGCGCGCAAGCGCAAGCGCCATGAGCTTGGAGCAGACATCCTTTGGCAAAGCGTTTTCCCTGAAATGATCGTGGATCTCCTTATCGCTGACCATGTTGCTCAGACCGTCCGAGCACAACAGAATGCCGTCGCCCTTATGGAGAGGGCATTCAAAATAATCCGACTCTACGGACGCGTCAACTCCGAGAGCGCGGGTTATGATATTTTTCTTAGGATGATGAGCTGCTTCTTCACGGCTTATCGCACCCATGGCAACAAGCTCCTCGACATACGAATGATCTCGGCTTATCTGCTTTATCTCATCCTTTGACAGGTAATAAGCTCTGCTGTCACCCACATTTACAAGGCAGGCCTTGCGTCGCGTTATTATACCGCCGACGAGCGTGGTGCCCATGCCGTTGTAATTTGCGTCAAAGCGCGAATATTCGTATACAACACCGTTTGCGTCGGCGCAGCTGTCGCGCAGGAGCTTTTCATGGTTCCCAATTATAAGACGCGGCTCGACAAGGCTTTCATACACGCGGCTGACAAACTCCTTGCTCGAGAGCCGGCTTGCAAGGTCGCCGGCCTTGGCACCGCCCATACCGTCGCATATGACGGCGATAACGCATTTGCGTCTGTCGCAATTTTCAATAATATAGCTGTCCTGATTTTCGCTTCTGACCTTACCCTTGTCAGTTATGCCGAAACTTTTCATTTTTTCTGATTGCCCTTCTGCATTTTTCTGCGGAGCTGACCGCAGGAGGCTTCAACATCGCCGCCGAGCTTGCGGCGAACCGTTACATTAACGCCGCTATCCTCCAGGACTTTGACAAAGGCCTTGATATGCCCCTGCGTCGATGGCTGAAAACGGCTTTCCTCAACGTGATTCATAGGTATCAGATTGACGTGCGCTCCGACGTACCTTGCGCGCTTGGCCAAAAGCTCGGCATGGTACTGCGTATCGTTCACGCCGTCGATCATTATATACTCAAACGATATCCTGCGGCCGGTCTTCTCATAATAGCGGCGGCAGCACTCCATGAGCTCATCCACTCCTCTGCCGTGGTTTGACGGCATTATCTTCGAGCGGGTCTCGTCATCGGGCGCGTGCAGGGATACCGATAAGGTCAATTGTAAATTAAGCTCTGCCAGTTTGTCAAACTTTTCTGTTATTCCGCAGGTTGACAACGAAATGTGCCGCATGCCGATGTTCATACCGTCGGGGTGGTTTACGAGCTCGAGGAATTTGACGACATTATCAAAATTATCGAGCGGCTCGCCAATACCCATTAGGACGATGTTTGATATCTGCTTTCCCGAGTCGAGCTGCGAGAACATGACTTCCTCAAGTATCTCGTTCGGCTCAAGGCATCTGACCAGTCCGCCGATTGTCGACGCGCAGAATGCGCAGCCCTGGCGGCAGCCGACCTGAGTCGATACGCACACGGTGTTTCCGTGCTTATAGCTCATTACAACGGTCTCTACGGCATTTCCGTCATAAAGCTCCCAAAGGTATTTTATCGTGCCGTCTATTTTCGATACCTGCTTACTGAGCACCTTCGGTTTATAAACGGTGTATTCGTTTTTGAGCTTTTCCCGCAGAGATTTCGGGATATCGCTCATCTCATCTATCGAGCCTATTCCCCTGCCAAGCCATTTAAACATCTGCTTTGCGCGGTATTTCGGCTCGCCGAGCTCCGTAAGCAGCTGCTCTATTTCGTTTGGGAGCATGCTCCTAAGGTTTTTCATTTATCTCTCCTCAGCTTGCTGACAAAAAATCCGTCCGTTCCGTGAATATCCGGCCAAAACGTGATATAGCCGTTTTCGGCTTCTTCACCGCTCGGCAGCGTAAAGCGTTCCGCGGAAAACTCCGGGTGAGTGCGCAGAAATTCGCGCACGACGCATTCGTTTTCTTCCTCCATAACGGTGCAGGTAGAGTATATTATAATCCCGCCGGGCTTTACGTATTGCGAAAGGTTTTCGAGTATTGTCTCCTGAATAGGCGGCATTGCGGCGCTGTCTTTTTGCGGCTTATATCGGATTTCCGGCTTTTTGCGGATAACTCCGTAGCCCGAGCACGGAACATCACAGATAACGGCATCATATTGCCTGTTATAAGGCAGTCTTGCATCGTGCGGGAACGCATTTATGATATCGATCCCGAGGCGCTGAGCCCCGTCATTTATAAGACGTATCTTCTTATCGTGAAGGTCGCAGGAATCTATATGCCCCTTGTTTTTCATAGCGATCGCTGCGGCAAAGCTTTTCCCGCCGGGAGCCGCGCACGCGTCAAGGATGTCCATGCCGGGCGTAAGCTCTGCGGCCAGCACTGCGCACTTTGCTGCGGGATCCTGAACGTAAAACAGGCCCTCATAAAAGCCGTCCATCGCGCTCACGCTTCCGGAGGCGACAATGCAGTAGGGCAGCCAGGGATGCTCCGGGCATTCTATCCCCGAGGCTTTTAGACGAGCAATAAGCTCCTGCGCCGATATTTTCAGTGTGTTTACCTGAATGCATGTATCTGGTATCGAGTTATTCGACGCGAAAAATGCCTCCGCTGCGTCATATCCACGGCGGGAGATAATATATTGTACCAGCCACAGCGGGTGACTGTATTTGATTGAAAGATATTCGGCCGTGCCCTTTCCGGGAATATCGGGCAACTGCGTCTTATCGGCGGAAAGCCTTCTCAAGATGGCATTGCAGAAGCCGGATGCCCTTGAATAGCCTAAGCTTTTGCACAGCGCTACCGATTCGTTCACTGCGGCCGAAGCCGGGATCTTATCCATAAAAATCAGCTGATACGCGCCTGTGCGCATTATATCGCGAACCTTGGGCTCTATCTTAGATGAGGCCGAGCTGTACAGATCTATATAATAGTCAAGCAGCGCAGTGTTCTGCGTAACGCCGAGGCTTATGCTCACGGCCAGCGCCAGTGAGCGCTGATCGAGACCGTATTTGGTTTTCATCACGTCGCCGAGGGCGGACGACCATGCACCATCGCGCCGTATCCTCTCAAGCGCGAAGACTGCGGCCTGCCTTGCTTTATCCAATGCTTAATCCACCTTTATGGGATGTCCGAGCAGATAGTCGGACGCTTTCATGCGTTTTTTACCGGCTGCCTGAAGCTCGGTGATAAGAATAGTTTCGCCGCCCAGGCAGGCGACCTCTATGCCCTGCTTCCCAGCGCTTACTATGCTGCCGGGGGCTTTTGCGGTTTTGGCCTGAGTATACTCGGCAGAGTATATTTTGAACACCTTGCCGTCAAGCTCAGCTGTCGCTACCGGCCATGGCTGCAAGCCGTAGATATGCTTAATTATCTCACGCGGAGTCTTTGCCCAGTCGATCGGGCTCAAGCTCTTATCAAGCATTTTTACATAGCTTGCCTTACTGTGATCCTGCGGTGTTCTCGGTGCTGTACCTGCGTCGATATCGCGCAGAGTCTTGTCCAAAAGCTCAGCTCCCATGAGCATGAGCCTGTCAAACAGCTCACCTGAGGTCTCGAACTCGCCGATCTCGGTCTCGGCCGTGTAGATCACATCGCCGGTATCCATTTCCGAAGCGAGGTACATGGTCGTAACGCCAGTCGTCTTATCGCCGTTTAATACGGCCCATTGAATGGGGGCTGCACCGCGATATTTGGGTAAAAGCGACGCATGAACATTTATAGCACCGTATTGGGGCACGGCGAGCATATCGTCCGGCAGGATGCGGCCATATGCAACGACGACGAGAATGTCGGGCTCAAGGCTTTTAACGAGCTCTGTCGCCGTTCCGTCTCTAAGCTTTGTCGGCTGATAAACCGGAATATCATGCTCAAGCGCGATCTCCTTAACCGGACTGAACGACAGCTTCATGCCTCTGTCGCGCGGCTTGTCCGGCTGCGTAAAAACGCCGACGACATCGTATTTTTCATCTATGAGTTTTTTCAGTGAGGCAGCGGCGAAGTCCGGCGTGCCCATAAAAACTATACGCATGCTCAATCCTCGCTTCCGCTTCCCTTCAGTTCTTCCTCAGACAGCATACGCTCGGCCTTTTCCGTAAACAGATGCCCGTCCAAATGATCGAGCTCGTGGCAGATGCACCTTGCGGTAAGACCCGTGCCGGTGTATTCGAACCACTTGCCGTCTCTGTCCTGAGCGCGGACGGTCACGCACGACGGACGGCGGACTATGCCGTACTCGCCGGGCACACTGAGGCAGCCCTCTGCACCGACCTGCTCGCCCTCGTTTTTTACGATGACGGGGTTAATAAGCTCAAGTATCTCCTCATCCTCTTCGTCCTCGACATTTGTCTCAATAACGAGTACAACGCGGCGAAGTATGCCGACCTGTGGTGCGGCAAGGCCGACGCCGTTTGCGTTTTCAAGCGTTTCGGCCATATCGTCAAGAAGCTGATGGAGTCTTTCATCGAATTTTACCTGCTCGCGGCAGACCTTGTGAAGTATCTTATCCTCTTGGGTCACTATGTGTCTGAGTGCCATAATATTCTCCTAATCTGAGGGGTTATTGTCGGCAAAAACGCTGACTCCCCTGTATTTGCCGGATCCGGCGCAGCGGATAAGCACCGACGAGACAAGCTCGCGCAGCTGCTTATCGGCATTGCAGCATATGTTTACTCTGTATCTGTAGCGGTTATTTACCCTGACTACCGGCAGTGGAGCCGGTCCGAGTATGCGCACATCGTCTCGCGCGCCGATCGATGCCTTCAGCACCGTGCATATATCCGCGCAGCACTTTATCACCGCGCTTTCAACAGCGCCTGTGGCCGTTATCGCAATGATATCGGCAAACGGCGGCGTATTCTGAAGTCTGCGCAGGCTGAGCTCTGTTTTATAAAAACCGTCATAATCCTGCGCGGCGGCGAGGCGTATAAGCTCGTTTTGCGGCGTAAATGTCTGTATGATCGCGCGGCCGGGCTTACTGCCCCTTCCGCTGCGGCCGATGACCTGGGTTATGAGCGAAAACGTCCGCTCGCCCGAGCGATAGTCGCCGCAATAAAGGCTCTGATCGGCAGAAATGACACCGATGAGCGTCACATTTTCAAAGTTTAAGCCCTTGGTAACCATTTGAGTGCCGACCATTATGGGTATCTTTTCGTTTTTAAATTTTCCGAGCAGCGCATCGTGGCTGCCGGCGGTTCTAACCGTATCCGTATCCATGCGAAGGATACCGGTATCAGGGTACAGCTCGTGAAGCTCATCTTCAATAAGCTGCGTACCCGCGCCGATGAACGTAAGCATACCGCCGCAGTCGGGGCAGCGGCTGTCAACTCTGCGCGTATAGCCGCAGTAATGGCACATAAGGCGCTTATTTGCGCTGTGATATGTCAGCGAAACGCTGCAATTCGGGCATTTATAGACGTATCCGCAGTCGCCGCAGCAGATGAGCTTATTTGCTCCGCGGCGGTTTATGAACAGTATGCTCTGCTCGCCGCGGGAGAGGTTATCTTCAAGCTCGGTGCGCAGGCGGGAGCTGAGCTCGCCGCTGTTTCCGGCCTTGAGCTCCTTTTTCATATCGACTATTTCGACCGAGGGCAGCTGCATCGCGTTATATCTCTCGTGCAGCTCGAAAAGCTTATACTTCCCGGTCTCAGCCGCATAGCGGCTTTCGATATCCGGAGTTGCGGAGCCGAGCAGAAGCAGTGAATTTGTCTTTGCACAGCGATACTTTGCGATATCGCGCGCGTGATATCTCGGAGAGCTTTCCGATTTGTAGCTGTCCTCCTGCTCCTCGTCAATGATAACGAGTCCGAGATTTTCAAAGGGTGCGAACACCGCACTGCGCGTACCGATGGCAAGCCTTGCCGAGCCGTTTTTTATGCGCTTCCACTCGTCGTAGCGCTCGCCGACTCCGAGGCTGCTGTGCAGTATTGCAACATCGTTACCAAAATACTCGGAAAATGTCCGTATCATCTGCGGGGTCAGAGCTATCTCGGGAACTAATAAAATTGCGCATTTGCCGCTTTTTATCGTGTCATCTATGAGACGGATATATACCGAGGTCTTGCCGCTTCCGGTGACGCCGCATAAAAGCGCTGCCTCGGGGCACGGCTCATCCAGCAGCTTTTTAAGCCCCGAATAAGCGGTCTCCTGCTCGCGATTGAGCGTCGGCAGAGCTTTGAGCTTTCCCGTCCAGATCTCGGGTCGGCGGAATACCTCCTCCTGCTCAGCCGTCACGAGCCCGGCGTTTATGAGCGCGTTGAGCGACTGACGCGACGCACCCGTAAAATGCATCGCCTCGCGCGCCGAAACTCTGCCGGTTGAGCATAAAAGCTCCAGCAATGATGCCTGCATGGGCGCTTTTCTGCGCTTTGTCTGCGCAAGAGCGAAGGCTTCATTGGCGTCGACGGCAAGCTCTATCATCTCGCACATCTTGTCGTTTACGCGCCGTGCGCCGGCAGCGTTGAACCAGCAGCCGGCTGGAAGGATAGCTCTGACAGCCTCATACACCGTGCAGAACAGCCTATCATGCATCCACAGCGCAAGCTTCAACTGCGCCTGCGTGAGCATAGGCTCTTTGTCAAGGCATAACTCTATGGGCTTGAGCTTTTCGTATTCGCTTTTATCCGAAAGCCCAAGAACTATGCCCTCACTGCGGCGGTTGCCCCTGGAAAACGGAACGGTAACGCGCATTCCAGGAACCACCCTGCCGGACAAGCTGTCCGGGATCAGATAATCATAGGGCTTGTCCAGGCTGTAGTTCGCGGCGGAGACCGCTATTTTCGCTATGCGATTTTCAGACATGTCCCACCGCCCTTAAGCAAAACTAAGCGGAGCAATGCGGTTCCGCTGTAAGTTATTTTTCTATGGTAAGCTTGCCGGTGTATACTTCGTCTATCGCCTCGGAAACGGGCTTCTTATCAAGGACTATTCCCTCTTCCTCTGCGGCGGCGGATATCTGGCGAGCTCTTCTTGCAACGAGATTTACAAGCTGATAGCGGTTGCCTGTCTTGCTTACAAGCTCGGCAACAGGGGGATAAAGCATCATGGTCAATCTACCTCACTTAAATAGTTTTTTCTAAGATCATATTTGCAGTATTCTGCTGTAATTATTGCCGAAAACTCCTTGGCGGCTTTGTCGGCATCATCATTGATTATGATATAGTCATAAAAATCTGCTGCGGCATACTCCTCTTTCGCGCGAATGAGGCGAGCCTCGATCTTGCGTTCGGAATCGGTGCCTCTGCTGCGCAGGCGCTTTTCAAGCTCTGCCATGGAGGGAGGTATGATGAACACCATAACGGCCTCGGGCATCTTCTGATGCACCTGGAGAGCGCCCTGGACCTCGATATCGAGCAGAACATTCATGCCCTCATTGAGCTTTTTCTCAACATATGCCTTGGGCGTGCCATAGGAGTTAGCGACATATTCTGCGTGCTCGAGAAATTCGTCTTTAGCGACCATGTCGCGGAACTGATCGAGATCGACAAAGAAATATTCCTTGCCGTCCACCTCGCCGGGACGGGGCTTCCTCGTCGTCACGGAAACCGAGAAGCATACATCGTCACGCCCCTCAAGGGCCTTGAAAACGACGGTGCTCTTCCCCGCTCCGGACGGCCCGGATATAACTATAAGCTTTCCTCTCTGATTAGCCATTTGCTGCACCTTCCTCATTTTTGTTTGACATTCGCGCCGCCAGTATATCCGGCGTGAGTGCGGATAGGATAACGTTTCCGCTGTCCATAATAAGCGCTGCCTTCGTGCTTCTGCCGAAGGAGGCGTCTATTAAAAGTCCTCTGTCTCTCGCATCCTGGATCATTCGCTTTATCGGCGCCGATTCAGGACTTACCATGGCTATCACGCGCTCGGCGCTGACCATGTTTCCGAATCCGATATTTATAAGCGTCATACCGGCCTCACTCTATGTTCTGTATCTGCTCGCGTATCTTTTCGATCTCGGACTTGAGCTCGACAACGACATGCGCGATAGATGAGTTTTGGCATTTTGAACCCGTCGTATTCGCCTCACGGTTAAACTCCTGAAGCAGAAAATCTATCTTTCGTCCGATCGGCGAGCTGGTCTCAAGCATATGACGCAGCTGAGCGATATGACTGCGCAGGCGCACGGTCTCCTCGTCAACGGCGATCTTGTCGGCAAATATCGCGGCTTCGGTAAGTATACGCGACTCGTCTATGCCTGATGAGCCGAGCACCTCGTTGAGCTTGCCGAGGAGCTTCTCTCTATATTCCTTTACCGTAAGCGGAGAATTCTTCTCGATGACCGAGACGTAATTTTCGATATTTTCAAGCTTGGACAGCACGTCCGCCTTGAGCTTTTCGCCCTCAACTATGCGCATACGGTCGAAGTCGCACAGTGCCTGCTCGGCAATTATACGCATCCCCTCGGCCACCGCGTCCGCGTCGAGCTCTTTTTTTTCGACTGAGAGAACGTCGGGCAGGCGGCTGACTCCAATGACGCTTGCATCATTTATAAGTCCGTACTTGTCCGAGATAAGGTTAAGCGCGTCAAGATAACCCTTGAGAAGCGGCTCGTTTACCCTGACGACCATATCGTCGGCCATTGACGTGTCGATGGTCACGAATACATCAACCTTACCGCGGCTTATATGCGAGCTGACGGCCTGCTTTATCGTCTCCTCGGCAAATAAGAAGCTTCGAGGCATTCTTATCGACGTATCAAGAAATTTATTATTAACGCTTTTGAGCTCTACGCTTACTTCAATGCCCTCAACAGTGCCCTTAGCGCTGCCGTATCCGGTCATGCTTTTTATCATTTTCTCACCTCAACGAAGCTGTGTGATCTCAAATTTTATAGGATTTTTGCGCTTGCTGCGCCGCTGATACACAACAACACAGGCGACCGCAACACAAAAAGCCAAAAAGCTGCAAAGCACGCTCATGCCTTCGCTCAGCCCGCAGGAGGCGGCAATGATATAGCCGATGATAAATACCAGCATCGGTACGATATATACAACAAACGCCGCGCCGAAGATCCTTGAGCTGAGGCTTTCTATGACCACCTTTTCACCCGGCCTTGCATGGACCGTGTTTTTCGCGAATGCTTTGATCTCGTTTTGGAAAACACAGCTTTCGCAATTGCCGCAGTTACTTCCGCATGCCGTACCGCGAGATACGACTACCTCGGCCATGCCGTTTGGAAGCACCTTTGTTACGACTGCATCCTGAGTCATTGGTAAAGACCTCCCGTCTTAATCTTTATGTATTGTAACCGTAACTTTGACATCGCCCACAGCGCCGACATTTTCGTGACCGGAAACGGTCACTCTGGCGCTGACGATGATCTGCCCCGTCATCGTTCCGTAATCGGACAGATCCGCGACGACCGTTATATCCTCGGGCTTTATCCGATTGAGCACATCCTGGCTGAGGGCGCGAAGCGTGACCTCGATCTCCTTTGTATCGATAGTGGCACGGTAGCCGCTCGTCACGCCCTTGCAGGCGATGTTAGACGTTGTAAACGTTTTTGTGTGCGTGCCGCTTATCTCGATAGTGACCTTAGCCTCGGAAACGCCCGTAAGATTCTGCACGCCCTCCGGCAGTTCAATGGCAAACGTATGCTCATAACCACTGTTAAATGAGGACAGATCGATCGTTCCGAGCTCTATGCTGTTCATATCGTCAATGATCCTGGAGTCACCGGCTATTTTAATACTGGCAGGGTCAATGCTGACTGTGCAGTCGCTCGATGTTATTCCGCCACCCGATATCAGCTGCACCTTGAGTGATACTTCCTTGGTTTTCAGTACCGGCTGAGTTGCCGTCACGGTATCCTCGGATATGCGCAGGCCGGTCTTGTCGATGATATTATCGTTTTTATCGCGCAGAGTGAACTCGGCTTCCTCGATATATACGGAATCTATAGTCTGATCTTTGCCGAAGGTCACCCAGGCGTGGTCGATCTTGTTTATGATCTCCTCAGGGCCGTCGACAGTGAGCTTTTCCGGCTCGAAAACAAACTCCTCTGCCACGCAGCCGTCGGCTATTGCGCCTTCAAAGCTGCCTTTTATGTCTATCGTTTTGCTGCCGTTTTTTATAACGGTGAAGTTTATCGTATCCGGATTTTTGCGAACCACGCTTATCTCGTTTTCGTTGACATAACTGGGGAAAACAAGCTTATACGTCCACGTCATGTTATTGGGCTCGGTTATTCCGCTGACGTCGATAACAGCCTTGATATCGGAAGCCTTGAGCTTTGTTATGGTGCTGCGGTTTCCCTTTACGGCAATGCTAACAGAATCCGCACTCACGCCGGTTATGGAGAGATTACGCTCGCTCAGAAGTTCCTCCTGCCCCTGAAACTCAACAGGTATCCCGGTAAACGTCAGGTCTCTGTCAGTCGTGTCCTGACTGGTCACATACACCCACATAAGAAGCGAGAACAGCAGCGAAACGACCATCCAAAATATCTTGCTGTCGTATATTTTAT
This sequence comes from Clostridiales bacterium, assembly GCA_004558025.1. Lineage (GTDB taxonomy): Bacteria > Bacillota > Clostridia > Oscillospirales > Oscillospiraceae > F23-B02. The sequence continues at coordinate 110,336 of SFEG01000001.1, forward strand.
TAGTTCTTTTTTTCTGTTCCATCATTGTTCACCTTATGCTTGTCAAAAAAACGGGAAAAAACTTCAGCGGCTGTACTTTTCTTTGCCTCTTCGACCACAAGCTCGTTTCGCAGAATCTGCTCGAGCATCGAAACCGAGAGATTGCGCTTGAGCATTCCCTCAACGGCGACGGATATGCCGCCGGTCTCTTCGGACACAATGATCGTTATCGCGTCGGATACCTCGCTTGCGCCGATACCGGCACGGTGACGCATGCCGAGATCCTTGCTGAGATTTGTCTTGGAGGTAAGCGGAAGCACACAGCCCGCAGCGGCGATCCTGAAGTTGCGGATGATAAGCGCACCGTCATGCAGCGGAGCCTTGGGATAAAAGATGTTTTTCAAAAGCTCCGAGGTTATGTCCGCATCAATGATAGTACCTGTCGTCATTATATCGCTGAGCTTAACATTGCGCTCGTATATTATGAGAGCGCCTGTCTTGGTCTTTGACATCTGCTCGCAGGCAAGCACCGTCTGAGTAATGGCGGATTCGGCCTTGCTCGTAGTCTGCACTTTTGGAGAGAATATACCGTAAAAATCCTTGCTGCCCATCTTGGACAGGAGCTTCCTGAGCTCGGGCTGAAATATTATAACAAGTGCTATAAGGCCTATTTCAACAGTCTTGCGCAGTATAAAGTTTATCATAGTCAGGTTGAACACGGAAGGTCCCGACAGCCACAAGACGATAAGCAGCAAAAGTATTCCCTTGGCAAGGTTATACGAGCTTGTCTTGCGCACAAGATCTATTACCTTATAGAACAAAAAAGCGACGATAAGGATATCAACGATATCCCAAAAGCTGATTGTCGAAAGGTAATTGAGTATTCTTAAAAAGTAACCCGAAAAGTCCTGCATTATAATCCCCGATCATCTTTATCTGCGGACTGCGTGCGCAGTCCGCACTTTCTGTATTTTTAATCACTATATTATATAATATATACGGGCAAAAGGCAATTAAATATTAATTAATTTTCGCTGCGGGCTATCTTTTCTATCGCAGCGTTCGCCTGCATGGCCTGCTGATGCGAAATAAAGGGTGAAAAGCTTATGCGGACAGTGCCCGTATCGACAGTACCCGCGCTTTTGTGTGCAAGCGGCGCACAGTGAAGGCCGCAGCGCGCGGCGATACCGTTTTTGCCGAGCCTTTCGCAAAACTCCTCGCAGTCTATCGTTCTATGCCGGAAGGACAGCACACCCGCTTGAGTTCCGTCTTTGCTGGAAAACACCTCAAGCGTTGGCACTCTGCCGAGCCGCTCGGCCGTTTCGCGGCAAAGCCGAGCTTCATAGCCGCCGATATTCTCAGCGCCCTTATTCAGCACATATCTTATCCCCTCGCACAGTCCGGCAATGCCGACGACATTGTGAGTTCCGGCTTCGGCTCTGTCGGGCAGATGCTCCGGCATGGTTTGAATCAGACTTTCCGAGCCTGTTCCGCCGCTCATGAGCGGCTTTGGGCGCTCACCGCACAGAAGTATGCCCGTTCCCTGAGGGCCAAGCAGCCCCTTATGCCCCGGCATTGCGATAAAATCGGCATCGAGCCGAGAGCAGTCGATGGTTTCAATGCCGGCCGACTGCGACGCGTCTATGATGAGAGGCACACCGTATCGGCTGCATATCGAGGATATTTCGTATATCGGCTGAACAAATCCGAAGACATTGGAAACGTGATTGCATATGACAAGGTCGGCGCCGGGTACATTATCAGCAAACTCCGCCGCAGTGCTCTCGGGATCAAAAAGCTTCCCTGCCGCTACCGTTACCTCCGCGCCTATCTCGTGCAGCGGCCTTGTGACTGAATTGTGCTCATATCCGGAGATGACGACGCGGCTGCCCTGTCCAGCAAGCGTTTTTATCGCGATATTTAGCGCATGAGTGGCATTCATTGTGAAAACCACGTTTTCGGGCGCCGAAAAGTTAAACAGTCTGCACGCCAAAGTGCGGCATTCATATACCTTATCGGCCGCGCGCATGGCGGCTGCATATGCGCCTCTGCCGGGGCTCGACATCATATCCATAGCTTTTATCATTGCCGCTTTCACGCTTTTGGGCTTGAGAAAGCTCGTCGCGGCAGAGTCGAGATAGATCACAATATCACCTCGGTGTAGCTGCCGTCATCACGGCGCAGGAATACCTTTCCCTGAAGCAAGCCCTCTCGGCGCAGGACTCTGGCAGCTGCCGCACCCTTTGTATATGAAACGCTGACACTGTAGCTGCACCCGCTGCTGCTGAGACCGGAGGGCGCTTTTCTTACAGCTGCCGATATTGCGTTTTTTTCAAGCACACGGGCCGCGGACTGCGCATAAGTCAGCGACCGGCACATAAATATATAGCGCATAATTGCCCCCTTCTTTTTTGCTATATACTATGCATCCGATAGCAGTGCGGTGAAGCTGACGGGAACGCGAAACGCCACGGTTTTATCGATAAGTGCAACACCGGCCGCAATATACATACACGCAGACGCCTTAAGGCACCTCTAAAAATTATCAGGCAGCTTTTTGGCTGCCTGATTTAAGTTCAGTTTATTAGCACGACCGCATGCGCCGCAATGCCAAGCCCCTCGCCGGTAAAGCCGAGGTGCTCCTCAGTAGTCGCCTTAACGCTTACAGCGTCAAGCTCCACGCCCATGGCTTTTGCCAAAACTGCACGCATATCATCAATATACGGCTTGAGCTTCGGACGCTGCGCTATGACGGTGCAGTCGACGTTTATTACGCCAAAGCCCTTCTCGGTCAGGAGCACCATGACTCTTTTCAAAAGCTCGATGCTGTCAGCGCCGAGATAAGCGTCATCGTTATCGGGAAACAGGCCGCCGATATCGCCGAGCGCGGCAGCGCCCAGCAGAGCGTCCATAAGCGCATGGGTCAGAACATCGGCATCCGAATGACCCAGTAAGCCTTTTTCGTAGGGAATGCTTACTCCCCCAAGGATCAGCTTACGGTCTTCGACGAGCTTATGAACATCGTAGCCGTGCCCGATACGCATTATTTTCCGCTCCTTTCGGCGAATATGCCCTCCGCGATATAAAGATCGCGAGATGTTGTAAGCTTAATATTATCCGGATCGCCTGCGACGACCGTCACCTTATAGCCCATTGCCTCGACCGCGGAGCAATCATCCGTTATTTTAACGCCTTTCTGCTGTGCACAGGTGAGCGCCGCCTTTATCATTTCTGTCATAAAGACCTGCGGCGTCTGCATGAGTGCAACAAGATCTCTCGACGGCGTTTCGACAACCGTGCCCTTTGCATTGAGCACGCGCACCGTATCGGTCGGGGCGATCGCAGGAGCAGCCGCATCATGCTGATATGCGCAATGCACCACGCGCTCTATGAGACTGTCTGTGATAAACGGACGCGCCCCATCGTGAATGGCTATATATTTTGCCCTGCTGTCGGCATTGCTGACGCCCAGCAGCGAAGATTCAAGCCTCGTTTTTCCGCCGAGGACGACCTTGCTCGTTTTAGTTATCCCATAGTCGTGGCAGATATCCGCAATCTCCTGAAGGCTTTCATATTTAGTGACGACAACAATCTCGTTGATACACTCCGAGGCTTGCAGCGCTTTGAGCGTGTGCGCAATGACGGGCATACCGCCGAGAGGCATGAGTATCTTGTCCTTACCCATACGCTGAGAGTTTCCTGCCGCAAGCACAACGGCTGTGCAGAAATTATCGTCGTCTGCTTTGAATTTGAAAATCTTATTTATTATAGACACCAGGCTTACCCCTCTTCAAGTGCCGCGCACAGTCTTTTTTCCACGCCGTCGTAATCCATATCGGCGGCAATGACGAGCTCTGATATGAGTATCTGCTTTGCCGAATGGAGCATCTTGCGCTCGCCGGTAGAAAGACCGCGCTCGCTATCCCTGCACATGAGCCCTTTGACAACGGCCGCGACGTCAAGCAGGTTCCCGCTTTTTATCTTATCCATATTCTCGCGATAACGCTTGTTCCAGTTCTGCGTCATGGATATTTCAAGTGCGCTGAACGCGTTAAAAACATTTTCCGCCTCGCTTCGGGATATTATGGATCTTACGCCGATATCCTCGCATCCTACAACCGGTACCATAACGACCATATCTCCCACAGGCAGCTTAAGGACATAGTAGTCCCGTTGAGCGCCGTTGATTTTTTTAGTAACTATACTCTCAATAACGCCTGCGCCGTGCATCGGATGTGCAATGTAATCGCCTATCTTGAACAAGACCACTCCTCCTTAGAATCTATTAAGACAATTATACACAAAATGTTGTTTTTTTGCAAGGAAATTAACGCGTTTCCATTGATTTTTCAGCAAAAATAGCCTGCCGCACATGCGGCAGGCTATTACAGACCGTTAAACTGTATTATTCTTCGACTATATCGCCTTTGGCTTCTCCGGTGGTGGACACTTCGTAGACAAGTGCGTCCTCGCCGTTATCCTCGACCTCGGGAACCTCCTCGACCTCAGCGGCCGCCGGCTCGGCAAGTGCGCGGATGGACAGGGATATCTTGTGATTCTCGGTATCGATAGCGGTGATCTTTGCCTCGACGACATCACCGACGGACAGAACCTCTTCGGGCTTGCCGATGCGGCGGTTTGCGATCTGAGAGATGTGGATCAGGCCGTCAACGCCGGGCAGAACCTCAGCAAATGCGCCGAAGGTCATAAGCTTTACTATCTTGACCTCGGCGGTATCGCCGACACTGTAGTTGGTGGTGAACTTGACCCAGGGATTCTCGTTGGGATCCTTATAGCCGAGGGAGATCTTTTTCTTCTCCTTGTCGAAGTTTATGACATAAACGTCGACCTCATCGCCGATATTGAATACCTCTGCGGGGTTCTTGATGCGGCTCCAGCTCATCTCGGAGACGTGAACCATACCGTCGATGCCGCCGATGTCGACAAATGCGCCGTAGCTGGTCATGGACTTGACTACACCGTGGTACTTATTGCCGACCTCCATCTCGTTCCAAATGGCCTCTGCCTTCTCGCGGCGCTCTTTCTGAGCGACGGCACGGACGGAGCCGACGACGCGCTTGCGGCTGCGGTTGACCTCGGTGATCTTAACGCGAACCTTCTGCTTGAGCATCTGATTCATATCCGCTTCCTTGGGCAGGCCGGACTGAGAAGCGGGAACGAAGACGCGAACGCCCTTGACATTGACGACTACGCCGCCCTTATTGATCTCGGTAACGGTGCCTTCGAGGAACTCGCCGCTCTCGACAGCTTCCTCGACCATGGTCCAGCTCTTAGCTGCGTCAAGACGCTTCTTGGAGAGCATAACGGTGCCTTCGACATCGTTAACGCGGACAACGACTGCTTCGATGGTATCGCCGACCTTGACAGCGTCTTCGACTTTGATGCCGTCATCGGTGAACTCGGTGGTGGGAATGAAGCCAGAGTACTTGGTGCCGATATCGACACTGACTTCAGTGCCGGTAATGGCAACGACGATGCCGGTTACCTTATCTCCATTATATATAGTCTTGATGGATTCCTCCAGCATTTCGTCGAAGGACATCTCCTTCTCTTCTGCTGCAGCAGCATCAATTTTGATTTCTTCGCTCATCTTGTTACTTACCTCCTTAATTATCCACGCAGGCGTGGACGCTCCTGCCGTGACGCCGACGGTACAGGCATCTTTGAGCCTGTCCATATCCAATTCACCGACATTTTCAATAAACTGAACATTCGGGCAAAGCTCGGAGCATATCACCGAAAGGTGAACGCTGTTGGCGCTGTGTTTGCCGCCTATGACGACCATTGCATCGCACTCTGCCGCCAATTTTGCGGCTTCTTCCTGACGCATGGATGTTGCACCGCATATTGTATCAAAGATTTGAAGATTTGTACATCTTTTTTTTAAGAAACTTGCACATTCGGTAAAATTACTACGAGTTTGGGTCGTTTGGACTACCATCGTTATCGGTTTATCCAACAATTCGCCGAATTTTCCGTACCACGAGTCTAATTCTGCGGCATTTTCGCATATTACACAGTCGCCGCACCAGCCCTTGACCGCCTCGACCTCGGGGTGGCCGTGCATGCCTATTATGACGACGAAACGCCCCTCGCCGTGCGCCCGGCTCACGAGCTCGTGTATGCGCTTTACCTTCGGGCAGGTAGCATCGGTTATCTTCGCTCCCCTGCTCTCGAGCTGCTCATGCACGGCCTTTGACACGCCGTGCGAGCGTATCATGACGCGTGCGCCCTGCGGCAGCTCGTCGGGAGAAGCGATCACCCGCAGCCCCTCGTTTTCAAAACGGCGCACAACATCGTCATTGTGTATGAGCTGACCGAGCGAGTACGCGCCGCCGGCCTCAAGGAGCTTTTGCGCCATGTCTACCGAGCGGCTCACACCGAAGCAGAAGCCCGCACTTTTTGCTATAATGAAGCTTTTCATGGCCGCTCACCGATTTTTCTGCCTGTTTTGTCTGCTATGAGGCGGCACACCTCGGCGATGCTCTCTTCAAGCGTGTTGCCGCTAGTATCGAGCATAACGGCGTCATCTGCGGCCTTCAATGGTGCTGCCGCGCGTGCAGTGTCCTGCTCGTCGCGCTGCTTCATCTCCGCAAGGACTTCTTCAAACGGCTTTTCAATCCCCTTTGCGCACAGCTCCTCATAGCGGCGGTGCGCTCGGTCGGAAACATCGGCGGTAAGGAATATCTTGAGATCGGCATCTGGCAATATGACCGTACCTATATCACGGCCGTCCATGATAACGTCGTATCTTTTTGCCATATCGCGCTGCATATCAACGAGGAAGGCTCTTACCTCGGGTATTGCCGAGACCTTTGACGCAAGCATGGATACCTCCGGCAGGCGTATGTCCCGGGAAACATCCTTGCCGTCAAGATACATATGCTGCTCGCCGGCAGCATTGTATTTCAGATCGATCTTAAGCTCGGGCAGCATCGCTATAACGGCCGCCTTATCGTCAAGGCTCACGCCGTGCGTTTTGGATGCAAGCCCGATCGTTCTGTATATAGCGCCCGTATCGACGTATATAAAGCCGAACATTTCGGCCGCCCTTCGGGATATTGTGCTCTTCCCGGCGCCGGACGGGCCGTCGATGGCTATTGATATCATAGCGTATCCATCCTTATAAAGAGTTTGCGGCAACAAATGCCGTTGACCACGCGATTTGAAGGTTAAAGCCGCCTGTGTACGCGTCAAGATCCATGACTTCTCCGGCAAAATACAGTCCACTTACGAGCTTTGACTCCATTGTGCGCGGGTTTATCTCCTTTGTTGAAACGCCGCCTGAGGTAACTATCGCCTCATCAATGGGGCGAGGACCGGAGACGGATACTGGGAATTCCTTAAAAAGCTTCAAAAGCTCATGGCGCTGCTGGCGAGTTATGGAGTTCACCTTTTCCTCCGGCGGAATGCCGGACAGCTCAACGAGAACGGGTATCATCGTTTTGCCTGCAAGATCGCACAGCGAATTTGCAAAGTCGCGGTTTGCGTACTTTTCAAAGTCGCGCAGGAGCCTCGCGTCGAGCTTTTTCTCGTCGAGCGCGGGCTTGAGGTCTATGCTCAGCCGGTATTTCGACTTGCCGAAATTGCGCATATGCGAGCTTGCCGATAAGACCAGCGGACCCGATACCCCGAAGTGTGTAAACAGCATTTCTCCGAGCTCGCGGAATATAAGCTTATCGTCCTCATATGCCGAGAGCGTCACGTTTTTGAGCGAAAAGCCCTGCATCCTGGCGCAGTATTCGTCGTCGCTTTCCAGCGGAACAAGCGACGGATGGCACGGCACTATGCTGTGCCCCAGCTCCTGCGCCATTTTATATCCCGATCCGGTCGAGCCCGTGAGTGGATACGACAGGCCGCCCGTACATATGATGGCGGCACGGCATTCTATTATGCCGGACTCAGTTTTAACTCCGCAGACTGCGCCGTTTTCGCAGATTATATGCTTTGCGCTCTCGCGTATGCGGCGAACGCCGTTGCGCTCGATATTCCGTGTCAAAGTTCCTGCAACATCGTTTGCATTGTCCGAAACCGGGAACACCCTGTTCCCGCGCTCGGTTTTGAGCGGCAGTCCGAGCGACTCGAAAAACTGCATCGTATCGCGCGGTGGGAATCTGTTGAGCGCGCTGTATAAAAACTTCCCGTCTCCGGGTATATTGCTGAGAAAATCCTTTATATCGCAGTTGTTTGTAACATTGCAGCGTCCTTTGCCGGTTATGCGCACCTTGCGGCCGAGCAGTTTGTTCTGCTCAAGCAGGATAACATCAAGCCCGCGCTGCGAGGCAATGAGGCTGCACATCATTCCGGCGGCGCCTCCGCCGATGATAACTGCGTCGGCACTGAGTTTCGTCATATCGTACCGCCGCGCTCGGTCTGTTCATAGACCTTATTTTCAGACCAGATAGTCTCGAGCCGCTCAAAGGTTTGCGACAGGTTTTCCTTATTCTTTATGCCGACGGCTATGACTATCGCGTTAATGAGACTCATCGGGGCCACCAGCGAGTCGAGGAACGACACCATATCGCTCTTTGCGTGCAGACAGACGTCGGCTATGCCGTTTAACGGCGAAGCGGGGCCGTCGGTTATGGCCGCGGTCATTGCGCCCATCTTTTTAGCAAACTCCATCGCGTCAAGAGTATGGCTCGAGTAGCGCGGAAAGCTTATCGCGATAAACAGGTCGCCCTCACCTATTCTGATTATCTGTTCAAAGACCTCGCTTGCAACAGTATCGTGAATGACGTTTACATTACTGCGAAGAAGGTTCAAATACAGACCGAGGAAGGTCGCCAGTGAGGTCGAGGTGCGCATGCCGACAATGTAGATATTTTTTGCTTCGTTGATCGAGTCGACAAATTTGTTGAAGCTCTCCTGCTCGAGCACCTCAAGCGTCGCCTGAAGATTCTGAATATCGCTGCCGATTATCGAGCGGGCGATATCATTATCGTCTATCATGCTTTTTGCCACCTCAATGCGCTGCACGGAGGTAAGGCGATTTCTGATCATTTCCTGCAGCGACTTGCGCATGCTGGGATATCCGTCATAGCCGAGCTCGGCGGCAAAGCGAACGACAGTGGATTCGCTCACGCCGACTATCTTGCCGAGCCTGCCGGCCGTCATGAATGCGGCCTTATCGTAATTGTTCAAAATATATTTTGCAATGATTCGCTGACCTTTTGAAAACTGGTTGCTGCCCTTTGAAAGTGCTTTTAGAAGATCGTTTTCCATTCTAGTCATCTCCATGTTAAAACATACGCTATATTCTACTTTCAATTCGCGCAAATTGCAATAGCATTTTGCAATTTTTTTACCCCAAACTTGCAAATAAGCTCAAGTTCGGGGTATGTAAGTAAAAGTTTTTAAGTTTTGAAGCTTCATTAAGTCATCAAATCTTGCAATTCATCCTCTGTGAGATATCTCCACTGCCCAGGCTTGAGATCGCCGACGGAAAGCGAGCCCTCGGACACACGCTTGAGCTTTGTGAGCTTGAGCCCTGCGCAGTCGCACATTTTTCTTATCTGGCGGTTTCGGCCCTCATGGATGCGGATTGACAGCTGCGTATAATCCTCGTCCGATCTTATGATCTTAACCTCGGCCGGGCTTATTCTGTACCCGTCTATAACGAGCGGACTTTCAAGCACCTTGAGCGCAGTTTCGCTGAGTTTTCCCTTGACCCATGCATAATAGGTCTTATCCGTCTGCGACGAGGGGTGCATGAGGCGGTTTGCAAATTTACCGTCGTCGGTCATGATAAGAAGCCCCTCGGAATACATATCGAGCCTTCCCACGGGGTATAAACGAACGCCGATGTCCTTAACAAGCTCGCTGACGCAGCGCCGGTTCTTTTCGTCCTTGAGAGTCGTGACATAGCCGCGCGGCTTATACAGCATTATGTACGTTCGCTCGGCAGGCTCTGCCAAAAGCCTGCCTTCAACGAAGATAATGTCAGTTTCGGGGTCGGCACTGTCGCCGATTAAGGCCGGGATACCGTTTACGGTAACCTTGCCTGCTTTTATCAGCTCCTCGCTTCTTCGGCGCGACGCCATTCCTGCGGCGGATATAAGTTTTTGAAGACGCTGCCTCATTTTGCCTCTCCTTCAATGTAATACGGTCTGATGGCCGTGTCAAATATTCTGAATATGCGCTCATACGGGGTCAGCCTCTGGGCGGGATCGACTTTTACGTCTTTAGTATAAACCAAATCCTCCTGAGCCGCAAGAGAGCCGTTTATAAATATGCTCAGCGAGCCTACCTTTTCCCCCTCTATGCCGCCGGCGAACAGCACTCGCGGCGCTTCGAGCTTAACATCGACATCATCACCCACACCGATGAGTAGCTTAATCTCGTTTTCGGGCACAGCCTCGGCGGCGCTCGCGGCAGCCGAAGCGACATCGAGCGAAAGCTTGAAGCTGTCGGCGCTGTAAGAAACTATACGATTTTCCGAAAACGCCTTATCCAGCAGATATTTGTGATCGTTCCAATCGTCAGGCGCGCTGAGCGTCACGCATATAAGGCGCATGCCGCCTCTCTCCGCGCAGCTGACAAGCGTTCTCCCTGCCGATACGGTATAGCCGGTTTTTACTCCTATGCAGCCCTCATACTCGCGCAGCAGACGGTTGTGGTTATAATACGTCACGCCCTTTATGATGGCGCAGTTTGCAGATACGATGCTCTTAAACGTATCGTTTTCCATACAATAAGCCGTTAGCCGCGCCATATCACGGGCGGTTGAATAGTGCCCCTCATCGTCAAGCCCGTGGGGGTTGCGGAAGGACGTGTCTTCAAGGCCGAGCTCCCGTGCCTTTTCGTTCATTTTTTCAGCAAAGCTTATCTCGTCGCCGCAGAGCGTGCACGCCAGGGCGGCCGCGGCGTCGTTGCCGGAATTGAGCATCATGCCGTACAGAAGCTCGCGCACAGTGTAGCTTTGGCCGGGATTTGCATACATGCTCGAGCCCTCAATGGCGCTCCATTCTGGTTTAATGACTATTTTGTCGTTGAGATCGGCGTTTTCAATGGCAACAATAGCCGTCATGATCTTTGTTATGCTGGCGATGAGCATGCGCTCGTCCGCGTTTTTTTCAAACAGCACATCGCCAGTATCAGCGCACAGGACTATAGCACTGTGTGCCGACAGCTCGTGCTCCTCATCGGCAAGAGCCGAAAATGGCAGCAGCGAGATTGCGCAGGCAGCAGCGATAACGGCTGAAATGATTTTCTTCATCAAAATAAGCACCACCTTTCATGGCAGTGCTTATTATTGACGAAATGAAGTTATTTTAATCGGCTTTCTTATTTAATCATTTTTCCTATTAGTGTTTGCGATGCTTTCTATTTTATCCATGACATCGGGCACCATGTCGATGATCCTGTCAACGCCGTTTTTTGCCGGGGGCGCGACGTTTATCATACGCACGCCGTCGTCCTTGACCACGAGAAAGCCTATAGGCTCGATCTTAACGGCAGCCGCGCTGCCGCCGCCGTAGCCCTGCTTGCTACCGCCGAGCGAGTCTCCGCCCGCGCCGCCGAAGCCGAAGCTCAGCTTCGATACGGGAATAATGGTCTGCCCGTCGGGCGTGACTATAGGCTCGCCGACGATGTTGTTTACCTCAACAAGATCCTTGATGCTGCTCATGGTCGACTGCATCATTTCGCTCAGTTTGTTGTTCTCCATTGCGTGCCACCCTTTCACGGATACGCCGTATCCTGTTTTTTATCAGAATTTTCGAAAATCCAAAGCCTGCGGCAAACCCCAGCGCCAGTATGGTTCCCACCCGCACAGATGCGGACAGCTCAAACGAGGCACCGCTCTCACCGCCGTTCATATCAAGGCCGATATATATTTCCTTTTCTTTTACTCGGAACTCGCTTTCAAAAAACGGTATCGTTGAGCCCACAAAGCCGTTTACGGCGTTATAGCGCATGACGGCATCATACGGGTCGGGCGCGGATATGACCGCACTGAGCCTTATAAGGTCAAAATACACGCCGTTTTTTAAGCGCCTGAGCGCGCTCAGTGCTACCCTTGCAAGCTCAAGCCAGTCATTTAACGAAAAATCGAGTGAAAAGCTTTTTTCCGGCTTTTCCTCTTTTTCAGCATCCGCCTCTGTCGACTCTTCAGGCTCGGGCTTCGGCTTTTTCTCCTTTGGAGGATACAGGCTGAGCTTATAAAACCACGCATGCGCCGAGGCCGTGAAATTTCCATCGGCATATGATGCATACACGCCAATCGGAATTAGCATGACGGCGGTCAGAAGTATTAAGATGATAATAAGCGCTGTCAAGCGCATCACCCCGAAGACTTATTTGAGCTCCTCCATCTGGAGCTGGTTATTGCCGACTGTGCTGAGCTTTTCAATAGCGTCCTCAAGCTTTTTGACCCCGTCACCGGAGCTTATGTCTGGAAGCTCAGGGAGCTCCTCAAGCTTACTGACGCCCATGGTGCGCAGAAAAACGTCCGTTGTGCGCAAAAGAGATGGTCTGCCCGGGACGTCGAGCTTGCCGCAGCGCTCAATAAGGCCGCGGTCTATGAGCACTCCGACAGTATAAGAGCTGTCAACTCCGCGCACCTGGTCGATATACGCCCTCGTGACGGGCTGAAAATACGCAACGACGGCAAGCGTTTCGAGCGCCGGCTGCGAGAGCATCGGAGGCTTGCGCTGCTCAAGCGTTTTGCTTATCACCGCGGCATACTCCGGCGATGAGCACATCTGCAGCTTATTATCGAGCGTGAGTATGCGCATCCCGCGCATGCCGAAGCTGTACTCATCCGCAAGCTCCTTTGCCGCTGCCCAAACCGCCTCCTCCTCGACCTCGAGAATGAGCGATATGCGCGCGGCGGGAACCGGCTCACCCGCTGCAAAAAGTATTGCCTCAACGGCTGCCTTTATATTCTCTGTTTCCATTACTGATCCTACTCTACTATTCTGTCCAAAATTTCTCCGACGTCGCCGCCGACAAACAAGAGCGTATAGTCACTCTCCTCGCCCGTAAGCTCAACGCTGCCCATGCTGCACAGCTCCAAAATAGAGATGAACGTTGCAACGATCTCCGAGCGGCTGCGGCACTCTGAATAAAGCTCCGAGAGCTTTGCAGGGCCTGCTTGCAGCCTGTCTATAAGCTCACGGCTTTTCGTCCGAACCTCGTACACGATGCGCGAGGGCGCGAGACGGTGCGCAAACTCGGGCTCCGCCGGCTTTCCGCCGCGCGTTATGACTGTGTACAGCGCGCGGAACAGATCTGCCGGCTCGTGGCGATACTCATACTCGCGCTTTATATCCGGCAGCGGCTCGGGAAGCCTCGCGTAGTACAAAAGCCCCTTTTCCGAGGCTTTTTTAAGCTCCGGAGTTATTTTCTGCACAGCCGCGTAAATATCCTTGCATTTGAGCTGCTCAAGAGAGGTCATGAGCTCTTCAAGCTCGCTGACCTCTTCCTCCCCGGCAAGAAGTGTTCTGGTCTTGATATACAGCAGGTGCGAAGCCATCTGCACGAACTCGCTCGTTATCTCAAGATCCATTTTCTCCATCTGCTCGAGGTATTCAAGGTACTGATCGAGTATCTCGGATATTTTTATATCGCGTATCTCTATTTTATTTTTCGACAGCAGCATGAGGATAAGGCTGAGCGGACCGTCGAAGTCCTGAAGCTCATTTTTATCCTTGACCACGCTGTCAAGATGAAAAGTCGGATTATCCATTGTCAATAAAACAGTATGCTCGAGAGGTCATAGCCCCATTCGGCAAACGCAAAAAGAAATTTGAACGCCGCCCCGGTGACCGTCTGAAGCGGATCAGCGAGAACATCGGTGGCTATAAGAACGAGCAGAAGCAGCATTCCGTAGCGCTCATAGCGCATGAGCTTTAAATATGCCTCGTCACTCATGAGCGAAAACAGCACCTTTGAGCCGTCCAGCGGCGGTACGGGAATAATGTTGAATACGGCGAGAGCCATGCTCAAATAGGCCGTTAAGTAGACCATATCGAGCACATCGCCCCAAAATTTGCTGCCCGAAAGCGTGCACGGCAGAAAAATGATACCATAAATAAACAGCACAACGCAGCAGATAAGTACATTCGATACCGGCCCCGCGAGCGCGGTTATGGCCATATCGCGCTTGGGGTGCTTAAAGTTGCGCATATCGACCGGCACTGGCTTTGCCCAGCCGAATTTGAATGCGACCATCATTATGAGGCCGACGATGTCGATATGCTTAATTGGGTTTAGCGTGAGCCTGCCCATGTTTTTCGCGGTATTGTCGCCAAGCTTATAGGCGACATAGCCGTGACTTAGCTCGTGCAGCGTTATGCACACGAGCGCCGGCACGACGGACATGAGCATGCTCGTGAGCACCGACCAGTCGAGGTTTCGCATTACATCTCCAAATGAATTCATAGTGCACTATCTCAAACGTATTTGAGTATCTGCGACATGAGCGCATCGCGGCCGCTACCCTTCTCCGCGGAAAATAGGATGAGCGGCGTTTCCTCATCAAGGCCGAGAGTGAGGCGGATTAGCTCAAGATTCGGCTCAATTTCGCTCTTTTTGAGCTTATCGGACTTATTTGCGACGACCACGAGTGGACAGCCTGTGCTTTTGAACCACTCGGCCATGGTAACGTCATCGGCCGTGGGCTTATGACGCGAGTCAACGATCATTATGCCGAGGTCTATGAGCCCGTCGACGGCGAAAAACTGCTCCATGAGCCTTCCCCAGCGCTCGCGCTCGGATTTTGACACCTTGGCGTAGCCGTAGCCGGGCAGATCGACGAAGTAGACCTTTTTATCTATGAGGAAATAGTTGACATGTATCGTCTTTCCGGGAGACTGCCCCACGCGGGCAAAGTTTTTGCGGTTTAAAAGTCTGTTTATGACCGAGGATTTGCCGACATTGGACTTGCCGGAAAAAACGATGTTCGGAAGCGCATCGCGGATAAAGCCCTCGGGCGCTGCCGCGCTTTTTATAAACTCGGCTTTATTGATATTAAGTTCAGCCATAGTCCACCTACTGTCTTATTCCCGGGCGGGACTTCTTACCCGAAACTTGCATGATGACCTCGGGCTTGTTCTCCGCGTCCTTATGAGCGAGCGCCGTTTCGAGCACCTTATCGACCTTATCGGCAAGCACGAAGTTGAGCGCCTTGCGCACGGTCGGGTCGATCTCGTCAAGATCGGGCTCGTTATCGGCAGGGATTATTACAGTACTGACGCCGTTTCGCATGGCAGCCATCGTCTTTTCCTTGAGGCCGCCTATGGGCATGACCCTGCCGCGCAGGCTGATCTCGCCCGTCATTGCGATATCGCGGCGCACGGGCGTGCCGGTCAGCGCCGAGACGATAGCCGTGCACACGGTGACGCCTGCGGACGGCCCGTCCTTGGGTATCGCACCCTCCGGGAAGTGGATGTGTATATCCTTTGTATTGTAAAAATCAGCGTCGATGCCGAGCTTATTGGCTCTGCTTCTTATGCATGTCATCGCCGCATGGCAGGACTCCTGCATCACCTTGCCGAGGTTGCCGGTGAGCTCGAGCTTTCCGCTGCCGTCGACGACGGCAACCTCAACGTCAAGAACCTCGCCCCCGACGCTTGTCCACGCAAGGCCGCGCACAAGACCGACCTCGTCGTTCATTCTGCGCTGCTCGGGCTTGAATTTAGGCGAGCCGAGATACGGCTGCAATGCTCCCGAACGCAGAGACAGACTTTTGCGCTCGCCATCAGCGATCGAGACGGCGGCCTTGCGGCACAGTGCAGCTATCTGCCGCTCAAGGTTTCGAACGCCGGACTCGCGCGTGTAGTATGTTATTATCTCGCGTATGGCATCGTCACTGACCTTAAGCTGCGAGGCCTTCAGGCCGTGCTTTTTTCGCTGCTTGGGCAGCAGATGCCCCTTTGCGATGCTGAGCTTTTCCTCATCGGTATAGCTTGAAAGCTCGATGACCTCCATACGGTCGAGCAGCGCCCTGGGTATTGTGTCAAGCGAGTTTGCTGTCGTTATGAAGAATACGTCCGACAGGTCAAACGGCACCTCGAGGAAGTTATCGCGGAAGGTTGCGTTCTGCTCGGGGTCGAGCGCTTCAAGCAGCGCCGCCGAGGGATCACCGCGGTAGTCCGAGCCGAGCTTATCGACCTCGTCGAGCACCATGACGGGGTTCATGCTCTTTGCCTGACGGATGCCGGAGATTATCCTGCCGGGCATTGCGCCGACATAAGTTTTCCTGTGTCCGCGGATCTCCGCCTCGTCGTGGACGCCGCCGAGAGATATGCGAACGCACTTACGGTTAGTTGCGCGGGCAATGCTCATCGCGATGCTGGTTTTACCCGTGCCCGGAGGGCCTACAAGACACAGCAGGCTGCCGCCGGCCTTGGGAGCAAGCTGCCTTACAGCAAGGTATTCGATAACGCGCTGCTTGACCTTTTCAAGGCCGAAATGATCCTCGTCGAGAGTCTTGCGCGCTTTTTCAATATCTCGTGTCTCCTCGGTTTTTATGTTCCACGGCAGCTCAAGGCAAACGTCGAGATAGCCGCGGATGACCGTGGCCTCTGTCGAGCCGAATGGCTGCTTTGCAAGGTGGGACACTTCCTTGAGGAGCTTATCCTCTATCTCCTGCGAAAGCTTCAGGTCGCGGATCTTCTGACGGTATTCGCCGATATCGTCGGTCGTATCGTCCTCACCGAGCTCCTGCTGGATTATCTTCATCTGCTCGCGCAGATAGTAATCGCGCTGGCTGCGGTTTACCTGCTCGTTTGTTGCCTCGTTAAGCTCCTGCTCAATGCTAATGACGTTGAGCTCATGGTTGAGCATCTCGATGAGCATCTCCAGTCTGCGGCAGGGGTGCAGCTCCTCTAAGAGCACCTGCTTCTGGCGATAGTCAAAGCGCACGTTCTGCGCCGTGTAGTCGGCAACGAAGGCAGGGTCGCGGCTGACGACGAGGTTGAGAAGCATTTCGGGCGGCATGCTGCCGACAAGCTGCACATACTCGTCAAACAGGCCGACGGTCGTGCGCATCAGCGCTTCCTTTCTGTCTGCTGCTACCTTCTCCGGCTTATCGGGAACGCTTTCGATATCTCCGAAGAAATACGGCTGATCGGAGCTGAGAGACGATATTCTGCCCCTGTAAATGCCCTCGGCCATGACCTTGCAGAGCTTGCCGCCGGGCTGGCGCACGAGCTGACGGATGCGGCAGACAACGCCGTATTCGTAAAGGTCGTTAAGCTCGGGCATATCGTTGGATATGTCCTTCTGAGTGATAAGGAATATCTCCTGATCGGAGTTCTGCGCATAGTTGAGCGCCGCAAGAGATATCGGGCGCTCGACGTCAAAGCTCAGGAGCATTCCGGGGAATATGTTAAGGCCTCGCAGCGGCAGTATTGCCATTGCGCGGTCGGGTATTTTCTTGTTCTGATTCATATGCTTACCTCCTTCTGAGGGGTAAAAAATAGGGATAAAAACGCAGCAAGACAGGGCAATGCCCCGTCTTGCCGTGTTGTATCATTTGCGTATTACGTCGGGGCCGGTTCCGTTTTTCACGCAGTCGGCAGTGACAATTACTTTCTCGATATCCTGCTCGGACGGCACGGTGTACATGATATCGGTCATTATGCCCTCCATCACGCTCCTAAGGCCGCGGGCGCCTATCTTCATCTCGATAGCCTTATCGGCTATCGCCTCGAGTGCTTCCTTATCGTAGACGAGCTTAACTCCGTCGTAGCCCATGAGTGCCTCGTACTGCTTGGTCATGGCGTTCTTGGGCTCGGTAAGTATGCGGACGAGGTCTTCGCGCTTTAATGAAGTCAGCGGTGCTATGACAGGCAGACGGCCGATGAGCTCGGGGATAATTCCGAACTTCAGAAGATCGTGCTGCTGCGCCTGCTTTAAAATCTCGCCGACATCGCGCTCTGTCGAGCTCTTTATCTCCGCGCCGAAGCCCATGCTCTTTTTCTCGGTGCGCTTTTCGATGATCTTGTCAAGACCGTCAAATGCGCCGCCGCAGATGAAAAGTATGTTCGTCGTGTCTACCTTGATAAACTCCTGGTGCGGATGCTTGCGTCCGCCCTGAGGCGGAACGTTCGCAACGGTGCCCTCAAGCAGCTTCAGAAGCGCCTGCTGCACACCCTCGCCGGAGACATCGCGCGTTATCGAGGTATTCTCGCTCTTGCGGGCGATCTTGTCGATCTCGTCGATATAGATTATACCCTTTTCCGCGCGCTCAACGTCGAAATCGGCCGCCTGCAGGAGGCGCAGTAGGATATTCTCGACATCCTCGCCGACATAGCCTGCTTCTGTGAGCGTGGTCGCATCGGCAATGGCGAAGGGCACGTTGAGCATTTTGGCCAAAGACTGAGCAAAAAGGGTCTTGCCGCTGCCCGTTGGGCCGATAAGCAGGATGTTGCTCTTTTGAAGCTCAACATCGTTATCGCCGGCAAAAAGTATGCGCTTATAGTGGTTATACACCGCTACCGACAAAACGACCTTTGCTCTCTCCTGTCCGACGATGTAGGCGTCGAGTCTCTTTTTGATCTCGTAGGGCTTCGGGAGATCCTCAAAGCGCAGGCGGTTGCCCTGATTGTCATGCACGGGAGCCTGCTCATCCTCGGCGATTATGCTCATGCAGAGATTTATGCACTCATCGCAGATATATGCGCCGTTGCCGGCAATGAGCCTGCCGACCTGCGCCTGTGTTTTTCCGCAGAATGAGCAGCGGATGCTCTTTCTGTCGTCTGTTCTTGCCATAGTTCTACCTCGGGAAATGATGTAATATGGGGGAACGCTCTGTTCCCCCATACAGTTAACGATTTTATCGCTTGGTTATCACCTTATCGATAAGGCCGTATTCGAGGGCTTCCTGCGCGGACATGAAGTGGTCGCGCTCGCAGTCGGCTTCGACGACGGCGATATCCTTTCCGGTGTTTTCGGCGAGGATCCTGTTGAGATTTTTCTTTATCTTAAGGATCTGCTCGGCCTGGATCTGAATATCGGTGCACTGACCCTTGCTGCCGCCGGAGGGCTGGTGGATCATAATTTCGGCATTGGGGAGCGCAAGACGCTTGCCCTTTGCACCGCTTGAGAGCAGAAATGCTCCCATGGATGCGGCCATGCCGATACAAATGGTGGATACATCGGGCTTTATATACTGCATGGTGTCATAGATAGCCATACCCGAAGTGACGGAGCCGCCGGGGCTGTTGATATAAAACTGGATATCCTTATCGGGATCCTGTGCCTCAAGGTACAGAAGCTGGGCAACGATAAGGCTCGCGGTCGTGTCGTTGACTTCCTCCGACAGCATGATTATGCGGTCGTTGAGAAGTCTCGAAAAGATATCATACGAACGCTCGCCGCGGCTTGTCTGTTCTACTACATAGGGTACTAAACTCATTTTAAACGTCTCCTTTCTTCAGCTTACCGTGTGGAGATCATATCCTTAAACGAGATAGATTATTCAGCCTCTTTTTCCTCGGCAGGCTCCTCGGCGGGGGCTTCCTCGGTAGCGGACTCTATAACTATCCTGGTCGCTTTTTCTTTCTTGAACTCATTCTTGATATATTCCTCGCCGAAGTACTGACGGATCTGATCGGGGGTAACGCCGACAGACTCGGCTGCACCCTTGATGTAATCCTCAAGCTCTTCGTCGGTGACTTCGATGTTCTCAGCCTCGACGATGGCATTGAGAAGCAGCTCCTGCTTTACCTGATACTCGGCAGCGGGACGGATTGTTGCGTTGATGGCTTCTTCGTCAAGGCCCATCATTTTCTTGATATCGTCGGTGCTCATCTTCGGGTCAGACAGGCCGAAGTTTGCAGCATAGCTGCGGATAAGCTCGTCGATCTTCTCCTGCATCATGCTCTCGGGGATCTCGACAGTCATATTGTCGCAGGCCTTGGTCATGATAGCGGTGCGGAACTTTGCGTCCATCTGCTGATCCATGACGCGCTCCATATCCTTGCGGGTGTCTGCTCTGTATTCCTCAACGGTGTTGAACTCGGAAACGTCCTGAACGAAATCGTCGTCGAGCTCGGGAAGCTCGGTCATGGACAGGCCGTTGAGCTTTACCTTGAATACAACGTCCTTGCCGGCCAGCTCTGCTGCGTAATCCTCGGGGAAGGTGATGTTTATATCCTTCTCGTCGCCGATATTCATGCCGACGATCTGCTCCTCAAAGCCGGGAACGAAGGTGTTCGAGCCGAGCTCAAGCTCATAGCCCTCTGCCTTGCCGCCGTCGAAGGGAACGCCGTCGAGAGTGCCTTCAAAATCGATATCTGCGGTATCGCCCATCTGAGCCTCGCGCTCAAGATCTATAACGCGGCCGTTGCGCTTGCGGACTCCGTCGATCTGGCCGTCAACATCCTCTTCGGTGATGATGTAGGTCTCCTTGACCGCGCTGAGGTTCTTGTACTCACCGAGGGTGACCTCGGGGTAGAGCTCAACGTCAAAGGTCAGAGTGAGGACTTTATCGTCAGAAAGATCCATGTTCGAGACTGCTGGCTTGCCGATGATCTTCAGGCCGCAGTTATCGTAGCCGTACTCATACGCGGGAGCAACGAGCTCGTCGATGGCATCCTGATAGAAAACATCGTGGCCGTACATGCCCTCAACGACTGCGCGGGGCGCCTTGCCCTGTCTGAAGCCGGGGATTGAGATGCTGCCCTTATTCTTGTTAAATGCCTTATTTACGGCCTCGTCGAATTCTTTTGCATCGACTTCGACCTGAAAGCTTGCGGTCTTGGAGTCTTTCTTTTCTACGTTCTTGACTAACATTTATATATTCCTCCTAATATAATTCACATAGACCAAAACATAATAACAGATATTTTATTCAAAAGCAATTATTTTCTTTGAACTCGCTTTCAAATAAGCTTTACGGGTCTGAATTTAACATGATCAGCCGAAACGAGCATGAAATCAGTGCCGCCGAGAACACCGTTAAAGGCAAATTGGCATCCTGCGCCGTGGATATGTCCGTAGCAGCAGCGCTTCACATTATATTTCCGCAAAAGCTCGAGTATCTCGGGACATGTATAATTCAAATATTTCGGCGGATAATGCAGAAACACATATATCTCGTCGGTCGCCGCGGCCTTAAGCGACGCTTCAAGACGCATGATCTCGCGGTTCATGATTTTTTTATCATGCTCAACGCCCTTGCTTTCTTCGTAAAACCAGCCGCGGGTGCCGCAGATTGAGACTCCTGCGTACTCAAAGCTCGAGTTATGTAGGACATCGATCGTTTTAATATCGTGCTTTGCAAAAAAGCTGCGCGCCTTCGTAGCCGTTGTCCACCAGTAATCGTGATTGCCCTTGAGGACTATCTTTCTTCCGGGCAGCGCGTCGATGAATTTAAAATCCGGCAGAGCCTCCTCCATCGTCATTCCCCAGGTAATATCGCCGCACAGGACAGTAAGATCGTCGTCATTTAGCCCGGCAAAGCCGTCGCTGAGCTTCTGAACATAGTTTTCCCAGCGCCCGCCGAAAACGTCCATTGGTTTATTTGTTCCGAGCGACAGATGAGGATCGCCGATGGTATATAAAGACATGCTGCCTCCGTATAAAACTGAAATTATGGTCAAGAATAACACTGTCTGAGGACAATACTCTCTGGAGGTAAGAAAATGAACAACAAGAAAATGAGCTCCGGTCAGATCACCGGCGTCGGCTGCGACGTATCAAGCTGCAAGTACAACACTATCGACTGCAAGTGCTCCGCATCGCAGATCAAGGTTCAGAACGACAAGGCCACCACCAAGTCCGAGACCTTCTGCTCCACCTTCTGTCCGCGTGGCTGCTGCGACTGATACGACGGGGCGAAAGCCCCTACATATTATTATTTAAGAAAATCCGCAACAACGGACTTCATATCCTGCTTGTCCACAACAAGCCCGAAGCGCTTTTCGCGCTTATCAAGGCCTGCAAGCGGCTTGGGAACTTTCGTGTTTGTAACTTCCGAGAGCTTTTCGATAAGCTCTGTTCCCGGAGCGTCCGTTCCCTGCCCCAGCGCATCGAGTACGCTGTCGCAGAATTTATAGGGGCTCGCGGTAGATACAACGACGGCCGGCGCAGTGCGGTCGGTATCCCTGCGGAAATCAGCAAGCTTTTTGTACGCAACGGCTGTGTGCGTATCCATGAGGTAACCGTTTTCGTTATAGACCTTATTTATTGCCGCCTTTGTATCGTCATCGGAGCAGTATCCGCCGACAAAATGTTCGTTTATAACAGTCTTTATCGCGTCGGAGACCTCATACTTCCCTGCTTTCGCAAGCTCTGTCATATAAGCTGCTACTTCCCTGTCGCTTTTGCAGATCGAGTACATCAGACGCTCAAGATTGCTGGAAACAAGTATGTCCATGGACGGGGATATCGTCGTATAGAATGTTCTGTTGCGGTCATACACGCCGCGTGCGAAGAAATCGGCGAGAACATTGTTCTGATTCGAGGCGCAGATGAGCTTGCCTACGGGCAGACCCATGGCTTTTGCGTACCAGCAGGCCAGAATATTTCCGAAGTTGCCTGTGGGTACGACGAAGTCGAGCTTATCGCCGTAGCTTATCCGGCCGGAATTTGCGTAGTCGCAGTAGGCGGAGAAATAGTAAACTATCTGCGGCAGAAGTCTGCCCCAGTTGATGGAGTTTGCAGATGACAAAATCCAGCCGTTTTCGCTGAGCTCTTCGGTAAGTTCCCTATCGCCGAATATCTGCTTTACGCCGGTCTGCGCATCGTCAAAGTTGCCGCACACGGCAGCTACGCCGACATTTTCGCCTGTCTGCGTTATCATTTGCAGCTGCTGCACATCGGACACGCCATTGTGGGGATAAAAAACGAGGATCTTTGTGTTTTCAACATCGGCAAAGCCCTCAAGCGCCGCCTTGCCGGTATCTCCGCTTGTGGCGACGAGGATGCAGACCTTGCGCTTTTCTCCGCACTTTTTGAGCGAGGCTGTCAGCAGATGCGGGAGCATCTGAAGCGCCATATCCTTGAATGCGCAGGTAGGGCCATGCCAAAGCTCGAGCACTGCGGTATTATCATCGAGAAAATGCACGGGTGCCGCGCTGTCACTGTCGAAATTATCGCCGTATGCACGAGCTATCATTGTCTTGAGCTCGGGCTCTGTAAATTCATCAAGGAAGGGCTTCATTATTTTCAAGGCTCTTCCCTTGTAGTTTTCCTTTCCCAAAGCTTTTATATCTTCAAGTGTGAGCTGCGGCAGGCTTTCGGGGACATACAGTCCGCCGTCGGGCGCAAGGCCGTGCGAAATCGCCTGAGAAGCAGTCACTTTTTCATTTGAGTTGCGTGTGCTGAAATATAACATAACGGAGCTCCTTTCCGCTCAAAATGCGTTTTCTATATGGTTTATCATAACTTTTTTCGAATTTACGCCGTCGGGCGCGTAGACCTCTATTACATCAAAGCGCGGCTGAAGCTCGGTCTCGTGTGTCTGAAGCCAAAGCTGCGCGGCCATGATAACGCGCTGCTGCTTTGCCGGGGTGACGAACTCGCGCGCCTCGCCGTAGGTATTGTTTTTTCTGAGCTTTACCTCGACAAAAACTATGTAATCACGCCGTTTTGCGATTATATCGATCTCGCCCTGCCTGTAGCGGCAGTTGGTGTCGATAATCCTGTATCCGTGCAGCCGCAGATAATTTGCGGCCTTGCGCTCGCCGAAAGCGCCGAGTTTTTCCTCTGCCATCAGTGCATTTTCCTCAAAAAGCTCGGGCGGTGTATTTCGCATGGGCCGTACTCGCGCAGGGCTTCATAGTGCAGCTTTGTGCCGTAGCCCTTATGCTTTTCAAAATGATACGCCGGATACTTTTCCGCCATTTCGAGCATATAACGGTCACGGGTGACCTTGGCCAGTATCGACGCTGCGGCAATGTCGGCGCATTTCGCGTCGCCCTTTACAACGCAGCGGCTGGGCATTTTTATTGCGGAATTACGGTTCCCGTCAACGAGCGCGAGCGCAGGCTTTACAGAGAGTTTTTCGATGGCTCTGTTCATTGCGAGCATAGCCGCGTTCAAAATATTTATTTCTTCTATCTCCTCGACGCTCGCAAAAGCTATACCGTAGCTCACGGCCTCGGAGCAGATAGCTTCAAAAAGCTTGTCGCGCTTTTTCTCGCTGAGCTTTTTTGAGTCGTTGAGGCCTTCAATCTCCAGTCCGCACGGAAGAATAACAGCCGCTGCGCACACAGGCCCCGCCAGCGGGCCTCGCCCGGCCTCGTCAACGCCGCAGATGAGCTCAACGCCGCTGTCATATATCTCGTTTTCAAGCTCCCAAAGCTCTGTCATCACGGTTTCTCCAAGCTGATTCTGCCGAGCTTTCCATCGTGGTACTCGCCAAGCAGCGTATTTGCCATGCGTTCAATGTCGTACTCGCCCCTCGATATGAGAAAGCCGCGTTTTTTTGCAGCCTCCTCAAGCAGCTCAAAGCCGTTTGCCTCGGGATCGGGCTCAAACTTATATCGGGCCGTGAGCGCCTCGGGGTACATTTCACGCAGACGCAGCATGAAGTTTGCCGCGAGCGTTTCCTTATCGAGCACGTCGGCCTTTATCGCATTTGTGATGGCCAGCATCTCGCCGACCTCCTGCGAATCAAACTTCGGCCAAAGAATGCCCGGAGTGTCTAAAAGGTCAAGCCCCTTGTCAATATTTATCCACTGCTTGCCGCGAGTTACGCCGGGCTTATCGCCGGCAATTGCGGCCTTGCGCTTTGCGACCTTGTTTATGAACGTCGACTTGCCGACGTTCGGTATGCCGAGGATCATGACACGCATCGGGCGGTTTATCTGACCCTTTGCGGCGTAGTCGGCGATCTTATCCTTCAGAAGCTCGCGCAGAGCCGGAGCAAAGCCGCTGACCCCCTTGCCGGACTTTGCGTCCGTTTCAAGTATCTTAATACCTTGTTCTTCAAAAAAAGTGCGCCACTGTGCGGTTATATTCGGGTCTGCAAGGTCGGTGCGGTTGAGTATGATAAGTCTCGGCTTTCCGGCGGCGAGACGGTCGATATCCGGGTTCCGGCTGGAGTTGGGTATGCGTGCATCAAGGATCTCGCACACGGCATCGACCTGCTTTATGTTGTCCTCTATCATGCGCTGTGCCTTGGTCATGTGGCCGGGAAACCACTGGATATTCATTTTTTCGTAATTTATACCGTCCATATCATTCACCGTCGGGAACTCCGATGGAGTCAAGCGGGAACACGCGCAGCAAAACCTTACCGACTATGAGTCGTTCATCGACCATGCCGATCTCCGCCCTGCGGCTGTCGGACGATGCGTTGCGGTTATCACCCATGACGAACACACAGCCCTCTGGAACGGTCTGCGGCCCCTGGAAGTCAAGCTGATTATATGTCGGCTCGGCGATGTACGGCTCGTCAATAAGCTCGCCGTCAACATAGACCCTGCCGCGATCAAAGTCGATATCGATGGTCTGTCCTTCGGTCGCGATAACGCGCTTGACCAAGGCCTCGGACTTATACTCGTCCTTGCGGAAAATGACGATATCACTCTGTTTGGGATTATAGAAAACGTCAGACACAACAAGCTTGTCGCCGTTAATAAGCGTGGGATTCATCGAATCGCCGCTCACATCGACAATGCGGAAGATAAAAACGAATACGATAATGCAGATAATAAGTGCGAACACAAGACTCTGCATCCAGTCGTAGATCTCGCCTCTCGTCGTTGTCTCGGCCGTTATTGCTTTTTGATTTTTAACCTTATCGTTAGTTTTTTTCATTTGAATTACCTCTTGATGAGTTTATCAATATATTATACACGATAAAGCAATACTTAGGCAACAAAAAAAGCGGCATATGCCGCTTTTTTTGTTAGGCTGCCGAAAAACCATGCTGCTGAGTAAAGACAAGCGTGCAGCAGGGGTGCTCGAGGGGTAGCGAAGCGGCGGCGCGGGAGTGAATGACATGCCGGGGGCATGTCAGAGCCGCGCCGTGACCGAGCCGCAGCGAGAAAAATGCCCCGCTCGAAATCAGATTATAGCCATCAAAAATGTCTGATCTATCAGACTTTTTGACGAGCGCAGCGAGATTTTTCGTGAAAATTTATTGTCACGAAAAATGTGGCGTTTGTTCAGCGTGCAAAAGCTGCAAGCTTTTTGCCGCGCTGAACAAAAAAAGCGGCATATGCCGCTTTTTTTGAACCGAATGACAGGTCGGGCACTTACAGGCGCTCCTTGACCTTTGCGCTCTTACCGACGCGCTCGCGCAGGTAGTACAGCTTTGCTCTGCGGACCTTGCCGCGGCGAACTGTCTCTACGGAGACGATGGAGGGAGAGTGTACGGGGAAGACCTTCTCGCAGCCTACACCGTAGGAGATGCGGCGGACGGTGATGGTCTCGTTGATGCCGCCATGCTTCTTGGCGATGATGGTGCCTTCGAAAGCCTGGTTGCGCTCACGGCTGCCTTCTTTTACGCGGACGGTGATACGGACGGTATCGCCGACGTTGAGCTCGGGCAGCTCGGGCTTCATGTACTGCTCACTGAGAATTTTGATCAGATCCATAGTCTAATCCTTCCTTTTCTTTAGGCGTTCGTGCCGGAGGGCTCCCTTTTGGCCTCGGCAGAGGACCGCTTGATAGCCTGCGATGTACGCAAGCCATGATATGTTACCACAAAGGGCCTTGAAATGCAAGCATTTTCAGCGAAAAACCTGCATATTTTCATCAAATATCTCAAGCCGCCTGAATTTTGCGAAGTCTGGCGCGATATCGGGTGCAAGCTGACGCAGTGCGTCGGCTATGAGCTCAGGATTAAGCGTCGGCTCCTGGGCGGAGATGAGAGCTCGCATCGAAACGTCCCTGCCCGACTGCGCAAAGGATATATCCCTTATCGCCGGGCGGATATCGCTTTCACCCATGCTACGCTTTGTTTTTTTTGTTATAACGATACTCTCGGCCGCGTAAAACTCATTAAGCTTCCCGGCCATAGCGGCCGCGTCGCGCTCGTCATACTCTAAAACGCCGGATATGCTCAGCCATTTTATCTCCTTGACCTTGCGCTCGGCCTCGTAAACATCGATGACCGCGATACCCTCGGGAAACTGTGTCTCAAGCCTGTTTTTTATCTC
Source organism: Clostridiales bacterium (assembly GCA_004558025.1). Lineage (GTDB taxonomy): Bacteria > Bacillota > Clostridia > Oscillospirales > Oscillospiraceae > F23-B02. The sequence goes on from SFEG01000001.1 coordinate 137,401, forward strand.
CTCGCAGGGCATGTCCTCGCGCATTTTGAAATCCATGATCTCGCACACGCTCTCGCAGCCGACGGAAAGCGGCAGCGCAATGGATATATTCGGGTGTGGATTAAAGCCCTCGGAGTATTTGAGCTTACATTCCGCACGCATGAACGCGCGCGTCACGGTGCGCATAAGGTCAAGATGCGATATATACACCGCTCTTCCGGTCTTGGAAAACAGCATTCTGTACTTATCCATCGCATTTACCTCCCTTCAGGAGCTTTGCCGCGCCGCATGCCGAGCACTGCTTGCGGCAGTCGGGCGAAAGCTCTGATTTATATGCCTGCTCGCGCTCGTGCCACAGGTGCGCTCTGCGCACGCCGACATCGACGATATCCCAGGGCATGACCTCATACCTTTCGCGTTCGCGGTGAGCGTAGAACGTCGGGTCGACACCTGCGTCGTCAAAGGCCTTCATCCAGCGATCAAACGAAAAGTAGTCGCTCCACGCCTCCAGTCTGCCGCCCGAGCGCCAGACGTTTTCTATGACCCTGCCCATGCGGCGGTCGCCGCGGGAGAGCGTAGCTTCTATGTAGCTTGTCTGCGGATCGTGCCAGTTATAGACGACGTTTTTGGCCTTTATGCTGTCGCGCAGGAGGTGTACCTTTCGGATATATTCATCCATCGTGACCTGCCGTTCCCACTGGAACGGACTGTGCGGCTTCGGAACAAAGCAGGAGGTCGAAACCGTTATGCGCACTCCCCTGTTCTTGTTCTTTGCGTAAAGCCGCCATGTGTGCAGTACCTGATTTGCGAGCTCCGCTATGCCGAGGATGTCCTCATCCGTCTCGGTCGGAAGTCCGAGCATGAAGTAAAGCTTTATCGTGTTCCAGCCTCCCTCGAAGGCCAGACGGCATGTGTGCAGCAGATCCTCTTCCCTGACGTTTTTATTTATTGCGTCGCGCAGACGCTGACTGCCGGCCTCGGGCGCGAATGTCAGGCCGCTTTTGCGTGTTTTCTGTATGCGGTGCATTATATCTATAGAGAAGTTATCCGCGCGCAGAGACGGCAGCGAGATTCCGATGCTGCGCGGCTCGCAGTACTCAAGCAGTTCATCGCACAGCTCTGACAGGTGGCGATAGTCGCTTGAGCTGAGCGACAGGAGCGTTATGTCCTGACAGCCGGTGTTTTTTAAAAGTGCCTTTCCCTGCTCGGCGAGTTTTTCGGGCGATTTTGCCCTTATCGGGCGGTAGGTATGTCCGGCCTGACAGAAGCGGCAGCCGCGAACACAGCCGCGGAACAGCTCGAGATTTACTCTGTCATGCACGACCTCGGTCGACGGTACGATAGGCGCAAGAGGAAAATGAACGGAGTCCATATCCGTTATAACGCGCTTTGTCACTCTCTCGGGTGCGGCGGGGTGAACGTCAAAATGATCTATGGTGTTATCCTCATTGAGAACGGGCGTGTAAAACGACGGAACGAGAACACCGCCTATCTGCGCGGCCTTCTCAAGAAAAGTCTGCTTTGACCAGCCCTCGGCCTTTGCCGTGCGCAGGAGCGCAAGCAGCTCGTTATTCATCTCCTCACCCTCGCCGAGCAGGAAAATGTCGATAAAATCGGCCATCGGCTCCGGATTTAAGGCTGCCGTGCCTCCCGCTATAACAAGCGGCAGGAGCTCTGTTCTCTCCGCGCTGCGTATCGGAAGCCCGGCCATGTCGATCATATCGAGAACCGTCGAATACGCCATTTCGTATCCTATCGAAAAGGCCAGCACGTCATGCTCGGATATGGGGTCGCCGCTTTCGAGCGCGTACAGGGGTATATTATTCTGCTTCATCTGCTCGTACATATCCCCCCAGGGTGCGTACACGCGCTCGCACCAGACATAGGGCAGCTCGTTCATGGTTGAGTACAGTATACCCATGCCGAGGTTGGACATGCCTATTTCATATGTATCGGGAAAGCAGAACGCAAGGCGCAGCTCGACCTCGTCCTTGTTTTTTATTATCTGATTATATTCTCCGCCGGTGTACCGCGCTGGCTTCTGCACCTTCGGCAGTATACGCTCAAGTCGTTTATCCATATGTATCTCCAAATGTGTTTTATTTTTTAATTTTACAACATACGCATACTTTTTACAATACCCGTTTGCGCGATAAGCAGCCACACGGACGATGCGAGCAGCACGATCCCCAGCTGCGTCGTGCGGGCGCATATACCGAGGATGGCCAGGGCGAGCGCGGTTGTTAGGCCAATGAAATACATCGCGTTTTCGCACCTTCTCTCGCCGATAAGGCCTCGCAGCATGCAGCAAAGCGCCCTGCCACCGTCAAGCGGCAGAGCCGGGAGCAGATTATACGCCGTCAGGGCAAGGCTTATCCCCGACGTGCGAAGAAGAAAATTATTTTGGGCAGCGTCCCCGAGCTTAGCGCAGATATACGCAAGGACAAGTCCCGAAAGAGGCCCGGCAAGCAGAGTGATCACCTCACCCGCTGTAGAATATGCTCCCGTACCGGACATGCATAGTCCGGAGGTATCAAAGCGCAGGCCTTTGACCTTTCCGCCTAAAGTGCGTATAGCCGCCGCATGTCCCGCTTCATGCACGGCAACGGACAGTATCACGGCCGCGAGGCACGAGAGGCCGCCGAAAAAATAAATGAACGACAAAACGAATATCGCGCCGGGGCTCAGCGAAAAGCGGCGGCTCATATATAAAACTCGGGGTTGAGATGCACTCCGTCACGCTCAAGCTCAAAGTGCAGATGAGGGCCGGTAGCTGCGCCCGTTGAGCCCACGAGCGCTATTGTGTCGCCTTTCTTCACACTGCCGCAGCTCATGCAAAGCTCGCTGCAATGCGCGTACAGCGTGCGGTAGCCGTCAGGGTGATCGATCATGACGTATTTGCCGAACGAGTCGGAGTCTCCCTGCGCGACGATCGTACCGTCGGCAAAGGCGGAAATAGGCGTGCCGGTATCGGCGGCAAAATCCGTACCGTAATGATATTTTACTTCGTTTTTTATCGGGTGCATACGGTAACCGAAGCCGGATGAGGTGACGCCCGAGACAGGGCTTGCATAGTCAAACGGCAGCTCCGGGCGCTCATAGCTCACCGTTTCGGGAACTTCGTACTCCGAATATTCCGCCTGAGCGGCCAAAAACGCCGCAACTGCCGGGTGTTCGGTCGGCTGCAGTGTTGGGGCCGGCGTCTGTTCGGGAACCGGCGCTGCCGTAGGAGTTGGAGTCGGAGTGCTCTCCGCGGCGACCGGCTGCGCCGGAGCGTTTTTATCAAAGCGTTCAAAAAATGTCTCTATCACGTCGCCCTCGGCAAGGCTTTTTCCGAACTCTACGGCCGTTTCGGTGTGCTCCTGTTCTATATACAGCGCCCGGCTTATCCCGTCGGATATCCGGTCGGCAAGCGCAGGCGATGTAAAGCGCACCAGCGTAAGAGCAATGAATATTGCCGAGCATATGTAGATCTGTTTTCTGTTCATGCTTGTCACCTCGGATAATTGTATGCGGGCAAGCCGTGATAAATTATCCTTGACAAGTTAAGCTTCGCTTATTATAATATAAAAGCTGTTTCGGGGTGTAGCGCAGTTGGTAGCGCGCTTGGTTCGGGACCAAGAGGCCGGGAGTTCAAGTCTCCCCACTCCGACCAAAATGCAGATTTCTTTTGAAATCTGCATTTTTTATTTTATTAAAAATGCAAATACGAAAAAAATAAAACCTCTGTCTTTCGACAGAGGTTTTTATGGAGCGGGCAACGAGACTCGAACTCGCTACCTCCACCTTGGCAAGGTGGCGCTCTACCGGATGAGCTATGCCCGCATACGGAACGAGATACATAATACCACAATTTTCGGATTTGTCAAGCACAATTTATCTCATTCCGAAATATTTACTTATTATCGCTTATATCGCCGAAGCCCTTGCCGAAAACATTCTTTGCATCGGTTATGATAAAGAACGCATTTTCATCGATGTTTTTGATGATCTTTCGGATATCGGCAATCTGAGTGCGCTTCACAACACACAGCAGCACCTGCTTATTCTGATGGGAATACGCGCCCTCGCCCTCGAGGATCGTAACGCCGCGGTGCAGCCTGTCGGTTATGTCTTTAATGAGCTGATCGCTTTTTTCGCTGATTATATAGCAGACATTTGAATTGTCAATACCGTAGAGCACAAGGTCAACGACCTTTGAGACGACAAACATCGTGATAACGGCGTACATCGCGCCCTCGACCTTTTTGAAGATTATCGCAAACGCGACTATTATGACGGCATCCGTAAGCAGTATGAGCGTTCCGAAGTTTATATACGGAAACTTCAGACGAACGAATTTTGCGATAATGTCCGTGCCACCTGTCGTAGCGCCGGCATAATAAATTATGCCGAGGCCGAGTCCTTTGACAGCGCCGCCTATGATACAGGCAAGCAGCATATCGTTTGTCGGGCAGTATTTTACCAGCGCCAGAAGGTCAACGAGCACAGATGACAGCAGCATTCCCACAAGCGACGCTATGATGAATTTTGTTCCGAAATGCCGCCAGGCGATTATAAAAAGCGGTATGTTCAGAACGATGGTCATAACGCCGACGGGAAGCTCCGTCAGGTAGTTTATGATCATTGCTATACCGCTGACACCGCCGACGATTATCGAGTTCGGATACAGAAAAAACTGAAACCCAGCGGCAAACAGCGCCGAGCCCAGAACTATAAGCGCATACTGAATGAAATACTCACTTGCTTTTGTTGTTTTCATAATGCCCTCCTCAGTCGATAAGCGACATCTGAGTCTCACCCCTGTCCTCATCCTTGAGCAATGCTCCGGCGGCAGGCAGGCTTCTGACTCTGTAACGCGAAACATTTTTGATAACGGTATCAGCCAAGGGCGCGGCCGAGACAAGCTTATGATTCTTCTTCAGATTCATTACCGCAACGCCCTGCGTTGTGCGGCTTGTTTTAAGCTGCAGGAGCGTTGTGTTAAATACCATCGCGCGGCCGTCGGACGAAAACAGCGCCATGTCGATCTCCTCGCCTATCATATAGACGGCGGCAAGCGGGCTCTTATCGCTGTAAGCGTTTATGAGCTTTTTGCGGTTTGTTTTCGTCTCATAGCCTGCCATGTCAAGGCGCGCGACCTTGCCGTTTTCAAAGAACAGTAGGAGGTTTTTGCGATAGTTTCCGGGGCATATGACCTCGAGTACCTTCTCGCCGTCATCCATGCTGAGCTTCGTCGGCAGATATGTTCCGAGAGCGGAGGCCTTGGTATCGTCAAAATCGGAAAGACGCGTCTTGTACACCTGCTGACAGTCGGTGAATATGAGCAGCTCCGTGCGGTTTGTAGCCTCAAAGCTCATGCGCAGCGCGTCGCCGTCCTTGAACTTCTGCTCGCTGTTCATGCGCAGGGACTGCGCGGTTATCTTTTTAAGGTAGCCCTCGTTCGACAGGAATACGGTCACGGGATAATCCTCGACCGTTTCACTCTCGACATACTCCTCGATCTCGGAAGCATAGACGATGCCGGTTTTCCTCGGCGAGGGGTACTTTTTTATTATGGCCTTGAGCTCGGAGATAATGATGCTTTTTATCTTTCTGCGGCTTTTGAGCGTCTCTTCAAGCTCGGCGATGGCGTTTTCGAGCTCCTCGATCTCGGAGGTACGCTTTAAGATGTATTCCCTGTTTATATTGCGCAGCTTTATCTCAGCGACATATTCGGCCTGAATTTTATCTATACCGAAGCCCATCATGAGGTTCGGGACAACCTCACTTTCAAGCTCTGTATTGCGGATTATCTCGATAGCCTTGTCAATGTCCAGAAGGATCATCTCAAGCCCCTTGAGCAGATGCAGTTTGTCCTTTTTCTTTGTGAGATCAAAATAGACGCGGCGGCGGACACATTCGATGCGCCATGCCGTCCACTCGCCGAGTATCTCCCTGACGCCCATGACCCGGGGATTTCCGGCGACCAGGATATTGAAGTTGCACGGGAAGCTGTCCATAAGCGGGGTGAGCTTGAAGAGCTTCTGCATTAGCTTTTCGGGATCGGTTCCGCGCTTGAGGTCGATGGCAAGCTTCAGGCCGCTGAGATCCGTTTCGTCGCGCATGTCGTTTATTTCTTTGAGCTTGCCGGCCTTTATGAGCTCGGCGACCTTATCGACGATCGCCTCGGAGGTCGTCGTGTACGGTATCTCATAGATCTCGATAAGGTTCTCTTTTTGCAGATAGCGCCATCTTGAGCGCACCTTGAAGCTGCCTCGGCCGATATTATAAATGCCCTCCATCTCGGCGCGGTCATAGATGATCTCGCCGCCGGTTGAGAAATCGGGCGCCGGCATGTACAGAAACAAGTCGCACTCCGGGTCCTGAAGAAATTCTATCGTCGCGCGGCAGGTTTCTTCAAGGTTGAAGCCGCATATCTGGCTTGCCATGCCGACCGCGATGCCTGTGTTGCTTGAGACAAGGACGTTTGGAAAGCTTGTCGGCAAAAGCGCGGGCTCCTTCATACTGCCGTCGTAGTTATCGTTAAACTCAACGGTGTCCTTATCTATATCGCCGAAGATATCTGCGCAGATCGGCGAAAGCTTTGCCTCGGTATATCGTGACGCTGCGTAGGACATGTCGCGCGAATAGACCTTGCCGAAGTTGCCCTTGGAGTCGACAAACGGCGTTAAAAGTGCGTCATAGCCCTTTGAAAGGCGCACCATCGTTTCGTATATCGCGGCGTCGCCGTGCGGATTAAGGCGCATGGTCTGACCAACGATGTTTGCGCTTTTCGTTCTTGCGCCGCTTAAAAGCCCCATTTTGTACATCGTATACAGTAGCTTTCTGTGCGAGGGCTTGAAGCCGTCAATCTCGGGAATGGCGCGGGATATGATAACGCTCATGGCATAGGGCATGTAGTTTTGCTCAAGCGTTTCTGTAATGGGCTGCTCGAGCACCTCCGCACGCAGGCCTATAACGTTAGGATTATTGAATTGTTTCTTTTCGGGTACCTGTTTTTTAGCCATAAACTATCCTTTCAGCGCTTCTTGCCTTTTGTTTTTGCGCCAGTTATAAGATTTCTTCTGCATTTCGGGCAGTTGACCGCCTTAAACAGGCCGAGATATATGCGCTTGCCGCAGTGGGGGCATCTGCAGTATACAGCGATGACTATAAAAGCCGTGACGAAAAACGCCGTCGATATAAACGTCGATATGACCCCTGTCTGACTGCCGCTTGCCGCGATACCCACGACGCAGAACGCAAGACACATAGCCAGCAGGAATTTAACCAAATTTCGGGCTTTATCAAATTTCATCTTAAATCCTCACTTATGAGATATCGGCCATATCCAGATACAAATATCCGTTCTCGGCAATATGATTTTTTCGCCCTGCAAGGTCGTCGCCAAGCAGCAGATCGAACATCTGCGACATGTGCTCGGCATCCTCGGGCATGACCTTTATCAGGCGGCGGGTCTCGGGATTCATAGTTGTCATCCACATCATGTCCGGATCGTTCTCGCCGAGACCCTTGCTGCGGTTTATCAAGGCTTTTGCTCCGCCGAGACCGGAAACTATCTCTGCCTTTTCCTTGTCGGAATAGGCAAAATAGGTCTTGCCCTTGCACTCGATCTCATAAAGCGGAGATTCCGCTATGTAAACATAGCCCTCACGGATGAGCGTCGGCACAAGGCGGTAGATCATCGTCAGTATAAGCGTGCGGATCTGGAAGCCGTCGACATCGGCATCGGTGCAGATGATGACCTTGTTCCAGCGCAGGTTGTTTATATCGAAGGCGTTCAAGTCCTTCTGCCCCTTTGCCTGCACCTCGACTCCGCAGCCGAGCACCTTGAGAAGGTCGGTTATAACATCGCTTTTGAATATGCGCACATAATCTGCCTTCAGGCAGTTGAGTATCTTACCGCGCACGGGCATGATGCCCTGGAAATCCGCATCGCGCGAAAGCTTACACGCGCCCAGTGCCGAATCGCCCTCGACGATGTATATCTCGCGCTTTTCCGGGTCGCGGCTGCGGCAGTCGACGAATTTCTGCACGCGGTTTGCTATGTCGATGCTGCCGGAGAGCTTTTTTTTCATGCCCTGACGCGTTTTTTCCGCCGCCTCGCGGCTGCGCTTATTTACAAGCACCTGCTCGGCGATCCTGTCCGCCTCGGGCTTGTTTTCGATGAAATATACCTCAAGCTTTTCCTTGAAGAAGTCCGTCATCGCCTCCTGGATGAAGCGGTTGGTTATTGCCTTCTTCGTCTGATTTTCATATGAGGTCTGAGTTGAGAAGCAGTTCGTTACGAGAACCAGGCAGTCGGCAACATCCTGAAAGTTTATCTTGCTCTCATTTTTCTGATACTTGCCTATCTTTTTTATGTAAGCGTCGATGGCATATACAAACGCACTGCGCGCGGCCTTCTCCGGCGCTCCGCCGTACTCAAGCCACGAGGAGTTGTGGTAATACTCTATAGCCTTTACCTTGTTGGAAAAGCAGAAAGCCGCCGAGAGCTTGACCTTATACTCGGGCTTGTCCTCCCTGTCCCTGCCGCGGCGCTCGGCGCTTATGAAATATGGCGAGGTCAAGGGCGCATCGTGGGCGATCTCGTTTACATAGTCGAGGATGCCGTTTTGATAGACATACTCCGTAACATCGAATTTATTTCCATTCTGATTGCGGAAGCGGAAGGTCACGCCCGCATTCACGACCGCCTGACGGTGCAGAATGTCCTTGAAAAACTCCTCGGGTATGTCGATATCCGTAAAGACCTCAAGGTCGGGACGCCATTTTATCGTCGTGCCGGTCTTTTTGCGGTCAGCCGGGCTCACCGTGAGCTCCTGACCCTTTTTGCCGACGACCTTGCCTTTTTTAAAGTGCAGCTCGTACTTATTCCCGTCGCGCCAGACGGTAACATCCATATACTCGGACGAATACTGCGTCGCGCAGGAGCCGAGACCGTTCAGGCCGAGAGAGTACTCATAATTTTCGCCCTCATTGTTTGCGTACTTGCCGCCGGCGTACAGCTCGCAGAAAACGAGCTCCCAGTTATAGCGCTTTTCGTTTGCGTTCCAGTCCATCGGGCAGCCGCGTCCGAAGTCCTCGACCTCGATGGCCTTATCCGCGTAGCGCGTGAGCGTTATAACATTGCCGTAGCCCTCGCGCGCCTCATCTATTGAGTTTGAAAGTATCTCAAACACGGCGTGCTGGCAGCCGTCAAGCCCGTCCGAGCCGAAAATAACGCCCGGACGCTTTCTGACTCTGTCCGCTCCCTTGAGCTGAGATATACTGTCGTTACCGTATCCTGCGGTGGTCTTACTCATTTAAAATTCCTCTCAAATACTACATATAGCGTAAAATCGCACACATTTTCAGATTATTTAGTATATAACACAGCTCAAAAAAAATCAAGACATAGCAAAACGGAGGCAGATCAAAATGATCTGCCTCCGCCGTCGGATGAAATGCCTTTCGGCTTTTCCGGCTCGACGAAATTCAATGCGTTCTTATCGCCTGAGCAATAAGCTTGGCATTTCACCCGACGTGTCTTTCAGACCTCTGTCCCGGATGTTTCGTCTGTTTGTATTATATGACGCGCGGCGGGATATAAACACGGTAATTTTTGGCGTTTAATTTATGCTCTCACTGAATATAATATTACAAAACACGAAGGAGAGGCATATCATGACAAGAAAAGAGGAAAAACGGCTCAAGGCCGAGTATAATCGCCGCCTTAACGAGCTTAATGATATACGCTTGCAGCTCAGGCGGGCATACGCGGCATTTGACAATACAACAGATTGTGATATGATGGATGCGTGCATATATGAGATAAACGCCCTCAAGTCGAGATACAACAGCGCCGTTATCAATGTCAAAAATCTTATTTCTTAGGAGGATATATGGACGCGTTACATACCATATTGACCGTTGTCATCGCCGTATTACTCATATGGCTCGTCATAAAAATCTTTGCCACGCCTATAAAGTGGGCACTCAAGCTGCTGCTGAACGCTCTTTTGGGCTTTGTCATGCTGTTTATATTCAATTTTCTCGGCGGCTTTATAGGACTTTCCCTCAGTGTCGGCTGGATCAGTGCTATAGTTGCTGGCATTCTCGGCATACCGGGCATAATCCTGCTTCTGCTTATTGAGAATTTCTTCATGTGAGGAGCGGCAAATGAAAAAACTGCTTAAGAAAATATATAGCTTATTCCTCCCTCACGGGACACGCTCATTTTGGAAATACAGGCGGCGGATACTATTTCCGAAGGGCATACAGAAGATATTTAAGTCTTACTACTCGCTGAGAGCTCAATGGACGCTGGATAAGCTCAATTCGAGCATCCCGATAACCGAACGCATAAGGCCGTTTCAGGCACCGCACGGATTGTGCGGGATCTTTATATCCTATGGTGCCCGTGTCGGCAAGGGCTGCACGATATTCCAGCAGGTAACTATCGGTTCAAACACCATGCCCGGCAGCAAAAAGCGCGGCGCACCTGTGATAGGTGACCGTGTCTATATCGGTGCAGGAGCCAAGATAATCGGCGGTATCACAATAGGAAACGATGTGCGCATCGGGGCAAACTGCATAGTGACCGATGATATTCCCGCAAACAGCACCGTTGTCATGGAGAAGCCGCGCGTTATCACATACGATGAGCCGCGTGACAACACCTTTGTTTCATGGGATGAATACAGCGCGTCGCTTAAATGAGAAAAAACGGACTGATATGCAGTCCGTTTTTTACTTTAAAAGCTTTAAAGCCTCGGATATCTCCTCGAGCTTCATGCTGTGCGAGGCCTTGACAAGCACCGTGTCACCCTTTTTTATGAGCTTCGGCAGAGCGGCTATAAGCTGCTCATTGCTGTCAAAATGCAATGCGGTTATGCTCTGCGCTGCGCAGACTGTGTTTTCGGACATTTCGCCGACGCAGAGCATGAGCTCGACTCCGTGCGAAACGGCATATCTTCCGATATAGGCATGGCGCTCGGCCCGAGCCGTTCCCATTTCGAGCATATCTCCCAGCACGCAGACTTTGCGGCCTTCGCTTGCACACATTGAGTCTATCGCGCATTTGACCGAGTCGGGATTTGCATTATAGCAGTCGTCGATTATGGTGATATAGCCTGTGTCTATGACATTGGCGCGGCGGCCTACGGTCTCGTAAGAGGCTATGCCGCGGATTATCTCATCGTCGCTCAGCCCGAATTTCATGCCCACGGCAGCACCCTCGAGAGCCGCGTAGACCATGTGGCGGCCATAGGCAGGTATCGAAATGTGTATTCGCCGCAGGCCGGATATTATATCGCAGCTTTGCATGACGGCGCTTTCGTATTTAACATTCTCCGCTCTGACCTCTGCATTTTCGCCAAGACCGTAAAGAACCCTGTTTTGGCGGCAATCGGATACACTCAGAAGATCGTCGTCGGCATTCAAAAACACCGTACCGTCATTCGGCATATATTCAAGCATCTCGGTTTTTGCTTTAAACACACCGGGGCGGTCGTGCAGCCTGTCAAGATGAGCGTTTCCGATGAGAGTGTATACAGCGTCGGTAGGCCGCACCATCCGCGCAAGGCGGCTCATCTCGCCGAAGTCGGAGATGCCCATCTCTATAACCGCGGCCTCGTGCTCGGGCTCTATGCGGAATATCGTAAGCGGCACGCCGAGCTCGTTATTGAAGTTCTTATCCGTTTTCAAGACCTTAAAACGCTGCGACAAAACAGCCGATATCATTTCCTTTGCCGTTGTCTTGCCAACAGAGCCGGTTATTCCGATAACAGGGATATTGAGCGTTTTTCTGTACGCCTCGGCAAGGCGCGCCATCGCCTTTGCCGTGCTGTCAACGACTATAAGGCAGCCGGGAGCATTGGGTATGTCGCGCTCAACCATGCAGCACGACGCGCCGAGCTCAAAGGCCTTATTCACATAGTCGTGTCCATCGACGCGCTCGCCGGCCATGGCAGCGAAAGCAAAGCCGGTCTGCACATTTCTGCTGTCTATGACGAGCCCCATAAGCTCGCGCCCGGCATCTCCGCTGCCTGACAGCCTGCCACCGACAATTTCGGCAGCCTGCTTAACACTTATGCCCTTCATTCATACTTCTCCATGGAAAGCTTTATTATTTTCTCGCATATCTCGCCGAAGCTCAGTCCCTGCTCCCTACCCATCTGCGGGATAAGGCTCGTCGGGGTCATGCCGGGCAGCGTGTTTGCCTCAAGGCAGTATAGCTCGCCGCTTGAGTTATCCATAAGAAAGTCCGCGCGGCAATAGACATCGACCATAAGCGCTGCGCTCACGCGCTCTGCAAGGCGCTGGACACGGTCTGTGTCTTCAGCACTTATCGGCGCGGGGCATATCTCCTCGGTGAGCCCCGCCTGATACTTGTTTTTATAGTCATACCATCCGGTTTTGGGTATTATCTCGATAACGGGCATCGCCTCGCCGCCCATAACGCCGACGGTGAGCTCGCGCCCCTTGATAAAACGCTCGACAAGAACGTGGTCTTCATATTTGAACGCAAGCTCAAGCGCAGCCGCGTATTCGTCCTCGTTTGCGACCATGCTCGTTCCGACGCTCGAGCCGCCGCTGCAGGGCTTAACTACGCAGGGGAAGCCAACGATTCTGACCTCTCCTCCCTTTTCGAGCACTATGCCCTCTGGAACGGAAATGCCGCTATGGCGCAGCATGATCTTGCTTATCTCCTTATTCATCGCTATCGCGCTGCCGAGATATCCGCTGCCGGTGTATTTAATGCCGTGCACATCGAAGGTAGCCTGAAGCTTTCCGTTTTCTCCATCCTCGCCGTGCAGCGCAAGAAAGCTTATATCCGCCGCCTTGCAGATCTCAATTACATTTTTGCCGATCCTGCTTCCGTCGCCCTCGGCAATGAGCTTCGCAATATCCGGAGTTTCAACCTTCACGGAATACTGAATATCCTCCTGCTCACGCTCGAAGAGCTCTGCGGGATCGTCGTAGCTCCCCTCATATCCGTAATACAGATCGATCAGGACGACCTTATGCCCGAGCTCGCGCAGTGCGCGAGCAACGCAGGTGCCGCTTGTAATCGAAACGTCGCGCTCGTTTGATAGTCCGCCGCAGACAACAGCAATTTTCATCTTTCCTACCTCCTGCAACAATTACCCGATGATTATACCACAAGCGCAGCGGCTGTTCAAATATATATTGAAAAAACATGGCGATGTGTGGTATAATTCATTTTTGTAATCTAAAGTAAGGTCGTTGTGTTTATGAATTATGTAGTGGTCGATTTAGAGTGGAATCAGGCAATGAGCTCAAAATCCTCCGTATTCAACAAGCTCCCCATAAAGCTCAGGGGCGAAATTATCGAGATCGGCGCGGTCAAGCTCTCGGAGGACATGCAGCCTGCCGAGGAGTTTACCATAGACGTAAAGCCCGTTTATTTTAAAAGGATGCATTATAAGGTCAAAAAGCTCACCGGCTTTGACAAGGAGCGCCTCGCCCTGGGGCACAGCTTCCCCGATGCCTTTGAGCAGTTTAGGCAGTGGTGCGGAGAGGATGTTACCTTCCTTACCTGGGGCTGCGATGACCGCGGCATTATGGAACAGAATATAATTATCCATGATCTCGACTGGGATTGGATAAATTCCTGGATCAATCTCCAGCTTATCTATAATATGCAGACCGACGGCGACAAGAATCAGAAGTCGCTCGCAACTGCGATGGAGCATTTCGGCATCGAGCAGACCCGAGTTGCCCACGATGCCTTGGGCGATGCGTACAACACGGCGCTTGTGTGCTCTAAGCTCGATATGCAGCTCGGCCTTGAGCAGTATGACGAGGCAAAGCGCATGCTCAGCACCCACCGCTCAAGATGCGACAGTGCCGACGATAACACGCACGACGCGCTGGAGCACCTTGTTTTTCCAGGCTACGTCTCAAAGGCGGAGGCCTTTGCTGACGAAAAGCTCACCTCTGTTCCCTGCCCCAAATGTCAGGGCAAGCTCGAGGCGCACCGCTGGATCAATCAGGGCGATCAGAGATATATGAACATACTCAGCTGCCCCGACTGCGGCAATTTCCTTGTCAGGCTCAAATTCCGCAAGCAGGAGGACAACTCATGGTCGGCAAACAGACTCATTTACGAGGCCGATGACGGCATGATAGATTTTTACCGCAGCAAAGCCGCTCTGTCTCGCCGCCGCGGACGAGGACATTCGAAGAAAAAGGGCCGCCCGGCAACAAAACAGTGATAAAAAGCTCCCGAACGCTTGTTCGGGAGCTTTATTTTATTTGCGTATCACTATATCGTCTTTTGATTTGTATATCCCGTTCTCGGGAATGACTCCGCGGACGCAGGAAGTCGGATAGACGCTCGCCCTGCGGCCAAGCACCGTTCCGGGGTTTAAGACGCTGTTGCAGCCGATCTCGACACCGTCGCCGAGGATAGCTCCGACCTTTTTGCGGCCGGTCTCTATGAACTCGTCGCCGTTTTTTATGACGACAAGCGTCTTGTCGCTTTTAACATTCGAGGTTATCGAGCCCGCGCCCATGTGCGCCTTATAGCCAAGTATGGAGTCGCCGACATAGTTATAGTGCGGGGTCTGCACATTGTCAAACAGCACGACGTTTTTAAGCTCGGTAGAGTTTCCGACAACGGCGTTTTTTCCGACTATCGCACTGCCGCGGATAAACGCGCAGTGGCGCACCTGCGCGCCGTGGTCAATGATGCAGGGCGAGCCGATATACGCCGAGGGAAAAACCTCCGCGTCGCGTGCTATCCACACGTTATCGCCGCGCTTTTCGTACTCCTCCTCCGACAGCGTATTGCCGAGAGCAATGATGAAGTCGGATATATCGGCCAGCACCTCCCATGGGTAGGTCTTACCCTCAAAAAGCGGAGCTGCTATGGTTTTGCTCAAATCGAGCAGGTCGTTTATCGTATACATGTCACTTCACCTTGATAAGTCTTCCGCTGCGGCGCATCACGTCGACTATATAGTCAACGCACTCCTCGCACTGCTCGTGTGTCCTGGCCTCGGCCATGACGCGCAGGACAGGCTCTGTGCCGCTCTTGCGAAGAAGGATGCGTCCGTCCCCGCCGAGCTTTGCCTCCATGTCGGCAACGGCTTTTTTCACTTCATTGCAGGCAAGTGTTTCGTCCTTATCAGTGACAACGACGTTTTTAAGAAGCTGCGGATACATTACGACAGGCGCTGCAAGCACGGAAAGAGGCTGCTTACTCTCGCACATGGCCTCCATGATCTTTATGGCTGTCAGTATTCCGTCGCCGGAGTTTGCAAGGCGGCCGAAAATAATGTGGCCGGACTGCTCGCCGCCGAGGATATAGCCGTTTGCGCGCATGTTCTCGGCAACGTATTTATCGCCGACGGCCGTTTTTTCATAACCGATGCCCAGTGCGTCGAGTGCCTTATACAGACCCATGTTGCTCATGACCGTGGTGACGATCTTCTTTTCGCCGAGTATGCCGCTGTCGCGCATATATTTGCCGCAGACGTAGAGAATATGATCGCCGGTTATAACGTTTCCCTTTTCGTCGACGGCAAGGCAGCGATCGGCATCACCGTCAAATGCAAAGCCGACGTCGAGCTTATTATCCAAAACAAACTTCTGCATCTGTTCGATATGGGTCGAGCCGCAGTTTACATTTATGTTAATGCCGTCGGGGTTATTGGAGATAACATAGGTATCCGCTCCGAGAGCGTCGAACACGCTTTTAGCCATCATCCAGGTCGAGCCGTTTGCGCAGTCGAGACCGACCTTTTTGCCCTTATATGAGCGAGTTGCAAGCGAAATGAGGAAGCCTATGTAGCGGTTGCGGCCGGCGGAATAGTCGACCGTGCGGCCGATCTTCTCGCCCGTTGCGTAGGGCAGGCAGTCCTTTTCACCGGCGTTTGCTCTGTCGATGTACGCCTCGATCTCGTCAAGGAGCTCATCACCCATTTTTTCGCCCTTACCGTTAATGAGCTTGATGCCGTTATCGTAATAGGGGTTGTGGCTTGCCGATATCATGATGCCGCAGTCGAAATCATCAGCACGGGCAACGTAGGATACGCTCGGCGTTGTTGTGACATGCAGAAGATAAGCGTCCGCACCCGAGGCCGTGAGCCCAGCGCACAGAGCGGATTCGAGCATATAACTTGAACGGCGCGTATCCTTTCCGATGACGACTCTCGCCTTTTTATCCTTGCCGTAGTACCAGCCTAGATACCGGCCTATCTCAAACGCGTGCATGACGGTCAGGTCGACATTAGCCTCGCCTCTGAAGCCGTCTGTGCCAAAATATTTACCCATTGCTTTCTCCTCGGTTTATTTAATCTTTTCAGCCGCTTCCTCATCGAGCAGGAGCGTCATGTTCATATGCATCTGAAGCATCGCCGCCGGAACGTAGGTCGACGTTTTGCCGTAGACGAGCTGATGGATTATCTCTGCTTTCTCGCTGCCGAAGGCGACGAGAATAACGTTTTTTGCATCGCAGATGGTTTTGAGACCCATGGTCACGGCATTGTCAGGAACGTTCTCTGTACCGCTGAAAAGCTCCGCGTTCATCTGCTTTGTTTTATCGGTCAGAAGCACGCTGTGCGTGTAGGAATCATAGGGCGTTGCGGGCTCGTTAAAGCCGATGTGGCCGTTCGTTCCTATGCCGAGGACGGCAAGCTCAAGTCCGCCGCAGGCCTCGATCTCGGCATCGAATTTATCCGCATCATCCACGGTGGGCGTGTATATCTTCGTTATGCCGACTTTGGAATAAAGCTCATCGTTCAGGCGGTATGCGCAGGAGCGTTGATCACCATCTTCAAGCCCCTCGTATTCACAGACGGTAAAGGCCTTACACGCAGCAAGCTCCTTAACGTCCATTGCCGTGAGAGCTTCATAAACGCGCTTTGTTGTTCTGCCGGCAGCAAATGCCATCGCGCAGCCGGGGTTAGCCTTTGCGTGCTCGGCTATTATGGCCGCGGCCATCCCGCTTATTTTGTCTGCACTGTCAATTATGATCTTCACAACGAAACATCCTTTCCTTATAATTTATGCGCCATCGGTAAAAAATACTGATGGAGGCGATATGTTTGGCAATTATATTTATCCGCACTGTAATACTGTATTTTGCGATACTCGTTTCAATGCGCGTTATGGGCAAGCGTCAGCTCGGAGAGCTTGAGATCTCCGAGTTCATTGTTGCGGCACTCATCGCGGATCTTGCCGCGACTCCGCTGCAGGATATCGGCATACCGCTGTTAAACGGACTTTTGCCGATCATGATCATGTTCTGCCTTGAGATAATAATCGCAGGGCTCAACATGAAAAGCGTCAGGCTGCGAAAATTCACCTACGGTAAGCCGGAGATAATAATCCGAAACGGAAGGATCGACCGCGGCAGCATGCGACGCAACCGCTTCACGATAGACGAGCTCATGCAGGAGCTGCGCGCTCAGGGGCAGACCGACGCAAGTCAGGTCGCCTACGGTGTTCTTGAAACAAACGGTCAGCTCAGCCTCATTCTCATGCCGGAAAGTCAACCCGCGACAGCCTCCATGCTCGGCATAAGACCCGCGGACACCGGCTATGCGCACATCATCATAAACGACGGAAGGATACTGGACAAAAACCTTTCCCTTCTCGGCCGCGACAGGCGCTGGCTGGATAACGAGCTCAAGCGGCGCAGCATAAAAAACGCCGACGATGTATATATCCTCACTCTGTCCGAGACCGGGAGCGTATTCTGTCAGGTGAAGGAGGCTTAGCTTGAAAAAAGAGATCATCGCCGCAGTGTTACTGCTTCTTTTATTCGCGGGAGTTCTGGTCAACATCCGCATCAATGAGAGCATCGTTTCCTCGCTCATGCACGAGGTCGACTTATCATACGAAAGCCTCAAAAACGGCGACGGGAACAAAGCCGCCCGGCAGCTTGACAATGCCATTGAGCACTGGCTCGAGCTCGACGGATACACGCACATCTTCATCCGCCACAGTGAGATAAACTCCACGACCGACGCGTTTTACGGCTTCAGATCCGACGTCGGAAGCGGCGACTCAGGCTCCGCCCAGGGCTCATACTGGCTTTTAAAGGAGACTCTCCTCTCCCTCATGACGATGGAGCAGATAAGCCTCGGCAGTGTTTTTTAGAGGCGCTTTAAGGTTATGCGGATACAATTATTACGGTTGCCCGGTATCGAAAGTACCGACTATCATAATGGCTGCCAAGTGTCAATGTCGATACTTGAGATATTATTTATCGCTCAGGAGCTTTGTGAGCTCCTCCATGAAGGTATTTATGTCCTTAAAGCTGCGGTAGACGGAGGCAAAGCGGACATAGGCGACCTCGTCGACGAGCTTTATGCGCTTCATTACCATCTCGCCGATCTCCACGGTGCTGACCTCGCGCTCAAGTGCGCTCTGGAGCTCCTGCTCGATCTCGTCGGCTATCTTTTCAAGCTGAGAAAGCGTCACTGGTCGTTTTTCGCAGGCGCGAACCATTCCGTTTATGAGCTTGACTCTGTCAAACTGCTGGCGCGAGCCGTCACGCTTAACGACAACAAGAGGCAGATGCTCTATCGTCTCATAAGTCGTAAAACGCTTTTGGCATGCCAGGCACTCTCTGCGGCGGCGAATCATGGTTCCCTCCTCGGCGGGGCGGGAATCGATCACCTTGCTCTCAAGAAATCCGCAAAACGGACATTTCATATATTTATCCTCCGAAGCTTTTAATTTTCACTAAATAAGTATTATATCACAATATGTTGTATATTGCCACTGTTTTTAGAACGAGCGTGAAAGGAAGTCCTCGCGGCTCATGAGCGCGTTGAGAACCGGCAAGAGTGCCTGTGCGGTCATCTTCTGCGGAAGCTCCATTGACGCAAGGAATCTTGCACGCTTTGCGGCGCTGTCGGGCTTTCCCGTAAGCCCCGCAGCGTACATATCGGCCATTGTTATGCCGCCCGACGAGGCCGTCTCCTCCCCGTCAATCGTAGCTCCGCAGCGGCGAAGCGCCTGCATGATCACATCCGCGTTCATGCCCTCGACTCCGAGCTTTCCCTCCTTTGAGGCTTTGCTCTTTCGCCGCTCCTTGCCGAAAATCTCGGGCATATAGGCTTGCTTCAAAAGCTTCGGATCGACGCAGCTTTTAACAAAATTGCGGATAACGAGCCCCGCGCCGTCGGGGTCTGTCATGACTATAAGGCCGCGCTTTTCGGCCAAAGCGCGCAGAAGCTGCTGCTTTTCCTTATTGTTAAAAACGCCGAAGCCGCTCGTTTCGATTATCACGGCATCGACGACCTGCGAGAGCGTATTCTTATCATATCTGCCCTCCACGACGATGACTTCGGAGACTCTATGCATCCGCGTCACCTGCCGCTATGCGCATAACGCATTCCTTCAAAAGCTCCGTTGGCTCTGTTTTGCTGCTTTTCATGGCATAATCCGTTTCCGCGCACAGCTCCACGGCACGCTTTATCTGCGCTGTGGAAAAACGCCTTGACGCGGCAATGAGCCTGTTTGCTATGAAATCATAGCGCAGGCCGAGCGTTTTCATGACATAGTCCTTTGTAAGGCCGCAGTCTATTGCGACACGCGCAGCATACATTTTGCGCATCTGGCCGCCGACTATCGCGAGGATCATTGTCGGCTCGTTATTCTTATCGGCAAGCAGCTCGCCCAAAAGGCGCATGGCAGCGTTGTTTTCGCCCTTTGCAAGCGCCTCGGTCATATCAAAAACAACAGCCTCCGGGATATGGTGCGCGACCGCATCGACATCGGCCTCGGTGACTCTGTCGCCCTTTGTGTAGGACGCGATCTTATTTATCTCCGGGATAAGCCCGTTCATGAGCTCGCCGCTTACGTTTATGAGCCGCTGGACGGCGTTGAGCTCTATTCCCTTGCCCTCGGCCGCAAAACGGCGGATTATCCATTTTATAAGTATATCACCGCCCTGAGCCGTGACGCATATCTCTTTGCCGTTTTTCTGAATGGACTTATACAGCTTAAGGCGTTTATCCGGCTCAAAGCCGATGGGCGCCATGAAAACGACCGTGCAGTAATCGGGTATATCGGCGAGAATGCCGCTTATCTCATCTGCATCCTTAAGCTTATTTATATCGACTCCGCGCACCTCAACAAGGCTGCGTTCTGACAGAAACGGTACGCTGTCAACAGCCTCTCTGAGCGAAAGCGCGGAAAAGTCGCGCTCATCGAGTCTGCGATAGCTGAAATCATCGGCCTCGCTCGTTATGCACAGCTTTTTTATCTCCTCGAAGAATCTGTCGGCAAGGTAATCCTCCGGCCCCCAAATTAGATATAATCCGGCCGGTCCCTCGGCGCGCAGCGCACTGACGCTAGCGTTATAATTAAATTTTTCGTCGCGTTTAGTTTTCTTTGCCATCTAATCACCTGCCGTGATATGTAATACTATCCTGCCGAGCTTATCTGTGCGCAGGACGTTGACATTATATTTTTCAAGTATATCGAGCGTCTCCTGCGTGGGATGCCCGTATCTGTTATAGCCTGTCGATATGACCGCCGTTTCGGGGCGCAACGCCGTGAGAAGCTCATCGCTCGTAGAGTATTTCGAGCCGTGGTGCGGAACAATAAGAAGCTCCATACCGGAAAGATCGTGCTCACGCACAAGCTCGCGCTCAACGACCTTTTCGACGTCACCGGTCACGAGCATGTCGTAATCGCTTATGCTAACGGTTGACATAATACCGCTCTCGTCACGGGCTCCCAAGTCGGAGCTTTCATAGATAGAAAGCCGAATTCCGCCTGCCGTAAAATCCGCATCTTGTGTTATGTAAACTATACTCGTACCATTTTCATCGGCAGCAGCGCTTATTCTCTCAAGCATGCCGTCGCCGCTCGTATCCTCGGCGTTATCGGGCATGATGATGGTTTTCACATTCATGAGATTCATAAGACGCTCAACACCTGTAGCGTGATCGGTGTTCAGGTGCGTCAGCATAAGATAGTCGATATCATATCTGCCGTTTGCGCGCAGGTATGACGAGAGCATGCTGCCCGCGTTTTGCGTAACGCCGTAGCTTCCGCAGTCGATAACAACGGTGTTCTCGCCCTCAGTTACGGCTATGCACTGCCCGTTTCCTACGTTCATAACGCTTATCGTTCCCGGGTCTGCACGCATGTCCCTATCCGTCAGCCAAAACACGCCGCAGAGCAGCACGATGCACACCGCCGACGGGATCAGGACGCTGAGCTTTTTATGTCTGCGTATGACAAAATACGCAATAAACAGCACATAGGAGCTTACAAGCCACCACGGCGCGTACTTATTTTCCATATATAACGCCGTTATCGGCAGCTTCGCCGAATATTCTACCACACAGGCTATATAGCGCACAAGGTACGATAGGATATTCGCAAGCCACATCGCCGGAATCGGCAGAACAAGGCCGACTATGCACAGCACAAAGCCGCCCACGAACAGGAATGATATCGCCCACAAGCAGAGAATGTTCATTATCGGCGCAAGAAGCGTAACATAGCCGAAATGCGCCGCCATCAGAGGGCATGTGAACACCGTGACGGCAAGCGAGCTTGAAAGCGTTGCGATGACATATCGAAGCGGTCTTTCAAGCACTCTCGGCGCTATCAGCCTTGAGCTTAAATATTCATATATCGGCTGCGAGAACAGAAGCATTCCGGCGACCGAGCCGAAGGACAGCTGAAGCGCGACGCTTCCGGCCGAAAACGGATTTGACAGCAGTATCAGGGCAAGAGCAAATGACAGCGTCGTAGCTCGATCGTTTACCCTGCCGAACACCGGCGCGAGCATGGGGAGGCTTATCATTATACCTGCCCTAACCGCCGACGGCGGCGAGCCCACCATGACGACAAACAGCCACACCAGTGCTATGCAAATTATCGACGATCTGCGGTTTCTGCCGAGTATGCTCTGAAGCACGCCGACAAAGAACGCGACATGCATACCCGATACCGCGACGACGTGCGCAAGTCCCGCGACATTCATTGAGGCGTAGAGCTTATCGTTCTGATAATAATCATCCTTATACCCTGCAAGCAGCGCCTTCATAAAAGGCGCGGTATCATCCGGGAAGAGTCTGCCTATCTCGTTATGCAGGGCATTGCCTATTATCTTAGGTAGATAAAGAACCGAGCACGACCAACGGCCGGTTTTTTCTATCTTCTCAGAGGTATAGCCGCTTAAATAAACGCCCTTTGAGATGTTGGAGTCCGTCTCCTCGCCGAAGCGCTCGGTGACGCTGCGTAGCTTGAGCTTTACCCTGATCTCGTCCCCGGGGAGAAAATCTGCCTCCTCGTTCGAGTAATCGATAATAAGCGCGTCGACGTTCGGAAGCTCCTCGCCCGTAATTTTCACGCTCAGCAGCACACACCTGTCTCGCACATCCGGATAATCGGTCAGGCGCGCCGTCGTCGTTACTTCCTTACCGGCATATACCTCGCACTTATCCACTGTCTGAGCATTATACAGCCTGTAGTGGCCAAAGCCGACTGCCAGGAAAACCGCGGCTATGATAAGCCGTGTGCGCATATTGCCGCGAAACAGCAGCGCCGCCAGCATAATGACAGCAGGCAACATGAGCACCGCTGCGAGGCTTTCGCCCGAAAGAAGGTAGTGCGACAAAAACACCGCGGCACAATATCCAATTGAAGCGGCGCACAGCGTGCGGACTCCTCTCATATCAAAAACCTCTGATGTGCAAAAAAGCAGCAAAACGCTGCTTTTTTGCGCAATTTATCTAAGTTTACGCCATGCCCTCGGGGAGCTTTTTACCGCCGAGGAGATGAAAATGCAGATGCTTGACGGTCTGGCCACCGTCCTCGCCGCAGTTATTGACGACGCGGTAGCCGTTCGTAAGACCCTCGCTCTTTGCGATCTTTGCAATTGCCTCAAAGCACTTGCCGACAAGCGCGGAATTATTCTCGTTTATCTCGTCCGCGCAGCAGATATGCTGCTTGGGAAGGACCAGAACGTGCACCGGCGCCTGTGGGTTTATATCACGGAACGCAAAAACGTTTTCGTCCTCATACACTTTCGTCGAGGGGATCTCCCCCGCTATTATCTTGCAGAATAAGCAGTTGTTCATCTATCTTGCCTCCTTTTAAAGTCCGAGCTTTTCGGCGACGAGATCGTCAACTATCGCAAGGGCGTTATCCATCTTGAGCACCTCTGCGCCGCCGCCCATAGCCGAGTCGGGCTTGCCGCCGCCCTTGCCGCCCGCGACTGCGGAAACAGCCTTGACGATATCGCCGGCCTTGATGCCCGCGGCCACTGCGTCCTTGCCGCAGCAAGCCGTGAACGTTACCTTGGATTCGGTCGCTGTCGCGAGGACGGCGACGATCTTGGGATCCTTATCACGAAGGAAGTCTCCGATCTTTCTGAGATCGTTTGCGTTAAGATCCGTGCGCGTTGCTGTAAGAACGTCAAAGCCGCCGATCTTCTTTGCGGCAAACAGGAAGCGCTCTACATCGCTTACAAGGATCTTGTCCTTCATCTTCTCGACCTTCTGGCGCAGGTTCTTGACCTCGCACACAAAGCCCTCTGCCTTTGTCAGAAGCTCGCTCGGCTTTGCCTTGAGGCTCTCGGCCGCTCGGGCGACGGTCATATATGAATGCTTCGCCATTTCGAGATATTTTCTGCCGGTCACGGCCTCTATACGGCGAACGCCGCTTGCAACGGAGTATTCGCTCGTTATGTGGAACATGCCGACCTTCGCGGTATTGTCAAGGTGCGTACCGCCGCAAAGCTCCGTGCTGTAATCGCCCATTTTTACGACGCGCACAACGTCGCCGTATTTTTCGCCGAACAGTGCAGTAGCTCCGCTGTTTTTGGCATCCTCAAGGCTCATTTCGCGAACGCTGATATCAACGCCGTCGAGCACTGCGTTATTGACCTCATCCTCGACCGCGGCAACCTCTTTGGGTGTCATCGCCTCAAAGTGCGTAAAGTCAAAGCGCAGAGTATCGGCATCGACAAGAGAGCCCGCCTGATGGACATGATCGCCAAGCGTTTTTCTAAGCGCGGCATGCAGCAGGTGCGTTGCAGAGTGCGCACGCGATATCGCCTTGCGGCGCTCGGGATCGACAGAGGCCACTACCTCCTCACCGACGGATATCGCACCGGACTCGCACACACCGTAGTGCAGATATTTATTGCCCTTATCCTTTTTGACGTTATTGACGACAAATCGCGTGAGCTGGCCGTGCTCTACATCCTCGAGGCTGAAGCCGATCTCGCCCTTATCGGCGAGCTGGCCGCCCATCTCGGCGTAGAACGGTGTCTTATCCATAACGATGATGCCCTCGCAGCCCTCGCTTATCTCACCGGCGAGCTCATCGCCGTTTACGATAGCGAGAATCGTGGCCGTATCGGTGAGCTTATCGTAGCCTGTAAACTCCGTCGGGGTCGCGTCAAGGCCGAAGTCTATACCCTCCCAGCCAAGGTCGCCGAGAGCCTTTCTCGCCTCGCGGGCGCGGATGCGCTGCTCCTCCATGAGAGCCTTGAACTCATCTTCGTTGAGCGTCATGCCCTCATCGACGAGCATCTCGGTTGTCATGTCCACGGGGAAACCGTAGGTATCGTAAAGCTTAAATGCGTCGGCGCCGGAGAACACTGTCTCGCCCTTTGCCTTATGCTCCTCGAGCAGGCTGTTATATATCTGCATGCCTGCGTCGATGGTCTTTGCGAAGCTGTCCTCCTCGCTTTTAACGACGCGGGTTATATACTGCTGCTTTTCGCGAAGCTCCGGGTACTGACACTCGTTTTCGTGGATAACGGTGTCGATTATGCTGTAAAGGAAGGGCTCGTTTACGCCGAGGAGCTTGCCGTGGCGGGCGGCTCTTCTCAAAAGTCTGCGCAGAACATAGCCGCGGCCTTCGTTCGAGGGAAGTATTCCGTCGCAGATCATGAATGTCGCGCTGCGGATGTGGTCAGTGATGACGCGCAGGGATACGTCGCGCTTTTCGCTCTCGCCGTAATGAGCGCCGGTGATCTCGGAGACCTTGTGCGTGATGTTCATTACGGTATCGACATCAAACAGAGAGTTTACGCCCTGGCAGACGACTGCGAGGCGCTCAAGACCCATGCCGGTATCAATATTCTTCTGCGCAAGCTCGGTGTAATTTCCGTGTCCGTCGTTATCAAACTGCGAGAAAACATTGTTCCAAACCTCGATATAACGGTCGCAGTCGCAGCCGACGGTGCAGTCGGGCTTGCCGCAGCCGTATTCCTCGCCGCGGTCATAGTATATCTCCGAGCAGGGGCCGCAGGGACCCGCGCCGTGCTCCCAGAAGTTATCCTCCTTGCCGAAGCGGAATATCTTCTCGGCGGGTATGCCTATCTCGTCGTGCCAGATGTTCCACGCCTCGTCGTCATCGAGGTACACTGAGGGGTAAAGTCTGTTCGGATCAAGACCGACCCATTCCTCGCTCGTGAGGAATTCCCAGCTCCACGCGATGGCCTCGTGCTTAAAGTAATCGCCGAAGGAGAAGTTGCCGAGCATCTCAAAATAGGTGCCGTGGCGCGCGGTATGACCGACATTGTCGATATCGCCGGTGCGAATGCACTTCTGGCAGGTGCACACGCGCTTGCGCGGCGGTATCTGCTCGCCTTTGAACCAGGGCTTCATAGGAGTCATGCCCGCGTTTATGAGCAGGATGGATTTATCATTCTGCGGAACCAGCGAAAAGCTGGGCAGTCTCAGGTGACCCTTGCTCTCGAAAAAGCTCAGGAACATTTCTCTTAATTCGTTTACTCCGTATGCTTTCATATATCTTCTCCTCTTCACTATGTTTTCTTTATGCGTCTGAGTATCGACAGGCGGCTGCACGGTATCGGCAGCTTCATTTTTATCGTCATCATCGCGTGCGGCGTTGCTTCAATTGCCTCGCCGTCCGCGTTTTCCATATATTCGACCGTAAACGGGATAGGCTCGTGATCGTTTGTCATGAGCTCGACCTCATCGCCGAGGCAGAAGCGGTTTCGCTGCGTCAAAACGGCGTTTCCCTCATCGTTGCACTGCTCAACGACGGCGCAGACCTCTGCATCGGAATAATAGCTTGTCTCCGAATAGTGCTGGCCGGGATCACCGTAGTAAAAGCCTGTGCAATACGGGCGGTGGCTGAGTTTATCGACCTCATCGCGCCAGATTTGGGGAAGCTCCTCCCCTTTGAGCGCACAGTCTATCGCGTGGCGGTATGCGTTTGTGACGGCGGCCGCGTAGTATGCGGATTTCATTCTGCCCTCTATCTTGAAGCTCGTAACGCCCGCGTCAATGAGCTCGGGTATGTGATCTATCATGCACATATCGCGCGAGTTCATGATGTATGTGCCATTATCCTCTGTGATATCGAAATATTCGCCGGGGCGCTTTTCCTCGACAAGGCGGTATTTCCAGCGGCAGGGCTGAGCGCATGCGCCGCGGTTTGCGTCGCGTCCCGTCAGATAGTTCGACAGCAGACAGCGCCCGGAAAATGATACACACATCGCGCCGTGGACAAAGGCCTCTATCTCAAGCTCCTTGGGCGTATTGGCTCGTATCTCGTATATATCGCGCATCGGCGTTTCGCGCGCGAGCACGACGCGGCTTGCCCCCATATCGTACAGAACGCGCGCCGTTGCGCTGTTTATGACGCCGAGCTGGGTGCTGACATGCCTCTGCACGTCGGGCGCGTATTTTTCGGCAGCCTTCATAACGCCGAGGTCGGCTATTATAAACGCGTCGACTCCGGCATTTTCAGCTTCACGTAGGAAGTCGGGCAGAGCCTTCAGCTCATCCTCGCGCGGCAGAGTATTGCACGTTAAATGGACCGCAGCGCCCTTACCGTGCGCCATTTCGCAGGCCTCGGCGAGCTCTTCCATCGAAAAGTTTCCCGCCGAGGCTCGCATTCCGAAGCGCTTACCGGCAAGATAAACGGCATCCGCGCCGTAGTGGAGCGCCATACGCAGGCGCTCCATATCCCCGGCCGGAGCGAGAAGTTCTACTTGCTTATCGCTCATAATTCTGAGTTGCGACAAAGGCGTTGAACGCATCCGCGCTCGTGAAGAATTCATGCTGACCGGTGGCTGTATTCAGCGCATAGTACATGTAGTTCGTGCTGCTCGGCTGCAATGCCGCCCTTATGGACGTTATGCCCGGGCTGCATATCGGAGACGGCGGAAGACCCTTGCTGATACGGGTATTATACGGGCTGTCCTTCGCCAGCATCTCGGCCGTCGGAGCGCCCTCATGGTCAGGGTATTCATAAAGCGTCGTCGAGTCTATCTGCAAAGGCCAATCCTTTTTGAGTCTGTTGTAGATGACCGATGCGATGGTGTACTGCTCGGTATCGTTTGCCGCTTCCTTTTCGATCATGGAAGCAATGGTCACGATCTCGCGCATGGTGTAGCCGCTTTCCTCCTGCCACTCGAGCATTTCGGCCGTTATCTTATAATGGAACACCTCGAGCAGCTTGTTTATAGCCGTTGCGGCGGGCATGCCCTCGTAGAACTCATAGGTATCCGGGAACAGGAAGCCTTCGAGCCTGCTCGCGTCGCCCTTCTCCGTTCCCTCAAGGAAGGAGTAGTTAAATGTTGAGTTCGCGGCGGCGTCCATGAGCTCGTCGTAATCGCAAACGCCCTCTGCATCGAGCTTTTTGAATATCTGGCGCATGGTGTAGCCCTCGGGGAAGGTTATCTTCTTTGTGACCATGGCGGCAGAGCCGGAGGTCATTTTCTTGACCAGCGCCTTGTAATCGTAGATCGCCTTGAGCTCATACGTACCGGGGTCTATCTTCTCGTCGGCGTTATATACCGAGCCGAAGAGCTTAAAGAGCCATTTATACTTGATTATACCGTTATCCTTGAGCTGATCGGCAACATAGCTCATATCGGCATAATGCACCTTCTTTGTTTTTGTGTTGCCGTCATCATCCTTGACCTCGACCTCTTTATAGGTGAAGCTGTCCTTATCGAGGGTGATCTGCGCAACGGTGTCCGAGGATTTAAAGCCCAAAACATCCGTCGCCGCCGCCCACGCAAGGCAGGCCAAAATGATGCTGACGCTTATTACAAACAAAAAGTACAGCGCTCCGCCGGCCAGACCGCTTTTGTTTTCCTTCTTTGCGGCTGCCGCCGCGCTCGGTCTTGCCTGAGGCGGCGCTTTCCTCTGCGCGGGAGCCGCCGCAGTTTTCTTCGGCTTCCTGTCGGGTTCTTTCTTCCCGAAGAGCTCGTCAAAATCTGTTTTCTTATCAGCCATAGATGTCTCCTTTGCCGGTTGTAACCTGATTTGCCGTTACGGCATAATATACAGCAGACGCAGCGAGTGCTGCGCTAAGCGCATGATAATCTTCGTGTCGTGTGTCCGCCGCGCCGGGCCGAACTGCGGAATTTTAAGCGCGGGGAAAGGTAATATATATGTTCTGCAACAATAACAACAGCTGCATCTGGATAATTCTCATACTGATAATTCTCTTCTTCGGCTGCGGCAATTGCGGCGGTGGCTGCGTCTGCAACAACGGCTGCGGCAGCAACGACTGCGGCTGCGGCTGCTGAGGATGCAAGGGGCTCTGAAAAGAGCCCTTTTAAATTTTCAGTCCGTTAAAACGAGCGATACCGCGATATCGGTATCCTCGGTCGGAAGTCTGTCCTCAAGCAGTGCCTTTCTGCAAAGGCATATGCTGAAGCACTTATTCATGGCAAGATAGCGGTCGTAATACCCCGCCCCATGGCCGAGCCGATGACCGCGCTTATCGCAGCACAGCGCCGGAACGATTATAACGTCGTCCGCTTTCGGTCTTACGGGCCGCGTCGCAGGCGGCTCGGGGATACCGAATTTTCCGGGCGACAGCTCGGATAAGCTGCCGAACGGGTAAAACTCCATAGTGCCGTTTTCTCCGCTCACCGGGAGCGAAACATGTTTTCCGCTTTTTAGCATACTCTCAATGAGCTTCACTGTCGATACCTCGCGTCCGACGCTGTGATATAAAAACACCGTATCGGCCTTAGTGAGCTCATCGAGGCCGAGAAGCTTATTGAATATCGTCTCATCGCTTTCGCGGATATATTGCTCCGTAAGTTCTTCTATTTGCCCGAGTTTTTGACTGCGTATTTTACGCTTCTGCTCACAGAGCGGACTTGATGATAGAGTATATCTCTTCATGCTTTTCGTCAATTTCGCGCTCAACTCCGTTTTTCATAAACGGGATGCGCGTCCAGCCGTAGTGATCGGCTGCCTTGTCTGCGACCCGCAGACAATTTTCAAGATACTCAATATCCTTTTCATGAATATCCGCCGAAGTGTGCGTTTTCTCCTGACGGTGCTTCATGCGTTTAAGCGAGGTCTCGACATCGACGTCGAGGTAGATGACAAGGTCAGGCCTGGGCAGTCCAAGCTTTACATATTCAAAATCATACAGCCATTCGAAAAAGCCGGGCAGCTCCTCATTCGGAAGCTTTGCGCCCTGATGGACGGCGTTCGAGGTCGTATATCTGTCCGAAAGGATAAATCCGCCGGACTTATATGCGCTGCCCCAGTCTGTCCTGTAGGCCGCGAAACGGTCGACAGCATAAAAGGTTGAGGCCGCATAGGCGTTTACATCGTTCGGATTCGAGCCGAAATCGCCGCCGAGGTACATTCTTATCAATGCACTGCTGTCATTATCATAGCGTGGGAATACGATATGGTGATAATTTATCCCCTCGGCCTCGAGGCGGGCGCACACACGCCTGTAATGGGCGGATTTGCCGCTTCCGTCGATGCCCTCAAATACGATGAGCTTACCCTTTTCCATTGAACAACTTCCTTATCCGTTTTATCCACGCCTTGATTATGAAAAGCGGAAGGCGGGCAATGCGCTTAAAGCGCCACGGTTCCTTTATGCAGCGATACAGCCACTCGGCGTTCATCTTCTGCCACGCCTTCGGCGCGCGCATCACAGTTCCGGCGAACACATCCAGCGAGCCGCCGAGACCGGCCATAAGGCCGACATCGAGCTTCGGCGCGTTCTGCGCCATCCAAAGCTCCTGCTTGGGCGCTCCGAGGCAGACCATGAGAAAATCGGGCTTTACGGCGTTGATTTTCTCAACGACAGGGCCGTCCTCTTTGAAATATCCGTCGTTTGTGCCGCAGACATTGAGACCGGGGAACATACCCCGCATTTTTTCGGCGGCAGCATCTGCCACACCGGGCTTTGCGCCGAGCAGAAAAACGCTTTTTCCGCTCTCTGCCGCGTATTTTAAGATTGCCTCGCCTATCTCAATGCCGGGCAGGCGCTCTTTAAGCGGAGTCCCGATGATCTTCGCCGCTTTTACGACTCCGATGCCGTCCGGTACGACGACATCCGCCGTGCATATCGCATCATGCAGCTCGGGATGATCCCAGGCCGCCATGACTATCTCGGGATTTGGCGTGACCATATATGCACTGCGATGCTCGTCAATGAGCTTTTTGCACATATCTATTGCATCTTCTCGCGTCAGATCATCGAATCCGACGCCCAAAACATCTATTCTACTCAAAGTTGACTGAACACCTTTCCGATCTTTTCGTTTATAACAAGATCCGCTTCATCATCATACGGAGTACTGCTGAGATTGACGAGGGCGAGCTTATTTCCACGGTAATAGTTTATAAGTCCCGCCGCAGGATAAACATTCAGGCTCGTTCCGCCGATTATGAGCACCTCCGCCTCGGATATGACGCGGACAGCCTCGGTGACGACCTTTTCGTCCAGCGGTTCTTCATAAAGCACAATATCCGGGCGGATAACTCCACCGCAGGTGCAGCGCGGAACGCCTTCACCATGGTTCATCTTATCCGCAGGATAGGGCCTACCGCACACAGAGCAATAGCTTCGCAATATGCTGCCGTGCAGCTCAAGAACCTTTTTGCTGCCGGCCGCCTGATGCAGACCGTCAATATTCTGAGTGACCACCGCGCGCAGCTTGCCCTTCTGCTCAAGCTCGGCGAGCTTCAAATGCGCAGCGTTCGGTTTTACGCCGTCGATAACGAGCTTTTCCCTGTGAAAACGGTAATACTCCTCGGGATAGCGGACAAAAAACGAGTGGCTCAATATCGTCTCGGGAGGATACTTCCACTTTTGATTGTACAGGCCGTCGACACTGCGGAAATCAGGTATACCGCTCTCCGTCGAAACGCCCGCTCCGCCGAAGAACACGACGTTGTCACTGTCGTCTATCCATTTTTTCAGCTGCATTATTTTTTCGTCCATAGTGCACACTCCAAAGTCGAGTCCTAATCAGTTTATTATACTATAATTACCGTGTCTAATCAAGCAAATATTGTTCAATTATCGCCGCGACACCGTCGCTGTCGCAGTCGGGCGCAACGACGTCGGCAAGAGCCTTTACGGCTTTGCTTCCATTTTCCATGGCGACCTTTAGCCCTGCTGCCTTGAGCATCTCCTCGTCGTTTTGCGCGTCGCCTATCGCTATGCACTCGGACATGTCGATACCGAGCGCGGCGCACAGCGCACGCAGACCTTTTGCCTTGCTCACGCCGCTCGCGTTTATCTCGAGGCAATGCGGGGAATGACATGTGAAGCTCACTGGCAGGTTCTTTATCTGCTCGTACACGGCATCGGCCTCTCCGTCCTGCGCGAAGAACAGATTGAGTTTTTCTACGGGTTTGGGATCTGCCATGAACATGGCAAACACATCGTCGACGAGATTCATCCCCTGCCTGTATATCGGCTCATACGCGCCAAGTCCGAAATCGGCGCAGTTATCAACGCACCACGCGCTGCTGTAGGTCTTATCGTCGATAAAGAATATAGGCATAACATAGCCGGCGGCGCGTGCGGCAATATATTTGACCGTTTCGGGGTCTATCGTCTCGTAGCTTATTTTCTTTCCCGTGTATGTATCTATGACCGATGCTCCCGCACCCGTCACGGCGTAGCGCATACCGCGCACCTGATCTATATACGGCTGCACGAGGCTTATGCTGCGCCCCGTTGAGAACGCAATTATCTTTCCCTGCTCTATAGCCTTTTCCATGGCGGCAACCGTATTGGGCGTGAGCTCCTTTTTTGAATTCAGAGCCGTCGAATCCATATCGGCGGCAAGCAGCTTGTACTTCATTTTTCCTTACCCCTGCTCCTTGCGTAGTAGAAAATATATTGCTGGGCAAGCCCCGCGTAATGTCCGAGCGACTCCGGGTCGAAATCCGGCGGAAAATTTTCCTTCAGAGCGCGCTTCATCCAAACATCTATGGGGAACGCCTCCATATGCCACAGGCCGAACAGCACGACGCAGTTTGCGACCTTTTCGCCGACACCGCGCACCGTGCGCAGAGCCTTTATCGCCTGCCTGTAGTCACACTTTTTAAGCTCTTCAAGGTCTATATCGCCGTTTACTACGGAACGGGCGGCACAGATCATGTACTCTGCTCTGTAGCCCGATCGTATACCGGCAAGATCATCGGGCTCCAGCGCGGCCAGCCTCTCGGCGCTCGGGAACGAATAATATATACTATCTCCGACCTTTATCTCATCGCCGAAGGAAGCACACAGGCGCTCGACTATGCCCTTTATGCGGCTTATGTTATTGCACTGGGATATGATAAACGAGCACAGCGCCTCCCAGCTGTCTTGCCGCAGGATGCGTATGCCGCTGCCGTACCGGACACATTCCGAGAGGTATTCTCCAGTAAATGCGCGGCTTATCTCGGCATAATCCGTGCCGAGGTCGAAATACCTCGGCCACATATCCTCGGGTGCGTCTGATGTTATGTAAACTTCATCATCCTTCACCGAGACCTCGGCGTAATAACCGCCCACAACGCCGCGGTATATGCCGTCCTCGCCGCAGTTCCACCGAAAGCATTGACCGCATTCAAAGGTTTTTACGATATCCAATTCTTCTGTGCCGCAAAGTTTCATATCTATCCTCGTAAAATGCAGAAATTCTGAATAATTATATACCCTTGCAGCCTTTTTTACAAGTTGCGCAGACGGGCAAAATGTGCGATAATTATAACATTACGATCAGGAGGTCTGTCATGGGCTTTTTAAGCGAATATAAAGCAAAACTCACCGATGCCGACGATGCCGTCAAGTGCGTGAAAAGCGGCGACTGGGTGGAGTATACCTCGAATTTGGGATTTCCGGTCCTATGCGACGCAGCGTTGGCAAAACGCAGGGACGAGCTAAAAGGCGTGAAGATACGCGGAGATCTGATATTCGGGCCTGTGCAGGTCATTGAGTGCGATCCCGAAATGGAGCATTTTGTTTATAACACCTGGCACTGCTCGGGCTACGAGCGCAAAATGTGCGATAAGGGCAGAGCCTTCTTTGAGCCCATGGTGTTCAGAAATCTCGCATGGTACTATAAGAATTTTCTCACCTCGGACGTGTGCATGGTCACGGTGTCCGGCATGGACGATGAGGGCTATTTCTATTTCGGCCCCTCGCTGGGCATGTCAAAATGCATTGCGGATAACTCACGGACAGTCATCGTCGAAATAAACCGCAACATCCCACGCATCAAGGGCAGCGAGGACGCAAGGATACATATATCCGAGGTCGATCACATAGTCGAGACCGGCGATCCACCGCTTTTTGAGATGCCTAACCCCGCTCCGACCGAGACTGACGTGAAGATAGCGAATCTTCTGCTGCCATACATCGAAAACGGCTCTTGCGTTCAGCTCGGCATAGGCGGGATGCCAAATGCCCTCGGCGAGCTAATTGCCGACAGCGACCTGAAAGATCTCGGCATGCACACGGAGCTGTGTTCGGACGGGTATCTTGCCATGTTCAAGGCCGGTAAGCTGACAAATTCGAAAAAGACGCTGCTCCCCGGCAAGGGCGTACTTGGTCTTGCCATAGGCAGCCATGAGTTTAACGACTGGCTCAATGACAATCCCGACTATATAGGCTATCCCCTTTCGTATGTCAACGATCCGTATGTGATAGCGCAAAACGACAATATGGTGTCCATAAACGCCTGCATAGGCGCGGATCTTTACGGGCAGATAAGCTCCGAAAGCTCCGGAACGCGCCAGATAAGCGGCACGGGCGGACAGCTCGACTTCGTGTGCGGTGCGCAGATGTCGCGCGGCGGCAAGGCCTTTATCTGCATGAGCAGCACGCATACCGACAAAAACGGCGTTATGCACAGCCGCATAGTTCCGGCTTTTTCGGGCGATATAATAACCACACCGCGCTCGCTTGCCTACTACGTTGCTACTGAGTACGGCGTTGTGAACCTCGCGGGGCTCACGACCTGGGAGCGCGCAGATGCGCTTATAAGCATTGCTCACCCGGACTTCCGTGATGAGCTCATAAAGGCGGCCGAGGCTAACCGCATCTGGCTGCCGTCAAACAAGAGGTAAAAGCAATGGAAACATCAACACTTTACGAGGGCAGACCCGAAAACTGTTCAGAGCGCCTGCTCAAGGAGCAGCGCTGCTATGATATGCTCGACAGGCTCGGAATAAGCTACAGCCGCGTCGATCACGAGCACGCCGACACGATCGAGGCCTGCCACGAGATCGAGAAAACGCTCGGCGCGGAGATATGCAAAAATCTATTTCTGACAAATCGGCAGCAGACGGAGTTTTATCTTCTGCTCATGCCGGGCGACAAGCCGTTCAAGACAAAGCTTCTTTCAAAGCAGATAGGCACGGCGCGCCTGTCGTTTGCATCGCCCGAGCACATGCATGAGCTTCTGGATATAACTCCGGGCTCCGTGAGCGTTTTGGGGCTTATGAACGATAAGGGTAAGGTGCATCTTGTCATTGACTCAGACCTTCTGAAGGATGAATACCTCGGCTGCCATCCGTGCATAAACACCTCGACGCTTAAAATCAAGACCGCCAACATTATAGAGAAGTTCCTCCCCGAGGTTGGGCACGACTACGCCGTCGTGGAGCTTCCGTGGGAGGTCGAGGAATGAAGATAGGTATACTTTGCGCATGTGCGCCGGAATTTGAGCCGTATAAATCTGCGCTCGGCGGCAGGGTTAGCATGCTGCACGGCATGCAGCGAGTCGACGGCGTTTTGTGCGGCCACGAGGTCTCCGCTGTGTTCTGCGGCATCGGCAAGGTAAACGCCGCCCTCGGCGCGGGAGCGCTTATACGCGACTGCGGTGCTGACAGAGTCATCATGTCCGGCGTTGCAGGAGCGATAAAGCGCGGCGTTCACATAGGCGACTGCGTCATGATAACGGACTGCGTCTATCATGACCTCACGCCTGAGCTTATCACACAATACCATCCAAGCGGCATCGATCCCGACTTTTTGTGCGAAAAAAATGTTGTCGATACAGGCCGCGCCCTCGGCATGCTATGCGGGCGCACCGTCACGGGCGACGTGTTCATTGAAAGCGACGGGCGCGAGAACATAATTGAGCGCTTTGACCCAATTTGCTGCGACATGGAGACCGCGGCGGCCGCTCATGTGTGCCGGGCTATGAACATTCCGTTTAACTGCGTGCGCGCGATATCGGACACCGAGGATGAATCAGGTCTCGGCAGCTTTGAAAAAAACGTGGCCTTTGCCGCGCAGAAGGCCTTTGACGCCGTCTGCGCCGTGCTCGGCGAGATATAAAAATCACCCACCCTGCGTTTTTTAGCGCAAGGTGGGTTTTTGTCTATTCGATAGGCGTAAATATCATTTTGCACTTGGGGCAGACAAAGCTCTCGGCAATACCCGGTTTCAGAACGCCCTTTGTTACCTTGACATCTCCGTCACCGGCGAGAAAGAATCCTTCTTTCTTTTCGCCGCTCCAAATTATCTGGCGCGAGGAATGGATATAGCCGCTCTCCGCCGCGCCGCCGCAGAACGGGCATGCTGTTATTTTCATTACGATTCCCATTTCAGGCGATGGCGCTCGCGTAAAGCTCCAAATGCTCAGCAAGGCTTTCCTCACCGGAGTAATCGGCCTCGATCACGTTCAGTCCACGTCAAACTATCAGATGCTGGCCGTCGTTTTCGGACAGCTTATAGCCTGCGCCGTTATTGAGCGTACCCTCCTGCAATACCGGATAGTCCCACACGTTTACAAACAGCCGCACCACGCGCTCGCTTGCACAGTCGGAATAAAGCTTTGTGCTGTAATAGTTTTCTTGGACGGTAAAGCCCTTCTGTGGTTCAGTAAAGGGAGGCACATCCTGCTGAGTGCTGATGTCCCCTATTCGTTTTCGGTCGCTTCAGAACGCAAATCACCGCGTGCGTCGCCCACGCTCCGGCGAGGGCGCAGAGTATATACCAGGACATTTGCGCGGCAAATGTGACAAGGCCGATGACAGACACGAGGTCATTTTTAAAGCCTATCGCGGCAAAAGCCTCGCAGACTATCCATGCAGCCATCGCGCTGAGGGCTGTTTTATAAAAGCACTATGAGCATAAAAAAATTCCGCATCTTTCGATGCGGAATTTTACTTGCGCTATTAGTAGTAACGCTTATTCTTGTTCTTGCGTGCTGCCTCGCTCTTTTTACGGCGCTTGACGCTGGGACTCTGGTAGTACTCCTTCTTTCTCAGGTCGGCCAGTACACCAGCCTTGGCACAGCTGCGCTTAAATCTTTTAAGAGCATTGTCCAGAGATTCGTTCTCCTTGACATAGACTTCAGACATTTATTTCACTCCCTCCATATACGCCTTTCGACGCTTTAAGGGCCAAATTCATGGCTTAACGTATGATATTATACTCACATTGGGGCACAATGTCAACCTTTACTTTATGATAAGATTGATAAGTTTATTCTTTACGACTATAGTCTTAACGAGCTTCTTATCCTCCATCAGACGCTTGACCTTTTCGTCGGCGCAGGCAGCCTCTACAATGACGCTGTCGTCGGAATCGGACGGAACGGTGATGGTGGTCTTGAGCTTGCCGTTTACCTGAACCGCCATCTCGCGGGTGGCATCAACGGTCTTGGCCTCGTCGTACTCCGGCCAGCGCATCTGCATGGCCATCTTGCCCTCTTTCGCGGCATAGCCCATGAGCTCCCACATTTCCTCCGCGATATGCGGTGCGAAGGGGCTGAGCATGAGGATGAGGGTCTTGACCTCGCCCTTTGTGCAGCCGTTTGCGTAGAACTCGTTGACCATGGTCATGAGAGCCGCGATAGCGGTGTTCATCTTGAGATCATAGATGTCCGCGCCGACTTTCTTGATCGTCTTGTGGATGATGGCCTCGTTCTTTGCCGAGTAGTTTTCGTCGTCCTTTGCCAGCTCCATGAGATTCCAGCAGCGGTCGAGGAAACGCTTCGAGCCCTTGACGGCCTCGTTTGACCAGGAAACGGCCTTCTCAAAGTCACCGATGAACATGATGTGCATGCGCAGCGTGTCCGCGCCGTACTGGTTGACGATATCGTTGGGATTGACGACGTTGCCGCGGGATTTACTCATCTTCTCGCCGCCCTCGCCGAGGATCATGCCGTGGCTCGTGCGTTTAGCATAGGGCTCCTTGGTCGGAACAACGCCGATATCGTACAGGAACTTATGCCAGAAGCGGGAGTAGAGCAGGTGCAGCGTGGTGTGCTCCATACCGCCGTTATACCAGTCGACAGGGCCCCAGTAATCGACCGCTTCCTTGGAAACGGCCGCCTTATCGTTGTGCGGATCCATATAGCGCAGCCAGTACCAGCTTGAGCCCGCCCAGTTGGGCATCGTATCGGTCTCGCGCTCGGCTTTGCCGCCGCACTTCGGGCAG
Organism: Clostridiales bacterium; assembly: GCA_004558025.1. GTDB lineage: Bacteria > Bacillota > Clostridia > Oscillospirales > Oscillospiraceae > F23-B02. Next base: position 175,021 of record SFEG01000001.1, read on the forward strand.
GTCGTCTCGACCCAGTCGCGCATCTTTGCGATGGGAGATTCGCCGTTATCGGTAGGCTCATAGTTTTCAACATCGGGCAGGAGCAGCGGGAGCTCCTCCTCGGGAACGGGCACCCAGCCGCACTTCGGGCAGTTTACCATCGGGATCGGCTCGCCCCAGTAGCGCTGGCGTGAGAACACCCAGTCGCGCAGCTTGTAGTTGACCTTTTCCTTGCCTATTCCCTGCTCGACGACGTATTTCTTCATTGCGGGGATAGCTTCCTTGACTGTCATGCCGTTGAGGAAGCCGGAGTTTACCATGACGGCGCTGTCGTCCTTTGCGACGAAGGCCTCCTTGGTGATATCGCCGCCGGCGACGACCTCGACTATAGGCAGACCGAACTTGGTTGCAAACTCCCAGTCGCGCTGATCGTGACCCGGAACGCCCATGACGATGCCGGTACCGTAGCCCATGAGGACATAGTCGGAGACAAACATCGGGAGCATCTTATGAGTTACCGGGTTTTCAACCTCGATACCGTCGAGGCGAACGCCGGTCTTTTCCTTGTTGAGCTCGCCGCGCTCGAAATCGGACTTTCTCGCCGCTTCCTTCTGATAGGCCGCGACCTCGTCCCAGTTATTTATCTTGTCCTTCCACTCCTCGAGCATCGGATGCTCGGGAGAAATGACCATGTAAGTGGTGCCAAACAGAGTATCGGCACGGGTGGTGTAAACGGTGACCTCGCCGCCGATATTGGTCTTGAAGGTAACCTCAGCGCCGGTGGAGCGGCCGATCCAGTTGCGCTGCTGGATCTTTACGCGCTCGATGTAATCGACATCGTCAAGATCGTCGATAAGGCGCTGAGCGTACTTGGTTATGCGCAGCATCCACTGGCTCTTTTCCTTGCGGACGACCTCGCTGCCGCAGCGCTCGCACACACCGTCGACGACCTCTTCGTTTGCGAGAACACACTTGCAGGAGGTGCACCAGTTGACGGGCATGGTGGTCTTGTATGCAAGGCCGTGCTTGTACATCTGAAGGAATATCCACTGAGTCCACTTGTAATACTGCGGATCGGTCGTGTCTATAACTCTGTCCCAGTCAAAGCCGTAGCCGAGCATTTTCAGCTGCGAGGTGAAGGTCTTTATGTTATCGGCGGTGACCTTTGCCGGATGGATGTGTGTCTTTATGGCGTAGTTTTCCGTCGGCAGACCGAAGGCGTCAAAGCCTATGGGATAAAGGACATTGTAGCCGTCCATTCTCTTCTTGCGGCAAACTATGTCAAGCGCGGTGAAGGGTCTGGGATGGCCGACGTGCAGTCCCTGTCCGGAGGGATACGGGAACTCGATAAGACCGTAAAATTTGGGGCGTGTGGTGTCGCCGGTTATGGCCGCGTAGGGCTTGGTCTCTTCCCATATTTTCTGCCATTTCTTTTCAATTGCTGCAAAATCGTATTTCATTTTAAAATTACTCCCTTATAGTTTTATATTTTTGTCCGAACGCCCCTTAGCAGGGGCCTATAAGGGATGAGAGCTCGATCTCCTCGGCGTCTGACCACAGATGCTCAAGATTATAGAAGTCACGGGCTTCCTCGGTGAACACATGCGCCACGACGCAGCCGAAATCGAGAAGCACCCAGCTTCCGCTGCGATAGCCCTCGCGACGGATGGGAGGCTCGCCGGCCTCGCTCATTGCCTTGTCGATCTCGTCTGTAAGAGTTTTTATATGCGTGGAAGATGTACCTGTGCAGATTATGAAATAGTCGCACAGGGATGTGAGCTTATCGGTTTTAAGGACTTTTATATCCTTGCCTTTTTTGTCGTTAAGCGCCTTGGCGGCTATCTTAACGACCTCGTTGGGTGTCATCATTCGCTGTCGTCCTCACTGTCTGAATTGGATTGACTCGTATCGCCTTCATAGGTATAAACATTGGCCGAGCCCATTGAGCTTGAGGAGCTGTAATTAAGGAACGAGGAAACTCCTCCCGCAAGCTCGCCGGTGGTTGAATAGAAATTGCCGTTTTTATAGGTAACGATGTTCACGTTCTGTGTTGTGACCTGAGCCTCCCAGGGATTGAGGCAGTCATTGACCATCTTGAGCCATGCATCAATATCGCAGAAAACATAGCTTGAGCCGAACACGCTGCCGCCTGTATCGCCGGGCATAGTGTAGAACTTTATGTTCTCGCTGTCAAGCTTCAAAAACTCCTTGGCATAATAGAGCATATTCTCGGTGCTGAGGCTCGTCTGCATGTTCTCGCTTACTATGCTTATGACCTCGCTGAGGTTCGGGATATTTTTTAGGCTTATCATCTGGCTTGCAACGGCCATGAGGAGCTCGTGCTGCATTTCGATACGCTGAATATCGCCGCCGGCATAGCCGCTTCTGAAGCGCATGAGCTGAACAAACTGCTCGCCGTTCAGAGTCTGCCGGCCCTCGGGTATATGAATGTGAAGATCCTGCGTCGGGTCATCGTAATTCATTCCGGGAGGAACGTCGAATTGCACTCCGCCGATAGAATCGACGACCTTTTCGGCAGCCTCCATGTTGACGAGGATATATCCGTCAACGTCAAAGCCGAGGAAGGATTTAATAAGCTCCTCGCGCATTTTCTCTATCGGGTCGCAGCCATAGTATGAGCTGCTTTCGATCTTTGAATAATACTCGGCATAGTGATAAGCCGAATTTGCTTTTTTGACCTCGTGCTTTATATTCGTGAGCGTATCACGCGGAATGCTCACGACGTTTAGAGTGTGATTTACAGTGTCGAGCCGGCCGATCATTATAGTGTCGGTATTATTGCTGACAACATCAACGCCCGCGACAAGTATCGTATATACGCCCGGCTTTCTGCCGTCGACCGTGTTTACGGGCGGCTCGTCGCTGTTATTTATGCCGTCCTTATTGCTGTCGGGCGCGTCCATGAAATACTCAACATACACATAGGCCGCCGCGAGGAGTACCACGAGACACAGCAGAATTATAAGGATGACCTTGCCTGCCTTGCCCTTCTTTTTCTTTTTTTTGCCGCCTGCCGTATTATCTGACTGTACGGATTTTGCCTCGGCATAGTCGGCGTAATCATACTCGTCGTATCTTTCGGTCCTGCGGCTGCTGCCGTTATTGCTGCCGCTGCCTGCATGTCTGCCGCTTTTTTTGCCTCCGAATAGCTGCATATCATTTTCCCTTCTCTGTCGGCACCTCTGCCGTTATTGCTGACTCGAGGTATGCTCGGCATACCATTTATACGCGTCGGCAGTTGCGTAATACGGCTCCTGCCCGTAGCTTTTTATATCTTCAAGACTCATTTTGAGTCCCTGCGCCATCGCCTCGTCAAGATTCTCATATGCGAGCTTTCTCAGCTCGTCCACACCATCAAAATCACGGTTCGGCTCGATGTAATCGGCCATGTATATGATCTTTTCGAGAAGCGTCATATCGGGTTTGCCCGTCGTGTGCCAGCGGATAGCGTCATATACCTCGTCGCTTATATTAAAAAGGTCTCTCGCCAGGGCCGCACCGGTCTTCGCGTGCAGAAGCTTGACATTTTCTTCTTCGGCGGTGTCGTTTATGATATCATACTTCCTGCACAATATCAATTGGTCGGATAACACAAGTTTTTTTGTAATATCATGCAGAATTCCGGCCTCTGCCGCATTTTCAGGGTCCTCCCCCCAGCGGTTTGCGAGCGTCACCGCCTCGGCCTCGCAGCCGATGACATGTGCCACGCGCTTGGGAGCGAGCATTGCATATGCCTTTTCGCGCAGCCAGTATAGCTCCGGCTTTGCGTCGTAGTCTCCGTTTTTGATGATGCGCGAATAAACCGTCTCCGGCAGATATGACGCGCCTCGCCTTCTCGGCAGCATATCGCGTATATCCGAAGAGGCCATAGGCTTGGGCTCGTGGTTTATAAACACGCACTTTGCTCCGTACTGCCGCTTGAGATAATCGGCATGCTCGATGACTTGCGCATCCTCGCCCTCGTTGCGGCAGAACACGCCCAGCGTCATATTCTCAAGCAGGAAACGGAATCTGTACCACTCTTCAAAGCTCAGAAGCATGTCGCTTCCCATGACAAAGGTAAATTCGGCTCCCGGATAAAGCCTCATCAGCTCCTCAAGGGTATCTGCCGAGTAGCTTTTGCCCTCGCGCAGTATCTCCATGTCCGACACCTCGGCGTTCGGGATATCGGCAAAGGCGAGCCTCGTGAGTTCAAGGCGTTCGAGAGCGTCCGGACTTCCGTCGGCAAGCTCCTTATGCGGAGGTATGCTCGCCGGAATGATGAGCATTTTATCGGGCTTTAAGCACTCGGACACGGCAAACGCCGCCTCAACGTGGCCGCAGTGCGGCGGGTTGAAGCTTCCGCCGTAAATTACGATTTTCATTTCTTCTTATCTTTCACAAGAGCTATTTTAGGCTCTTTATCGTTGCGTTTATACAGCACAAATTTACTTCCTATCGTCTGCACGGTGTCGGCAGCGCAGGCCTCGGCCAGCGCGTCTGCCGCCTCGCGCGCCGTAAGCAGGCTGTTTTCCAGTACTCTGCCCTTTATGAGCTCGCGTGCCTTGAGCGCGTCTTTGACCTGCGCTATCGTATTTTCCGTTATTCCGCCCTTGCCGATCTGGATTATCGTATCCTCGGTCATTGCAAGACCTCTCAGCTGGGCTCTCTGCTTACTTGTCAGTGACATTTATCTTCCTCAGTTCCATTTTAAATTTTGCGAGCGCTCGCGCTCTGTGTGATATCCTGTTTTTAAGCTCGGTGCCGAGCACCGCCATGCTGTCATTGTATCCGTCGGGCATGAACACGGGATCGTAGCCGAAGCCGCCCTCGCCGTGGGGTTCGGTTAGTATCTGCCCCGGGCATTCGCCCTCGGTGCGTATCTCCGCTCCGCCGGGTAGCAGGCAGCATATGCTGGACACGAATTTTGCCTTGCGATCGGTCACGCCCTCGAGCTTTGACAAAAGAAACATATACTTTTCCTTATCGCTCGCGTCGTGGCCGCCGGGGGCATAGCGAGCCGAGTACACGCCGGGCTCGCCGTTCAAAGCATCGACCATGAGCCCCGAATCGTCGGCGACCGTAGCCTCGCCGGTAGCGTCAAAGACCGCTTTTGCCTTGAGATACGCGTTCTCGGCAAAGGTCGTGCCCGTCTCGTCGACCTCGAAGTTGCAGCCTGCCTCGCGCTGCGAGAGTATCTCAACGTCCATATCGGACAGTATCGCCTTGAGTTCCTTCAGTTTTTTTGCGTTATTGCTTGCAAGTATGAGCTTCATTACTTAAACAGTGCCTCCACAAAGTCCTTGGGATCAAACGGGATGAGATCGTCTATCCCCTCGCCCACACCGACGTACTTGACAGGGAGCTTGAGCTCGTTGGATATTGCAAAGACGATTCCTCCCTTGGCCGTACCGTCAAGCTTTGTAAGAACAATGCCGGTAATTCCGGCAGTCTCCAAAAACTGCTTTGCCTGAATGAGGCCGTTCTGGCCGGTGGTGGCGTCGAGCACCATGAGCGTCTCAACATCCGCGTCGGGAAGCTCGCGGCGGACAACGCGCGTGATCTTATTGAGCTCATTCATGAGGTTTGCCTTATTGTGAAGCCTGCCGGCCGTGTCGATTATAACGACGTCCGTACCGCGTGCCTTGGCAGCGCACAGGCCGTCATATACGACCGAGGCGGGGTCGCTGCCCTCCTCGTGGCGCACGATATCGGATCCAGAGCGCTCAGCCCATACGCCGAGCTGCTCGGCCGCCGCAGCGCGAAAGGTATCGCCCGCACAAAGGAGTACGCTCTTGCCCTCGGTCTTAAGGCTTGCGGCCATTTTGCCGATTGTCGTAGTCTTGCCGACGCCGTTTACGCCGACCATGAGAATGACGGACGGCTTTGTCGTAAGCTTAAGGCTCGTATCCATCGTGCCGAGCATGTCGCGCATATATTCAACGAAGGCCTCCTTCGCCTGCTTGCCCTTATTTATATAGCGGCGCAGCAGAATGCGCTTATAATCCATCATTATCTGCGCCGTCGTTTCGCCGCCGACATCGGCCATTATGAGCATCTCCTCGAGCTCATCGTAGAAATCCTCACTATCGATATCGTAATTGCGGAATACCTCTTCAAGCTCCTCAATATTCTTTCTGGTCTTTGTAAGACCCGAAAACATTTTATCAAAAAAGCCCATTGTGTTCCTCCTCAGTCATTTTCGATAGAGCGCTGCGCCTGGTCGAGATCGAGCTCGATGACCTTGGAAACGCCCTTTTCCTGCATCGTCACGCCGTAGATGTGGTCTGCCTCCTCCATTGTGCCGCGGCGGTGGGTTATAACTATAAACTGCGTCCTGTCGCACATTCTGCGCATGTACTCGGCATAGCGGATAACATTCGCCTCGTCGAGCGCGGCCTCGATCTCGTCCATAACGCAGAACGGCGTCGGACGCACCTTGAGTATCGCAAAATAAAGCGCAATCGCAACGAAAGCCTTCTCGCCGCCGGACAACAGGCTGATATTCGACACCGCCTTGCCTGGCGGCTGCACCTTTATCTCAATGCCGCACTCGAGCGGATCGGCTTCGTCCTCAAGAATGACGGACGCCTTGCCGCCGCCGAAAAGCTCAAGGAAGGTCTCGCGGAAGTTCTCGTCAATAAGCTTGAACTGGCCGAGGAAGACCTCCTTCATCTCATTGGTTACGTCATTGATTATACCCAAAAGCTCCTTCTTTGCCTTCTCAATGTCACTGCGCTGGCCGGTCAGGAACTCATATCGGGTGTTTACACGCTCAAATTCCTCGATAGCGCCGATGTTCGGCGTGCCGAGGGCGGATATCTGACGGCGCAGATCGCTTATGCCGCTCGACTCCTTCTGCAGGTTCTCCACCGGCTGGCGCAGCTGCTGAGCCGCCGAATGGCTGAGCTCGTAGTTATCCCAAAGCTTATCGAGGATCTGCTTTTCCTCCATCTCGGCGGAGAGCTTTTTCTGCTCAAGACGAGCGCAGCTGCGCTCAAGCTCCAGCAGGCGGCGGTTGGACTCCTGACTGTCCTTATCGGCCTTTGTTCTGCGTCCTTCAAGCTCCATGCGCTTTGCGTTTATCTCCGTGATCTCGGCCTTTATCTTCTCGGCCTGAGAGAGTATATCATCGCGCTGCTTCAAAACGGCATCGAGCTGCGAATTTATCTCCTCGCAGGCACGCTGTGCCTTTTCTATGGCGCTCTTTCTGAGCTCACTGTCGCCCGACAGGCTTTGCGATAGCACCTTCAGCTGCTCGACCGAGGCGTTAGTTGCACGCATTTCCGCCTCACATGAGGCCCTATCGCGCTGGATCTCGGAACGCTCTTCTATCGCCGCGTCAAGCTCGTATCTGAGACCCGACAGGGCATTTACCGACTTTTCGAGCTCTATCTGAGCCGCATCAAGCTGCCTGCCGAGGGTAAGGCGGCGCTTTTTGAGCTCTTCGAGCTCATTTGCGCGCGAGAGTATACCTGTGCCGCGGGCGGCGCTGCCGCCGGTCATCGAGCCGCCGGCGTTTATGAGCTGACCGTCAAGGCTGACGATGCGCAGACGGTTGCCGTTTGCCTTTGACATGCGCACGGCGTCGCCCAGCGTTTCGGCGACAACGGTGCGGCCTAAAAGATTTGCAAATATGCCGTCATAGCGCTTATCGAAGCTCACGAGGTCATACGCCACACCCACGAAGCCCGGATCGTTCACCGGCGCATCCTTCATGACATTGCCGCGGACAGTGTCCACCGGCAGGAATGTCGCGCGGCCGGAGTCGAGGTGCTTGAGCATTTCTATCGCGCTGCGGCCGTCGTTCTGCGTGTCGATGACTATATTCTGCATTGCCGCGCCCAGCGCCGTTTCGACTGCGAGCGCGTACTCGTTATCGGTTTTTATGAGGTTCGCCACAGGCCCGTGAACGCCGCGCAGGTTTCCCCTGCCCGATTCGCGCATGACGGTCTTGACGGCCTTTGAAAAGCCCTCGTATTCTTTCTCCATTTCGGAGAGCATGTGGATGCGGGCATCCATGCTGCGGCAGTCGACGGAGAGGCGGTTGACCTTTTCGCGAAGCTGAAAGGCAGCATTTTCACGGCTTTGCAGCTTCATGCGGCAGCCCTCTATGATATTGGCGCTGCCGGTCTCTTTATTTTCAAGCTCGGATATATTATCCGAAAGCTCCTTTGCCTTGCTCTCGTTATCCTCGATCTGACGGGCGATCTCACCGAGGCGGGCCTGCGCTCCGGCAATGTCGCTTTTCATGCGCTCGACCGATTCGCCGCTGCTTTTGATATTGGCTCTGAGAACAGCTGCGCGTGAATCGCAGTCGGCGGCTCGCGCCTCGGTCTGCGAAAGACGTTCACGTGCCTTGTCGGCCTCGATGTCCTTTTCGTGCATACGCTCGGATATGCTGCCGGCTGAGGCGTACAGCGCCTCAAGGCTGCGGTGCGCCTCGTCAAGCTCGGTCTTTGCCGCTTCGTAATCGGCGTTCACCGTCTGCGCCTGAGCATGCAGCTTGTCCAGTGTCTCCATCCATACGGATATCTCGCGCACGCGCAGCTCATCGCGCAGGACAAGATACTTTTTTGCCGTTTCCGACTGGCGGCGCAGCGGCTCGACCTGAAGCTCGAGCTCGTCGATCTTATCGTTTATGCGCAGGAGGTTCTCCTCCGTTTTTTCAAGCTTGCGCTCGGACTCCTCCTTGCGGCTGCGGTAGCGGGATATGCCGGCCGCCTCCTCGAAAACCTCGCGTCGATCCGAGCTTTTTGTGGACACGATCTCCGCGATCTTGCCCTGGCCGATGATTGAATAACCGTCTCTGCCGAGGCCGGTGTCCATAAGCAGACTGTTTATATCCTTAAGGCGCACGGCCTCGCGGTTTATGTAATACTCGCTGTCTCCGCTACGGTAATACCGGCGGGTGAGCATGAGCTCCGTGCTGTCGCAGTCGAAGATATGCTCGGAATTGTCTATAACGAGCGATACCTGCGCAAAGCCCAATGCGCCGCGCTTTTCGGTGCCGCCAAAGATAACATCCTCCATTTTGCCGCCGCGCAGGGTCTTCGAGCGCTGCTCGCCCATGACCCACAGTATCGCGTCGGATATATTTGATTTTCCCGAGCCGTTAGGCCCGACTATTGCTGTAACGTCCTTTTCAAAGGTGATCCGAGTCTTATCCGGGAAAGACTTGAATCCCTGCAATTCAAGTGCTTTTAAATACAAAAATCCTACCTCGTTATTTCAGTTCATTCAAGATATTTTATAATAAAGCTCAGCCTTAATCAAGACTGACAATGCGTATTTCGCCACTTTTTACACTTGCTTCATGAATTTTGAGCCCCGCCAGCGAAAACTCCGCCGTGAGCGTCTTCACATTGCAGCGGTGCTGCCCGACCATTTTCGATATATCCGAGCGGTTAACTCCGAGCACTATCCTGCTTCCGGGCTCTACGCCACGCAGGAGCTCCCGCGCCTTTTCGAGCATTATGCGCGACAGGACAAGCTCACCGAGCGCAGGATGATACGCGCCGCCCAGTGCGTCGCCGCCGGAGAGATCCTCCGTCGGGTTGAGCCCCATGCGGATAATCGGTATGCCCGCGTTTTTAAACAGCGGCACTATCTTTGCGCAGACGCGCACCGCATCCTCGACCGTGTGCTCCTTATATGTTCCGGCGCGCCACATATCGCACAGCACCGTATCGCGCACAATGACCGTCGGATATATCCTCACGCCGTCGGGCTCAAGGGCGACTATCTTTTTCGCGGTCTCAACACAGCTTTCGTCCGTATCACCCGGAAGGCCTGTCATCATCTGCAATATGAGGTCAAAGCCCGACGCTTTAATAAGCTCTGATGCGTTTTCAACATCAGCACTGTCATGCCCTCGTCCCGAAAGCTCGAGCACCCTGTCGCACATCGACTGCGCGCCGAGCTCGACGACTGTTACGCCGTATTTTTTCAGTCTTTTGAGCACTGCGCCGTCTATCGCGTCGGGGCGCGTTGACAGGCGAATGGAGCTTATCGTTCCGTCCGCAAGATAGGGCTGCGTGGCCTCAAAAAGCTCAAGCTGCCTTGCCTCCGGTATGGCGGTGAAGCTGCCTCCATAAAACGCCAATTGCCGCTTTGTCCCCGGTGGGGTCAAGGCGGCTGCTTCTTCTATCGCGTTTCTGACGGTCTGCGCCGTGGCGGGCTCGATATGACCGGATATCCTGCGCTGATTGCAGAACACGCAGTCGTTCGGGCAGCCGAGATGCGGCACAAACACGGGGATAATACTGTTTCTTGCTGTCATTTATTAAGTCTTTCAAGCGCACGGCAGGCTGCCGCCTGCTCTGCTTCTTTTTTCGTTCTTCCGCTGCCGCGGCCGATAAGCTCTCCGTTCAGGCTGACCTCAGACAGGAAAACCTTGTCGTGATCGGGGCCGGATTCGCCCGCGTCGGTGTACTTGAGCTGCTGATCGGGCTTGCGCTGCACAAGCTCCTGAAGCTCTGTCTTGTAATCGGACGCATGATGCGCCTTGACGGCCTCCGGGCTGAGCACCATTCGCTCGACAAAGCTTACCGCGGCTTCGATGCCGCCGTCGAGGAAAATGGCTGCAATGACGGCCTCGGTCGCGTCAGCGAGTATGGATGCGCGCTGCCTGCCGCCGTTTTTCTCCTCGCCGTGACCCATGCGAAGATACGCGCCGAGGTCGAGTTCCCTTGCAACACCGTAGAGGCTGTGCTCGCACACGAGCTCTGCGCGCAGGCGCGTCATTTTGCCCTCCGGCAGCGACGGCTCGACGGCATAAAGATGCTTTGCCGCCGTAAAGCCGAGCACCGAGTCTCCCAAAAACTCAAGGCGCTCGTTGCTGGGCACACCCTCTTCCCTGTTCTCGTTTGCGTACGAGCTGTGCGTGAGCGCGTTTAATAAGAGTGCGCGGTTCTTAAATTTATATCCTAATTTTTCTTCTAACTGCTTCAATATATTACGCTTCTTCCGATATCTTCATGTAATCTATGTTCTTTTCAATATCGCCGACTATATCGGCCTCGGCAAAGGCCTTGGCCTGGCGTATCGCCGCAAAGAAGGCCTCGTCGCCGGACGAGCCGTGAGCCTTAATAACGGGCTTTGATATGCCGAGAAACGCAGTTCCGCCGACCTCGTTTGAGTCTATCTTCTTTGCAATTCCCTTAACATCCTTCTTGATGACTGCCGCGGCAAGCTTGTTTTTTGTGTTCATCATGAACACCTCTTTAAGCTCCGTAAACAGCCATTTTGCAACGCCCTCGGCGGTTTTTAGGACGATATTTCCGGAAAATCCGTCGCTTACGACAACGTCAACTCCGCCGAAGAGCATTGTGCTGCCCTCGACATTGCCGACAAAATTGATGCGGCCTTCATCACTGGCTTTTTTGAGGAGCTTATACGTCTCATGCTGCAATGTACCGCCCTTGGTCTCCTCCGCGCCGATGTTGAGAAGTCCGACGCGCGGCTGAGTAAGCCCCATCATCCTGCGGGCATAGAAGCTGCCCATGTATGCAAACTGGAGAAGATACTCCGGCGTGCACTCGGCGTTTGCGCCGCAGTCTATGAGCATAAGGCCGTTTTCGCGGCTGGGCAGCACGGGCGCCATAGCGGCGCGGCGGACACCCTTTATGCGCTTTACTATGAGCGTAGCTCCCGTGAGCAGGGCTCCTGTAGAGCCTGCAGAGACCATAGCGTCGCCCTCGCCGTTTTTGAGCATGTTAAGCGCGACCGTCATGGACGCATCCTTCTTGCGGCGTGTCGCTGTACTCGGATCGTCCTCCATGGTGATGACGTCCCTGGCATCGACTATGCTGATACCGCGTCTGTCCTCTCCGAGGTATTTTTCGATCTCTTCCTTACGGCCGACGAGCAAGAGCTCAACGCCCAGTCTGTCGCGCGCGTAGACAGAGCCCTTTACTATTGCTTCCGGAGCGTTATCGCCGCCCATTGCGTCAATTATTATTTTCAAGGCCGAAGACCTCCTTTTTCATAAGCTCTTCAATTATCGCCAGGCTCCTTGCGGATATCTCGGCATTTTTATTTCGTTTGCCCTTGACTCTGTAGCCAAGCGGCGAGATTATTCCGAAATTCACATTCATCGGCTGGAAATCGCCGACGCTGCCGCCGGAGATGTACAGGCTCAGAGCACCGATAGCGGTCTCCTGCGGGAAATCTACGGGCTCAAGGCCGAGAACGCGCGCGGCAGTTTCGATACCGACGAGCATGCCGGACGCCGCCGACTCGACATAGCCCTCGACGCCGGTCATCTGACCTGCAAAGCTCAGGCGAGGCTCAGACTTGAGCCTGTAGTACCTGTCCAAAAGCTTGGGGCTGTTGAGATATGTATTTCGATGCATGACCCCGTAGCGGACAAACTCCGCGTTTTTCAAGGCCGGAATCATGGAAAACACTCTCTTCTGCTCGCCCCAGGTCAGGTGCGTCTGGAAGCCGACAATATTATAAAGCGTTCCGTCGGCGTTATCGCGCCGAAGCTGAACGACCGCGTAGTTTTCGCGCCCCGTGCGTGGATCGCGCAGTCCGACGGGCTTCATAGGCCCAAAGCGCAGCGTATCCTCGCCACGTCGAGCCATGACCTCAACCGGCATGCAGCCTTCGAAAACTCCGCCGTCGTCAAAGCCGTGAACGGCAGCCTCCTTTGCGCTGCAAAGCTCACGGACAAAGGCCTTATACTCCGCTTCGTCCATAGGGCAGTTTACATAATCCGCAGTGCCTTTATCGTAGCGCGAGGCGAAAAACGCGCTGTCCATGTCAACGCTTTCGAGCGTCACGATAGGCGCGACGGCATCATAAAAATGCAGTCCCTCCCCGCCGCAGAGGTCGGCTATCTTATCGGCAAGCGTGTCGCTTGTGAGCGGACCTGTCGCGACGACGCACTCGCCTTTGGGAAAGTCCGTTGCCTCGGCAGCGACGATCTCAATATTTTCGCAGTTGCGGAGCTTTTGCGTTATGTATCGAGCAAAGCCCTCTCTGTCAACGGCGAGAGCTCCTCCCGCCGCGACGCGGTTATGATCGGCACTTTCCATTATGAGTGATCCCATCCTGCGCATCTCGGCTTTCAAAAGGCCGACAGCGTTAGAGAGCTCATCGCTGCGCAGCGAGTTTGAGCACACGAGCTCGCCAAAATGTTCAGATGTGTGTGCCGGGGTCATTTTTTCCGGCTTCATCTCGACGAGCCGAACCTTAATTCCTCTTTTTTCGAGCTGCCAGGCACATTCGCTGCCGGCAAGTCCCGCGCCGAGGACTGTGACCTCTTTCATATGCTTATTCCTTAGTTTTCTTTGTGGTTGTTTTCTTTTTTGCGGGCTTCTTTTCGGTCTTATCGTCCGACTTTTTACCCGCGGAGGCCTTTTTCTTATAACCGCGCTTATCCTCCGGCACGAACTCCGGGCAATCCTCGTTTATGCAGAAGGCCTTCTGACGGCCGCGGCCGCTGGGCTTAAAGAGGGTCTTGCCGCAGCTCGGGCAGTTGTCCTTTGTCGGCACATACCAGGTCATGAAACCCTTTATCTCGCTGCCGTCGGCGGCGGTGCCGCGCCATGGGCAGTCCGAGCCGCGCTCGCAGGCATAGTAAGTGTTACCCTTTTTCGAGGTGCGCTTGAGTATGCGGCTGCCGCACTTGGGGCATTTGCCGGGCATCTCGATGACGAGCGGCTTTGTGAAGCTGCACTCGGGATAGGCCGGGCACGCGAGGAAGCGTCCGAATCGGCCGGACTTTACGACCATCTGACGGCCGCAGACATCGCAATATTCGTCGCTGAGCTCGTCGGGGACCTTTATTCTCACGCCGTCGAGCGCCTTTTCGGCCTCTTCAAGCTCGGTGCTGAAGTCACCGTAGAAATCGCGCAGCAGCTCCTTCCAGTAGAGCTTGCCGCTCTCGACCTCGTCGAGTTCCTCCTCCATGTGGTTTGTGAATTTAAGATCTACTATGTCGGGGAAGCGCTCCTCCATGAGCTGAGTCACGATCTCGCCGAGGTTCGTCGGCTTGAGATATTTGCCGTCCTTAACGACATACTCATGCGAGGTGATTGTCGATATCGTGGGAGCGTAGGTCGACGGACGGCCTATGCCCTTTTCCTCCATAGCGCGGATGAGCGTTGCCTCGGTGTATCGCGCGGGCGGCTGCGTGAACTGCTGCTCGGGGAGCATTTTTTCGAGGAACACCTGCTCGCCCTCTTCAAGAGAAGGCAGCTTGCTGCGCGGCTCGTCGCTCTCTTCGTCCTTGCCCTCCTCATACACCGCCGTATAGCCGGCAAAGCGCATCTCGGAGTAGTTCGCGCGAAAATCATAGCCCGCCGAGGCGACGTCGACTACGACGTTATCGTACACGGCGTTTGCCATCTGGCACGCGGTAAAGCGCCCCCAAATCAGACGGTACAGCCTGTACTGCTCGGGGGTAAGGTCCTTGCGCACGACATCCGGGCTCAGGTCAATATTCGTAGGGCGGATGGCCTCGTGCGCGTCCTGTGCGCCGGATTTTGTTTTATACACGCGGAAGGAGCCGTGATAGTACTCCTTACCGTAGTGATCTATTATATAATTTTTCGCCGCCATGAGCGCCTCGTCGGAAAGGCGCAGAGAGTCTGTACGCATGTAGGTTATAAGACCTACCGTGCCGTAGCCGGCTATGTCGACGCCTTCGTACAGCTGCTGGGCGATGGACATTGTGCGGCGCGGAGTCATGCCCAAGCGGCGGCTGGCCTCCTGCTGGAGGGTCGAGGTTATAAACGGAGGCGAGGGACTGCGGTGCTTTTTGCCGCGTTTGACGGTTTTGACCTTGAACGACTCGTCCTTGGTAGCGTTAATAACGGCATTGACCTCAGCCTCTGACTTGAGCTCGAGCTTCTTATCGTCTTTGCCGTAAAAGCGGGCTGTGAACTTGGCGTTTTCCTCGCTCTCGAACATCGCGTCGAGCAGCCAGTACTCCTCGCTTACAAAGCTTCTTATCTCGTTTTCGCGGTCGACAACCATGCGCGTTGCGACAGATTGCACCCTGCCCGCGGACAGGCCGCGGCGGATCTTCTTCCAGAGCAGCGGCGAGAGCTTATAGCCGACGAGGCGGTCAAGCAGTCTGCGCGCCTGCTGCGCATCGACAAGATTATTATCGATATCACGTGGCTTACCGATGCTCTCGGTAACTACTTTCTTAGTTATTTCGTTGAAGGTAACGCGTCTTGCTCTTTCATCGGAAAGCGCAAGCAGCTCCTTGAGATGCCAGGATATCGCTTCTCCCTCACGGTCAGGGTCGGTCGCGAGATATACGGTTTTTGCGTTTTTGCTGAGCTTTTTGAGCTCGTCTATTATATCCTTGTGATCCTTCACCGGAATGTACTTCGGCTCAAAATCGTTTTCTATGTCAATTCCAAGGGTGCTCTTCGGCAGATCGCGCAGGTGTCCCATGGAGGCAACGACCTTATAATCGCTGCCGAGATACTTCTCGATCGTTTTGGCCTTAGCCGGTGATTCGACTATGACCAGGTTCTTTTTTGCACTGGGCATCGGGTATCCTCATTTCATCTTAATATTCAAACTAAAGCGTTTGCCCGTCTCCTGCCGGACATAGCCCTTTATCTGCAAAAGCGTTAAGTCTGCCAGCACCTTGGCCGGAACAAGACCGCTGCGCTCGATGATAGTGTCAACGTGAACGGAGGGTCCGTCCATCGCCCCGACTATCTTCAGCTGACTCGGGCTCAGGCTGTCCAATTGTTTCTGCAAGTCAATATAAGCCGCGTCGGGTGCCTTGTCAACAACTTTTTTCTCGCGTTTTTCGGCACGGGGCTCCTTTTTGGGCTTGGCCTCGGACTTCGGAACGACTCCCGAGGGCATTTCAAATTCAACTTTTCTTACCTTATTCGGGTAGAGCGCGGCAAACTCGCTGACGACCTCCCAACCGTTTGTTACGGGCTTTGCACCCTCTTTAATAAGCAGATTCGTGCCCTCGCAATTGGGCTGATCGGCGTTTCCCGGAACAGCAAAGACCTCCTTGCCCTGATCGGCCGCCTCGTTTACGAAAAGACGTGTTCCGCTCTTGAGGGGAGCCTCTATCACCGTCACGCCGAGTGAAAGTCCGCTGGTTATCCTGTTTCTCGCGCGGAAGAATGAGCTGTACGGCTTTGTGCCGGGCGCATACTCGCTTATGAGCGCTCCGCGCATTATAACATCCCGAGAAAAGCGGCTTTTATCCAGCTCGTGCGGCAGACCGAGAACTCCGATCACACGGCCGTCGGCCATCAGTGCGCCCTCGGCAGCGGCAGAGTCTATGCCGACAGTAAGGCCGGATATCACAGTGCCGCCGCATTTTGCTATCTCATAGCCCATGCGCATACCCATTTTGATGCCGTAGGGCGTTGCCTTGCGCGTGCCGATCACGGCGATGACAGGCTCGGCATCCATATTCGGGAGCTTGCCCTTAACGTATATGACGGCGGGCGGAAGATGAATATTCCTCAAACGCTCGGGATATGCGTCCTCATTGAGCGTTATAACGTCAATGCCGTCGTTATCGCACTTTTCAAATATGCGCTTTGCGGCGTCAAGGTCGCGCTTTTCAAGCTCCTCCGCGCCCTCGATATTGCGCGGCAGCAGGCGCGTTATCTCGCCCACCGGTGCAAAATACATCTGCTCGGGGCCGCCGTAATATTTAAGAAGTGAGGTTATCGCCCTCGGGCCGATGCGCGGCGAGGTCGACAGCCACAGCCAGTAAATAACGTCGTTCATACGCTACCTCGACATTTCCCACATGATGACCGATGCCGCTATCGCCGCGTTTAAAGACTCAGAATGCGGATTCATCGGTATTATGAGCTCACCGCCGCAAATATCCAAAAGCTCGCGGGAAAGTCCCCTGCCCTCGCTGCCTATGGCCACCGCACTTCTGTGAAGCTCGGCATTGCGGATATCGGCTGCCTTATCGCTCAGCGCCGCGCCGAAAAGCGGCAGGCACTGACCTCGCGTGAACTCGTCAAGCTCCTCAATGCTCATACGCATTACCCTTTGACGGAAGATAGCGCCCATGCTCGCTCTCACTGTCTTGGGGTTATAAAGATCGGCACACGCACCTACCATGATGACCGCGTCGATATCAAAGGCATTTGCGCTTCTGATTATTGTTCCGACGTTGCCGGGGTCCTGAAGATTTTCGATAACTATAGCGCGCATTACACGCTCAGCATCGCTCTGCTCGGGTATTGCGACCGTGAACACGGGGCCGGGTCCTGATTTGAGGGGCGATGCGTATTCCACGAGCTCTGCCGGAGCGCAGTACTGTTCCACACTCTCGGGAAGCTCGATGGTATCCGCTCCCTCGCGCCAAAGCACCTGCTTTATCTCAGCTCCGTACTCCAGCGCTTCCCTGAGCGTCTTCTCTCCGTCGCAGATAAATTGGCGGCACTCGCTGCGGAATTCCGCGCTCGATGCCGTTGAACGCATATGGCATATAATTCTATTTTTTCTTGAGCTTATCTTTTCCATAAGAAATAATTTATCACAATATTATAATTTGTCAAATATACATTTAAATACATACATCAAAAACCGGCCAAAAGGCCGGTTTTGATCATCCGTATATCCATGCGTTCGGCAGGTAACGGCAGGTTATGGCGGGGTTTGAGCATTTTGTTACATACTCGCCGTCGTACCACATAACGGCGCTCGTCCCGCCGTCCATATTCATGGCCTGGTACGCATCATAGCCAATGAGTATCTCCGTGACATCGGGCAGGCCGATGCCGAGCGAGCGCCCGACGAGGCGGCCTTCGATAATGAGCATCATGACATCACCGTCTTTGGACTGAGCCACGGCCGAGCGCGGCTGGATGGAGCGGAAGCCCGTCTGCTGATCGATGAGCGCCTTGCCGTCTACTATGAGAGCCGGCTGAAACTCGACCGCATCTCTGACATCGGAGCTTATACTCGTGTCCGCATCGACTATGTACATTTTATCATCAGACCTGAACTCAACGCGCTTTCTGCCGTAGGTTACATGGGCGCCGTACTCCTTGCCCTCGCATATGGCGAGGCCGTCGACGGTACCGCCGTTGCCGCCGCCGTCGGGATCGTAGAAGCCGCTGGCGTTTATACCAATGATGCCCTTGCAGCGGGGAACAAAATCCTCAAGCAGCTCGCCGTAGCCGCCGATATGCTCGGCCGCGCAGCAGCGCATTTTTGAAGCGTCCTTGAGTATGGCAAGCACGCCCTGATAGCCCGAGCCCTTTATGCGAACGAGCAGTACACCCTTTTTCGCGTTTACGGCGAGCACCTGGTCGCCCTGCTTTGTTTTGATGGTCGTTCCGTCGTCGTCAAGCCCCGCCTCATTTATGTCGATTGACATGAGGTCTGTCTTCTTATACTCGGGGTGAGCCTTCAGATAGGATTCAAACGAGGCCTTGTCGATCTCGTCAAAAAGCTCATAGAAGCTGTCGTCATCCTTTTCCTCGATCTTGTGCTTCCACTCGCTCTCGATGCCCTTCTGCTCCTCCGTTGCGCTGTTTACCCTGTTCATGACCTCGGCGATCACGTCATCGGGGAAAAACATCTCGGCCAGCCAATGGTGGCTCATAGTCTGCATGGCGGTTTCGATATACGCGTCGCGCAGGTTCTTTATAAACGGGATGTTTGTGTACACGACAAAGGTGTAAAGTCCGGCGAGTACGGCAACGATGGCAAAAAAGATGATAAAGCCCTTTTTGCGCTTTGCAGCCTTCTTTTTCTTTTTTGCCTTGCGAACTCTGTCGTCGGCAGAGCTTGCAGCCGCGCGCTCACGCACGGGCTCGGGCCGGACATACACGGGCTCTTCGAGCTCGGCCTTTTTAGGTGCGGGCTTTGCCCTGCCTGACGATGTGCCCGTATGCCTTGTTGATTTTGAACTGAATATTTTTATGGAAGCTTCCTTCTTTCTCTTTATGCTGACACTTAGACGTCTAAGCTTTGCAAATGTTTCCTATTTAAAAGCCTTCGAACAGATTTATCTGCGAGCTTTCCGGCATTTCGCCGAACGCTCCCATGCGGCGCAGGATTTCAAGGTGAGTCGTGCTGACCTTGGGGCAGGCGGCGCTGACCTCCTCGACGGATATGTAGGTCTGTCCGTTTTTGGTGCAGTTTTCAAGGTCTACAGCCGCTGTTTCGCCAAGTCCCGCTATCGCGACGAAGGGCGGACGCAGCCGACCGTCATCGGTTATCTTGAATTTCGTCGCGCTCGATTCATATAGATCGATCGGCGCAAAATTGAAGCCGCGCATGTAAAACTCATATACCGATTCAAGCGTTGTGAGTATGCTGTCCTCGTTGGCGGTAGCATCCTCCTTCTGACGCAGATCATATATCTTGCGGCGCACTTCGTCAACCCCGGTCGTCATCATTTCCGCATCAAAGCTGTTTTTCTGACTGCGGCGGTAGAAATACGCGCTGTAAAACGCCAAAGGCTCATGTACCTTGAACCAGGCTATTCGGAATGCCATCATGACATAGGCGACCGCGTGCGCCTTCGGGAAGAGATAGGCGATCTTGCGGCAGGACTCGATGTACCAGTCGGGCACATCGAGCGTACGCATCTGCGCCTCGGCATCACCGGGAAACTCGCCGCTTTTTTTGACCTTGCCCTTTCGCACCGCCTCCATAGTCTTGAACGCGAGCGAGGGCTCCATTCCCTTTTGTATGAGATAGAGCATTATATCGTCTCGGCAGCCGACGGTCTCGTTGACCGTTGCTATGCCGTTAACGATGAGGTCGCGGATATTGCCCGCCCAGACGTCGGTACCGTGCGAGAAGCCGGACAGACGAACGAGCGTATCAAACTGCGTTGGCTGCGTATCGACGAGCATCTGGCGCGTAAAGCCAGTGCCGAACTCCGGAATGCCGATGCTGCCGGTCTTGCCGATGATATCGTCGTCATCCGGGAGTCCCAAAACGGTCGGCGTCGTGAATATCTTCATCGTATCGGGATCCGACAGCAGTATCTCCCGGGCGTTAACGCCCGTTGCATCCTCAAGCATGCGGATCATGGTCGGGTCATCGTGACCCAGCTCGTCAAGCTTTAAGAGGTTTGACTCCATGCAGTGATATTCAAAATGTGTCGTGACTATGCCGCTCTTGGGATCGTCCGCCGGATGCTGCACGGGGCAGAAATCCGTAACGTCCATATCCTGCGGTATGACGACAAGGCCGCCGGGGTGCTGACCCGTTGTGCGCTTAACGCCGACGAGTCCTTTTGCAAGACGATTCTCCTCGACCTTTGTGACCTTTATGCCGCGCTCCTCGAGATATTTTTTGACGTAGCCGTAGGCTGTCTTTTCGGCGAGAGTGCCGATGGTACCGGCGCGGAAAACATGATCCGAGCCGAAGAGCTCTTCGGTGTATTTATGCGCCTGAGCCTGATACTCGCCGGAGAAGTTGAGGTCGATATCGGGCGTTTTCTCATTTCCCGGGAAACCGAGGAAAGTCTCGAACGGGATATCGAAGCCGTCCTGCCGCATGAGCGTTCCGCACTCGGGGCAGTTTTTCGGCGGCATATCCGCTCCGCAGCCGTACGAGCCGTCGGTTATGAACTCCGAGTGCTTGCACTTGGGGCAGACATAGTGCGGCGGCAGCGAGTTTACCTCGGTAATGCCGGACATGTATGCAACAATCGACGAGCCGACTGAGCCTCGTGAGCCGACAAGGTAGCCGTGCTCAAGCGAGTTTTGGACGAGCTTCTGCGCCGACATGTAAATGACATCATAGTTATGGTCAAGGATCGTCGTAAGCTCCGTGTCAACGCGGGATTTGACGATCTCGGGCGGGTTTTCGCCGTAGATCTCTGTCATCTTGCCGTAGACGAGGTCGCGCAGATCACGCGCGGAGTTTTCGATTTTAGGCGGATACAGATCCTTCGGCAGAAGCTCTATATCGTCGACCATATCCGCAATTGCACGCGGATTTTTAATTACGACCTCGCGCGCCGTCTCATCACCGAGATAATCGAACTCCTTGAGCATCTCGTCGGTCGTGCGGAAGAATATCGGGCAGCCGCGGTCGGCGTCGGAGAATTTCTTCGCCGCCTGGAGTATCTTGCGGTACTGCTCGTCCTCGGCATCGAGAAAATGCACATCGCTTGCGGCAATAACGGGCTTACCCAGCTGACGGCCGATCTCGAGTATGCGGCGGTTATAGTCCTGCAAAACGGTGATATCGCTGACAACGCCGTTATCGACAAGAAAGCCGTTATTGCCCAGAGGCTGAATTTCAAGATAATCGTAAAACGACGCTATGCGCCTGAGCTCGGAATCGCTCGCTCCGTGCATGACCGCGCCGTACAGCTCGCCCATTCCGCAGGCAGAACCTATAAGCAGTCCCTCGCGGTGCTTAATGAGCAGACTTTTCGGCATGGTCGGGGTCTTGTAGAAATATTTAAGATACGACTGCGATACGAGCTCGTACAGGTTTTTAAGGCCTGTCTTATTCTTTACGAGCAGTATCATATGCCGCGATTTCGTGAGATCTGCTGGCTTTATGCGGGCGTAGACCTCCTGAATGTCATTTACGGTCTTTGCCCCCTGCTGCGCGAGCATGGGGAGGAATCTTCCCATTATGCGCGCGACGACGAGCGCGTCGTCCGAGGCGCGGTGGTGATTGAATTCCGGCAGGCTCAGTCGGTTTGACACGATATCGAGCTTATGGCGCTTTAAGTCGGGCAAAAGCGCGTGAGACAGCGCGAGCGTGTCAAGATATACAGGCTCAAACTCAATTCCGCTGCGGGCTGCCGCTGCGGACATGAAGCCCGTATCAAAATCCGCGTTATGCGCAACTATAGGTCTGTCGCCGACAAATTCCAAAAAGCTTCTCATTGCCTCGGCTTCGCTCGGTGCGCCCTTGACATCGCGGTCGGTTATGCCGGTCAGCTGTGTTATCTCGGCCGGGATGTGCATGCCGGGATCGACGAAGGTGTTGAACGTCTCCTTGATCTCGTTCCCGGCGTAGATGACGGCACCGATCTCGGTCATGCGGTCAGAGCCCGCATTCAGGCCGGTCGTTTCGATATCGAAGGCGACCATCTCGTCATTCATATCTCTGTCGCTGCTGCCGTGCACGGCAAGGCTGCCGTCCATGTCGTTTACGAAATAGCACTCGCATCCGTAGATTATCTTGACACCGTGCTTTTTTCCGGCCTTCCACATATCCGGGAAGGCCTGCAGAACGCCGTGGTCTGTCACGGCAATGGCCGGATGCCCCCAATAGGCTGCACGCTTCACGATAGCGGCAGGATCGGTGAGCGCATCCAGCGCCGAAAAGCGGGTGTGCACATGCAGCTCGACGCGCTTTTCCTCGGCATTATCGGGACGTATGTATTTTTTGCCAACGGTGATGTCCTTCGGTTCAAGGACTATATCCTCATCATAGCGGCTGTAGGTCACAAAGCCGTTTATTATCAGGTGGTCGCCGACATTTATCTTATTTATTATGGACTGATCGTCCTCGGCTCGGAGGAATTTTATTACCCTTATAGAGCCCGTGAGGTCGGTAATATCAAAGCTGAGCATTGCGCCGTCGCGCTTTTTGAGCTTGCGGCTTGTTATCTCAAACACGTCACCCTCAATTGCTACCCGCCCCGAGTCCTGATTTAGTTCACCCATCGGGGTCGGCGTTTTTTTGATACTATGCCCCATGAGCACCTTGCCGTTTCCGCCGGAGGGCGCCGCAGACGCTGCGGATACGCTTGCCGCCTTTTTAATCTCGGGGCTGTCGGCAATTATGCTGACACTCAGCCCGTAATCGGCGCGGAGAGCCGAGCAGATGGCATCGAGTTCTGCCGGCGCAGGAGTTTTTGTAAAATGCGCACGGATGCTCATAGTTCCAGCCTCGAGGCTTATTTCGACATCCGTCACATATGCTTTTTCAAGGCCGCCGCAGCTTGATGCGTGGCTCGCGGCACCCGGGAATATCTCAAGAAATGAAGTATGTTCGCTCAATTTAACTGTCCTTTTCTATAAGGTCTATGAGTGCATCGCACAGGCGGTCATACGGGTATGTACCCAAGACCTCGCCATGCTTGAACAGCAGGCCGCAATCCTTGCCTCCGGCTATGCCGTAATCGGCCTCTCTCGCCTCTCCCGGACCATTTACGACACAGCCCATGACGGCAACTGTAATATCCTTGTCGATACCGGAAATGCGTTTTTCGACCTCGTTCGCGAGTGATATGAGGTCGATATTCGTTCTACCGCAGGTCGGGCAGGATACCAGCCTGATACCCCGGCGCAGTCCGGCAGCCTTGAGTATGGCAATCGCTGCCTTGATCTCCTCCACGGGGTCTGCCGTGAGCGATACACGCACGGTATCGCCTATGCCCTCGCCCAGGAGCGTTCCTATGCCGACGGCGGACTGTATCGTTCCGTTCCAGGCCGTTCCCGTTTCGGTAACGCCGACGTGCAGCGGATATTTAAGCTCATTTGACGCAAGCCTGTACGCCGCTATCGTCAGCGGAACGGACGACGATTTCATCGATATGCAGATATCGTCAAAGTCGTATTTATTAAGAAGCTCGATGTGCCTTTTTGCGCTTTCGAGCATTGCCTCCGGGCAGGGGTGCCCGTATTTTTCGAGCAGCGGCTTTTCGAGGCTTCCTGCGTTTACGCCGATGCGGATGGGTATGCCCCTCTCTCGGCACGCGGCCGCTACCTTGCGGACATTCTCCTCGCTGCCGATGTTGCCCGGATTTATGCGGATCTTATCTATTCCACGCTCTGCAACGGCAAGCGCCAAACGATAGTCAAAGTGGATATCCGCAACAAGCGGCATGTCAGTCTGCTTTTTAATTTCCGGTATGGCCTCGGCCGCTGCCATATCTGGTATGGCAAGGCGCACGATCTCGCATCCGGCAGCGCGCAGACGTTTTATCTGCCCGACCGTCGCCGTTACATCGTGCGTCTTTGTATTGCACATCGACTGAACGGAGACGGGCGCGAGAGCGCCTATCTTCACCCCGCCGACGGAAATTTGCTCGGTTTTCTTTCTTTCGAACATTATGCTCACCCCGTTATGAGTCTGGCTATGTCGTTATACATTATAAATCCCATCAGCAGCAGGAGCAGCACCATGCCGCCGGCGTGGATATAGCCCTCGTACTTGGGATCAAGCTTTTTCTTCGTTATTGCTTCGATAATGACCGTTACTATCATCAAAAATACTCTGCCGCCGTCAAGTGCCGGTATCGGCAGCATGTTCATTATTGCAAGGTTAATGGCTATGAAGGCCGAGAAATACAGCATGCTGTACATTGCGTCGGCCGTGCTCGCGGCAGAGCTGCCCGCCTCGTTCATCATATCGACTATTCCGACGGGTCCCGCCATATCGTCAACGCCGACTGCGCCGTGGATAAGGTCACCGAGTCCGAGCCAGACAAGGCGCGAAAATTCCTTGGCCGTGTTCCAGACATACTCAAGCTTCACGCCGAACGTGGCCTTTTCAATGCCCCAGACGAAGCCGTATTTGAGTCCCTGCTCGCTTTCAATGGTCGGAACGAGCTTCATATCATTAAACTCGACCTTCTGCCCGTCGCGCAGCATGACGATATCGTAAACGCCGTTTCCGCGCTCAAGGAACATCGAAACGTCGCTTATGAGGTATATCCTGTTGCCGTCAATGCTGTAAAACTCATCACCGGCCTGAAATGTCTCCGGCGTATTATATTGGCATCCGTCAAGAAAATCCGTGATTATAGGGGCTCTGAAGGCTTCCGCTCCGCCGTACATGATGACGATCAATATAACGCCGAGCAGGAAATTCATGAACGAGCCTGCGCACAGGATGAGAAAGCGCTTCCAAAAGCTCTGATTGGGAAATGCGCGGGGATCCTGCGATTCCTCGTCCTCGCCCATGGCGCAGAAGCCGCCTATGGGGAGAATGCGCAGCGAATACAGCGTCTCTCCCCTTTGCTTTTTGATTATTGCCGGTCCCATGCCTATCGAAAATTCATCCACGCGCACGCCGCAGGCCTTGGCCGTTGCGAAGTGGCCGAATTCGTGGATGGCGATAAGCACGCCGAACATTATTATTGCGATAACGATATACATTAGGAAAAATGCTCCCTGACAAATACTCTTGCCTGCTCGTCGGCAGCAAGTACAGCCTCAAGGTCGGGCTTATTAACTATTTCTATGCTCTCTACCGCCCGCAAAGCACAATCATAGATCCGATTATAACCGAGACGGTGATTCAAAAACATTGCGACAGCGACCTCATTTGCCGCACTCATGATGCACGGAGCCGTTCCGCCGCGGCGCGCGCAGTCCATCGCGAGCTTCAGGCACGGCGTTTTTTCATAGTCGGGCGCTTCGAAGGTCATGTCCTTCATCGCGTAGAAATCAAGGTGCGCAAAAGGCGACGCCTTACGCTCTGGATAGGTCATCGCAAGCTGTATCGGCAGTCCCATATCGGGAACGCCGAGCTGGGCTATGACCGTTCCGTCGACGAGCTCGACCATGGAATGGACAATGCTCTGCGGGTGCACCACGACCTGTATATCGTCGGGCGTCACGCCGAAAAGGTGCATGGCCTCGATAAACTCAAGTCCCTTGTTCATCATCGTCGCGGAGTCGACGGATATCTTCGCGCCCATGCTCCAGTTCGGGTGCTTTACAGCCTGTTCGGGCGTTACACCTTCAAGCTCCGCGCGGCTTTTGCCTCTGAAGGGGCCGCCGCTGCCTGTGAGCAGGATCTTTTTAAGCTCGCCGGGCTTTCTGCCCATAAGACACTGAAAGATAGCCGAATGTTCAGAATCGACAGGAACTATCTCCGCTCCCGCGGCCTTAGCAGCGGGCATGACTATCTCGCCCGCGCAAACGAGCGTTTCCTTATTTGCAAGCGCTATGCGCTTTTTTTCGCTTATCGCGGCAAGCGTCGGGCGCAGTCCGACAGAGCCGGAAACGGCGGTGACTACGCAGTCGGCCTCGGGAAGCGTCGCGGCCTCGATGAGTCCCTGCATTCCGCTGCCGACGCGAATGTCGGTATCGGCAAGGCGAATTTTCAGCTCATTTGCCGCATTTTCGTCAAATATTGCAACAAATTGGGGCTTTAGTTCCCTCGCCTGCTGTTCAACCAGGTCTATTTTTTTATTTGCCGTCAGCGCAACTACGGGAACGCCGAGATGCTTTGCCGCGGCAATACTCTGGCGGCCTATCGAACCCGTCGAGCCGAGAATGGATACGGCTTTTATCATGGTTTTACACCTCCGAAGCGGCGGTCGCGGTGGTTAAACTCCTCTATCGCCTTGTCAAGCTCCTGCGGAGTGAAGTCCGGCCAAAGCGTGTCGGTATAATAAAACTCGGAATACGCGCACTGCCACAAGAGGAAATTTGAAAGTCGGTACTCACCGCCGGGGCGGATGATAAGATCGGGGTCGGGTATGCCGGCAGAGTACATATAATCCGAGAACATGTCCTCCGTAAGCTCGCCTGTCACCTTCCCCGCCGCGTAATCCTCGGCATAGGCCTGCGCCGCGCGCACGATCTCCGCTCTGCCGCCGTAGTTTATGCAGATATTTGCCTGAAAGCCCTCGATGGTCTGCGATATCTCGTCGGTCTCGGCGATGAGTTCCTGAAGATGCGGCGAAAGGCGCGAGATATCTCCAAATACCTTCATGCGGATATTCTTCTTGCGCATATCGCGTATCGCCTCGTGCAGGTACTTATCCAGCAGCTTCATTATGCCGCCGACCTCTTCCTCCGGGCGCTTCCAGTTTTCTGTTGAAAACGCGTAAACGGTCAGGTACTCTACGCCTATTTTCTTGCAGTAGGTCGCAATATTCCTGAACGTCTCCGAGCCGGCAAGATGCCCCGCGTTTCGCGGCATGAGGCGCTTTTTTGCCCAGCGGCCGTTGCCGTCGAGTATGATGGCAATATGGCGAGGGAGGCTACTTGCCTGCTCCCCCGCCGCATCGATGTTTTTATTCTCGCCCATGATCAGATCTCGAAAAGTTCCTTTTCCTTTGCCTCAGCTATTGACTCAACTTCCTTTATATAATCGTCGGTCAGCTTCTGGATATCCTTTTCAATGTCCTTATAGTCGTCCTCGGTGATCTCGGACGCCTTCTGCTGCTTTTTATATTTATCTATGGCATCACGGCGGATATTTCTGACCGCGACCTTGGACTCTTCACCGTATTTCTTTACCTGCTTTGCAAGCTCCTTGCGGCGCTCCTCGGTAAGCTGCGGGAATACGAGTCTTATAACTCTGCCGTCGTTCTGGGGATTGATGCCGAGCTCGGATGCGAGAATGGCCTTCTCGATACCCTTGAGCACGGAAGCATCCCACGGCTGGATCATAAGAGAGCGCGGGTCGGGAACGGAGATGGATGCGACCTGCTGGATGGGGGTGGGTACGCCATAGTAATCGACAGTGATCTGATCGAGAACCGCCGCGTTTGCTCTGCCTGCGCGCACGGATGCAAGCTGAGTCTTCAGCACCTCGGCTGTCTTTTTCATTTTGCTTTCGATCTCGGGATATTTGGACATGGTATTACCTCCTGAACATTTATATGCGTTGTATTATAAATTTTACTTGCTGACTGTTGTTCCGAGCTTTTCGCCCTGAAGCACACGGACAATATTCTCAGGCTCGGCAAGGGCAAAAACTATGACAGGAATGTCGTTATCCATGGCAAGGCTTGTTGCCGTGCTGTCCATAACGGCAAGATGCTGCGCGAGAACATCGTCGTAGCTTATGCTGTCGTACTTCACGGCGCTCGGGTCGAGCCTGGGATCAGCCGAATATACGCCGTCTATATTCTTTGCAAGCAGTATTGCGTCCGCGCCGATCTCCGCCGCACGGAGCACCGCCGCCGTATCGGTCGAGAAAAACGGACAGCCCGTTCCGCAGCCGAACATGACGACCTTGCCGGACTTGAGATATTCTATCGCCTTATCGGTACTGTATCTTTCGCCGACGCCCTGAATATCGACCGCCGTAAGCACCTTTGCCTCGCCGCCGCACTGACGCAGGACGTCGGCAAACGCCAGACAGTTCATAGCAGTTGCAAGCATACCCATACGGTCGGCCGAGACGCGCTCGACATGACCCGCACCATCCTTTACGCCGCGCCAGAAGTTGCCGCCGCCGACAACGATACCGACCTCGACGCCCATCGCGGTGCACTTATTGACGGTATCACAGACCTTTGAAATGAAGTCAAAATCAAAGCCCGTTTTTTTATCTCCGGCAAGAGCCTCGCCGCTTATTTTGATAAGTATTCTCTTATAAACAGGGTCAGACATATATGATCTCCTTTATTAAATATCAAGTATACCCAATATAACTATGCCCGCAACCACGAGAAGGATCGAGGCATAGTGCTTGACAGAAAGCTTCTCCTTGAGGAAAATGCGGCTCCACACGACGGAAGCCACGCAGTAGGCCGATATCATGGGGGCTGCAAGCGCGGCGTGAGCCGTATCGGCAAGGGCGTAGATATACGCAAACTGACCGGCAGTCTCAAAGATGGCGCCGGTGTATTTGGGAACCTCGCGCTTGGGGATGAGCCTCTGTTTTTTTACGCCGAGGACGTATATCGCGCAGACTATGCCGACGGTGAGGAAGGTAAGCTCATATGCGACATTTGCCGAATCCTCGTTGAGCGTTTCGAGCACTCTGCTGTCGGCAAAGCTGCCCAGTGCGTCGAGCAGACAGTAGATTATCGGAAGCGCTATGGCTATCCAGCTTCTCGTATAGTGGTGATTGCTCGCATCCTGACGGGCGCGGCGCAGCTCCTCATCCTCGTTGGCTTCGGTAAAGCCGAGGGCAATAATGCCGAGACAGACGAGGCCGACGGCGACAAGCGCCATGGGCGGCAGGCCATTTATTCCCTGCGTTGCGAATATGAGCACCGCAACTATCGCGCCGGAGGAGTTACATATCGGCGACGATATCGAAAGCTCGATATACCTCAGGCCGACATAGCCCACCGTCATCGAGACTATATAGAGCATCGAAACGGGCAGGTACTTTAAAATGACCTCGCCGTTTATCGTAACGCCGCCGACGAATATCTCATAGGCCGCGTGAAGACCCATGACCAGGCCGACCGCCATAACCATCTTCAGATGGCTGTATTTATCATCTGCATCCTGACAACCTATCTTTGAAAAAAGATCGGAGCCGCTCCAACATAAAAGCGCAACCAGCGCAAACCAAAACCACATAGCTTATCCTTTACATAATAGCAGTATAGTATCAAACTAATGCATTTTACCATACTTCCGCCCATTTGACAATTAACAAATGACAAATTATGCGCCGGGAGACGATTATAATTTCAGCATGGACATCATTTACATAGACCGGCTGTTTTTTCTGAACCTTGCGTCGGATTATCTTATTGTCTTATGCTCGGCGCGGCTTTGCGGAATTAAACTCAGGCGGCTGAGATATGCCCTGTCTGCCGTATTCGGCGCTTTATACGCCGTGCTGAGCATTTTGCCGGAGCTCGAATTTATTACGACGGCGCCGGTCAAACTCATCTGCGGTGCGCTTATGGCGCTGATCGCCTACGGCGGCGAGGAAAAGCTTTTGCGCTGCTGCCTTGTGTTTTTCGCCGTGTCGGCGCTGTTCGGCGGCGCAGTGTGGGCAATATCGCTGCAAAACGGTGGAAATCTCGGCAGTGGAGCGTACATACCCGTGTCATTTCCCGTGCTCGCTATATCCTTTTCGCTCATATACGCCGTGCTCAGCGTCGTCTTTCGGCGCAGCGTAAAAAGCGCGGATATAAGCGTTTCGGACGTTGAGCTCGTATTCATGGGCAGGCACGCTTCCCTGCGCTGCCTGCACGACAGCGGAAACGCACTTTTCGACCCAGTGAGCGGAGACGCTGTGCTAATCGCCCCGGCTTCAAAGCTCGCAGCACTGTTCCCCGGCCTTGAGGCCGAGCTTTCAAGCTCCGACTGCACAAAAATCACGGCCGAGCCCTCGCTTGCAGGCAAAATTCGCCTGATACCGTACAGCGCCGTCGGCACGGGCTCTGGGATGCTCGCATCGTTCAGGCCGGACAGCATCACCGTTGACGGAATGGAGCGCAGCGATATCATCGTTGCCATATCCCCCACCCCCGTCGGCGGCGAGGGCTTTGATTCATTGATATGAAAGGAGCATCTTATGGATATTATAAGCATCATAAAAGGCTGGCTTGAACGGCACCTGCTGCCCGAAAAGGGGCTGTTCTACATCGGCGGCAGCGACGTTCTGCCCGCCCCGCTGGATAAGGCCGAGGAGGAAAAGGCCATTATCGCGATGGAAAACGGCGACGAGAACGCAAAAAAACTTCTTACGGAACATAATCTTCGTCTTGTCGTCTATATCTCCAGGCGGTTTGAGAACACCGGCGTTAACCTTGAGGATCTCATATCCATCGGGACAATAGGACTTATAAAGGCAATAAGCACCTTCCGCAGCGACAAGAACATAAAGCTTGCCACCTACGCCTCAAGATGCATCGAAAACGAAATCCTCATGCATCTGCGTAAGATCAGCAATCAGCGCAGCGAGGTCAGCTTTGACGAGCCGCTCAATACCGATTGGGACGGGAACGAGCTGCTGTTGTCAGATGTTCTGGGCACCGATGACGACGAGGTATGCCGTCCGCTTGAGGATGATGCCGATCGCCAAATGCTGCTAAACGCCGTAAATTCTCTCGGCAAAAGGGAGAAAAATATAATAACCCTGCGCTTCGGGCTCGGCGGCGGAAGCGAATACACACAAAAGGAGGTTGCAGATATGATGGGGATATCCCAAAGCTACATAAGCCGCCTGGAAAAGCGGATAATACACCGGCTCAGACGAGAGATTATACGCCAGCTCCAGTAATTTAAAAAGTCACCTTTTAAAACTAAAAAACCTTTGTCTATATTCATCACAATTTGTTGACAAATTGTAACGAACGGTGTAAATTAGGTTTGTGAAACAAGCTATACTTGTAGCTTTATTTTAAACGTATTTCTTAGAAGGAGAAACAACATGAAAAAGTCAACAAAACTTATCAGCCTGCTTCTTGCGGTGATGATGATTGCTGCACTTCTGCCCACTGCGGCTCTCGCCGACGACGTCGATACTCAGTCCATTGACGACACTAAAGGCGGCGTTATCGACACCGTAGGCGGCATTCAGATCCCCACTTACATAGTTTACTGCTCCCTGATGAGCAAGATGCCCGCGAGCGGAGCAGTCATCACTCTCACAAATAATGTCACCGGCGAAGCAAGCACCTACACAGCAAATATGTTAGGTCTTGCGTTCATCCCCAAGAGCCTTATCGGCGTGTACTCCGTTGCAGCTACCTGTGACGGCCCCATCTCCGGCCTGAAGTACAGCACTCTGCCCGGCATCGAATGGTCGTTCAGCATTAAGCTCGATGCCGACAAGCTCATCCTCTACCCCGTTATGAACATCGGTCTTAACTACACCGATCACTTTGCATACATGATCGGCTTCCCCAATGGCAACGTTGGCCCCGATGCAAAGATCACCCGTGCGCAGATCGCTACCATTCTCTACCGTCTCATGACCACCGAGACCCGCGAAAAGTTTGCAGCTTCGACCAGCACCTTTAACGATGTCAGCGCAAACGCATGGTACAACACCGAAGTCTGCACCCTTCACAAGGCAGGCATAATCAATGGCTACCCCGACGGCGGCTTCCATCCCGAAGCAAACGTCACCCGTGCTGAGTTCTCCGCAATGATCGCCCGCATGTTCTCCGTCTCCTACGTCGGCAATAATATGTTCGAGGATATCAACGGCCACTGGGCAGAGAGCTACATGAACATCCTCGCAAAGCTCGGTATCCTCAAGGGCAATGACGGCAATGCAAATCCCAACGATCCCCTCACCCGTGCACAGGCTGCCGCAATGTGCAACCGCCTCGTCGGCCGCAACTGCACCAACAGCAGCATGAACAGCTGCACCGGTACCGTCAAGGGCTGGCCCGATAATGCCAACTCCGCATGGTACTATGCAGACATTCTCGAGGCTACCAACTCCCACAACTACACTTGGACTGTCAACGTCAAGAACGGTCTGAGCAGCGAGTTTCTCATCACCGAGCAGTGGACCAACATCCGCACCGACGCTCCCGACTGGTCCAAGTAATTAAATTAAACACAAAAAATCCCGTCCGATGGACGGGATTTTTTTATTGCACATATAACCTTTTATCAGCTTTCGAGCTCCTTGTACATAGCGGGGGCTTCTTCCTTTTTTGCGGTCTCATTGACCGACAGCACCTCTACCTTGAGCCTGCGCTGGCCGAAGGCGACCTCTATAACGTCTCCGACCTTCACCTGATAGCTTGCCTTAACCTGCCGCCCATTTACGCTCACGCGTTCGGCGTCGCAGGCATCGTTTGCTACGCTCCTGCGCTTAATGAGCCTTGAGACCTTAAGATACTTATCAAGCCGCATATCGTTCTCCTCTCAGCAAAATTCCCACAATACTTTCGTATCGTGGGAATTATAATAATATTACTTTGCTTAATTACTCTGCAACTGCGTCCTTGAGTGCCTTGCCTGCCTTGAAGAAAGGAACCTTGCTTGCGGGGATCTCGATCTCCTCACGGGTCTTGGGGTTGCGGCCGATACGAACGCCGCGCTCCTTGACGTCAAAAACGCCGAAGCCAACCATCTGAACCTTCTCGCCGGATACCAGGGTCTCAACTATGGTATCAAATGCGGCGTTGACAGCCTTCTCGGAGTCCTTCTTGGAAAGACCGGTCTTCTCTGCGACGGCTGCTATAAGCTCTGCCTTATTCATGTGTAATCCTCCTAATCTGTATGGCTAAAATGCCTTTTCTATATATAGCCCGGTGCGCCGATTGCGCCGTGCCGGGTTATTCACATTGAGTGTGCGCCTCAAAGAGCGAGTTAAAACTTATCACAAAATGCTGCAAATATCAAGTGTTTTTTCGAAAAAACCAATTTTTTTCACCCGTTATTCTCATCTCATGTGCAGCAGCTTCGCGATCTTCTCTCCCTTGGGGATAAGCTTCATATCTTCTGTCGTTATGACGCGCAGCTTGATAACGGCGACAGCGTAAACTATAACGGCGATGCCGATGGCAACACACATGACAAGCGCCATGATAAGCCTGCCGTCGGACGGGGCGAGCATCATACCGCCGTAATACGCGGCCAGCGCTATAATGCCCATTATCAAGCTGGGCACGGCGGGGCGAATGAAGATATTCTTCATCGACAGTCCCTTTTCAAAGCTGCGGTTAATGAAGACAAGGTTGAGAACGCACATCGTAACATAGCAGCAGATCGTGCCGATGGCAGCGCCGTATATGTTTATCGCGGGTATCGCGACTATGAACCAGTTTATGATTATCTTAACAAGTCCGCCGGCGACGATGGAGTAAAGCGTGAGCCGCTCTTTACCCGTGGCCTGCAAAACGGCGGTGCTCATCAGCGAAAAGCACACAAACACGGACGCTATGCCCAAAAGGCACAGCAGCAGCGGACCCGATGAATGCGCATTTGGGTAAATGACCTTCATGATAGGCTCGCTCAAAACGGCAAGTCCGACACCCATAGGCAGCGCTATCGCCATGGATATGCGCAGCGAATCCTCGGATATCTTGCCGGCCTCTCCCCTTGCATTCATCACGAGCTTTGCCGAGATGGCCGGTACGATGGATATCGTCAGCGGTGTGATAAACGCTGCGGGCAGGTTAAACAGCGTCTGTGCCTTTCCGTAAACGCCGTACAGCGTCTTTGCGTGCGAATAGGTATATCCTACGGCATTTTGCAGGCGAGTCATGCAAAGGCCTGCGTCGATGAGATTTATAAGCGCAAGGGCGACAGAACCGAGTGCGATGGGGATTCCTATGCTCAGAAGATTTTTAAATATCGTGCCCGCGCTTTCGGGAACATCGGGCTCAGTCACTGTGTCAAAGCGGTAATTGCGCATTTTGTAAATGAGCATGTACAAAAGAGCGACCAGCGAGCCGATGGTCACGCCGAATATCGCGCCGGAAACGGCAACGGGCTTATCGCAGCCGGTCTTCAGAAGATACGCCGCGAGTGCAAGACCTGCCGCAACCTTTGCCAGGACCTCAAGTATCTGGCTTACCGTGGTCGGCTTCATATTGCCGTAGCCCTGAGTGAGGCCTCTGTAGGTTGAGGTAATGCAGCACAGCAGCACAGCCGGCGCCAGCGCCTGAATGCTCAGCGCCGCATCGGGACTGTGGATAAGCGTATCCGCGAGCCAATCCGGGAAGATAAACATAAAAGTTGAGCACACGGCGCCGAGCACAAAGAACGACCACCATGCGACCCGGTATGTACGCCGTGCCTGCATCTGACGACCGCAGGTCTGCGCCGCGCTTATCATGCGCGAGAGCGCCACCGGGAAGCCCGCCGTAGCCAGCGTCAGAAACAGGCTGTACACATAATACGCCTGCAGAAACAGGCCGTAGCCGTCGTCTCCGAGCATGTTGCCCAGCGGGATCTTATACAGTGCACCGAGTATTTTCATTATAATAACGCCCGCGGTCATGATGGCCGCGCCGTGCAGATAGTTTTGTTCTTTCGCTTTTGCCACTAAAAGGCCTCCATTCGTGTAACGGATCATTTTGGACTTTGAAACTATATACTATGAGGGCAAATAAATCAAGGGAATTGTGTGAACTCCCTTGATTTTTAAAGATAATTCAATCAATTTTCACATTTTGCCGGGCTGAAATTTCAGCACTGCGACCTGATGCTCGGTATCGTGATCTATGCTTATCGTGTTCGTATCGTAAAAATGAACGATGGGCAGCGGCATATACTGATCGGTGAAGGCCGTAACGCGCTCCATGCGCCGGCTGCCGCAGCCGTCATGAGCATAATGCATGGGAATGACCACATTTGCGCACAGCTCGTCTGCCAGGGGCTTAGTCTTATCGCTCGGCATCGCGCGGAAGCCGCCCGCGTTTATCATAAGAACGTCCGCTCCGAAGAGCTTATCCTTTTCGGCATCGGTGAGAAAGCTTCCGAGGTCGCCCATGTGGACGAGCTTAAAGCCGTCCCACTTAATAATATGTATCTTATTTTTTCCGCGAAGACTGCCATAGCTCGTATCGTGAAAGGTATCGATAGTCTCCACCTCGTACGGGCAGGGGCGTGCCGCGCTCGGAAGCTTCACTCCGGCGCGGTAATTGTGCCCTCTGTGCTCATGACTGCACAGCACGGCATCTGCCGAGGTGCTCATGGGCGGGTAGTTTGCGTTTGTAAGGTCATACGGGTCTATAACAAGACTGTATCCGTCATGGCTGATTTTAAAGCAGGAATGTCCAAGCCAGCTTATCTGCATAGTTTATCACCGTTTCATGTCTCATAATCGTCGGCCAGAAGATGCTCGCCTATCTTGTAGACATTTCCCGCGCCGACAGTGAGGATAAGGTCGCCCGGCTGCGCCGTTTTGCGCAGATCATGCTCGATCTCCTCAAAGGTTTTGAAAAACTTTGCGCCGTCTATCTTCTCCGCAAGGTCTGCCGAGGAGATACCGAGAATATTCTTTTCACGAGCGGCAAATATCTCCGCAAGGTATACTATATCCGGGCGGCGGAGCTGACGCACGAAGTCGTGAAACAGCGCCATCGTGCGCGTATAGGTGTGCGGCTGGAAAACGACGATGGTGCGCTTATAGCCCAAGGCCTCCACCGCGTCGAGCAGAGCTTTGAGCTCGCCCGGATGGTGGGCATAGTCGTCATAAACGTCCGCACCGTTGAATTTTCCCTTGAATTCAAATCTTCTGCCCGCCCCGGAAAAACCGGCAAGACCGTATTTTATAGCGGTGGGCTTTATGCCGAGGCATATGCAGGCTGCCGCCGCGGCGAGCGCGTTTTTGAGGTTATGCACACCGGGAACATGGATGCTGACCGTATCGAACAGCTTTCCCTTGTACATTATATCAAACTTCGTCAGTGAGCCTATGCGAACCACGTTCTTTGCGTAGACGTCTGCTTTTGCCGTAAGTCCGAAGGTCACTATATTGCGGTCAAGGCCCTTTACGGCATCCATGGTATTTTCGTCATCGTGATTGACAACAACACAGCCGTTCTCGGGGACACGGCTTGCAAACTCGCGGAAGCTTTTTTTGATATCCTCAATGCCGGAGAAGAAATCGAGGTGATCCTCCTCGATATTCAGTATCACGGCCACTGTCGGGTAAAAGGACAGAAACGAGTTATAGTACTCACACGACTCCATGACTATCGTATCGCCCGCACCGACCCTGTGCCCGGCCTTCAAAAGCGGCAGAGTGCCGCCTATCATGACTGTCGGGTCCTTTTCGGCCGCCATGAGGATATGCGTGCACATCGAGGTCGTTGTCGTTTTTCCGTGCGTTCCCGATATGCACAGGGCGTTTTTATATCCCTTCATGATAGCGCCCCAGGCCTGGGTGCGCTCGAAAACGGGAATGCCCATCTCATGTGCCCGCACTATCTCGGGATTATCGTCATGGGCAGCGGCCGTGCGCACCACGAAGTCAATGTTGTTTGTTATATTGGCTGCGTCATGACCTATGGATATTTCTATCCCCTTTTCACGCAGGTGCGAGGTTCGCTCGCTCTCCGCGATATCCGAGCCGCTTATGATAAGTCCCGCGTCCGAAAGCACCTCGGCCAGCGGCGACATCGAAACCCCGCCTATGCCGATGAGGTGGCCTCTTTTTCCGCATATTAAATATTCACTGAAATCAGGCATAAATTCTCCAATCACGCTTTATGATATCAATTTTATAATTAACAATTTGATGTTGATGTTACATTTAGCAAATGTTATTATAATACTGTGAAGTCAACTTGACAAGAATTAAAATCTTTGTACATACAGGAGCCTAAACATCATGCCCCAAATCACCCCTCCCAAATATGTAAGGCAAATATTATTTGGTCTGCAGGCTCGCGGGCATCTTGCCTACCTTGTCGGCGGCTGCGTGCGCGACGTTATCATGGAGCTCACCCCACAGGACTGGGATATCTGCACGAGCGCCCTGCCCGAGGAGGTAATGGAGCTCTTCCCCGGATCACGGCCTACAGGCTTGCAGCACGGAACGGTCACCGTTATTATCGGCAGCAAAAGCGCCGAGGTCACTACTTTCCGCACCGAGGGCGACTACCGCGATCACCGCAGACCCGATTCCGTTACCTTCGTTTCGGATCTCATAACAGACCTTGGCCGGCGCGATTTTACCATGAACGCTATCGCCCTCTCGGCCGACGGTATGCTGGCAGATCCCTTTGACGGAGTCAGCGATATCGAAAAGCGCTGCATCCGCTGCGTCGGCAATCCGAAGGTTAGATTTACGGAAGACGCCCTGCGTATGTTCCGTGCTCTGCGCTTTTCCGCGCGGCTCGGCTTTACCATTGAATATGATACGCTCAGCGCGATCGAAGAGTGCGCGTCTCTCGCCTCGGAGCTTGCCCCCGAAAGAGTGCGCGACGAGGTCGAAAAGATACTCCTGACAGCGCATCCCGAAACTATGAGCGCCGCAATCAGCTTTGGGCTCATGAAAAACTATATCAGCGGCGCAGGCTGGAAAATGCCGAACTTTGCCGATATCGCCAATATGCCGCGCAAGCCGCTTTCGCGTTGGGTCGCATTCAGTATCATGCTTCGCAAATACGGTTATATTCCCTCGGCGAGCGATTTTCTGACGCAGCTGAGGCTCGACGGGCGAACGATACGCTGCTGCGCGGATGCCGAGGTGCTTTTGAGCCAGGAGCCGCCGACCGACAGTCTCGGCTGGAAGAAGATGCTCAACCGATACGGGGTCGACACCGTGACCTGCGCTGTGCAGGCGTATTCGGTCATAATTGGCATCGACTGCGAGAAAGAGCTCAGAGCCGTGCTCAAAAGCGGCGAATGCTTCTCGCTTAAGCATCTTGCCGTGACGGGCGACGATCTTCTGTCCTTGGGTCTTAAAGGCCCGGAGCTCGGCGAAATGCTGAGATTTCTGCTCGACTATGTTATGGAATATCCCGATAATAATAAACGTGAAATTCTGCTCGAGCTTGCAAAATATTCGGAGGAAAGCTGATGAACATGGCAATTGAGGAGCTAAACGCCAAATGTCTCGGCTGCGAGGCCTGTCCTCTCGGCAAAACGCGAACAAAGCTCGTTTTCGGCGACGGTAATCCCGATACAAACGTCATGTTCGTCGGCGAAGGCCCGGGCGAGCAGGAGGATCTTCTGGGTGTTCCGTTTGTCGGCCGTGCCGGGCGGCTGCTCGACGATATGCTGAAGATGATCGATCTTGACCGAAGCCGAGTATATATCGCAAACATCGTAAAATGCCGCCCGCCGCACAACCGCGATCCTCAGCCAGAGGAGCGCGAGGCATGCTCGCCGTGGCTCAGGCAGCAGATAGATATCGTCGATCCCAAGATCATAATATGTCTCGGCCGCATCGCCGCCACCTCGCTGATAAGCGAGGATTTTCGCATAACGCGTCAGCACGGGCAGTGGTTCGATGTTGACGGCAGGCGCTGCCTTGCTATTTACCACCCCTCCGCCCTGCTGCGCGATGTTACAAAGCGGCCGGACACATTCACCGACCTCAGAGAAATACGAAGCGAGATACGCATGCTCTGCCCGGAGGTGTATGAATGATATACGATATCCGCGAATACGCAAAGGACGATATCGGCGCAATGAAATCTCTGTGGTGCCTTACCTTCGGCGATCCGCCGGAGCTGGTGGACTGCTTTTTTGAGCTTTTGCCCTCGATGGGCACGGGCTTTGTCGCTGAGCTTGACGGCGAGGTTTTCGGAGCGGCATATGTGCTGGACGCGTTTTTGCATCTGCCTGACAGCTCGACAAAGAAGCTCTCTTATATCTATGCTGTCGCCGTCGATGACAGCGCCCGCGGTCAGGGCATCGGTGCGGAGCTTACGCGGGCGTGTATGCGCAATGCCTGGGAATACTCTGCCGATATCTGCTGCACGCTTCCCGCCGAGGCCTCTCTTTACGACTGGTACGAAAGCCGATGCGGGCTTGCCGCCGCGAGCTTTTGCAGCTACGAGACCGTTGAGGCAGGTGCGGAGATAAGCGGTATAAAAAGACTCAGCGCCGACGAATACGGCTTTCTGCGCGAGGACATGCTCAGGGGCAAAGCTCATGTCGGCTTTTATTACGGTTATCTGCGCTTTCAGGAGGAGATATTCACTTCCTACTGCGGCGGATTTTTTGAGTATAAGGGCGCGATCGCCTGCGGTTATGTTGAAGACGAGACGCTGTATGTCAAGGAATACCTCGGCGACGAACCTGAATTTATCCCTTCGCTGTGCGCCGCTCTCGGCGCGAAAAGCGCCGTTATCAGACGTGCTTCGAGCACCGGCGAGCGCTATATAGCAGCGTATCAAAAGGCAGATTTCCCGCCCGATACCGTGTGGAATTTGACATTGGACTAAGCTGACGGGAGTCGAGCACCGTCAGCTGAAAAAAGCAGCCTTTCGGCTGCTTTTTTCTTATTCTACAGAGAATTTATAGCTTGTTTGTGAAGCGTATTTTTCGCCTTTTCGCAGGAGCGGCGACGGGAAGTCGGGGCGATTCGGACTGTCGGGATAATACTGCGTTTCAAGGCACAGCGCCGAGTTCTTACCGTACACCGTGCCGTTCTTTCCAAGGCGCACGCCCGTTGCGCCGCCGGCGTAAAACTGCACCGCCGGCATGTCAGTCTCAACTGTCATCGCTATGCCGCTTTCCGTGCTGTAAAGTTCTGCGCAAGGCGTACCGTGAAGGACAAAGCAGTGATCGTAAAAGCCGTTTCTGATCTCGCGCAGGGTGCGAAAGTCAAACTCCGTGCCGGCCACCGGGCGCACCTCGCCTGTTGGGATCAGCTCGGTATCGACCGGCAGATAGTTGTCGGCATTTATCATGAGCTCATGGCCGAGGATATCACCCCTGCCGGAGAGATTGAAATAGCTGTGATTTGTGAGGTTTAAATACGTATCGGCATCGGAAACGGCCTCGTAGCATATGCCAAGCTTGTTATCGTCGGAAAACTCATAGGTCACGCGGATGTTAACTACACCCTGGAATCCGTCGCCGCCGTCGGGGTCTGTTATGCCGAGAGTCAGTCTGTTATTTTCGGCCGAGATAAGCTCAAAGCGGCGTTTGCTCAGCCCTCTCCCGCCGTGCAGCGTGTTTTTGCCCTCGTTTGCAGTTAGCTTATATACCCTGCCGTCGAGCGTGAAGGATGCGTTTGCTATGCGGTTTGCGTATCTTCCGACAAACGCGCCGAAATACCCGTCATTACTCAGATACTCCGCCGGAGTGTCGTAGCCGAGGACGACATCCGTGAGCTCTCCCCTCTTATCTGGAACAGCTATGCTCTGCACCGCCGCACCAAGGCTCAAAATGCGCACATACGCACCCGACGCGTTTTCGATAGTAAAAATATCGTATTCGCCAAAGGCGTTTTTCCTTATCGTCATAGGCTCTGCCTCCTTTTTATGAGCCTATTATACGTCCGTTTTTGCGGTCGTTCAAGTCACAGCGGCTGCATTGTGGCGCAATTGAGCCGAAATATGTGCAATTTTTAGTTAAGATTTTATCACGTTTTTCAGAAAAGCATTGATTATTCAGTGTTTTTTGTCATGCAAGAAAATTTCGTATGTTGACAATCATACGCAATTGAATTAGAATTAAAACTGTTGCAAATGGCTTAAACGATAATTTTATAATGTAAAGAGGTAATAAGATGTTTAAAGTCGTACAAAAAAGATTTCTGAACGATGCAAAGAGCATTTGCCTGTTCGAGATCGAAGCTCCGCTGGTAGCACGCCACGCTCAGGCGGGTCAGTTCGTCATCTTCCGTCTCGATGAGCAGGGAGAGCGTACTCCTGTTTCCGTCGCAGGCTACGACCGCGAAAAGGGCACCGTTACCGTTATGGTACAGGCTGCCGGCCGCACCACCAAGATGCTGCACACCGTGCAGGAAGGCGATTACATCACCGACTTCGTAGGTCCCCTCGGCAAGGCTACCGAGATGGACGGTCTGAAGAAGGTCTGCGTTGTCGGCGGAGGCGTCGGCTGCGCTATCGCCTACCCCATTGCCAAGGAAATGCACGAAAAGGGTATTGACGTTACCTTTATCGCAGGCTTCAGAAGCGCCGATATCGTCATCCTGAAGGACGAGCTCAAGGCCGCTTCCAACAAGCTCATCATGTGCACCGACGACGGCACCTATGGCGAGAAGGGCTTCACCACCCAGTATCTCCAGCAGGAGATCGAGGCCAACATCAAAGAGAATAAGCCCCAGTTTGACCGCGTTATCGCTATCGGCCCTGACATCATGATGAAGTTCCTGGCCGAGGTCACCCGCCCCTACGGCATCAAGACCATCATCTCCCTCGACCCGATCATGGTCGACGGCACCGGCATGTGCGGCGGCTGC
This sequence comes from Clostridiales bacterium, assembly GCA_004558025.1. GTDB lineage: Bacteria > Bacillota > Clostridia > Oscillospirales > Oscillospiraceae > F23-B02. The sequence goes on from SFEG01000001.1 coordinate 216,418, forward strand.
CGCGTCATCGTCGGCGGCGAGACCAAGTTTGCCTGCGTTGACGGTCCCGACTTTGACGCGCACGAGGTCGACTTCGACTCTCTGATAAAGCGTGCCGCTTTCTACAAAGAGGAGCAGGATGAAGCTGCAAAGCATATCTGCAATATGACCGGAGGTAAGCGTAATGGCTAATATGAGAATGGATAAAAACCCGATGCCCGAGCAGGATCCCGTAGTCCGCACCGGCAACTTTGACGAGGTCGCTCTCGGCTACACTCCCGAGATGGCAATGGACGAGGCAAAGCGCTGCCTCAACTGCCACAATATGCCCTGCCGCACCGGCTGCCCCGTTTCGGTACGCATCCCCGAATTCATCGCCAAGGTCGCAGAGGGCGACTTTGACGCAGCATATGAGATCATCACCTCCACCAACTCTCTGCCCGCAGTCTGCGGCCGTGTCTGCCCCCAGGAAAAGCAGTGCGAGAGCAAGTGCGTGCGCGGCATCAAGGGCGAGAGCGTCGGCATCGGCCGCCTCGAGCGTTTTGTTGCCGACTACCACATGAACAAGGAAGTCAAGGATGAGGTCAAGGCTCCCGAGTCCAACGGTCACCGTATCGCGATCGTCGGCTCCGGCCCTGCTTCCCTCACCTGCGCGGGCGATCTGCGCAAGATGGGCTATGACGTCACCATCTTCGAGGCTTTCCACAAGTCCGGCGGTGTTCTTGTTTACGGTATTCCTCAGTTCCGTCTTCCTAAGGAGATCGTTGCTGCCGAGATCGAGAACCTCAAGGCAATGGGCGTCAAGATCATAAACAACGCCATCATCGGCAAGTCCGAGACCGTCGACGAGCTGTTCGAGGACGGCTTTGAGGCAGTGTTCATCGGCTCCGGCGCAGGTCTGCCCCAGTTCCTGCACATCCCCGGCGAGAACCTGCTCGGCGTTTACTCCGCAAACGAGCTTCTCACCCGCGTAAACCTCATGAAGGCTTACCGCGATGATTACGATACGCCTATTAAGCATTTCCACAACGTCTGCGTTGTCGGTGCAGGCAACGTCGCAATGGACGCAGCGCGCGTTTCCAAGCGTCTGGGCGCTGAGCATGTTTACATCGCTTACCGCCGCGGCAAGGATGAGCTCCCCGCCCGTAAGGAAGAGGTCGAGCACGCAGAGGCCGAGGGCATCGAGTTCAGACTGCTCAACAACCCCGTCGCCATCCATGCTGGCGAGGACGGCCACGTCACCGGCATCGAGCTTCAGAAGCAGGAGCTCGGCGAGCCCGACGAAAAGGGTCGCCGCAAGCCTGTTCCCGTTGAGGGCTCGAACTGGATTCTCGATGTTGACACCGTTGTCATCGCCATCGGCACCAGCCCCAACCCCTTGATCCGCAACACCACCAAGGGTCTCACCTTCACCCGCAAGGGCGGCATCGAGGCCGACGAGGGCGGCGCTACTGCCCGTGAAGGCGTGTTTGCAGGCGGCGACGCTGTCACCGGCGCTGCTACCGTTATCCTCGCAATGGGCGCAGGCAAGGCCGGCGCAAAGAGCATTGACGAGTACATAAAGAGCAAGAAATAAGCTTATATCAATATATACGCACCGATGCAACAGCGTCGGTGCGTATTTCTATGTCTGTTTGCCGACAAATTAACATGTGCTTGTCCGAATATGCTCGTGCGGCAGGAAGTATTATAAAATTTTTTATAATTATGCACCTGAGGTATTGCATTTTAATTTCATCTGCCGTAGAATAACGGATGTGTTTGAGCTCAATTTTAATTTGACATATAGTTTTTTGCTTTCAATTAAAAACGAAAGGATTGATCCAATTGAAGCGTGACCAGTTTCAGCTTTACCTTGATGCAAATCCGAGCGCTAAGCTGCGCGATATAGTTTCGCAGATGCTTTATGACGAGATAGTTTCCCTTTGCATTGCTCCGGGAACGAAGCTTAACGTAAACAGCATCGCCTCCGCTCTCGGCATATCCCGCACTCCCGTCGCCGAGGCTATAATGAATCTGTGCGAGCAGGGCTTTGTCGTCTCAAAGCCGGACACGAGCGGCTTCTTCGTCATCGACCTGAGCCTTAAGGATATGATAGACCTGTACGATGTCCGCGCCGCCATCGAATGCGAGGCCGCAGCTTTATGCACCGAGCGCGCAGACTCCGGCACCGTGCACGAGCTCGACAGGCTCGCCGGCGAATTTGCCGATTGCGTCATACGCAAGGACTACGACGGCATGATAGCGACAGATATGCCCTTCCACGGTCTTATCGTTGAATCCTGCGGCAATAAATACATCCAGAAGTGCTATAAAATGCTGCTGCCGAATCTTACGATGTATCAGTCCTCGATGATAAAGTTTATCAGCAACTCCGAGGATAATCCCTGGTCGCCGAGCGTTATTTATAACCATGTTGCGGTCGTTGAGGCCATAAAAATGCACATCCCCGACCTTGCAAAGCAGGCAATGGCCGACCATGTCAAGTCAAGCCTCAACTTCACCATGTTCTCCGGCGGCGGCGCAGATCCATTCTCAACGGTGAGAAAAACCAAGCCCGGCAAAAAGTGAATTAATAATCCAACGCCGCCCCCGGTCTGACCGTGAGGCGGCGTTTTCTATGTTATGTTGCTATTATATATCTACACTAATCTTGCGTCTATGAGTCGGCAGTATTTTGAGCCGTTTTCTTCATACAGATCAAATGTTCCGACGACGGATATATAGTCTCCTCGCTCGGGATAATCGTCAGGATAGGTCTTATCCCCCGCCAGCACGAATTCAAGCCCCTGTGAGCAGCAGCCGGTCGCGTCCGCGATTACGCAGGCATAATACAGCTGCTCCTCATTCGGCGTACCGTCGGGATTGGTTCCGCAGTAAAGCCCGAACTGCCCGTCCATTTTTACTGTTTTGCCGACATATTCCTCGGGAGTTACCATCATGTTGTATACCTCCGAATACACCATAGTGCTGCTAAGCTGTGTAACGGGAAACGGTCGCCAAACAGAACGGTCTTATAGGGCGCAGTGTCTATGGCTGTCTGATAATCTGCGTCAAGGGCAGACAGCTTTTTGATGTAAGCGGAAGTGTTGGCAGCGTAGGCGTCCTTATTGTCGGGGTCAATCTGCTGTAACGCACCGGAGATCGCGCCGCAAAGTGTTTAGGCATTTTTCAGAGAGAGCCAAAGAGGGCAAGCAGCATTGCAGTTATCTTTTTCATAGGTTGTATTTACCTCCAGATTATTATAAGAACTTAAAAATGGGCGCAAAAATACAAGGGTAACGGCAACGCCGCAAAAGCCTATCATAAAACGGATAGACTTCACCCTTGTAAAAAGTCCTTATTTTTTTAATCCGAAAGCTTCACCTTGAGCGATACCAGAGTGCAGAATATTGAGGAGCCGACAGTGTTAGAGATCCCTCCGCACAGGACGCACAAGAGTGCGGCGGCAAAAAGCACAGGGCAAGCGATCAGAAGAACACTTCTGAGTGTGTGCTGGCATACGCTTATCTGATAGCAGATCTGACAGTCGCTGCCTATACAGTCATGATTAGACTCCTCTGCAATGTAAACCATGGAAAAGAGCATAACGAATACAAACGCCACGGCGACAAAAAGCGCTGCGGCTCTTTTTTTGTTTGTCATTACGCTCACCTCCCTGTGGTCAACACGCTGTTATCATGCGGCAAATGAAAAACTCATCCGCTGTCGGCAAATAATATACGCTTGTATGTTTCGTTTGTCAAACAGGATCTGTTAACAATTTCATCCCCGAGTTTTTATATCATGCAGAAATCTGCGATTATATTTCATGCTCGCATAGCGCGTGATGCGGTCAATGTATATCGGGTCATAAGCCCCGCCGACCGCGCCGACAATGGGTATGCCCTGCAAAAATTTCATATACAAAAGCTCGCCGGACAGGCCCTCAGCCGCTATGCGGACCTCTGTTTTCATCGTCTCCGCGTCGGGCTCTGCCCCGTGCTCGATGAAATAATTCACCCTCTCATCGGCTGCCTTGAACTCATCCCCATAGCGCAGAGCCGTGCCTATCACGAGCAGAATGAAATATTTTTCATCCATTTTATCATAATCGTAGCCATAGCCGAGCGATATCTCGTAAATGCTTTTTAAAAGCATAGCAGTGAACACCGGGATATCGGGTATACCGACGCCAACGAGCCCCATGCCGATGCCGGAGATGCCCGAGAGCACCGTGTTCTTTGCTTTTCGCACCGCCGAGCCCTGCGACGCGTCGCGTAGGGCTCGCTTTGTCGGGTTATTCTCGGCGATAATTCGCCGCACGCGGCTGCTGCGCTCGATATCGCGGCGGTTATAGGTCTTTTCTATAACTCCCGTACCCTTTGCAAAAACAAGCTCAAAGGCTTTGGCGAAGCCCTCATCAAGCGTAAATTTAAGCTTGGCGGGTACTTTGGCCTGCAAAAGGCTGTTCAGGCGGCTGTCGCCTCGCTTTGCGCGCTCATCAATATATTTTCTCTCGGCGGCAAGCTGCTTTTGCCACTCGCGTTCAAAATCGTTCATTGTCTCAGCTCCTTTTTCCCGATTATACAATACACAGAGCAAAAAGAAAAGGCCGGTTTGAACACCGGCCTTTATAATAAAGCTATGAACTTATCGGTCTTCCCAGCATTCGGTCTTGCCCTCAAGGCCGATACTCGAAGATTTGAAAACGGGATCCTTGCCATCCTTGCGCTGCGCCATATAGTCCTTGAGCGCAGCGAGAGCGGGCTTTGCTGTGATAATGATAACGGGAACGTTTATGACGACCATGAAGCCCTGGAGCATATCGGCAGTATCCCAAACGATAGCGGCAGACAGCAGTGCTCCGGCGAAAACGAGCGCGGTGGCTATCAGGCGGAAGATGAGCATGAACGTTTTCGACGGGGTGCGCTTGAGGATAAACCTAAGGCAGCCCTCGGTGTAATAGTAATTGCCGATGAGGGTCGTGAAGGCAAACAGGCTCATTGCAACGGCTATGAATATAGGGCCGAAATCACCCAGTGCCATCTGCATGGACTGCTGTACATAGGCAGCGCCGGCCGCTTCCTCGGTGAGGCCCTCGGGATTTGCGCACATGCACATCATAGCGGTCGCCGTACACACGAGCAGAGTGTCGATAAATACGGACAGCATCTGAACAAGCCCCTGCTTTACGGGGTGGGATACATCTGCGGAGGCCGCCGCGTTGGGCGCCGAGCCCATACCGGCTTCGTTGGAGTAAAGGCCGCGCTTGATACCCCACATCATGCAGGAGCCTGCAAAGCCGCCGAATATTGCCTTGAAGTCAAACGCCGCGGCGAATATGTTCTTGAGCACCAGGGGCAGAGTCGTTATGTTCATGATGACGACGATAAGGGATACGATTATGTACAGAAGTCCCATTGCCGGAACGAGAACGCCGGTGATGTTCGTAAGGCTCTTGCCGCCGCCGAGGACGCAGACCGCGAACAAAACGGCAAGGATAGCGCCGATGACGATCGGGGTCGTGGTCTTATCGTAGAAGCTGAAGGTCTTGAAGGTATCCTGGGTGTTGAAGGATGCCAGCATATTGTAGCCGACAACATAGGTCAGGATGAGGATAACGGCAAAGACAACGCCCAGCCAGCGCTGCTTGAGCGCGTTCTGCATGTAGTATGAAGGGCCGCCGTAGTAGCTGCCGTCGGGATCCTTGTGCTTATAGATCTGCGCAAGGGTTGACTCTATAAACGCGGAGGCGCCGCCGAGAATGGCGGTTATCCACATCCAGAAGATAGCTCCGAAGCCGCCGAGGCAGATAGCCGTGGAGACACCGATGATGTTGCCCGTGCCGACGCGCGATGCCGTCGATACCATAAGAGCACCGAACGAGGAGACCGATCTCTTATCCTTCGGCTTTTCGCTGACTACCCTTATTGATTCGCCGAACAGGCGGATCTGCAGGAGGCCGGTGCGCACGGTGAAGTAAAGTCCTGCCGCCACGAGGAACAGCGGAACTATATACGGCTTATACAAAAAGCCGCTTATTGCGTTTATAACGCCGTGTATCGCTTCGATCATTCTTTAAATACCTCTCTCATCTGTTATTTTGTCGAATATTTCGCGATGTTTACATTATAGACATACTTATGCGCAATTGCAAGCATTTATGCCTATAAACTTGCCGCTTTCGCACATATTTAAGTGCAGTTTTAAAAACACTCTCGTCCGCGCACTACCGCTTGCTTGTTATTCACGGGCAATGATGATATAATATTTGCCGCAAAAATCGTCTTAAAAGGGCATTAAGAGCATGAATTTATCCGAAAAGAAGCTTAATACAGACTATTCTCTCCTGCAGATCGCATACTGGGTCACAAGTGCCGTGGTTTTCTGCTTTACGACCGTGTTTCTTCAGTTTCGCGGCTATTCAAATTACGAGATTGGCATCGTGTTCGCCTTAGGCAACGTCATAGGCTTTGTCATTCAGCCTCTCATCGCAGGCTATGTCGACCGCAGCAATCGCCGGACCCTGCTCAGGTGCATACGGATAACGGCCGTTCTCTCGGCTCTTCTCATGCTGGCCGTGTATCTCCTGCCGTCGGGCAGCGCTTCGCTCATCGGGATCTATGCCCTGCTGGTCGCGGGAAACACGCTGCTCAATCCACTGTGCATCTCGCTGAGCTTTTACATTGAAAGCTGGGGCTGCGGCATTAATTTCAGCCGCGCGAGGGCGCTTGGCTCGCTGTCGTATGCAGCATGCAATGTTATTCTCGGCGTGCTCGTACAGCGCGTGAGCGAAAACGCCGTGCCGATGACGCTGATATTGTTTTCGACGTTGCTTGGTCTGGCGACCGTGCTGTTTGTTCCCGGCGACAGGGCGCATCGCGCCGCAAGCCCCGCAGTTCGGCAAGCAAGCCCCGAGAGCAACAAGACGAGCGGGCTGATAGAGTTTGCGCGTGGAAACAGGCGCTTTATGCTGTTTCTCCTCGGCACAGCGACGCTGTATTTTACTCACGGCATGATCGGCAACTTCATGATAGAGTTTATCCGCAATATAGGCGGCGGCAGCGCGGATATGGGGAATGTGCTCGCCTTTATGACAGTCGTGGAGGTGCCGGTTATGCTGCTGTTCAAGCGGCTGACAAAGCGCTTTAAGTGCTCCTCCCTGCTGCGGTTTGCGGTCATCATGTTCTCGGTCAAGGAGCTCATGATATATCTGGCATCAAGCCTGCCCGCTCTGTACGCGGCCGAGGCGCTTCAGGCTTTCTCCTTTGCGCTTTTCGTTCCGGCATCGGTACGGTATGTTGACGAGGTCATAGCAAAACACAACGCAGTCAAGGGGCAGGCCTTCGTTACCGCGATGATGACGCTCGGCAGCATATTTGCAAGCTATATAGGCGGCCTTCTGCTGGATACCTCGACGCCGAAGTTCACGCTGCTTGTCGGCGTTATCGTCTCCGCCGTCGGAACGCTCATCATGCTCGGCGCGATACAGCCGACAGAAAAGTAAAAAAACGCCCGGTTCTTGCGAACCGGGCTTTACTGTTTATTGCACCAGCAAAAAAGCGCCGAGGCATATCGCGGCGATACCGAAAAGCTTCTGCACCGTCACCTTTTCATGCAGCAAAAGAGCCGAGAGGATAAGCGACCAGACATAGGTCAGAGAGGTCAACGGATACACTATGGAATATGAATAGCCGCGCAGAAGATATATATTCAGCAATGCTCCCGCGAGATAAAAAAGGCCGCCGAGCCAAATCTGCGGCGTCGTGACAAGGCTTTTAAGCTCACTTACCTTCGCCGAGCCGCGCTTTAAAAACAGCGCTCCGAGCGAGCCGAAAAGAGTCATGACCAAGACAGATAATATGAGCTTCATTTCTTCACCTCGCCGCGTACTATCAGCACAAGCCCCGCAATGATGACCATAACTCCAAGCACCTTTGATGCCGACAGCGATTCACGGAAAACCGCGCTTCCGATGAAAAGCGAGAGCACATACCCGGCGCCGAGTATCGGGTGGAGCACCGAGAGCTCACCGTAGCGCAGGGCTATTATCATAAGCAGCGCACCGACCGCGTACAGCGCAAAGCCGCCGATAAGCGGCAGAAGCACTCCGCCTGCCGACAGCTTCCATAGCATCTGCCCGAGGCAGGTCGACAGCGAGGACAGGAGCATGAGCGCCACGCCGCGCATGATCGGATTTTTCGATATTTTATCCTTCATCGGCTACACCAGATACAGCAGAACGACCGTCAGTATCGCAAAGGCCGCTATGAGCGCGAGCAGCACCTTATCCTGAAAAATGACCTCTATCGGGTCGCCGTCGGAGTTGCCGTCAATTGTAAGGTAGTATTTAAGGCACAGGCAGATTACCAGCGGAACTGTCCAAATAAGGTGCGTCTGTGCGTTCGCCGTGTCCGCCGTCCAGAGCGAATAGAATACAATGGCCAGGGTAAGGCAGATATTCATATTCTTGTCCAGGAATTCATTATTGTAATATTTAATCACCTTGCGCGTCGTGCCGCTTTGCCGGCGCAGCTCACCGCGTCGCTTGCCGAGAGCAAGATAGAAGGAAACTGACACGACCGTTAGATACAGCCAATTTGAGATAACTATACCCGTTACCGCCGAGCCGAGCAGCACGCGAAGAAGAAAGCCCGAAACAAGCAGCGCAACATCAAGGATCGGAACATTCTTAAGACCAAAGCTGTAGCCAAGGTTAACGACGAAGTACGCTGCCATGCACGCCCACCCATTTAGCGGAAAGTGCATCAGTACGCAGATTGCTGTCGCCGCGGCGAAAAGCACAGCGGCAATGACAAGCGCCGAATGAATGCTGACCGCTCCGCTTGCTATGGGGCGCTTGCACTTTGTCGGGTGTCGTCGATCTGACTCGACGTCCCGAACATCGTTTATAATATAGATAAATGACGAAAGCAGGCAGAATGCCGCGAAGCCAGCAGCAGCCTTTATGAGCAGCTGCCCTTCAAAAAAGCGCCCGCTGAAAAACAGCGGCAGCAATACCAGCACATTTTTCAAATAATGCTTTGGCCGGAGAAGTCTGATATAATCTTTCATTAGGCTACCTCATTCCCCTGTGTTCCGCGCGGCAAATATTATCTTCAGGTCGCCGGGGACATCGTAATAATAGGCATATTCCATCTTGCAGCTGTCGGCATCCCAAAGCCAACTGCCGTCTTCATAGGCAGGCACCGTCACTTCCCTATCGCCGCGGGCAAGAGCATCCTCTATCAGCTCGCGCTGCTGCATATCGGTCTTGTGAAGCGGATAATAGATCGTCGCCAAAAGTGCCGCTGTTCCGACAAACATGCACAGGCAGAGCGGGCAGGTATGTCTGAAGCTGAGCTTGAGGCCGCTCAAAAGGCTGAGTGCAACAGCCAGCAGGAAAACGTATGACACGTACAGGCAGCGCGGGCCTATTGGGTTTACGAACAGAAGCGGGAATGCCGCGCACAACGCAGCCAGCATAAAATACATTGCTTTTCCGCACACCTGACCCGTCCTGCGAACTATCGCCGCGGCGCTGAGAGCAAACCAGGCAAGGCAGATAAGCGCCGTAACAATATCGCTCCACTCTCCGAGCAGCAGGCAGGCACAGCATGCAAGCATTGCCGCAAGGCAAATGACATCAGTCGTTTTCGGCTTTGAGCGAACAATGTACACCCCGAGCAGGGCGGTTATCGAACAGTAAAGCACCGGACAACCGGCAAGCAGACTGCGGAACACCGTTGCGCAATTATTGCGAGCCGTCATGATCAGTCCGCGCAGGCCGTTTGTCGCGCCGACCTGATAGCTGCCGCCATGCAGAAGCATGTCCAAATATGACGGCGAAGCGAGCAGCAGCACGGCGCCAAGCAGCGCGCCGATAAAATAGCACACAAGTACGGCCGAAAGCCTTTTATGCCGCACAAGCTGAAGAACATTCAATATGCCTGCAGCGCAAAGCACATAAAACGTGATATTTTCAACAAAAAGCTGGGACGCAAAGCCAAGGAAGAACAGCGCGGCGCAGCGAGCCTTACCCGCATTTATCTCCTGCCACGCAAAAACCTCCGGCATGAGCGCCAATGCACCCAAAGCCAAGACTACCGGCGGAACATAGTTGAAATACCCCGCCGCCCACGGATATATCTCACGAAACATTTCACGCGGCAGCGCGATAACGGCAGCGGCACACAGCAGCAGTCCGGAGGCTTTGCGCAGACCCGAAACGCGGGCAAGCAGCGCGATAAGCCCAAATGTGATAAGGGTGCGCATAATGTCCCGCACTATCGGACGGCTGCCGGCGGTGTATGCAAGGACATTGCCGAGGATGCGGCCGTTTGTCGTGCTCCATTTCCGGGCGACCGTCCGCACCAGGTCTCCCACGCCGCCCAGTGACGCGCCCAGGCTCTCGCGGAACCAGTCGTCTCCCGTGAGCGGGAAAATGCTGAAAAGGGCAAAAAGAACCGCAGCCAGGAGCATAGCGGTGGAATAATACTGTATTTTGAAACGTCTTGACATCGTCATATCCTCATTCGCGGCAACTGTCATATATCCGCGCGAAAGCGCTGCCGCCGCGACAAATTATACCTGATATTATGGATATATTCAAGTTTTTATGGATAAAATGTCCGAACAATAATATGCACCTCCAAGGCTTTCATCTTGGAGGTGCATATAAATCAAAGAATTTTTATACGCCGACTTTGAACGGTGAGCTCTCTACAGAAAACGGTATATAGTTCATTTTCGCCTTGACAAGGCGCTTTGCGATGCCGTTATAGACAAGTCTGTAGGTTCCGTTCTCAAAATTGTCGCCCTTTATGAGCCAGCCGACGGTGGCAGTCCAGCCGTCACGCGCGGAGTTTACGCAGCGGAAGGTGGTGTAGGGATCCGTATCCGTGAGAACGGTCTCCCATTCTTTCTCCCCTATCTGCTTCTGAACCTCCATATAGCTGTAGCCCTCAACAAGCGCGCTGTCTTTGATCGTAAGGATCGATACATGCCTGGGGTTTACGCCGGTGAAGGAGGCTGTTACCCTCTCTCCTTTTGCGTATTCGGCTTTGCTTACGTCAGCCTTAAGCTGGCCATAGCCCTTGCGGTCGATGACGGGGTCGGCTATTGCGGTTGCCGTGTAGACGAGCTTGAAGGGCGTCTTCTGCATAAGAGCTGCGCCGGGGTCGGCCTTTTTGCCGCTTACAATGCCTTTCGCGAGCTTATCGAGCTCCTGCGTCAGAGCAGCGCCCGACCACGGTCCGAACAAGCAGGTCGCGCCCTCGTAATGCTGCGCGGCGTACTCCTCGCGGGTTGTAACGTACTGACTGTAGGCATTGGCGTGGGTCGCGATTATGACCTTTGTAACTCCTGCCGCGGAAAGCGTTTCTTCGAGCACAGTGCGGGTCCTGTTTGCCTGCTCAAACGTGAGTTCAAAGGGCACACCCGCAATAGCGACGCTGCCCATGCGCATTATCTGCAAGGGCTGTGCCTTCTGCATTAGTTTTCCGACCGCAAGGCACACGACCTTTTCGGCCTGTGCCTCGTCATATCCGTCGGATTGCAGTATCTTCATCGCTGTCGGCCAGAGCGGCTTAAACAAATATTGCAGACCCTTGAGGTCGATCATCTTGAAATCGCAGGGTATGCGCTCGTAGCTCTGCGACTCATCATTCCACACGAATTGGTGCCTTACGGCGCCCTCGGAGGCGTTATCGACGGGAGCTCCCTCCTCGTCGCCCGCGATGATGCCCGCGCCGATGCAGGGCTCGCTTGTTCTGACTGTGCCCGAAGAAAGGTCATCGTACGGCATGTAATATTCGCCGACGTATTTTGTGTCAACGGTGATGTTGGAAAAATCTACCGCCGTGTACTTCACCGCAATGTCGCCCGTGAGCGGTATACGCACGGCATGATTTATAAGTTCCAGCGCGGCGTCCGCTTCCTCCTGCCCGTGGATTATCTGATTTTCGATAACGTCCGTGCCGTATATCTCATTCGGGCGCAGGAACGCCTCGTGATAATCGGAATCGTTTACGGCGTTGGGGCTGGTATCGCCGCTGTCGGCCTGAGCAAAGGCCGCTACAAAGCCGTCACCCTTCTCCTCTTCGACCTTGAGCGCGGCATAACCCTTATGATCGGAGGCAACGAGCGTATTGTCAATGCCGTTTGACGTTCCGTGCGAGCCAAAGAAATTGAAAAAGCCGATATCCTTTCCGCTGCTGTCAGTGAGAATTATGCCCGCCATCTCGTGATTGTAGGCATTCTGTGCGGCCTTGAGGCCTGTTTCATAGTCGAATGTGCCGTCGGCATTTATGGTATAGTCGTAGTTTCCGACGTTTTTGTTTGTGAGAAACGCATCGGCCGAGCGGTTCGAGGCGCTGATATCAGTCTCAGCATAAACGAGCGAGGCAGATCCCGAAACGCGGTTATCATACGCCTGCTCTATCGCCTTGGTTATGCCGCGGACTACGATCTTATAGCTCTCGTCATCGTAGCCCGGAACGCCGTTTATGAGGTCATACAGCGCAAACCACGAGGTATTCGAGGTCGACGAGTGGCAGTGCGTCGCCGTGAGCATGACGTTTTCCTCTGAAAACATATTGTAGTTATCCTGCCTCAGCTTTGCCATGACGCCGGGCTTTATGCTCTCGGTCATGTGCACGAGCTCCGCTGAAACGAACACAACGGGCGTTTCCCCGTTGTCGATGACAAATGCGCGGGCGTAAAGCCTCGTGAGCAGCCCCTCCATTAGGTCGCCGAGCGAGTTATAGCCCGTGCTGATATCCGTTATGGGGCCTGTAATATCGACCTTTGCCGCGCCGACCTTGAGCCCGTCGTCTCCATCGGCAAGGCCAAATGGCATGAGCGCCAGCAGCATCGATGCACACAGCGTGAGACTTAAAATAACTTTCAAAAGCTTTTTCATCCATTATTCCCCCTTTGTGGCAGTTTACCATATTGCAAGCTGTGTGGGCAATAGTGAATTTAATTATTTATTAATAATTTAGCCCGTTATATTTGTAGGCCCTACGTACTGTACGTATCCGCTGATGTCTCAATGCGCAGCTAAAAAAGCAGTCTGCTGAGGCAGACTGCTTTTAATATTAAGCTATCAATACATTTTTGCACCGGCGGGGATGTGCGGATCGAGCATCAGCAGGTGGAGCTTTTCCGCTCCCTCCTCGTGGTGAACGGCGGAAATGAGCATGCCGCAGGAGTCGATGCCCATCATCGGGCGCGGCGGCAGGTTCGTTATAGCTACGCAGGTCTTGCCGATGAGCTCCTCGGGCTCGTAATACTCATGGATGCCGGAGAGAATCACGCGGTCTGTGCCCGTGCCGTCATCGAGAGTGAACTTGAGAAGCTTTTTGGACTTCTTGACTGCCTCGCAGTTAAGCACCTTGACGGCGCGGAAATCGGACTTGGAGAAGGTATCAAAATCGACGAAATCGGCAAACAGCGGCTCGATCTCGACCTTAGAGAAGTCGATCTTCTCCTCAGTCTGCACAGTCGGCGCGGCGGCAGGCTTTTCGGCCTTTTTATCCATATCCAAAGGCTTCATTGTCGGGACGGAAAAGACTTCTCGGTTATTGGGTTACTAAAGTGGTATTCACTGTACTACCCCAAATGATTTGCCGTCCTATTGTGTTTGATACAACCTTTCTTTACTACCCCATACGTGCTATTTGATGTTGTATTTGGTGTAAATGGTGTAAATCACTTTTCGTCGCCAACAATAAAACTGCGTCAAATACTTGCCGCTTTATTATACTCATTTTTGAAGTACGAGTCAAGACCTTCAAATTCAGACCTCCTTAACTCCTTCGTTACATCGGTATAAATGTTAAGGGTAGTAGAAATATCTTTGTGACCAAGCGTATCTTGAATGACCTTGACATTAACCCCTGCCTCACACATTCTTGTCGTGAATGTATGCCTTAATGAATGGCAGCTAAAATGCGGAAGCAAAACCTTTGCATTTTCATCTTTCAAAAGCTGTTCATCATTGCAGTCACGGATGATACGACGGATTGCTTTGTTAAGGGTTGCCTGATGTTGCGGCTGTCCAAAACGGTTAAGAAAGATAAAATCAGTATATCCGTCCACAACAGCTTCACAATGAATATCAAGCAACTCCTGTCTTTCCTTTTCCATAAGGAATGCTTCTTTGACGAAATCCAACATCGGAACTTGGCGTTTGCCAGCCGGAGTTTTCGTAGTATTGATGTTAAAATAGCAACCACGCTTACTTCCCTCGGTACGGTGGTCATAGTAAACCAGCGTGTGGTTCACATCAATGATACCTTCTTCCAAATCAATATCGCACCATCTTAACCCTGTAACCTCTCCAACACGAAGTCCCGTACCAATCATAACCGCAAACACCGGATACCAATACTTTGATGTAGGAGAGTTTTTCAGATAGTCAAGAAACAACTCCTGCTCCGGCTTTGTTAAGGCTCTACGCTTCTCGGTCTGAAAACAATGGGACTGTTTCAACTCTTTAAGCACATTGTTTGACGGGTTATTCCTGATGTAGTCATCATCGACCGCCATATCCAAAATCTGATGGAGAACCGTATGAATATTATCAACGGAATAAAGACCGCAAGGCTTTCTGTGGTAAGGGTTCTGAATGCGTCAATCTTGCGTGTTCCAAAGGGCATAGCAGTATTCAGTCCGTCCATCTGCTGATACTTGAGAACCGCAAACTGGCACAAATGCTTTCTTGCCGTAGTAAGCAGAGCTTCGGTGTCGTTATCAAGCTGTTCTTTGGAGTCCGCAGTATGAACCATAGTGAGTACA
>SFEG01000010.1 GCA_004558025.1 Clostridiales bacterium
GCGCGGATCTCGTCCCAGTGGTCGACGATGTTCTGCGGATCGAAGGTCGCCAGAACGTCGTTTTCGTTCTCCTTGATTATGCCCGGGGCGAGCCTGTCGCCGAATTTTTCTCTTATCCACTGCTCGCTCAGGGGCTCGAAGGGTTTTGCCTTGGGCGTGGGCAGGGAGGCGAGGTGGTGGTATTCCTTTATGCAGGCAAAGGTGCCGACGCCGACGCATTCGCCGTGGATGCCCTCGGCGTTTTCAAAGCGCGGCGGCTGCATCTCGACAAGGTGGGCCATGAGGTGCTCCGCGCCGGAGGCTGCGCGCGAGTGATTTAACAGCTGCATTGTAAGGCCGCTCTTCATCTGCGCCATGGTCATCGCCTCGTGATCGGCAACGCCGGTGGCGGCGTATTTATCGGCTGCCTCGCGCATGATATCGAGCGCCTCCTTGGCGAGGTCAGCGACCATCGGGCAGTAGTATTCGCCCGCGACGAGGTGGGATACCTTCCAGTCAAACAGAGAAATGTACTTCGAGAGAATGTCGTTTATGCCGCTCGCGACGAGACGCGCGGGAGCGCCCTTTATGATATCAAGATCGGCGACGACCAAAACGGGGGCGCACATCGGGGTCGATTTTTTCTGGCCGTTGAGTATCGCCGAGCAGATGTTCGCTGTGAAGCCGTCGGAGGAGGCAAGGGTCGGAACGGCGACAAAGGGGATGCCGAGCTTGTACGCCGGGTAGCGGCCGAAGTCCATTATGGTTCCCGCGCCGTAGGCGACGATGACCTCGGGATCATCGAGCTTTTTCATCATCTCCTCGATGACTGTATCCTCGGCGCGCAGGCCGTTTGCCTCGAGCACGATCTCCTGATCGGCGGCGACATGCTTGCCCTCGGTGAGCTTATATATGACCGTATCGTAGATAACGGCGCGCTTTTTGCCCGCAAGGCCGACATCGGCCATGTACTGCTCGAAATTGTTTATCGCGCCGTACTCGACGACGACTTTTTTCGTCTCAAGCTCATGGTCTCTGCCGCAGGAGCATTTGCCGACGTATTTTTCGCAATCCATTATCATGATAAAACACCTCAATATAATTTTTGAATTTCTATGTAAAAGTTTAACCATGCGCGGAAATTAAGTCAAGAGCGAAAAACGACGAAAAAACGGGCAAAGCCGCAAAGCTCTGCCCGATTTTTTGGTCAAATCATATATTTTCTGATAGCCTCGCCGACCGTATCGGGGTCAACGGTGACGCTGATAACAAATTCAATGTTTTCTCTCTCGGAGAAGCCGTTGAGCCAATCGAGAAATTCGCCGAACATGACGGGATCCTTGTTGCTTACGATCTTGTAGAAATTATCGACAAAAACATGGGTTATGTCATAGTTACCGGAATGAAGACCGCAGATAAAGCCCTTTATGAACTCATAAGAGCCGATATCGTAAGAGCCGGCCTCGATAAGACGAGCCTGATAGGGAATATCGAAGGTAAGCTTCTTTTCCTTTTCAATGCAGACGACGTCGCCGTTTTCCATAGCGACAGCCTCACGGACGAGATCGACCAGGCGCTTGGTCTTGCCGCTGCCCTTCAGACCCATGATCAACTTAACCATTTTGTCCACTCTCCTTTTCAGTTATAAGTTGAAGTTTGTTCTTTGAGCTTAGATTAACATTTTTATCGGCACAAAGCAAGAGCAAAAGTGTGAATTAAGATATAAATAAAAGCACGGACAGGAAAGCCCGTGCTTTCAGCGCGTCAAAAAAGTCTGTGACTTTTTTGACACGCTTCAAATACGCCACATTTTTTGTGAAGCTTACGCTTCACGAAAAATCTCGCTGCGCTCGTCAAAAAGTCTGATGGATCAGACGTTTTTGATGGCTATTAATCTAATCACGAGCGGGGCCTTTGCCCCCTCGCGCGCCCCCGCTGCGCGGACGTTTTTACTCGGTAGCATAGGTTTTTCGACAGACTGAAAGCACGGACAGGAAAGCCCGTGCTTTATTATCATGTGATTATCATGTACCCGGCTTGCCGAGCATCTTGAACATGTTCTTTTTGTAGGCCTCGACGCCGGGCTGATCGAAGGGATTAACGCCCGACATGTAGCCGGAGATGGCGCAGGCAAGCTCGAAGAAGCACACGAGCTCGGCAAAGCCGGCTTCGTCGCGCTTGGGAACGCTTATGCCGATGTTCGGAACGCCGCCGGATATGTGCGCCGCCTTCACGGCATCGGATGCCGTGCGGCAGATATCCGCGTAATCCTTGCCCGCGAGGTAGTTGAGCCCGTCGGGGTCGCCCATCTCAAAGGGAACGGAGACGCTGCTGCGCGCGTCCTCAAAGCTCACGACAGTCTCCATCAGCGTGCGCGGTCCGTCCTGAATGTACTGCCCCATCGAGTGCAGATCGGCGGTGAACTCAACGGAAGCGGGGAAGATACCTATGCCGTTTTTGCCCTCGCTCTCGCCGTAAAGCTGCTTCCACCACTCTGCCATGAAGCGGAACGACGGCTCGTAGCAGCCGAGTATCTCGATGCTGCGGCCATGGCCGTAAAGGTGCTGACGCGCCGCGGCGTACCGCCATGCGGGGTTTTCCGGCGAGCGCAGATCGAGCTCCTTGAATGCGATGATCGCGGAGTTTATGACAGCCTTTATGTCGATGCCCGCGACCGCCATCGGAAGCAGGCCGACCGCCGACAGAACACTGTATCTGCCGCCGACATCGTCGGGAACGACGAAGCACTCCCAGCCTTCGGCATCGGCCAGGGATTTAAGTGCGCCGCGATGCGCGTCGGTCGTTGCGAATATGTGCTTTTTCGCGGCAGAGCCGTACTTTTCCTTCAGCATCTTTCTGAAAACGCGGAAGGCCAGCGCCGGTTCAAGGGTGGTTCCGGATTTGGATATTACGTTTATATCGAAGTCCATGTCGCCGAGACGGGCGATGGTATCGCTCAGAGCATCCGGCGAAAGGCCGTTTCCAACGAAGAATATCTTCGGATCATCCTCCGAGGGAACGGGGCGCAGAAGCTCGATAGCGCCGCGCGCGCCGAGGTAAGAGCCGCCTATGCCGATAACTACGAGTGCCTTTGAGCGGCCGCGAATGCGCTGTGCCGCGGAGAGTATCGCCTTGAGCTCACCGTTGCGAATGCGCTGCGGAAGCTCGAGCCAGCCGGTAAATTCGCTGCCCGCGCCGGTCTTGTCGGCAAGCGTTCTGTGCGCTGCGGCGGCGGCCGCAAAGTCAAGCTCCGCGGGGTCGAAAAAGGCGGAAGTTCCCGATAAATCAACCTTGACCATAATAGTCCTCCGTGTGGTAAATTTATAATCTCATATTATACACCGGAGGTAAGAAAAAGCAAGGATAATATGACGAAGTGGGGGCACGAACGCATTATTGCGAGCTGAATTTACACAGAAGTGGAGCGATCATCCCAGTCCGACGTAGCCTTTGAGGAGCTCGAGAAGCGTTGAGCCGAAGCCTGCGCGGGAAACCTCCGTATCGGAAACGAGAGGGACGGAATAAAGCTCCCGCTCGCCGGAGGAGACGGTGAGCGTGCCTATCTGCTGCCCCTTTGCTATCGGCGCTGTCAGTGTGTCGGGCAGCTCGACCTTATATGTCACTTCGCCCAGGCCGCTTTTGGGAACGAGCGCGGCCTCGGCGCCGTCATACACAGGCTGCACGCTGTCGGCCTCTCCGAGGCTTACGCGAACAGGCGGCAGAACATCGGGGGATCTGAGCGGCAGCAGACGATAGTTTGCAAAGCCGTAGTTTAAAAGCGCCTTCGCGTCGGAGTTTCGCGCGTCTATGGTATCCGCGTGCATGATGACGGCGATGTATTCTATCCCGTCGCGCTCGGCGGTGGCCGAAAGGCAGTACATGGCCTTTTCCGTGAAGCCTGTTTTAAGCCCCGTGCAGCCGTCGTAATAGTACACGAGCTTATTGGTGTTTGAAAGGCCGAACTCGCCGCCTCGGATAGTGTCCATCCAAATGGTCGAGTACTGCTTTATCATGTCGTGCCGTATGAGCTCGCGGCTCATGACGGCGATATCGTATGCGCTGGTGTAGTGCTCATCGTCGTCGAAAAGGCCGGTGCAGTTTTTGAAATTGGTGTCCTTTAGGCCGAGCTCGCGGGCTCTTTCGTTCATTCGCGCGACGAAAGCCTGCTCCGAGCCGCAAAGATGCTCCGCCATCGCCACGGCGCAGTCATTTGCAGAGACGACGCAAATGCATTTTAGCATCTCGCTCACGCTCATTTTTTCACCCTGCTCGAGATACACGCAGCTGCCGCCGAAGGACGCCGCGCGCTCGGAGGCGATGACCGTGTCCTCAAGGCTTATATCGCCGCGCTCTATTGCCTCGACGATAAGCAGCATCGTCATGACCTTCGTAACGCTCGCCGGCGGGAGTCTTTCGTGCGAATTCTTTTCGTATATGACCTCGCCGGTAACCTTTTCCGTAAGTATCGCCGACGGTGCGGAGATCTCGATATCGTTATCTGTGAGCGTGTTTATCGCGTACACCGGACTTGTCAGCAAGGCAAGGCACAGCGCCGCGCAAATGAGTTTTTTCATAGCCATCCCTCCGCTGAAATCCTATGCTTGTGCAGCACGCGATATACAAGGTTGCGCGATTATGCTTTATTCGACGAAAAATGAATTTTTTCGCGCGTCGGATACGCCCGAAAAACGCATTGATTATCAAGGGTTTTAAACATTTTCAACAGAGTTTTCAACATTGAATTGCGCGTAATATTCGGCAAATCAGTTAACATAACAACTTTAACGGCAATTTTACAACGAAAATGTTGACGATGTTTTAAATAGATAGTAATATTAAATCAAAGCCTGCACACAGGGGGTGGCAAATTGGACAGAAAGCATAAATATTCCCAATATATCGGCTGGGGCGTGACAGCGTTTGCGGTCATAGCGGCCGGAGTTTTGTTCTATTTCGGCATTGACTACATGGGCGATGTCATAGACGCGCTCGGAAAGCTCATGAGCATACTCAGCCCGTTCATATGGGGTCTTGTCATATCGTATCTTCTCATCCCGTCGATGATGCTGTACGAAAAAAAGCTTTTTAAGCCGCTCGCTGCGAGGATAAATAAGAAAAAGCCGCGCATCAAAACCGGCAGCAAGCTTCCGCGCGTTCTGGCGCTGATCCTTGCCGAGATCGTCATGCTGCTTGTTATCGCCGCGCTGTTTTATCTCATCGTTCCGCAGGTGTACGACAGCATATCGGCCATCATAATAAACAGCCCCTCGTATTTTGACTCGGCCTACTCCGCGATAGACAATCTTCTCAAGGACTACCCCGAGATAGAGCAGTACGCAACGAAGATATTCGGAAACCTGACAGATGCGCTCACGAAGTGGGCGACCAATACGCTCCTGCCGAGCATGGAAAACGTCGTGACGAACATAACAAGCGGCGTGTTCTACGTCCTCAAGGGACTGTATAACGTCGTCATCGGCATGATCGTTTCGGTTTATATACTTTATAATAAAGAGCCCTTCATTGCACACTACAGAAAGATACTCTACAGCATCTTTTCTCCCGAACGCGCAAAGCGCGTAATGTCCGCGCTGCGCTTTGCCGATAAGACCTTCATGGGCTTTATAAGCGGCAAGCTTCTTGACAGCGCGATAATAGGTGTTTTGTGCTATATCGGCTGTGCGATACTCAAGATGCCGTATGCGCTGCTGATCTCCGTCATTGTCGGCGTTACGAATATCATCCCGTTCTTCGGCCCGTTTATCGGCGCTGTTCCGTCGGCGCTGCTCGTTCTGCTGGTCGACCCGAAAATGTGCCTGTGGTTTATCATCTTCGTGTTTGTCCTCCAGCAGCTTGACGGCAATGTCATAGGCCCGAAGATACTCGGCACCTCCATCGGCATAAACGGCTTCTGGGTGCTGTTTTCCATCGTTATATTCGGCGGTATCTTCGGCTTCTGGGGCATGCTGCTTGGCGTTCCGGCCTTTGTTATCATTTACACGGCGCTTGAGATGGCCGTTAACCGCAAGCTCAAAAAGCACAAACTGCCGACCGATGCCGAGGCGTACATGAACCTTGATTATATTGATCCCGAAACGCTTGAGCTCGTTCCGAAGCGAAAAGCAAAGCCTGTCGAAAGCAAAGACAAAAAGAAAGAATAAAAAACAAAGGCTGCACTGTTAAGTGCAGCCTTGAAATTTGAGCCTTATCTGTGCGCGAGCGTATCGTGCGCGCGTTTTAATGCCGAGCACAGGGCGAGAACGTCATCCTCGGTGTTATAGCGCGAAAAGCTTATTCTCACGGCGCCGTCTATTACCTGCGCCGGAAGGCGCATCGCCTCGAGTACGTGGCTTCGTCCACCCTTTTTGCAGGCAGACGAGCGCGAAACGTATATGCCCTCGGCCTCGAGGAAATTCATGAGCACCTCGCTGCGCCAGCCGGGGAGCGATACGCTCAAGATATGCGGAGCTCCGCCGCCGATAATAAGCGCCTCGGGAATATCGGCGCATATTGTGTCCATGGCGAGCCTGCGCAGGGAGGCCATCTTCTCGCAATTATCCTTCATGCCGGAAAAGGCGATCTCGGCTGCCTTGCCGAAGGCCGCGATCTGCGGCATGGCCTCTGTTCCCGCGCGCATGCCGCTCTCCTGAGCGCCGCCGCGAATGAGGGGCTTGATTTTGACCCCCGTTTTGATATACAATGCGCCTATGCCCTTCGGCGCGTGGATCTTGTGCCCGCTTATGCTTATCATGCCCGCGCCGAGCTTTTTTGCGGAAAAGGGCACCTTCATAAAGCCCTGAACGGCATCGGTGTGCAAAAGCGCCTTCGAGCCTGCGGCCTTGAGCATTTTCGCTATCGCCGCAATGTCGGTCACGCCGCCGGTCTCGTTGTTTACCATCATGAGCGTTACGAGGATGGTATCCTCGCGCAGGGCGGCCTTCACGGCCTCGACGGATACAGAGCCGTCCTTTTCGGGCGAAAGATACGTCACCTCGAAGCCGCGCCCTTCGAGCTCCTCGAGCGTTTTGCGCACGGCGTCGTGCTCGACGGCGGAGGAGATGATGTGTTTTCCGCGTCTTGAGGCGCTCTCCGCGCCGCGTGTTATCGCCCAAACGTCGCTTTCCGAGCCGCAGGAGGTGAAATAGACCTCCGATATCGAGCAGCCGAGCGCCGCGGCTATCTGAGAGCGCGCGGTGTCAAGATACGCCTTCGCCTCGCGCCCCTTCGTGTGCGTCGAGCTGGGGTTTCCGTAGCACTCGGTCATGACCTTGTACGCAATATCGGCGGCCTCGGCGCACACGCGCGTCGTTGCCGCATTATCAAGATAAACTTCCGGTTTTTCCATATATCCCACTCCTCAGGAGATGATTTCGATGAAATACATTATATACACTCTCGGCTGCAAGGTCAACCAGTATGAGACGCAGGCGATAGAAGCGCTGCTCGTTTCGCGCGGGCACAAGCCCTGCCGTGAGGGTGAAATCGCCGACGCCGTCATAGTCAACACCTGCGCCGTTACCGCCGAGGCCGGGCGCAAGTCGCGTCAGGCCATCCACCGTTTGCGCGAGGAAAACCCCGGAGCGGTCGCGGCGGTCCTCGGCTGCTATTCTCAGCTGAGCCCCGACGCCGTGCAGAAGCTCGGCGCGGATATAGTTTACGGCACGGCCGACAGATTAAAGCTCGTCGACGCCGTCGAAAAAGCAGTGTCCACCGGCGAGGGCGAGCGGACGCTCGATAAACCCTTTGAGCGCCGTGTTTTTGAGGAGCTCCCCGCCGGAGCGGTCTCCGGCCATACGAGGGCGCTTTTGAAAATTCAGGACGGCTGCGTCAATTTCTGCTCTTACTGCATAATTCCTTATACGCGCGGCAGGGTGCGCAGTCTGCCGATGGAGGCTGCGGTGCAGCAGGCCGCCGAGCTCGATAAAAAGGGCTACAGGGAGCTTGTCATAACCGGCATCGAGATCGCGTCCTACGGCGTTGATCTTCCCGGAAAGCCCGGCCTTGCCGATGTTGTGTGCGCAATTGCCGAGGCAGCGCCGCACATGCGCCTGCGCCTGGGCTCCATTGAGCCGAGCGTCATAACAGAGGATTTCTGCAAAAAGATCGCCGCCTGCGGCAGCGTGTGCCGGCATTTTCACCTTTCGCTGCAATCCGGCTGCGACGCAACGCTCAAGGCCATGAACCGCAAGTACGACACCGCGCGCTTTTACGAGGCGATGCAGCTTCTGCGCCGCCATTTTCCCGACTGCGGCATGACCTGCGACGTTATCGTCGGCTTCCCGGGCGAAACGGAGCAGCATCAGGAGGAGACGCTCGCCTTTCTCAAAAAGGCGCAGTTTTCCGATGCGCACATCTTCCCGTATTCCCGCCGTCCGGGAACTCCGGCCGATAAAATGGACGGGCAGATCGATCGTGCAACCAAGGCAAAGCGCTCAAAGCAGGCGCGCGCCGTCGTCGCCGAAACGCGAAGAGCCTTTCTTGAGAGCATGATCGGCAAAATGCTGCCTGTTTTGTTCGAAACGCAGGAGGGCGAGTGCTGGCAGGGTCACAGCGATAACTATCTCGAAGTCCGCGCCCCGGGCGAAAACCTGCGCGGAACAGTACATAATGTCAGGATAAATAAGGTTTCGGACGGAATTTTAGTCGGAAATGTCATTTGACACGCGGCGAATAAATAGCTATAATTTTAACAATGAATGACTGAACAGGAGGTGCTCATTGTGTCAAGAGAAAAGGTATATAATTTTTCGGCAGGTCCGTCGATGATGCCGGAATCGGTCCTTAAAAAGGCTGGAAGCGAGATAGAAGATTATAAGGGCAGCGGCATGTCCGTCATGGAGATGAGCCACCGAAGTTCACTGTTCGGCGAAATTTTTGCGGAGACCAAAGCTAAGCTCAAATCGGCGCTCAATGTGCCCGACAGTCATGAGATACTGTTTTTGCAGGGGGGTGCGACGCTCCAGTTCGCGGCGATACCGCTGAATTTAATGGGCGAAAATAAATGCGCGGACTATGCCGTGACGGGCAACTTCTCCGGTCTCGCGGCAAAGGAAGCCGAAAAGTACGGAAAAGTTCACATCGCCTGCGACAGCTCCGACAGAGGGCACAGCTATATTCCAACGCAGCTGAGTCTGAGCAATGAGTCGAGCTATTTTTACTACTGCGCCAATAACACCATCTACGGCACCGAGTGGCAGCATGTTCCCGATACGAATGGCAAAACGATAGTCTGCGACATGTCCTCGGATATCCTTTCAAAGCCCGTGGACGTTTCCCGTTTCGGGCTCATTTACGCCGGAGCGCAGAAGAATATGGCTCCTGCCGGGCTCACGGTCGTTATTGTCGCTAAGACCCTTGCCGGGCGGCAAATGGATATCTGCCCATCGGTCATGAGCTATGATACGCTTATAAAAAAGGACTCCATGCTCAATACTCCGCCCTGCTGGTGTATTTATATGCTCGGGCTCGTGCTCGACTGGCTCGACGGCATCGGCGGCGTAAAGGCTATGGAGGAGATAAAAAAGGAGCGCGCGCAGCTTATCTACGACGTGCTCGATAACAGTAAGCTCTATATCCCCCACGCAGAGCCGGGTTCGCGCAGCGACATGAACGTGACCTTCCGCACGGGCTCTGAGGAGCTCGACGCGCAGTTTGTCAAGGGAGCCGCGGCCGAGGGCTTATTAAACCTCAAGGGTCACAGGCTCACCGGCGGAATGCGCGCGTCATTATATAACGCCATGCCCATGGAGGGCGTACGCGCGCTCGCCGAATACATGAAAAAATTCGAGGTAGAACACAATGTTTAATATAAAAACGATAAACAAAATTTCGCCCGTCGGCCTTGATAAGCTCAAGGACAAGGGCTGCAATGTCGGCGAGGATATCGCCGCGCCCGACGGAATAATCGTCCGCAGCGCGGATATGCACGATTATGAGGTAAACCCCGAGCTCTTCGGCGTTGCGCGTGCCGGAGCGGGCTATAATAATATCCCCATCGACAAATACGCCGAGATGGGCATTGTCGTGTTCAACAGCCCCGGCGCAAACGCGGAGGCCGTAAAGGAGCAGACCGTATGCTCTATGGTCATGGCTTCGCGCGACGTTATCGGCAGCATCGAGTGGGTAAAAAGCATCGCCGGTGAGGGCGATAAGATCCCTGTGCTTGTTGAAAAGGGAAAATCCAATTTCGCGGGCCCCGAGCTCATGGGCAAGACCGTCGGTGTCCTCGGCCTTGGCGCTACGGGCGCACTGGTCGCAAACGCCTGCCTTGCGCTTGATATGAACGTCATAGGCTACGATCCGTTCATGTCCGTCGACGCCGCGTGGCGGCTCTCGCGCGACGTTGTCCGTGCCGACGATATAAACGAGATATTCCGCAATTGCGATTATATAAGCATAAACATCCCCTACAACGAGGATACACACCACATGCTCGACGCGAAGGCCTTTGCCGCCATGCGCGACGGCGTGAGGATCATTAACGAATCCCGCGCCGAGGTCGTTGACGACGACGCAATGCTCTTAGCCCTTGAATCGGGCAAGGTCGCAAAATACGTCACCGATTTCCCCAACGAAAAGATACTCGGCGGCAAGAACGTCATCGCCCTGCCGCACCTCGGCGCATGCACGCCCGAGAGCGAGGATCGCTGCGCCGAGATGGCCGCAAAGCAGCTTTACGAGTACCTCAAAAACGGCAATATCACAAACTCGGTGAACCTGCCGTCGGCAAAGCTTGAGCGCATGGGCGTGTGCCGTCTGTGCGTCATCCACCACAACGTGCCCGGCATGATAAACCGCATCCTCGACCTGATAACGAAGAAAAACATAAACGTCGAGCACATGATAAACAAGCCCCGCGGCCGGTACGCCTACACGATCATCGACCTTAACGACGAGATCTGGGACGACACGGCAAACACCATCCGCGCGATGGACGATGTGCTCCGCGTAAGAGTCCTTTTCTGATAACGGAATGAAATGCATTAAAAAAGCTCCCCGACAGGGGAGCTTTTTTTGATTTAAATCTTGAATTATTCTTCTCTGAGGCCGCGAGCCTTGATGTAGCTCATGATGGTCTCGACAGTGCCGGCAACGCCGAGTTTGGAGCTGTTGATGCACAGGTCATAGTTCTGCGCGTCGCCCCAGATCTGATCGCTGTAGTACTTATAGAAGCTGGAACGATCCTTATCGACTTCCTTGATCTTTTTGCGGGCCTGAGCCTCGTCAAGACCCTGGCGCTCCTCAAGGCACTTGATGCGCGCGTCCATATCGCCGAGGATAAATACGCTGACGACATCCTTTCTGTCGTTAAGGACGTAATCGGCGCAGCGGCCGACAAAGATGCAGTCCTCCTTGGATGCGATCTCGCGGATCGCGTCGAACTGTGCGGAAACTACCTCCATGTTCAGACGGAAATTCTCGTTCAGACCGTAGCCGCCGGCATGCAGAAGGAAAGCGGACATGCGCTTTTCATCGTATGCGTTGATGAGTTCACGGCTGAAGTCGGAATGCTTTGCAGCCTCGTCGACGATCTCCTTGTCGTAGCACTTAATGCCGAGCTCTTTTGCGAGAAGTCTTGCTATCTCTCTGCCGCTTGAACCGTGCTGTCTTCCTATGGTGATAATCATAAATGACGCCTCCAATTCAAATTCGTCAATTTGTTTTCCTTTGATGATCCCATTATAGCACTCTTTGTGAAAAAAGCAACATACATATTTAATTTTTCATGCATACATTTTTAGTATGATAAGAAGGAAAAGATTAATTGTGAATACCGCGCTGCTGACAGGCTCGTCGCTTGTCATGAGCCTCATTTCAATGTCGTTTCAGGTGTGGCTCGCCGGGCGCATCGGCTCTGCCGGGATAGGGCTTTATCAGCTCGTCGTTTCGGTGTCGTTTCTGTGCACGACCTTTGCGATATCTGGCGTGAGATTTGCAGCAACGAGGCTCGTTTCCGAGGAGCTCGGGCACGAGCGCGCCCACGGCATAAGCGCCGCCATGCGCCGCTGCTTTGCCTACAGTCTCATATTCGGAACGGCGGCGTTTTTTCTGCTGCGAAGCGGGGCGGAGACGATAGGCTTTCTGTGGATAGGCGATGCGCGCACCGTCAGGTCTCTGCGCATCATGGCTTACGCTATGCCCATGGTGTCGCTGTGCTCTGCCATATCCGGCTACTTCACCGCCTGCGGCAGGGTGTGGAAGCCGACGCTCGTGCACCTTTTCGAGCAGATAATAACCATAGCGCTCGTCGCTTTTTTCCTTGCGCACTCACCGGCGGGGGATATCGAGAAAAACTGCTCGGCGGTCATGCTCGGAACGGTCTGCGGAGACGCGATATCGCTTGTCATGATGCTGCTGTTTTACTTCACAGACCGCGGGCGGAGCAAGGGCGGGGAAGTGACTGAGCTGCGCCTTACCTCACGCATGCTGCATATCGCCCTGCCGCTTGCGTTTTCGGCCTACGCGCGCTCGGCGCTGTCGACGCTCGAGCATCTTCTCGTTCCGCGCGGGCTCAAATCGGCGGGCTTTTCGGCCGACAGGGCGCTGTCCGGCTACGGAACGATACAGGGCATGGTCATGCCGATAATATCCTTCCCGGCCTGCTTTCTCATGGCGCTCAGCGAGCTTATAATACCGGAGCTTACCGAGGCACAGATGCGCTCGGAGCGTGAGGAGATACGAAAAACGGTCGCGGGCTTATTAAAAAAGGGCGGCGGCTATTCGCTTGCCGTCGCCCTTGTGATATTCATTTTTGCCGATAAGCTCGGCATCGCCGTCTATTCCTCGCCCGAGGCGGGGCACTTCCTGCGCCTGCTCGCGCCACTTATCCCGATCATGTACACCGATATGCTCTGCGACGGCTGCCTCAAGGGACTCGGTCAGCAGATGTGGAACATGGGGATAAATGTGCTCGATGCGCTGTTGGGTGTCGTGCTCGTGTGGCGGGTGCTGCCGGCGTATGCCCTGACGGGCTATATCTGCATAATTTACTTTAACGAGTGCCTGAATTTTGCCCTGAGCATGCTGCGGCTGAGGAAGGTCATTCGCCTTTAGCCGCTTTGCGCGCGACGAGCTTTTTATCGCCCTTGTGCAGCAGAGGGGATATGCGCTTATACAGAAGCATAGTCAGAGCCGTCACGATAATGCCCTTTAAGAGGTTAAACGGAACGACGCAGAACAGGACGAGAGTAGAAACACTGTTTATCGCGGAGTTTATGTCGCTGCCCATTTTGATTATCGCCTCGAGCGGCATGCCGAACAGCTGTGCGAAGGTCGGCAGCAGGTAGACTGCGTTAAACAGGCTTCCGAACACGGTCATGACGAGCGTACCGGCGATCATGCCGATGAGCGCGCCGCGCTTGCTCTTTTTCATGTGGTATACGCACGAGGCGGGAAGCACGAAGGAGCATCCGACGACGAAGTTTGCAAAGTCGCCTACGAAGGCGGTGGTCGTGCCCTTGAATACGAGCTTTACGATGATCTTCAGAAGCTCCGCCACAACGCCGGACACGGGCCCGAGATAGAAGGTGCAGATCATGATGGGGATCTCGCTGAGGTCTATCTCGTAAAAGCTCGGCGCGAAGAACAGGGGGATCTCGATGAACATCAGAACGCCGGCCATCGCGGAGAATATCGCAGTGTAGGCCAGAAAATGCGTGCTGCCGAGCTTTTTGCGGTTTTTCATAACAAAGCGCTCAAACAGCAGCGCCAGCACGAACAGTGCAGCGAATATGCCGAGGCATTCGAGCACGAACGAAAGGTTTTCACCTATCTGAGAGATGAGCTTGGACATGGATATGTACCTCCGAAATTAAAAATCACCCGAAAGAAAATATCTTTCAGGCGACGCAAAAATCAAAGCGTACATCTTCTACCATCCAGACTATACTGTCGGTACCGGAATCACACCGGTTCATGCCTTTCGGCTCGCGGACTATACCGCCGGTCGGGAAACACTCCCTGCCCTGAAGATATCCTATTTCGTTATGCCCTCATTATAGCGCTGCTGATAAAAATGTCAATACCCTTTTGACATTTTTCTCATAATGCCGTACAATGAAGGGCGGTGATGTTATGGAAAACGGAAAAAGCTGCTGCTTTTCCGGCCACAGGCCGTCGAAGCTGCCATGGAAATATGATGAGGCGGACATACGCTGCGTTGAGTTTAAGGAAAAGCTCTTTGCCGTCATCGGCGCGGTGTACGATTCGGGGATAAAGCATTTTATCTGCGGCATGGCGCTCGGCTGCGACATGTATTGCGCCGAGGCCGTCATAAAGCTCAAAGCGATGCACTCGGATATAACGCTTCAGGCCGCCGTGCCGTACAGAGGGCAGGCCGATAACTGGAACGAGTATAACCGCCGAAGATATGACCGCATAATAGATAGCTGTGACGATGTTACGGTTCTTGCCGAGAGCTACAGCCCTGCCTGTATGGCGATACGCAACCGCTTCATGGTCGATAACGCAAACGTGCTCGTCGCGTGCTACGACGGCATGTCCGGCGGAACGTGGAACACCATCCGCTACGCGCAGAAAAAGGACATTGAGGTCATCCAATTGCCGATAGAATAAAAAATCCCGACCGTTAGATCGGGATTTTTTGATCTTAAATTACAGCTGGGGGCCCGCTGCGACGAGCGCCTTGCCTGCTTCGTTGCCTTCGTACTTTGCGAAGTTCTTTATGAAGCGGCCGGCGAGATCCTTGGCCTTGGTCTCCCACTCGGTGGGATCGGCGTAGGTGTCGCGCGGGTCGAGGATGC
This sequence comes from Clostridiales bacterium, assembly GCA_004558025.1. Classification (GTDB taxonomy): domain Bacteria; phylum Bacillota; class Clostridia; order Oscillospirales; family Oscillospiraceae; genus F23-B02. The sequence continues at coordinate 14,742 of SFEG01000010.1, forward strand.
CGGTGTCGACGCCCTCGAGGACGGTGGGAACTTCAAAGTTGAAATAGGGTATGGTCTTGGTGGGTGCACCGAGGATAGCGCCGCCGAGGATGGCGTCGATGATGCCGCGGGTATCCTTGATGGAGATGCGCTTGCCGCTGCCGTTCCAGCCGGTGTTGACGAGATATGCCTTCGCGCCGCTCAGCTCCATTTTCTTGACGAGCTCTTCTGCGTACTTGGTCGGATGCAGCTCCAGGAAGGCCTGGCCGAAGCATGCCGAGAAGGTGGGGGTGGGCTCGGTTATACCGCGCTCGGTGCCCGCAAGCTTTGCGGTGAAGCCGGACAGAAAGTAGTACTTGGTCTGCTCGGGCGTGAGGATGGAAACGGGGGGCAGAACGCCGAATGCGTCCGCGGAAAGGAAGATGACGTTCTTTGCCGCGGGAGCTGCGCTCACGGGGCGCACGATGTTCTTGATGTGGTTGATGGGGTACGAAACTCGGGTGTTCTCGGTGACGGACTTATCATTAAAGTCGATCTTGCCGTCTGCGTCGACGGTCACGTTCTCGAGCAGAGCGTTGCGCTTTATCGCATTGTAGATATCGGGCTCGGACTCCTTGTCGAGGTTTATGACCTTCGCGTAGCAGCCGCCCTCGAAGTTGAAAACGCCGTTATCGTCCCAGCCGTGCTCGTCGTCGCCGATGAGAAGGCGCTTGGGATCGGTGGAAAGGGTGGTCTTGCCGGTGCCGGACAGGCCGAAGAAGATGGCGGTGTTCTCGCCGTTTAAGTCGGTGTTTGCAGAGCAGTGCATGGAGGCGATGCCCTTGAGCGGCAGATAGTAGTTCATCATGCTGAACATGCCCTTCTTCATCTCACCGCCGTACCAGGTGTTTATGATGACCTGCTCGCGGCTGGTGATGTTGAAGACGACGGCCGTCTCGGAATTGAGGCCGAGCTCCTTGTAGTTTTCGACCTTGGCCTTGGATGCGTTGTAGACAACGAAGTCGGGCTCGAAGTTCTCAAGCTCTTCCTCTGTCGGACGGATGAACATGTTCGTTACGAAGTGCGCCTGCCATGCGACCTCCATGATGAAGCGTATGGCCATGCGCGTGTCTTTATTGGCACCGCAGAAAGCGTCGACAACGTACAGCTTTTTGCCGCACAGCTCGTTTACCGCGATCTCTTTAACGGCCTTCCATGCCTCCTGAGTGGCGGGGTGGTTATCGTTTTTGTATTCGTCGCTGGTCCACCATACGGTGTCCTTGCTGTTTTCGTCGACAACGATGAATTTATCCTTGGGGGAGCGGCCGGTGTAAATGCCGGTCATGACGTTCACAGCGTCAAGCTCGGTGAGCACGCCCTTGTCAAAGCCCTCAAGGCCGGGCTGCATTTCGTCTTCAAAAAGCTTCTCGTAAGAGGGGTTGCGGATGATCTCCGTAGCGCCGGTGATACCGTATCTGCTCAGATCAATACTCATTTCAATAACCTCGCTTATAAAAAATTTGCTGCGAAATACACAGAGTATCCCGCGTATTGTTATGATGTCATTATATATTTGCTAATCTTAAAGGTCAACAATTATATTAACACAAAAACACAAAATGATGCGGGGATACATAAAAAACGGCAGCGCAAAAGGCGCTGCCGGGCTTGTCATTTTATAAGATATTCATACAGATCGTCTGCGTCCTCGGCGACGTACACCGCGCCTTCCGATTCAAGCTCGCCGGGCTCGGCATAGCCGAAGCGGACACCGATGCAGGGAACACCGCATTTTTTCGCGCCGATAACGTCGTATTTCCTGTCGCCGACCATTATCGCCTCGCTCGGCGCTATGCCAAACTGCGACAGCGCGTATTCGATGACCTCCCACTTCTGCCCGCGCGTACCGTCAAGCTCCGAGCCGCAGATAATGTCAAAATCATTCTGCATATCGTATTTTTCAAGTATCCTCTGCGCAAAATGCCGGGGCTTGCTCGTCGCGACGGCGAGCTTTATGCCCTTTTTACGAAGCCTTCCCATGAGCTCGTGCATGCCGGGGAAGGGGCTGCATTCTGCCCAGCCGATGGGCGTGTAGCGTTCGCGGTACAGCTCGACCGCCCTGTGCGCCTGCTCGGGGCTCATGCCGTAGCGCAGCGAGAACATCTCGTCCAGCGGAGGGCCGGCAAAGCACATGAGATCCTTTAATTCGGCCTCGATGCCCATTTTACCGAGCGCGTACTGCACACTTTTGGTTATACCCTCGGCAGAGTCAAAGACCGTGCCGTCAAAGTCGAATAAAACATAGTTTTTCATAAATAACACCTCGCAGACAACTCAGTTTATCATCAATTTAAGCCCGGTGTCAATTAATGATATAAAATAACATTGCTGCACTTGATAAACGGGCGCGATTTTGTTATTATAATCTATTATAATAAATATAAATTGAAGCAGTGTTTGTGAATGAATTACAGTAAATGGAAAATTGAAGAATGTCCGACAGATAAGCTCAAACTGTTCGCCGATGCGGGCTATCCCACGCTGCTCGCGGCGATGCTTGCCGTGCGCGGGCTCGGCAGCGCCGAGGAGGCAAAAAGCTTTCTTGACGGCGGCGCGGAGCTCTTGTGCGATCCGCTTCTTATGAAGGATATGGACAAGGCCGTTTCGAGGATAAGGCACGCTCTGAGCATGCGCGAGACCGTTGCCGTTTACGGCGACTACGATGTTGACGGCATAACCTCGACCTGCCTTTTGACCGACTGGCTGCGCGGCCGCGGGCTTGAGTGCTATCCGTATATTCCCGACCGCATCGGCGAAGGCTACGGACTAAACAGCGCGGCGATAGACACGCTGCACCGTAAGGGCGTGAGCCTTATAATAAGCGTCGACTGCGGCATAACGGCGGCCGTGGAGGCAGAGCACGCAAAAAAAGTCGGCGTTGACCTCATCATAACCGACCACCACGAGTGCCGCGAGCAGACGATACCCGACGCCATAGCCGTCATCGACCCCAAGCAGGACGACTGCACGTATCCGAATAAGGATCTTGCGGGAGTCGGCGTTGCGCTGAAGCTCGTGTGCGCAGTTGAGGGCAAAAACGAGGAGATCGTCGAGCGCTACGCAGATCTTGCGGCGATAGGCACTGTTGCCGACGTTGTGCCGCTCACGGGCGAGAACAGATATATTGTCCGCAGTGGGCTTGAAAAGCTCGGGAATCCGGCACGCCCCGGTCTTGCGGCACTTCTGCGCGAGTCGGGTGCGTCGGAAAAGAAGATATCTTCATCGACTATTGGCTTTTCGCTCGCGCCGCGCCTTAACGCGGCCGGACGCCTCGGAGAAGTTTCCGTTGCCGGCAAGCTTCTTATGACGCGCGACAAAAAGGAGGCAAACGACCTCGCCGGTGAGCTGTGCGAATTAAACCGCCGCCGCCAGCATCTCGAGACGGAGATATGGGATGATGCCTCCGGCATGATGGACGGCAAGACCCCGTCGACGCCGATAGTCCTCGCAAGCGAGAAATGGCATCAGGGCGTTATCGGCATTGCGGCCTCGAAGCTTGCCGAGCAGTATTCAAAGCCGACCATCATGATCTGCCTTGACGGCGACAAGGGCAAGGGCTCATGCCGGAGCTACGGCGGCTTTAACCTTTTCGATGCGCTGTCGGCCTGCTCGGAATATCTCGAAGGCTTCGGCGGTCACGCGCTCGCGGCCGGACTTAATATAAAGCGTGATAAGATCAGGCAGTTCTGCCGCGCGTTCAGCGAATATTATGAGCATAATAAGCCCACGGAGCTTCCGACACTGTGCTGCGACATGCAGATAACAGACCCCCGGGTGCTGGACATGCAGGGCGTCGATTCGCTCTCGCGGCTCGAGCCATACGGCAGCGGAAATCCCAAGCCCACACTGTGCATTATCGGTGCGCGCCTTGAGAAAGTAACGCCCATCGGCGGCGGAAAGCATCTGCGCCTCGGCATAAGCTACAAGGGCACGGAATTTGAGTGCGTTTTCTTCTCGCACTGCGAGTCCGAGCTCGGACTGAGAGTCGGAGACATGGTGGATGTCGCGTTCACTCCGCAGATAAACGAGTTCAGGCTGCGCCGCAGTGTGCAGCTTCAGATAACGGAGATAAGAAAGCACGATCCCAAGCCGCTGTGCGGCATGATCCTTGACGATGAGGTACCGCTCCGCGAGGCCTCGGCCTACTGCCCGGATCGCGGCGCGTTCGTCAAGGCCTGGCGCAGACTGCAGGCCGTCGGAGGCTCGGTCGCGGGCGACCTTGACGGCATAATAAGCCAGTGCCCGCACGGGATAGAGCCGGAGAGGTTCTGCATATGCCTGCGCGTTCTGTGTGAGTTGGGTCTGCTGCGCACCGTGATCCCCGGTTCGGTGTTCGGAGCAAAAATTGTCTCCGGCAGCGCAAAGGTCAATCTTGAAAGCTCAGAGCTTATAAAACGCCTGAAAGCGAGACGGTCATGATGTCAGACATTGAAAACAGAAAACTTGATCCCGATGAGATGTTTGCCGCGCTGAGCAAAAAAATCAGCGAAAGCGGCATGGATATGGACATGGGCAGGATAGAGGCGGCCTATCATATGGCAAAGCTTGCCCACACCGGTCAGCTGCGCAAGGACGGCTCGCCCTATGTCACCCACTGTGTCGCCGCGGCGGATATCGCCGCCGATATGGGGCTTGACGAGGACTCGATAGTCGCGGCGCTGCTGCATGACGTTATAGAGGACACCGACCTTACCCACAGCGATATAGCAAAGCAGTTCGGCGAGCCGGTCGCGAACATCGTCGAGGGCGTTACAAAGCTCACGCGCGTGCAGTACACCAGCAAGGAAGACGAGCAGATGGAGAACCTGCGCAAGATGCTCATGGCAATGGCCAAGGACATCCGCGTCATTCTCATAAAGATCGCCGACCGCCTGCACAATATGCGCACCATGGCCTATCAGACCGAGGAAAAGCAGCGCCAGAAATCGCTGGAGACGATGGAGATATACGCCCCCATTGCGCACCGCCTCGGCATGCAGAGAGCCAAGTGGGAGCTTGAGGATCTTGCGCTGATGTACCTCGATCCGGCAGGCTATAAGGAGATAACCGATACGCTCAACGACCGTATGGATACGCTCAAGGACTTCATGTCCACGGTCGAAACGAAGATCAAAAAGCGCCTTGACGAAGAGGGACTTCAGGTCACGGTATACAGCCGCATAAAGCATATTTACAGCATTTATCGCAAAATGTACGCGCAGAAGCTTGATATAAACGGCATATTCGACCTGTGCGCATTCCGCGTCATCGTCGATACGATCCCCGACTGCTATAACGTGCTGGGCATCATCCACGATATGTTCAAGCCCGTGCCCGGCAGATTCAAGGACTATATCTCCACCCCGAAGCCGAACATGTATCAGAGCGTGCACACAACGGTCATCGGCTCCGAGGGCATACCCTTCGAGGTGCAGATACGCACCTGGGAAATGCACCGCACCGCCGAATACGGTATTGCCGCGCACTGGAAGTATAAGATCGGCTCCGCGGCCGAGACGATCGTCAAGGACGGCGACGAGGAGAAATTCGCCTGGGTAAGGCGATTGCTTGAGAGCCAGCAGGAGTCCGACGCGACGGACTTTTTCCACAACCTCAAGATCGACATGTTTGCCGACGAGGTCTTCGTCTTCTCGCCCAAGGGCGACGTCATAAACCTTCCGGCGGGAGCAACGCCAATAGACTTTGCCTACAGCATACACTCTGCCGTCGGCAACAGCATGATAGGTGCGTCGGTAAACGGCAGAATAGTGAACTTTGACTATGTTCTGCAAAACGGCGATATCGTCGAGGTCAGAACATCAAAAAGCGCCGCCGGGCCGAGCCGCGACTGGCTCAATATCGCAAAAAGCGGCTCCGCGCGCACGAAGATAAAGCAGTGGTTCAAAAAAGAACGCCGCGAGGAGAACATCGAGCGCGGCCGCGCCATGTTTGAGGCCGAGCTTAAAAACAAGGGCCTGCGCATGGAGGATGTCTGCGACGAGGAGGTGCTGCCGCAGCTCCTGAAGAAGGTATCGTACACGAGCCTTGACGAGATGTACGCCGCCATCGGATACGGCGGCATGGCAGCGACAAGAGCCGTTAACCGCATGAAGGACGAGCTTGCCCGCCTGCACCATGTTTCGGGCAAAAAGACCGTCCTTGAAAAGGTCACGGAGGCCGCCGAGCGCCGCGAGCAGCAGGCGAACAAGAAGATAAAGCCCGTCCACGGCGTTCTGGTCGAAGGACTGGATAACTGCCTCATAAAATTCTCACGCTGCTGCACGCCGATACCCGGCGACGATATAGTCGGATATATAACGCGCGGCCAGGGCGTGTCCATCCACCGCACCGACTGCGAAAACTACGCCCGCCGCGAGTTCAAGCCCGAGGATATCGGCCGCTGGATAAACGTCAGCTGGGCGGACGAGATAAAGGAAAACTACGCGACGGCGATAACGGTCGTCTCGCGCGAGCGCAACGGACTTATTATGGATATAGCGACGATATTCAACACCCTCAATACCAAGGTGCGCACGATAAATGCGCGCGATACGGGCGATAAGTCGATAGTGAATATAACGCTTGAGACCTCCGGCATCGACGAGCTGCGCACGGTCGTAAACCGCATAGGCGCGCTGCCCGGTGTCGTTGAGGTCAACAGAAACGGAGGTAAACGATGAGAGCTGTTTTAACGAGGGTCGACAGTGCCTCGGTAGCTATAGACGGCAAGGTAAAAAGCAGCATCGGCAAGGGCTTTCTCATTCTGCTCGGCGTCCACGAGGACGATGAGGAAAAGGAAGCGATAAAGATCGCCGATAAGATCTGCGGACTGAGGATATTCGAGGACGAGGCGGGGAAGATGAACGTAAATCCCGCCGACGCGGGAGCACAGCTGCTGATAATAAGTCAGTTCACGCTTTTTGCCGACTGCAAGTCGCGCCGCCCCGGCTTTTCAAAGGCCGCCCGTCCCGAGAAGGCGATACCGCTGTACGAAAAGGTCATTGCCGAGTGCCGCGCGCGCGGCTTCAAGGTCGGAACCGGCGAGTTCGGCGCGGAAATGAAGGTCGAATCCGTAAACGACGGACCTGTCACCATTATTCTTGACACAAAGGAGCTTTGAAGATGAACATAAAAACTTTGCCGGTCGGCCAGCTTGAAACAAACTGCTATGTTGTTATAAATGAAGAAACGCTCGAGTGCGTCGTGATAGACCCCGGCGATGAGAGCAACACCATCATGGATTATATCGAGTCCAATAATTTAAAATGTAAGGCCATAATGCTCACCCACGGCCACTTTGACCACGTCGGCGCCGTGAACGCCGTCGCCGAGCAGACAGGCTGCACGGTGTATATAAATCCCCGCGACGAGGGATATAAGGTCGGCATGAGCGGCATGATGTTCAAGCTCCCCGAGGGCGGAAGATACTACGACGACGGCGACGAGATAACGGAGGCCGGGCTCAAATTCAAGGTCATCGCAACTCCGGGGCACACTCCCGGCGGGGTGAGCCTTATCTGCGAAAACGCGCTGTTTGTCGGCGATACGATGTTTCGCGGCAGCTGCGGAAGAACGGATCTCCCGGGCGGTGATACCGAGACCGAGCTGCACTCACTCAAAAAGCTATGTGAGCTCTCCGGCGATTACGAGGTCTATCCCGGTCATATGGACAGCTCGACGCTTGAGCGTGAGCGCCGCTTTAATCACTACTGCCGCGAGGCCATGGCAAACTACTAAACTGCGGAGAACACGATGCTTCAAGACATACTCAAGACCCTGGTCACGGCGATGGTGCCGATACTTGAGATACGCGGCGCCATCCCCGTGGGCGTTGCTGCCGGCATGGATCCGTGGCTGGCCTTCGCCGTCGGCTTTGTGGGCAATATGCTGCCTGTGCCGTTTCTCATCCTGCTTGTGCGCAAGGTGATAGAGTGGATGAAAAAGCACCATATCCTCGATGCGCTGACTACCTTTGTCGAGCGCAAGGGGCATGAAAAGGCCAAGACCGTTCAGGCGTACAGCTTCTGGGGTCTTTTCATCCTCGTTGCCATACCGCTTCCGGGAACGGGAGCGTGGACGGGGGCGCTCGTCGCCTCGCTTATGGATATGCGCCTTAAAAGGGCGCTGCCGGCCATAGGCATGGGTGTCGCCGCTGCGGGGCTTATAGTTCTGGCGCTGACCTACGGCGTTATCCACGTCGGCACGCTGTTCTGATAAATATTCAGATACATACATAAAAACGAACTGAGAATAAATATTCAAAACCCCTGCAAAATGCGCAAATTTTGCAGGGGTTTATGCATATTTGCCACTGGTTGTTGCATTTATACAAGTGAGGTTATGCGGGAAACAATTATTTGTTGAAAATAACGAGTAGATTTTTATTCAAAACTATTGCATATATGTGAATAAAAATGTATAATAGCCACTGTCGATGAATAAAAACCTCAGAAAGGCGACAAGGTGAAAAACATGCATAAGGCGAAAACAAATAACAATTTCACTAAACTCATTTCCATGCTGCTTGTTGTGCTGATGCTCGTGTCGATAGTTCCGATCACGGCCTCGGCAGACCCGGCAAGCGCAAGCTTTGAAAATGTGTCCGGCGAAGGTAAAGATGGTAAAGATATAATATCTCTTGCAGAAGGACGCGAGTACAAGGCGACTATCCCAATAAGCGCAGACGTCGACCCGTCCACTGTAACATGGACGATGGTCAAGGACAGCTCCAAGAGCTATGTAAGCAAGGAGCTCTTCCCGAATCAGACCGAGGGCGGCGCACTTGACACCTGGATCTGCGACGATGGCGAGACGAAGTTCTTCAACGAAGTCAAGACCAGCGTCAAGGACGTAAACGGCCAGAAGGCTCTCGTTGCCGAATTCAGCACCAACGATTTCTTCTTCGGCTACGACTGGTGGACCGGCGAGATATACCCCGATAACAGCGCACCTCACGATGAGGGCGGCGCGTACCTCGATTCCTGCGGCTACTTCAACCTCACGGCGACCGATAAGGACGGCAAGGTCCTCGGCTCGGTCTCCGTAAAGATCGCCCCCTACGACAGCTTCCACACGATGGACGAGATCTACACCGAGCTCGACGACATGGTGGCAGCTGCGAAGGATTCCGGCATCTTTGTGCAGAAGTATTCCATGGGCAAGTCCTCGGGCGATATTTACGACGCGCTCGATATGCCCTACCTTATCGTTGCAAAGGATCAGAGCACTGTGACCAAGTGGCTCGAGTTCACCGAGAAGGCCGAAACTCAGCCCGATCAGGTCCTTGCCGATATAAAAGCAGGCAAATATGACGACATAAAGGTTCCCGTGATGTTCTCGAACATCCACGCAAATGAGGTCGCGGCGGCCGACGGCATCATGGAGTTTGCGTGGATGCTCGTAAACGCCGCCACCGGCGACGGCAAGCTCAGCTACAATAACCTCACCGGCTTCACCGCCGAGGGCAAGACCGAGTTCGAAAGCGAGAAGTCCGAAAGCAAAATGGCCGTTCCCGATCTCGTTAAGGACAGCGCGACCTACCTCGGCTGGCTGACGGGCGACAACAGCAGCTCCGGCGTTGTCGATCTCGACAAGTACTATGAGCAGAAGACCGTGAAAACCACGATCGACGAGCTGCTCGACGGCGTGTTCTTCATCCTCGTTCCCGAGGAGAACGTCGAAGGCCGTACCTACATAACCCGCGAAGCCTCCAACGGCTACGACCTCAACCGCGATAACTCCTTCCAGACCACTGAGGAAACTCAGAACATGCAGCAGCTTATCGCAACCTTCAACCCCGTATCCCTCACAGAGTTCCACGGCCGTGTTGAAGCTTTCCAGTGCGAGCCCTGCGATCCCCCTCACGAGCCGAACTTTGAGTACGACCTGCTGGCAGATCACCTTATAGCAGGCGGCGAGGCTCTCGGCATAGCGGCTGTCGCAAATAACGATACCTATAACAGCTATGTCATCCCCCAGCGCGACTACCTGACCGATAACGGCGACGGCACCACCTACTGGTCCGATCCCTGGGACGATATGTCCACCTCCTACACCCCGCAGTTTGCGATGCTCCAGGGCACTGTTGCTTACACCGTTGAGCTTCCCGGTTACAACGACGCGGGCGCTCAGCTCGTTCAGTACGGCTGCCTCGGCCAGGCAAACTACATAGCCGGTGAAAAGCTCGGCTACCTCGCATCTCAGACCGAGATATTCAGCCGCGGCGTCGGCAATAAGAACTCTGATGCATATACTCTCGTCGGCCAGTGGCTGTGCGACCAGAACGACGTCGAAGGCGCAGAGTCCGACCTCTTCCGTCCCGAGTTTGACGGCGATGGCGAAAACGGCAACTTCTATCCCGAGTGCTACATCATCCCCCTCGACGGCGTGAACCAGACCAATCTCCAGGCCGCCGGCGACATGATGGAGTGGCTCTCCCGCAATGATGTCAAGGTTCTCGTAACCGATAAGGAATTCACCTACGAAGGCGTTACCTATCCCGCGGGAACGATGATCGTTTCCATGTACCAGGCAAAGCGCTCCGTTGCAAACGGCGTTCTGTACGACGGCACCCTCATTTCCAGCTGGACCGTTCTCTACTCCGAGGGCATCACCTCCTTTAACGAGACACGCGGCTTCGATATGGTCACAGTAACAGAGCCCGCGGCATACAAGACCATCAAGGCTGCATGCGGCGACTGGATGGATCACGACGATTGCCTCAGCTACATCGCAAATAAGCTCGGCTCTTACTTCACCGGCGAGAAAGACGGATACGTTATCATCTCAAACGCCTCCGAGGATTCCACCGCGGCAGTCAACGCGTTGCTCAAGGCGGGCAAGCCGGTCGGCATGGTCACCGACAGCAAGAGCGATTTCTACGGCGACTTCGTCTGCAGCTACGCAGACTGGCAGTCTGTTTCCGCAAAATATGTTCTCAGCGGCACGGGCCTTGCCGAGGCTGATGTCCCGGCGGCAAAGGTCATCACCAAGGCTCCCACCGTTTACATCACCGGCGAGGTCGGCCCGGACGACGAGGGCTTCAAGTGGACCAGCCGCGTAAACTGGAGCCACGGCAACTGGAACTATGACCGCGCAGCTCTCGAGCTCATAGGCTTTGAGACCACATCCGACCCGACAAAGGCAGACCTCATCATGGGTGCAAGCGCACTTAACGACGCTGCAAAGGCCGAGGTGCTTGCAGGCACCCCGTACATCGGCTACGGCTCCTCCGTGGCGCGCGGCAATATCTTCGGCGACGCTCTCGTTCGCAGCGCGGCAGACGGCATGGATTGCCTCGGCTACGTGACCTACCCGACTACCACTCTCGTAAACGCATCCTATGTCATGGATGAGGACGACGTCCTCTACGGCTACGGCGTAGGCTACTTCTCCAAGATCCCCGACGGTGCGCAGGTTCTCGTCAAGATGGACGGCAGCAAGACCCCGACCGAGGGCTTTGTCAAGATGATTGACGCAGATCAGACTGCGGCTGCAAAGGCATACCTCGACGGCTCCGTTCAGGCTATCTCCTATCAGGGCAAGCTCACCGCCGACGCAAAGAACGATGTAAACGTCGTATACTTTGCAAACAGCCTCACCCACAAGGTGCACCAGCGCGATGAATACGCCTTCATCAGCAACTTCGCGTTCTCAAATCTTCTCGGCGGCGACTTTATCTCATCCGGTGAAGAGACCGGCCTTCCGTTCAAGGATGTGGCATCCACCGATTGGTTCGTTGACAACGTAAAGTATGTCTATGAAAACAAGCTCATGCTCGGCGTTTCCGATACCGAGTTTGCACCCAAGGGCACGATGACGCGTGAAATGTTCGCGACCGTTCTCTACCGTATGGCAGGCAGCCCCTCTGTTGACGGCCTGAGCGTAAGCTTCAAGGATGTCAAGGAAGGTACATGGTCCTACAGCGCGATAGTCTGGGCATACAGCGAAGGCATCACCAAGGGCGTGGGAGGCGATATGTTCGCTCCCGAGCAGAGCATCACCCGTGAGGAGCTCGTCACGATGCTCCACCGCTACGCCGATACCCCCGAGGTCAGCGGCGAGCTGAGCTTCACCGATGCCTCCTCCGTGTCAGAATGGGCACAGGCAGCAGTCCTTTGGGCAAGCCAAAGCAAGATAGTCAACGGCTATGATAACGGCGCATTCGGCCCGAGCGATACCGCTTCCCGCGCCGAAATGGCAGCAGTTATCCAGCGCTTCAGCGCTATGTAATAAAAACCCTCTCAAAAACAAAAAGCAAGGCCTTTGGCCTTGCTTTTTGTTTTTATAATTCAATCAAAAATTACTTGAATCTCTGCTTTGCGGAGAACTCGCGGACGACGATCTTTTCGACGCAGGTGGCGTTTATTACAGACTCCGGGCAGCCCATTTCGTCAAAGCCGCAGTGGCGGCACAGAAGCGTGAGCCCTTTTACGGCTTCCTCGCCGCTTATCTCGCTTATCTCGCCATAGCCGATAAAGCTTTTATAATCCGCCGTCTGCGAGCCATGCTCGAGCTCAACATAGCGCAGGCACATGTCCGCCTCAACGCACACGCGGCTGTTTTTCGCCGCAAGATCGTGGCGGCGGCCGACCTTCGCGCCGTGAACGTAGAACGTAAACTCGCCGTTTTCGGACTCATAACCGAAGGAGAGGGGTACGATGTATGCCTCCTGACCGTCGACAAAGCCGAGGCGTATGGTGTCGCACTTATCTATAAGCGTCTTTATCTCTTCAAAATCCGTTATCGCACGGTTTGCTTTTCTCATCAAAACAGATACACCCTCATTTCATACGGCCTTGTTGTAAAGCCGTTGGATATTACAAAATTGCTGTCGTAGTTTCCGAAGACCTGCTTCGTCTCATCGAGCGTTATGCCCTCGGGTGCGTCGAAGCGCACGCATTTTTCCGAGTATGAGCATACGACCAGGAGCTTTTTCCCGGCGAGGTTTCGCTCGTAGACATAGAGCTCCTTGCTCTTTGGCAGATGCTCGACATAGTCGCCGTATATGACGACGGGGTTGTCGCGCCTGAACTGCAAAGCGTCGCGGTAGAAGTTTAAAATGCTGTTCGGATCGTCGAGTTGGCTTTCGACGTTGATGTCTTTATAATTTCCGTTTATGACGAACCAGGGCTTGCCGCTCGTAAAGCCCGCATTGGGGGCGTCCGCCCACTGCATGCAGGTCCTCGCGTTATCGCGCGAGGCCTTCTGCGCGAGCTTCAGTACCGTTTCCTTTGACAGACCGAACGAGCGCGCGATGCGGGCGTTGTTTTTGACCATGATATCCTTGTATTTATCGAGACTGTCAAGCGGCGTATTCACCATGCCGATCTCCTGCCCCTGATAGACAAAGGGCGTGCCGCGCTGGAACAGGTAGCTTGCCGCGATGCTCTTGCCGCTCTCAACGCGATATTTTTCGCTGCCGTAGCGGCTTATGATGCGCGGGTGGTCGTGGTTTTCCATGTAAAGCGCGTTCCAGCCCTTGCCGTACATCTGCGTCTGCCATTTGGTAAAGGCCTTTTTGAGCTTTATGAGGTTAAACGGGCGCTGCAGGAAGTCGGTTATGAAGCAATCGGCCTCCATGTGGGCAAAGTTTATCATCATGTCAAGAACCTTGTCCTTGCCCTCGCGCACATAGCTCAGGGCGACCTCGGGCTCCATGCGCGGGCCTTCGCCGACGGTGAAGCAGTCGTAGAAGTCCAGAACGTCGTGCTTGAATTCGGCAAGATAATCGTGCACCTTCGGCAGATTGGTATAGTACTGCATGCCCGTCGCGGCAGGGAGCTTGACCTTCGCGCTGGGCAGACCGTCGGCCTTGGCGATGTAAGTTATGACGTCCTCGCGGAAGCCGTCGACGCCCATGTCGAGCCAGAAGCGCATGATATCCTTGACCTCTTCGCGCACCTTGGGGTTTGCCATGTTGAGATCCGGCTGCTTTTTCGAGAATATGTGCATGTACCACTCGTCGGTAGATTTATCATACTCCCATGCTCTGCCCTCAAACAGACTGTCCCAGTTGTTCGGCGGGCGCTTTTTGCCCTTGCCCGGGCGCCAGTAGTAATAGTCGCGGTAGGGGTTATCCCTGCTCTTGCGGCTTTCCTTGAACCACTCGTGCTCATCCGAGGAGTGGTTTACGACAAGATCCATGAAAACGCGCATGCCGCGCTCGTGCGCTCCGTCGAGGACCTGCTTGAACACCTCGAGGTTGCCGAAGTCGGGGTGAATATTTTTGTAGTCGGATATGTCATAGCCGTAGTCGGCGTTCGGGGAGGGATACAGCGGCGAGAACCATATGCCGTCAACATTCAGCGAGGCAATGTAGTCAAGCTTCGACAAAACGCCCCACAGGTCGCCTATGCCGTCGCCGTTGCCGTCGCAGAAGCTGCGGCACCATATCTGATACACCGCCATTTCCTTATACCAGCATTTCTTTTCCATAACGTTTCTCCCATTAAAATTGTTGTGGCCATTTTATCATATATACGGTGCGCTTGCAAACCGTATTGTGCGCGGCAATCGGGAAAAGATATATTGACAACGCGGCGCGCATATTGTACTATTTTACGCGAAATAGGCAGATGCCTATAAAAACAGCGCCGCACCCGACACGGATCGGGGCGACAGCAGGAGGTAAAAATGAATAACGGCAAACAAATGGGCAAGACCCGTCGAATGACCGGCCTTGCGATCTTCACCGCGATAATCGTGGTGCTTCAGGTACTGTGCACCTTCGTGCGCTTCGGCCCGTTTTCGATAACGCTGGCTCTTGCGCCGATAATCATCGGAACTGCCATCTACGGCAAGGGCGCGGGCGCATATCTCGGAGGCGTGTTTGGTCTTGTGGTGCTCATAACCGGCCTTCTCGGCTGGGACGGCGGCACGGTCATGCTGCTTATGAGCATAAATCCCGCAGGCTGCGTGCTTATCTGCCTTGTAAAGGGCGCGGCGGCGGGCTTCCTCGCGGGGCTGTGCTACGAGACGATAGCGAAAAAAAGCGACAAGACGGCTGTTCTTGTGTCCGGCATTGTTTGCCCTGTTGTGAATACCGGATTGTTCATCGTGGGCATGCTGGTATTTTTCTTTGACACGTTAAGCGGCTGGGCCGGCGGTCAGAACATGCTTTTGTATATCATCATGGGTCTGACGGGCATAAACTTCCTTGTGGAGCTCGGCGTTAACGTGCTGCTTGCCGCCGGCATCGAGCGTATTATCCGCGCCGGCAGGAAAATGCATTGAGGTAAAAGATAATGATACTGACGATAGATGTCGGAAATACGAATGTCGTTCTCGGCTGTGTCGAGAACGGAGCAGTATTGAGCCGCAGCCGCCTTGCGACGAACACGAGCGATCTGCCCAACGACTATGTGCTTAAAATGCGTCAGAGCTTCGCGCTTGACGGTGTGGACTATACGCACTTCGAGGGGGCTATCATGGCTTCGGTCGTGCCGCAGGTGAACCGCGCGATACGCTCGGCGGTGCGCAAGCTCACGGGGCTTGAGTGCATGATAGTCGGCGCGGGCATAAAAACGGGCGTTAACGTCAAGATAGACGATCCGGGCACGCTCGCGGGCGACCTCATAACGGGCGCTGTGGGCGCTGTGTCGCTGTACGAGCCTCCGATCATCATCGTCGATATGGGAACGGCCACGACCATCGTCGCCATAGATAAGGACGGTGCGTACATCGGCGGAGCGATCGTCCCGGGCGTGAACCTCTCGTTCGAGGCGCTCTCGCAGGGCACGAGCCTGCTGCCGAATATCTCGATAGAAGCGCCGAAAAAGTGCATTGCGACAAACACCGTCGACAGCATGAAGTCCGGCGCGGTATTCGGAACGGCCGCAATGATAGACGGCATGATAGACCGCATGGAGGACGAGCTTGGACAGACGGCAACGATAGTTGCCACCGGTGGCCTGTCCGGCGGCATACTTCCTTACTGCCGCCACGAGATACACCATGAGCCCGATCTGCTGCTCAAGGGTCTCGCCATACTGTATCAGAAAAACGCAAAACCGAAAAAGAAATAACTAAAAGGCCTCCCGAAAGGGAGGCCTTTTCGATGTTTTATTCGTCGAGCATTATGTCGAGTATCTCCTCGTCGGTCTCGCGCATGCCCTCGCGGGCAAGCTGGCCAACGGATTCAATGGTCTTTTCAACATCGTTTTTGAGTATCCCGTCGCCGCCGTGCAGCGCCTTGCCATTTTCGTACAGGTCAAAGCCCAGAAGCCCTGCCTCAACCGCGGAGGCGATCTTCGTCGCGCACGAGGGCTTTGCCCCGTCGCAGACCGTTCCCGATATCATGCCGAGGGTGTTCGTTATCGTCGCGGAAACGGCCTCGTAGCTTCCATCCACGAGCCAGGCGACACCGGCCGCCGCGCCGCAGCCTGCCGACACCGCGCCGCAGAAGGCGCTGAGTCTGCCTATGGGAGTTTTCTGATGGATGGTGATGAGGTTTGAAACGACGAGCGCTCGCAGAAGCTGCTCGTGGCTTGCGTGCATGTCCAGCGCGTACACGATGACGGGCAGGGAAGCTGTCATGCCCTGGTTGCCGCTGCCGGAGACGATGACGACGGGCAGCTCGCAGCCGCTCATCCTCGCGTCCGAGCCGGCAGCGGCCTGAGCCCGTGCACGAACTCGCACATCGTCGCCGCGTGTTTCCAGAAGCGTTTTGCCGATCGACGCGCCGTAGTTTCCGCGCAGACCCTCCTCGCTTATGGCGAGGTTATATTCTATCTGCCGCTCGAGCAGATCGCTTACATCCTCAAGGCGCACGGACTCGGCAAAATCGAGGATATCGCGCACATTGAGAATGCTGCGGTCTGTTTCATTGCTCTTGCCGCCCGAAGAGTCCTTTTTAAACAGCGTTTTGCCGTTTTTCTCTATGAGCACAATGTTCGTGTGGTTATCGCAGATGCGAAGACGCACGTTGTCCGTGCCCTTGTACATATGCAGATCGATATCCAGAAGCTTTCCGCTGTCGGACTTCATGACGGTCATCTCGCAGCTTTTCATAAACTCGGCTATCTTCGGTATCTCCTCGGGTTTAACGGAGGACAGCACCTCAAGCTGCCTGTCCGCATCGCCTACGACGGTCCCGGCAGCTATTGCGGCGGTAATGCCCTTGAGGCCGCCCGTGTTCGGAACGACGACGCTTTTGACGTTCTTTATGATGTTGCCGCTTATGACGATATCGATCCTGTCGGGCATTTCGCCGAGCGTCTGGCGCGCCTTCGCCGCCGCATAGGCCATGGCGATAGGCTCCGTACAGCCCATTGCCGGCAGGAGTTCTTCACGCAATATTTGCAGATATTGCGAATACTTAACATCGCTAATTTCCATTCTTCTTCCCTCCGGATGAAATTCTCTCCGAGAGCAGTATAACATCAAAAACAAAAATTGCATAGAGTTTTCAACGCTTTGTGAACATCTTGTCGAAATAAGGCTTGAATAGGAGGACACTGTGTGGTATACTCCTCATACAGTTGAGAGTGCAAATTGGAGATGTTTTTCTTGATAGGTTATTATAATTACACGGTGTGGCTGACCTTTATCGGTATGCTGTCGTCGGTGACCGGCATGGGGCTTGCCATACAGGGTAAGATCATTCCGGCGGTCATATGCCTTATGTTCTCGGGCTTCTGCGATATGTTCGACGGTATAGTCGCGCGCACGAAAAAAGATCGCACGGATGAGGAGAAGCGCTTCGGCATACAGCTCGATTCGCTCAGCGACATCGTGTGCTTCGGCGTTCTGCCCTTTGTTATCGGCGTCTGCATCGGCGCGAGGGAGTGGTGGCAGATAGCGATAATGGCGCTGTTTGCGCTCGCGGGGCTCATAAGGCTTGCATATTTTAATGTCACCGAGGAGACCCGTCAAAAGCAGACGAACGAAAAGCGCAAGCATTATCTCGGCGTTCCGATAACGTCCTCGGCGCTGACGGTGCCGCTGCTGTTCTGTTTCCGCGGACTTTTGGACGGTGCGTTTCCGATAGCATATACGCTGCTGCTTCTTGTTAACGGCATGCTGTTCGTCGTTCCGCTTCAAGTGAAAAAGCCGAGCAAAACCGGCCTTGCCGTTATGCTCGTTATCGGCATCGTCTGCACGGCGCTTATAATTATCTTTAAGTGAATTATATTTATGAAAAACAGCCTGTGAGAAAAGCTCACAGGCTGTTTTTCATGTCAGAAAATATTGAACGCCGTGCGCTTTGAGCAGCACGAGAGAGACGGAAGTCAAAAGTCTTAAATGCTCCCTTGCATCGTCGATGGGAATGCCGAAATCATCTTTTATCTTTCTTATGCGGTAAAGCACGGTGTTTCTGTGCGTGTACAGCTCTTCGCAGGTCTGCTTTAAGGATCTTGCGCTGCAAAGATAATGATACAGCGTTTCGCACAGCTCGGTGCCGTTTTCCGCATCATGCGCGGCAAGGGCGCTTATTCTATTGTCGATCACGCAGCAGCCGCTGCGCAGCGACTCGAGCATCATGATAAAGCCGAGTTCCTCCACGGTGTAAGATGCCTTCGGAAGTGCGCTGCAGACAACGATATCAAGCGCGCGATGAGCCTCGGCATAGCGTGCAGGCAGATCGTACAGCTTCCCGAGAGGGCGGGATATAACGACCTTCAGGTGAAATTCGCGAGCAAGCTCGTCAAACTGTCCGAGGTCGTGATCCGCATTCAGAAACATGAGAATGTCCCCCTCGTACAAAAACGGGTGAGAGGCGTAGAAGCGGTAGGTGATCTCATCTCTGAGCTGGTTGCGTCCGAGATACGAGCTGTGGTAGGCGGCGAGGTCGATGAGCGCAAATGCAGTCGGCGAAAAATCGGCCAAATATGTGGAGCCTGCCTGAAGCTCAAAGCGCGCCTGCGAGTCAAAGCGCCCGTCAAGCAGGCTTATGAGTATCTCCTCGGCGGTCGCGTGCGGTGTGTCGCCGCGGCTGACCTCGATATACAGCTGCTTTGCAAACACCGATTGGATATGCTCAAAGATATCGTCCGGGACATCGTCCAGATGTCCGTCGGTATCAACGCAGACGAGATAGCCCGTCCTTACGCCCGCACAGATCAGCGGAGCACAGCGCCGCCTGTACGGACTGTCGTCCAGTGAGATGAATATCGCTTTTCCATCGGCGAGCTCTCTGCTTTCGGCAAGCAGGGTGCCCGCCTCATAGCTTATTTCCCCGTGCTCTACGGCCTGCGTGAATATCTGATCGGAAAAACCGTCGGCGGAATGATGCGCTGTAATATGAAACGTATCATCTATGAGCAATATGGGGCAGTCCAAAAACGAAGACGCGTCCGCGCACAGCTTTGCCGAGCTGTCTGTGCTGAAGAAATCATGAAACAGCTTATTCAAGCCCTCGTTTGTTGTTGCCCTTTTATCCGTCATGCTTTTTCACCCTGATATGCGTTGTGCTTACAGCACAATTAGAAGTGCGTTAATTATACTTCCGGCTCGTTGAAAAATCAAGATAAATAATTGAAATACGAAGCATGAAGAAAAAATAAGGAGCGAAAAGCAATGAAGACAAAGAAAACATAAACATTTGGAAATCGCTTCAGAAGGTGCCTGCCGGTACGATGTTCGTGCCGCTTATAATCGGTGCTGTCATCACAACGATATGTCAGGGACTATTAAACTTCGACCTGTGGGAGACCCTGGGCAACCCGATGAAGGACATGTTCTCGTCATCCGGCCAGATGCTTATCATCGGCCTGATGCTGTTCTGCACCGGCACTCAGCTTAAAATGTCCGATATTAAAGATGCGATGCACCGCGGTGTGCTGCTGATACTTGTCCGCCTGGGCGTTGCGTATGCGCTGTGCGTACTGTTTTACGCGCTGTTCGGCTTTGACGGAGTTCTGGGCATTTCGTTTCTGGCCTTTGTGTGCGCGGTGACCAGTGCAAACGCGGCGCTGTACATGGGCATCATATCCCCGTTCGGCGATAAGGCCGATAAGGCGAGCTTCGGCATAATGCTCATATGCTCGATGCCTCTGCTTCCGCTGCTGTTCCTCGGCTTTCACGGTGAGTCGGGCTTCGGCGAGGCACAGGTGATGCAGATAATTTCTCTTATCATCCCGTTTATCCTCGGCATGATCCTCGGCAACATGGATGAGGACATACGAAAGGTGTTTGCCGGCGGCAACGCGATAATCCTTCCGTTTTTGGGCTTTGAGTTCGGCTCAACGATAAATCTTATCGAGGCCTTTAAGATGATACCGCAGGGACTCATGATGAGTATTCTGTATTTTATCATCGTCATCACCCCGTCGTATATCTTCGAGCGCACCGTGCTTCACAGACCCGGCTATGCATCCTTCGCAAGCGGCTCGCTTGCCGGTGTTGCGCTCGTTATCCCTTCAATGGCGGCAGCATCCAACACGGCGCTTGAGCCCTATGTAAATTCTTCGGTTGCAATTCTGGCATTCGTTCTGGCCATAACGAACATCCTGTGCCCGTTTATGGTCAGGTATATACTCAAAAAGCACCCTGCCGATGAAAACACGGCAGCGGCTGCAAAGTAAACAAACCGTTCGATTGAATTCTAAGGAGTGAACTGTTATGAAAACAATGATCCAGGCTTCAACATTAAACGCACTTATGCTCGGCAATTTCGAGCGATAAGCTCAGCGCAAAGATCAATAAGATCGAGCGCTTTGACCTGACGCTGCCGACCAACCCCGAATTTGCAAAGCGTGATCTGTGCGGGGACCTGAGCGCAAAAACCGCGGCCGTCGAGGGCGTTAAAAAGTAAATAACAGAATTAGAATTAATATATGGTATAATTGAATATTACAAAAAGCCCGGTTCATTTTGAACCGGGCTTTTCGTGTGTTTGAGCGTTTTAGTGTATTTATTATCTGATCATCTGACGGCAGGCTCGAAATCCTCCTTGCCGTGGTTACAGATCGGACAAACGTAATCGTCTGGCAGCTCGCCGTCGCAGGGCTCGAAATGGTCGCACACGGTGCAGACGTAGCCCTTGACAGGCTCCTTTACCTCGGGAACGACGTGCTCGAAGTCCTCCTTGCCGTGCTTGCACAGGGGGCAGGTGAAATCGTCGGGCAGTTCGCTTCCCTCATGGAAGTAGCCGCAGACCTTGCAGACATAGCCCTCTACCGGCGCGGGAGCGGGGTTCTTCTTGGGCTTTATGTGAGCATGGTAATATGCGTAGGTGCAGCTGGGCGCGTCGGACAGTATCTTTGCCTCGACGACGTTCGCAACGTACAGCACCTGAGTCTCTACGTCGACAACGTCGATGACCTCGCAGGAGAGAACGGCGTTTGTGTACTTCGTCACATAGGGGATGCCGTTTGACATGCGGTCGAGGTCTGCAAAATCGGCGAATTTGTCAACATCGCGTCCGCTCTGGAAGCCGAAGTGCTGGAATACGCTGTAGGGCGTGTCCTCCGTGAGTATCGAGATGTTGAACTTTCCTGCCTTTGCGACCATGTCACAGGTGTTGTTCTTTTTGATGACGGAGATGGTTATCTTCTTGGGATCGCAGGAGGCGACCTGACCGGCGGTGTTTATGATGCAGCCGTAGTCCGTGCCGTCAACACGGGTAGTGAGCACCTCAACGCCGTAGCTGAACTTGTTGAACACCTTTGTGTCAACATCGAGCACATTGCCTATGGCCTCCGCCGGAGCTTCAAACACAGGCAGCACGGGGCGGATATCTGCGGCGATCTCGTCGGCGAGCGCGTCGAGCTCCGAAAGCTGAGCCTCGGTGATATCGGACTTGAGCGAAACGGTCTCGCCGATAAACTGCGTGCCGCGCAGCTTGCCGAGGATATCCTTCATGAGATTGCCACTGGTGGCCGCCCACGAGCCGTTTTCGAGTATGGCTATCTTACGGCCCTGGAGATTGTGGTTTGCTATATCATGTACGAGGTTCTCCATGGTGACGAAGATGCCTGCGTTGTACGTTGTCGAGGCAAAAACGAGATGGCTGTATCTGAACGCTTCGGAGAGAATATAGGATGCCGGGGTGACGGAGGTGTCGTAAACTTTGACCTTGACGCCGCGCTCGACGAGCTTGCAGGCGAGAATGTTCACGGTGTTCTCCGTGTGACCGTAGACCGAAGCGTAGGCGATCATTACGCCGTCCTCCTCGGGAGTGTAGGAGCTCCACTTGAGATACTTGTCGAGAAAATCGCCGAAATGGCTGCGCCATACAAAGCCGTGCAGAGGGCAGACGTAGTTGAGCTCAAGCCCCGCCGCCTTTTTAAGAACGGCCTGCACCTGCGCGCCGTATTTGCCGACGATGTTGGTGTAATAGCGCCGTGCTTCGTCGACGTAGTCTGCGAAGAAATCGACCTCGTCATTGAACAGATGGCCGTTGAGCGCGCCGAAGGTGCCGAAGGCATCGGCCGAGAAGAGCATTTTATCGGTCAGGTCATAGGTCATCATGACCTCGGGCCAGTGTACCATCGGAGCCATGACGAAGGTAAATTCGTGTCTGCCGGTACAGAGCTTATCGCCCTCGGCGACGATGTGGTATTTAAGGCTGTCCGACAGCGAGAAAAACTGCCCGAGCATGGTCTTTATCTTCGCGTTGCAGACGATGGTGACCTCGGGGTGACGCAGCGTCAGCTCCTCGATGGTGGCCGCGTGGTCGGGCTCCATGTGCGAAATGACGAGGTAGTCGAGCCCTCTGCCGCCCAGTGCGTGGGCGAGGTTTTCAAAGAAGGTGCGGCTTACGGCCTTGTCGACCGTGTCGAACAAAACGGTTTTTTCGTCGTTTAAGAGATACGCGTTGTAGGAAACGCCGTCGGGAACGCCGTAAACGCCCTCGAAGCAGGCGAGGCGGCGGTCATCGGCTCCGATCCAGGTCAGATCGGCGGTAACTTTTCTCGTGCAATGCATAGTAAACCTCCCAAATTTGTGTTTTCTAATATGATTTTATACGTTTTCAAGCAAAATTGTTGTAGCATATACCACAATTGTGTGATATAATCATTCAAAAATCGTCTATAGAGGTGAATTTGCTGATGGAGCTACAGAATGTTGAGCTTTTCAAGGGTGTTACCTGCGCGAGCATCGACGCGATGATGAGATGCTTTCGCCCCGAGATGCGGAATTTCAAAAAGGGTGACACGATACTCGTTTTCGAGCCGGAGATAAAAAGCCTGTGCGTTCTGCTCTCGGGCAAGGCGCATTTATACTGCGTCGACAGCGAGGGCGAGTATACGCTGCTTGAAAATTACGGTGTCAATGATATCTTCGGCGAGGTGTTCACCATGCCGTACAGCGGCCTGGGTTACGTTGCGGAGGCCGACTCCGACTGCAGCGTCATGTTTTTCAAAATGAGCACGCTTTACGGAAGATGCCCCAACGCCTGCGAGCATCACACGAGGATAACGAAAAATCTTTTCGCCCTTTCGGCAAAAAAGGCGCAGATGATGGCGCTGAGGATAAATATGATAAGCAAGAAGACTGTTCGGCAGAAGCTCGTGAGCTATTTTGAGTATCTTGCCGAAAAAACCGGGAGTCACAGCTTTGAAACGGAGCTGAGCCTGTCGCAGCTTGCAAATTATCTCTGCGTTGACCGCACGAGCCTCATGCGCGAGCTGCGCCTTATGCGCGAGGAGGGGCTCATAAGCTCCAGCGGAAGAAAAATTCAACTGCTTACAATATAGACAGACAACTGACAGCACACAGGAGGAACAGGGAAATGGGCAGCTTTATAGTGACGACGGATTCCGGCTGCGATCTGCCGCTGAGCTTTTGCAGCAGCCGCGGCATAATACCGCTTAAAATGAACTATGCCATTGGAGATAAGAGCTTCACCGACACGATGGATCCGAAGGATCTCAAGGGCTTTTATGACGGTATGCGCTCGGGTGACTGCCCGAAAACAAGCCAGGTCACGCCGTATCAGTTTATAGAATTCTGGACGCCGCTTCTTGAGGAGAAAAAGCCCATCGTTCATATAGCGCTCGGCAGCGGCATATCCGGGACCTGGGCAAACGCCATCTCGGCGGCGGACATGCTCGAGGCCGATCATCCCGAAGCGGACATAAGGGTCATAGACTCGACCCTCGCCTCCGTCGGCTACGGTATGCTCGCCATACTTGCAGCCGATCTGCGCGATTGCGGCAGCAGCGCCGACGATTGCCAGGCGGAGCTTGAAAAGGTCAAGGGCAATATAAACACCTATTACACCACGGGCGACCTTACATACCTATATCGCAGCGGCAGAGTCAGCCGCACGGGCATGACGATAGCCCATGCGCTGAATATCTGGCCGATACTGAACCTCGACCTTGACGGACATCTCATCGTTCAGGCCAAGGAGCGCGGCAAAAAGCGCACCATCGAGCGCATACACAAGATAATAAACGAGCTGTGCGTCCACCCCGAGGATCAGACGCTGTATATCTGCCATTCGGACATCGCCGAGGAGGCCGAGCAGTTCGGCGAGGAGATAAAGGAGAAATTCGGCTTCCGCGACGTATTTTACACTTATATCGGGACCACGATCGGCTCAAACTGCGGGCCGGGACTTATGGCGGCGTTCTTCGTCGGCAAAAAGAGAACAAATTGAAAGGTAAATTGAAAAATGAATGTTGACTACATCGATTTTAAGACCGTGAATCTCACCAGCAAGCTCGATACGAGCATCGGCGCGGAGCTTCAGCTCACGCAGACCGGCAAGGTGTCCGTAAAGCTCCCCGAGGAGTGGAGCGGCTTTGCGTTTTTGTATCTGAATATTAAGATACATGATCCCGAGGAGAAATACTTCGTGTTCGATATCACCACCGAGACGGTCATAAAGCTCCCAGACGACGTGAAGGAATTTACCGAGGACGCGATGAACGCCGGCATGGAGATCGCGCAGGAGAAGACCTTCGAGGCTATCCGCGGCATCTCCGTCGCGATGGGTATAAACGAGCTCGATCTGAACGGTAAGTGATATGAGAGAGCCGACGCTTGTTATCATGGCTGCTGGAATGGGCAGCCGCTTCGGCGGATTAAAGCAGATCACCGCCGTCGACGCCGAGGGGCACGCGATAATCGACTTTTCGCTGTTTGATGCCTATCGCGCAGGCTTCCGCAATATTGCGTTTATCATAAAGCACGAGATAGAGGACAGCTTCAAGGCCGCCATAGGCAGCAGAATGGAGAAGTATTTTGACGTAAAATACGTCTATCAGCAGCTCGACGTTCTGCCCGAGGGCTACTCTGTTCCCGAGGGCAGGGAAAAGCCCTGGGGCACGGGGCACGCCGTAATGTGCTGCCGCGGTATAGTCGACGAGCCCTTTGCCGTCATAAATGCCGATGATTTCTACGGCGCGGGCGCGTATAAGGCGATGTATGAGTTTTTAAACGGCGACAGGAAGCCGGGCGAATACGCCATGGTTGGCTATAGGCTGCGCAATACCGTAACCGAAAACGGCTCGGTCGCACGCGGCGTGTGCGATATAGAAAACGGCTATCTTGTCGATATAACCGAGCGCACGCACATCGAAAAGCGCGGCGAGGATGCGGCCTTCACAGAGGACGGCGAGACCTTCGTTCCGCTTTCCGGCGACGCGACGGTGTCCATGAACTTTTGGGGCTTTTCGACGATGATGCTCGATGAGCTCTACGCCCGATTCCCGGCGTTTTTGGACAAAAATCTGCCGCTAAACCCGCTTAAATGTGAGTATTTCCTCCCCTTCGTCGCAAACGAGCAGCTCCGAGAGGGGCTCGCGACGGTGCGCATACTCGACTGCAATGAGACCTGGTACGGAATGACCTACCGAGAGGATCTCGATTCGGTCAAGGCCGCGATAGCCGATATGAAAATGCACGGAATATACCCCGAAAGGCTTTGGGATTAAACAAAAAACGTCCGCTCACCGAGCGGACGTTTTTTTATTCTTAGTTTTCGATATTCAGCGAGAGCCCGACGCCGGCGGCGGCTAAGACCGCCGCTGCAAAGGCCAGCGTATCGACAAAGCCGTAGACAAGCGAGGCGATAACGCTCACGGCGCCGAGAGCTGCGCCCAATGCGGCCAGCTTAAACGAACGCGAGGTCTGATTTTTGCCGAGCAGTATAAGCGCCGCCGAAGCCGCAGCAACGGCCAGAAGATGCGCGGCATAGGTCACGATAAAGGAAATGAGCGACTTGAGATATGCCCAATGCAGCGAGCTTTCGTGCTTTTTCGCGGAGCTTAAAAGCTCGGCGATCGTGTTATCTGCCGTGCCGTAGCCCTCGTCGATGAGGCTTTCGCGGCTGCGCTCGACCTTTTCTTCGATGTCCTCGTAAGCGGAGAGCTCCTCGGCCTTCGCGTCGAGGTCTTCCTTTTCCTTGTCGAGCTCGGCCTTCGCCGCGGCGACGGATGCGCCGTCGGCATCGAGCTTTGCCGGGCCTGACTCTATCTCGCTCTGCATGCTCGACAGCTGCGCCTGCGCGGAGCTTACCTGCTGCTGCGCCTGCGACAGACCCGATTCGCCCTGCTGGAGCTGAGCGTAAGCCGAGTCGAGCTGCGCCTTCATATCCGAGATATAGCTGTCCGTCAGGTCGATACCTGCCTTGCTGCCGACTATTTTCAGCGCAAGCCGGTGCGGAACGAATTTGCTTTCAAGCTCGCTTATTGCCGAGGTGAGCTGATCGTAAGCCGCCTTGCCCTGATTATACGCCTCCCAGCCGGAATCGAGCTGAGCGCGGCCGGAGGAGATGGCGCTCTGCGCGCCGCTGCTGCTGAACTGATTTTTGCCGACATTATAGGCTATGAGCTGCTGATTGTAGCTCATAACGTCCTCGTTATATTTTTTGTCGGCAGCCTCGTACTGTGCGTACTTCTCGTTATAGGCCGCAAGAAGCTCGTCATAGGCGGCTTTCTTCTCATCGTATTCGGACTTGCCGTCTTTAAGTGCCTTGTCGTTATCACTGAGTGCGTCGAGGTTTTTCTTGAACGCCGCGTAGTCTTCGCGCACCTCGCCGACGGGGTTTATATTGTCCGCAATGCCAGTAAGCCCCGTCATGAACGAGGCGAGCAGCAGCACGACGGCAAGGACGATCGCTATCGCCCGCCACTGAGTTTTCGATACCATGCCATCACCTTTGGGATCTGATATTTTAATAATTAAGTATACTATAAGAAACTTGTTAACTCAATATGAATTCGCTCGAAAAATTTTTACGGCGGCAATATAAATGTGTAGTAATTCTGTAACTCATGTGATAAAATAACTTTGATTATTTAAGACAAGGATGTTTTTATATATGGACACGAAAAAGCTTCAAAGCTATGCCGAGCTTATAGTCAAGGTCGGCGCAAATGTGCAGAATGGGCAGAATGTCATCATCTCCGCCGAGCTCGATCAGCCGGAGTTTGTTGAAATGCTCGTTGAGCAGTGCTACCTTGCGGGCGCTGCTGAGGTCAGGGTCGAGTGGACGCATCAGCCGCTTAAGCTAAAGCATGTGAAGTATCAGACCGTCGAGCGCCTCGGCGAGATAAAGGCATGGGAGAAGGAAAAGCTCCTTGACAGAGCGAAGACGCTGCCTGCGATGATCTATATCGAATCGGCCGACCCCTCGGGCCTTGATGAGCTCGATCAGGAAAAGTGGGGCAAAAGCGTTCAGATGCGCTGGCCTATTATAAAGCCCATCCGCGACTCGATGGAGAATAAATATCAGTGGGTCATAGCCGCCGTGCCGGGCAAGGCTTGGGCAAAGAAGGTCTTCCCCGAGCTCAGTGAGGCCGAGGCCGTAGAAAAGCTGTGGCAGGCGATATTGTACACCTCGCGTGCCGACGGCGACGGGATAAAAGCCTGGCGCGAGCACAACGCCGATCTCAAGAGCCGCTGCGCCTACCTCAACTCTCTGTCTCTGCGCAGATTGCACTATAAAAGCGCAAACGGCACGGACTTCACCGTCGGGCTCATCCCGCAGGCGCAGTTTCTTGCCGGGGCGGAGGATACGCTCGGAACTAACGTGACCTTTAACCCCAATATCCCCAGCGAGGAGGTATTCACCAGTCCCATGAAGGGGCAGGCCGAGGGCATCGTCTACTCCACGCGTCCGCTGTCGTATCGCGGCACGATGATAGAAAACTTCAGCATCCGCTTTGAAAACGGCGTCGTCACCGAGGTCAAGGCCGAAAAGGGAGAGGATGCGCTCAAAACGCTCGTCAATATGGACGAGGGCTCGAAAATGCTCGGCGAGTGCGCACTCGTGCCGTATGACAGCCCGATAAGAAACAGCGGTATCATGTTTTACAATACGCTGTTTGACGAAAACGCCGCGTGTCACCTCGCGCTCGGCGACGGATTTACAAGCTGCATAAAGGATTTTGAGAGCTATACGCTCGAGCAGTGCCGCGATATGGGCATTAACTCCTCCATGATCCACGAGGACTTCATGATAGGCTCGGCGGATCTTGACATCGTCGGCGAGACGGAAGCGGGCGAAATGGTGGAGATATTCAAAAACGGAAACTGGGCTTTCTGATCGGAGACAGAAAAATGGAGATAGAAAACGACAAAATAAGATACTCGGTCAGCAAAAGAAACTTTTTCGTGAAGCTCGCGGTCATATTCATGCTGCTTTCGGCACTGTGCCGCTTTCTCGGCTACTGGGGCTTCTGGTCGAATCAGAAAAGCAGCTTTATAGTATTCCAGATCGCGCTGCCGATACTCTGCAATCTGCTGTTTATCGTCCTTATCCTGTATGCCGGCAGGCGGCTTTTCAGCCTGACGTTCATACCGGTTTTGCTGGGCGTAATGTTTTTCATCATAAAGGCCTTCGGCTTTGACAGCTTTCTGCACACGATACTGTGCATATGCCTTTATCTTGCTGTCGCGTTTATCTACACGGCGACGGTGTTCGGCGTTATACGGACAAAGTGGCTGCTTGCCCCTCTGTTCGGACTGCCGCTTATAGTACATATTTATCTGGACAGGGACATGATCGCTCCGGCGGACAAGGCCGTTGAGCTCTCCGAGCTTCTGCCGGAGATATCGGTGCTGTGCATAATGGCGGCGCTTCTGTGCACCTGCTTCGCGATGAAAAGGCGTGACTTTGCCGCCGAAAAGGCAGGCAGCGCCGAGCAGCAGACCATAGACCTTCTCGTCAGCAACGAGGAGCCGCCCGAGGGCGAAAATATGCCCGACTCGCTTTCGCAGGAGTGTGACAAGTATGAGTGACACAATAAGAAAAGACCCGAATGAGGAAAAAACTGTCGTAGTCAAAAAAAGTGATATCGAGCAGCAGCTGCATAAGCTCGAGGAGGAAAAAACCGTTCTCGACACGGTCAATGAGAGCTATAAGAGCATCTTCGATCCCGAGCTTGAGGAGATCCTGCGCGAGACCGAGGGCTACGAGCTCACGCCGCAGGATGAAGACGGCGAGCCCGAGTACGACGAGCCGGAGTATGACGAGCCCGTTTCGAGAGCCGAGGAGATCATCCGCGAGCAGGCAGAGCGCCGCGAGCATAAAAAGAGAAAGAAGCTCATCATCATATGCGCGGCCATCGTCGCGGCGCTGGCTGCGATGCTCGCGCTCATTCTGCTGCTGAAAAGCGGCGGTGCGGAGAAGGACTACGACAAGGCCTTCAGCCAGGCGCAGGAGTATTACTATGCCGGCGATTACGACAGCGCCCTCAGCAAGCTGCGCGAGGTCATGGAGATAAAAAAGACCGACGAGTGTCTTATGCTTATGAGCCGCTGCTACGAGGCAAAGTACGACTATGTCAACGCCATCGCCATTCTGGAAAGCTCCACGAGCGGCGATGAGAAGATAAAAAGCGAGATAGAGCGCCTGAAAAAAGCCAAGGAGGACTATGATAACGGCAAGATCGTTGTCATCTGCGGCGAGCAGTACGATGTGGAAACAACGGTGCTCGACCTATCGGGCAAGGGTGCGGGCTCTGCCGCGCTCAAGGATATCGCAAAGCTCACGGAGCTTACAAGCCTCAAGCTTTCCGACAATAAGATAAGCGACCTCGACTTTCTGTCGTCGCTGAAAAAGCTTTCGTCGCTCGACCTTTCGAAAAATAAGATAAGCGACATAAGCCCGCTTAAGAAGCTCAGCTCGCTCAGAACGCTGCACCTTGACGGCAATGAGATCGAGGATTTCAGCCCCCTTTACGGGCTTGACAGTCTTTCGATGCTCACCATCGGCGATATGGACATAAAGCAGTCACAGCTCAAAGAGCTCAAGGAGGAACTGCCCGACTGCATCATCTACAGCGACGATGCGAAGGAGGACGTCATCGAGATAAAGCTCGGCGGCAAGACCTTCGACAATAACGTGACCGAGCTTGACCTGTCCGGCTGCGACGTGCACGATATATCGCTTCTGTCGGCATGCACGAAGCTTAAGAAGCTCGACCTTTCGGATAACGCGATTTCGGATATCTCCGCGCTGGTCGACCTTCCGGAGCTTACGGAGCTTGACCTTTCGAACAATAAGATAAGCGATATAAGCCCCCTGATGAGCGTGGCAAAGCTCAAATATCTCAACCTTGCCGGCAACAGGATAAAGTCCGTGGCGGCGCTTCAGGATCTTACGGAGCTTACCGAGCTCAACCTGAGCTCAAACGAGCTCGGCGGGATCGCAGCAGTCAGAAGACTCACGAACATCAAGACCCTGTGGATGGACGATGCCGGCCTCAAGGATGCTTATCTTGAGGAGCTTTACGGGCTCAAAAACCTCAAAAAGCTCAGCATAAAGGATAATCCCGAGCTCAGCGAGGCCGCGATGGCTACGCTTCAGAAGAAACTCTCCGGCTGCTCAATAAGCCACTCGGAGCTGCGGCGCGAGATCGTCCTCGGCAGCAAGAGCTTTGCCTGCGACGCGGAAACGGTCGAGGCAAACGGCCTCGGCTTAAGCGACATTTCAAAGGTCTCGGGCTTTTCAAACGTAAAGCATCTCGACCTTTCCAATAACGCCATCTCGCGGCTGTCGCCGCTGTCGCAGCTCAAAACGCTTGAGACGCTCGACCTTTCGAATAACCGCATAAGCGATGTTTCGGCGCTCACTTCACTTAAAAATCTCAAGCAGCTTTGGCTGAGCGGGAACAGCGTCAGCTCCGAGCAGATACAGGCGCTCAAGGCCGCACTGCCTGATTGTTATATCAGTGTTGAATAAAAAATAAGAACAGATTTTAAAATTTTAAGGCAAATTCAACAAAAGACCTTTCAATTTGCGCGGGGCTGTGCTATAATACAGTCAAGCAGGATATATCCTGCAAAGCAGAAAGGAGCCGGCACATATGAAATTCACGTTTACCGAAAAAAAGATGGGCGCCTCCGAAGAGCTCAGAGCCTATACTGAGCGCAAGGTTGGCAAGCTCGACCGCTTCTTTAAGACCGAAAGCAGCGCAAGCATCACGTTCAGCATGGAGCGTGGCAGATTCCTGGCTGAGATCACGGTTTCCAACAACGGCCTCTATTACAGGGCCAGCGAGCTTACAAATGATATGTACGCTTCCGTTGATTCCGGCGTCGCGGCCATCGAACGTCAGATCCGCAAGAACAAGACCCGCCTCGAAAAACGCCTGAGAGAAGGCGCACTAGAGAAGGAGGCAAGACCCGATTTCGTTCCCGTTGAGGACGAGGAGGATGAGGAATTCAAGATAGTGCGCAGCAAGCGCTTCCCCATCAAGCCCATGTCCCCCGAGGAGGCGATCCTTCAGATGAACCTGCTGGAGCATGAGTTCTTCGTGTTCCGCAACGAGCAGGAGGACGGCGCGATCTCAGTAGTCTATCGCCGCAAAAACGGCGGATACGGTCTTATAAGCGACGACGCCGAATAAAATAACAAAAATATTACTGCTGCCTCGCCATTCGGCGAGGCAGTTTTGAGGATGGAATATGAATTACACGGAAGTCACTATAGAATGTAAGAGCACCGACGAGGTCTGCGACAGGCTCACAGTCCTCGGCATCGACGGCTTTGTCATCGAAAATGAGGACGATTTCAAGGCCTTTCTGGAAAATAACCGCCAGTACTGGGACTATGTCGATGCCTCTCTTGAGGAAAGCTACAAGGGCGTTTCGCGCGTGAAATTTTACGTCGAGGATAACGACGAGGGCGCATCAAAGCTCGCAGCTGTCAGGGCGGAGTTCGAGGTGAAAACAGCGTCCGTGTGCGACGCGGACTGGGAAAATAACTGGAAGCAGTACTATGAGCCGCTTGAGATCGGCGAAAAGCTCCTCGTCGTGCCGGAATGGATCGACTGCGCCGAGGAGGGCAGGGTGCCCCTTCGCCTCGACCCCGGCCTTCTGTTCGGCACGGGCTCGCATGCGACGACGCGCATGTGCCTCACGGCGCTCGAAAAATATGCATGCGCCGGCAGGCGTGCGCTCGACCTCGGCTGCGGCAGCGGCATACTCGGCATCGGCGCGCTCGTTCTCGGCAGCGACTTCTGCACCGCCTGCGATATCGACCCCAAAGCGCCCGACACCGTCATGGAAAACGCAGCGCTCAACGGCATTGGGGCAGACAAAATGAAGGTCTACGCCGGGGATATAATCGGCGACGCAAAGCTGAGAAAAATGCTCGGAACGGGCTATGATATCGTGCTTGCGAACATCGTCTCGGACGTTATAATCCCCCTTGCGCCGTTCGTGCGCGCCTTTATGGCGCCGGGCGGAGTGTTTATAACCTCCGGCATCATCGACGGCCGCGAGGACGAGGTCGCCGCCGCCCTGCGCTCGGCGGGGCTTGAGATAATAGCCCACCACCACGAGGAGGAGTGGCACTGCTTCGAGTGCAGGTGAGGGCTTAAATACTTATAGCAAAATAAAAAGGACGTACACAGCTTTTGCCGTGTACGTCTTTTTTCTTCCTATACAAGCACCATGAGCGTCGGCGCGAGCACACAGAGAAGCCCTACAGATGTCCAAATGAAGGCCTTCTTATACTCGCTGATGCTTTTGCCCTGTACGGCGTTTTTTATGCACTCAAGTACGCCGTAAAACATTGCGAGGACGAGAAATATGCCGAGATAAAGCGGAAAAAAGCGAAAATTGACCAAATACCTCTTATTACGTCTGCCATATGTTCGCCTCCTTGAATAATACACTAAACAACCATACAATCAATGCTTAACTGTATTTACAATACACTATGCGCCCAACTTTGCCAACATTTCTCTGTAAAAAAACGCCTCCCGACTGAAACGGGAGGCGTTTCGGTATGGCGGCTCACTGCCCGGCGACAAAGCGCACGGCGCAGCTTTTTTTGCTGCGATTTATGACGCACAGCTTTTCCTCGCGCTTATTCTCCTTCGTCGGCGCGGGGAGCGGGATCTCCTCATCCTGCGCGGTAACGCGCTGCCACACGCTTTCAAAATTATCAAATTCCATAGACTTCACCGGTGCATTATATGCATGCTCTTGAAAAAATGTCAGCGGTGTGAGATAATGAAAAACACATTTTTGCGAGGTGTTTATCATGCCGAGATTTTTTGCGCTTGGGACAAATCTGCTCGGCGGCAGGGCGATCATCCGCGGCCGCGACGCAGAGCATATAAAGGTGCTTCGCCTGCGGCCGGGTGAGGAGATGACGATCTGCGACGGGAAGGGCACGGACTACAGGTGCCGCCTTGTGCGCTCGGATAAGGATGAGGCCGAGGCCGAGATCATCGAGGTCGTGCAGTGCGCGGCCGAGCCCACGGTGTCGGTGCGCGTGCTGTGCGGTCTGCCAAAGGGCGATAAGACTGATTATATTATCCAGAAGTGCGTCGAGGCCGGCGCACATGAGATATGTTTTTTCCGCAGCGAGCGCGTCGTGCAGCGCACCGAGGGCGTCACGAAAAAGCTTGAGCGCTGGAACAGGATAAGCGAGGAGGCCGCAAAGCAGTCCGGGCGCGGTATCATCCCGGAGGTTCGCTGGCTCGATACCTACGTTGGGGCGCTCGACGCTGCCAAGCAGCAGGAGAAAACATTTTTCATGTACGAGACCGGCCAGCGTGAGGGACTGCGCGCGGCACTCAAGGGTGCGGAGAAACTCGGCTCGGCCGCGATAATCACCGGCCCCGAGGGCGGATTTGAGCCCTATGAGGCCGATATGGCGCGCAAGGTCGGCATGCATGTGTGCGCAATGGGCGCGCGCATCCTGCGATGTGAGACCGCCCCCGTCGTCGCCCTCACGGCGCTGATGTACGAGAGCGGTAATTTAGAAGCGAATTGACGCTGCTGCGGATACGTTGATTGCGGCAGCCCGGTGTCGATACTGCCGGCAAAACCGGTACGGCGGGCGATCGATGATCGCCCCTACGGTCATAGTCGGAACTCAAATCAATATCGTAGGGGCGGCCATTGGCCGCCCGTTTTTTATGGCTTTCTCCGCGGCTTCCGGTCGTGCTGACGCAATAATCGTATTGGTACAGCTTAAATGCGCCTCAGAAAGAAACGGGAACATTTGATTTTTGCTGCCGTCAAATAAGCAAACGAAAAAATTAAGGAGGCGGCAGACATGAAAAAGAATATCCCGACCGTGCTTGCGGTCATCGCGGCGCTGGCGATAACCGTCATAGCCCTCGGCGCGGCAGACGGCGACGCGGCACGGTGAACATGCGCATCGAGACGGTGCTCAAAATATGCCGAGCGCTGGGAATTACGCCGGATGCGCTGCTCACCGAAGAAAACAGCTCGCTTACCGAGCTGCGCGGCGATGTCATGCAGCGTCTCGACGATCGTTCATTGCACGAGCAGGAAACGGCACTGAGGCTTCTCTCCGTTTATCTCGATTCGCTGAAATGAATATAAAAACAGCCGCCCTATTGGGCGGCTGTCGTTTTACTTCTTATTCGTCAGCTCAAGCAGATTGTATCGCTCGATGCCGGAGCGGGAAACGCCGAGGTGGCGGCGTATCGCAGCGGCGGCCATGTCGCGGTCGCCGAACTTGAGGATGTCGCAGATGAAAACATGGTCGGTGTCGATCGTGTCGTAAAAGCCTTCGGGGCGCGAGAACAGCAGATAGCTGCGGCAGCGGAACAGGCGGTATTTCATCTGATCATAGATATCGGTTATCAGGCTGTTGCCGGAGGCCTTGACCACGGAGAAGTGGAAGTTTATCTCCTGCTCAAGCAGCTTTGCGAAAACGAAGTCCTTGCCCTTGTGGAAGGCCTCGTCGTAGGTAGCCTGAAGCTTGTGCGCCATGTCGTACAGCTCGTCGAGCTGCTCCTTCGTGATATTCAGCGCAGCCTCGCCGGCAGCGTGCGTCTCGATCATCTCGGTGAAATCGCAGATCTCGTCATATGCCTTCTTATCAAACTCAGCTACATAGTATCGGCTGTTCTGTATCTTTATATAGTTATTCGCCGCGAGCTTTTCGAGCGCGGCCTTGACCGGCGAGCGGCTTATTCCGAGCTCCTGCGCTATGCTGCTTTCGCTGATGCGGCTGCCGGGCATAACTGCAAAGCTGATGATATCCTGTAAAACAAGCTCATGCACAATATCATTAAGCGGCATGAACGGGTTTTCATTGCGTATCTTCTCGAACTGCTTGACATCCATAATATCATCTCCTGTTTCGTCCTTTATAATATTAAAGGATATCATAAACACCCGCCGGATGCAAATTAAAATGCGTTAAAAATTAAGTTTTTGCACATGAATAGCATCCGAAACGCTAAAAACATGACCGAAACAGCGTCCAACAGCGTGTAAAAACAAGCGGTACGTCAAATCAGCGGAAAAATCGTCTGTGTGTCAGCTCCAGTGCCGGAAGCAGCTTGTCGGGCGAAACGCGTATCGAGCAGCCGCCGTCAAACAGCTCGGTGGATGTAACGATAATATCACTGTGGGCCAGAATGCCGACTGTCTCGGCGAGAATGTTCGCGTCGGCGCCGCGGCCGATGATGCTCACGGTGCTGAGCGCTTTATCGCGCGTTACGCCGCACAGAGCGGGGCGATCCGGGAAGAAGCCCATGACCGTGCCCTCGTGCCGGGTGAAGCTCGACAGCAGGTGCACCCTCACGCCGCTGCGCATAGCGGCCTCGACGCTTCGCGAGTGCAGCACCTGCGAGCCGTGCAGCGCAAGGGCGAGCATGTCGCCGTAGTCGATGCGCTCAAGGCGCATCGCTCCGGTCACGAGCCGGGGATCGGCCGTGTATATCCCGTCGACATCGGAATATATCTCGCAGCGGTCTGCGCCAAGCGCCGCCGCTAGCTCTACTGCCGTCGTGTCCGAGCCGCCGCGGCCGAGCGTCGTCGTGTCGCCGTTATCCTCAATGCCTTGAAAGCCCGCGACGACTACGATGCGCCCGGCATCCAGCTCGCGCAGTATGCGACCGGTGTCGATATCGGTTATGCGTGCGCTGCCGTGAATGTTGTCGGTGCGTATCCCAGCCTGAGCGCCGCTGAGCGATACGCTGTCGTGCCCCATGTCGGCAAGCTGCATCGCCGTCATTGCGGCCGAGCCGGTCTCGCCGGTGGATAAAAGCGCGTCGAGCTCACGCGCCTTCGGGCAGCCGCTTATGCGCTTTGCGTCGGCCAGAAGTTCATCTGTCGTATCTCCGCGAGCGGAAACTACGGCAACCACGTCGTTTCCCGCCATTGCGCTGTCGGATATTATGGCGGCGGCGCGCCTGAGCCTTTCGGCCCCGGCAAGCGAGCTGCCGCCGAATTTTTGAACAACAAGCATTTAATCACCACAAATTAGATATTAAAAAAGAAGTAGGGTATAGCCCTACTTCATAGTATTCAGTTATGCCTCAGCCTGCCATAAGCTCTATGCTGACAACGCCGGGAACGGTGCTCAGCCTCGCCATGAGCTCATCGCTGCTGATGACGAGATTTTCCGGCGCTATGGATATCGTCACGAGCGCGACGCCGTTTGCCGGTATCGACTGATTGATTGTGAGTATATTCGCGCCCGATTCGGTAAAGATAGACAATACCGAGGCAAGCTTGCCCGGTTTATCGTGCAGCTTTATGTGGAAGGTCATGATGGCGTCGCGCTTCATGTCGCGGAACGGCGCTATGCAGTCCTTGTATTTATAAAACGCGCTTCGGCTCAGGTCGACGCGCTCGACAGCCTCGGCGACCGTGCGTGCCTCGCCCGTTTCAAGAAGCGATTTTGCTTCAGTGACCTTGACGAACACCTCGGGAAGCGCCGTTGCTTCTACGAGATAGTATTTGGGTTTTGCATTTGCCATTTTCGAGCCTCCTGTCTGCAACACGATGACATTTGTTCGCGTATTACGGAGTTTATCACATTTCGGCGGCGATATCAATAGGCCACGGAGAAAAAAGTCGGAGGGGAGACACATGCTGCTTGGCATATTATTCAGTGTGATCGCAGGAATGGCAATGAGCGTGCAGGGCGTTATGAACACGCGCCTTGGGGAGGGGATAGGCAACATGGAGGCAAACGCATTCGTGCAGGGAACGGCCTTTGCGCTGGCGCTCATTGCGCTTATATTTTGGCGGCAGGGCAGCTTCACGGCGCTTGGAGGCGTGAATAAGCTGTATTGGCTCGGCGGCGTGCTGGGCATAGTCATAACGCTCACAGTCATGCTGGGCATAAAAAGCCTCGGTACGACGGTCGCCATATCGATCATTCTCATTTCTCAGCTGATGGTTGCGGCGCTCATCGATGCCTTCGGCATCATGGGCAGCGAGAAGATAGCCTTCGGCTGGAACAAATACGTGGGGCTTGCCGTTATGTGCGGCGGAATGCTGCTGTTTAAATACAATTAATAAAAATAACGGGAAGTATGAAAAATTTATGAGAATTTATTATAATTTCCCACATTTGCCTACTTGAAATTTACGCTCGGTGTGGTAAAATAGACGATACTGAACGAAGAGTAAAGGAATGATGCGGATATGCTGTCAATAGCGAAAATTACGGCGCGCCAAGCTCATGCCGCAGGCCGGCAGGATAGTCATCATTTCATGACTCTATATAAGGCGTATCTGCGCGGCGCAGCGGAGGCTGCCGACGCTTATCAGGACAGTGAGCATGACCACAGTATGAAGATGGCGGTGGCAGCAATGATATTCGCTCTTTTAAGCTGGTTTGTCACACTGTATTTCGTTTTTAAGTGAATTTTTTCACCCTGCGCAATGGCGCAGGGTGTTTTTTGCGCCCGATTTTTCGACATAATATTACATAGTTGGGACAAAAACTGCGTAATCTGTCCGTGTTCGAGGCGATTTCGTCGAATTATGTCAACAATTTTTCCAATTGCTCGACACGGTTCGTGTGCCAAAACGTTTCGGATATGGTAAGTTTATACCACAAAAGCGGCTGTTTTGCCTCAAAAGGTAAGGACAGCGCTGTTTGTGCAATTTACTGGAGGAGAATAGTTATGGAAACCAAAACACGAGTGCTTATAGCAGACATTGATGAAGACTTCCGACGTCTGCTGAACGATGTTCTGTCGCAGGAGGACGACATGGAATGTGTCGGCGGCACGGACAACGGAGTTGACGCGCTTTCGCTTGCCGCCGAGCAGCAGCCGGATGTCCTGGTCATGGATCTGGTGCTGCTGAAGCTGGATGGCATAGAGGTTCTGAGGCATCTGCCGGATGCGTGCCCCGAAACCAAGGCGATCGTCGTCACGCACCTTTACCGCAGCGAGATCGTGCGCCAGTGCAGCGCCCTGGGCGCGGCATACTTTGTGCCCGAGCCCTGCGATGTCAATCTGCTGCTCGACCGCATACGTCAGATAAGCGCATTTCCGACGCAGGCGGAGGTCCTCGCGCCCGCCCGCACAAGTGACGCAGATCTCGAAGCGGCAGTCACCGAGATCATACACGAGATCGGCGTTCCGGCGCACATCAAGGGCTATCAGTATCTGCGCGAGGCGATAATACTTACGATAAACGACATGGATATTATAAATGCCGTGACCAAGGTGCTGTATCCCGAGGTGGCAAAGAAGTTCGGCACGACCCCGTCGCGCGTCGAGCGCGCCATCCGCCATGCCATCGAGGTCGCGTGGGATCGCGGAGATATCGAGGTCCTGCAGAAGTTCTTCGGCTACACCGTGTCGAACATCAAAGGCAAGCCGACGAATTCAGAATTCATCGCAATGATCGCTGACTGTCTTTCCCTGCGTCAGAAGCAGGGCGTAATGCGCTGAAAACGCGGTGACTCAATGCTTTGCCTGGTGGATAAATGTGGTACTATACCGATGAAT
>SFEG01000046.1 GCA_004558025.1 Clostridiales bacterium
TTTCTTGCGCGGCGGCGACCGATCCGGACGGCGACGCGCTGACCTATTGTTTCGAGCGCTCATACAACAGCGGCGCGTGGACACAGGTTCGAGCGTCCGCAAGGAGGACGTTCACGGAAGCGGTATCGACCGCGTGGAACACGTTGAAATACCGCGTCCGCGCGAAGGACAGCTACGGCAATTATTCCGCGTACACAACAAGCGGAGATATTGCCGTAATCCATAACCAGCCGCCCGTGATTTCCGGCAGTAACGCCGATCTTGGCACGAAGCGCGGGGATTTCACCTATCAATACAGCGTAACCAAAGATCGACGGAAAGACAATCGCGACGAAGAACGCAATCACGTTGGGCGCAACGCAGACGCTTTCCGTTTCCGGAAATACCTTCACGGCGCTTACGAACGCCCAGCACACGATCACAATTACGGCGACCGACAGCGCAGGAAATAGCGCCGTCCGGACGCTGACGTTCACGAAGTCGATCGCGGGCTTCGTTATCACGCTTTCCACGCCGCTGGAAGCCAACAGCCAGCCGACACGCGCGAATATCAAGGTAACGCGAGATATTCCGGCGGGCGGCACGTTCAAGGTTGAAGCGACGAACAATCCGTTTGACGCTTCCCCCGTTTGGGAGGATTGCACGAACGCGGTTGTTCAAGGCGTTGCACACGTTTTCACAAATAAGATCAACACGGCGGCGCAGTACGGAATGAATATCCGCGTAACCGTCCAGCGCGGCGACGCGCTGACCGCTTGCTGGGTATCGGGGATCGGGGGGAATTTTGAATGAGCGTAACACACAAGAAGAGCGAAAAGCAGATCGGCGCGGCAGAGCTTGAAGCCTTGCGCGCTTCGATCATGGCGGAGGTTGAAGCCGCCCGCGCCGAAACCGAAGAAAGCATTATTTCGAGTATCCGCAATAACCTTGTTTCCCTTCCGGAGCAAGGCGAAGAGTGGAACGAGAAGAAAAGCTATATCACGGGCGACGTGGTAACGCTTGACGGCGTGAGCTACACGGCAACGCATTACAGCCGTGGAAAATCCCCTGCTTCAAATCCGGACAAATGGACGCGCACACCGACCGAAGAGCAAATCGGCGCATGGGCTGACCTTCCGGACGGCGAAGTAATCACGGAGGGAACAAAGGTAACGCACAACGGAAAGAAGTGGGTATGCGTCGCACAGCACTTCAAATCTTCCGTCTATTCCCCGCGCGTCAATTCGACGAAGTGGGAAGAGATAACATAACGGCAGGAAGGAGGATCAACGATGGACACTTTCACAACGGTTCTTTCCGTCTTTTCTACCGTATGCGCTATCGTGTTCGGCTATATCGCTTTTGTTCGTAACAGGGACAAGGACAAGGAAAGCAATGTGAAGCACGACGCGACAGTTTTAACCGAGATCGGATACATCAAGGCGAACACGGACGAAATCAAGGCGGAGCAGAAGGAACAGCGAAAGACGAATACGGAGTTCGTAACGCGCTTGACCGACGTTGAAGCGTCGGCGAAACAGGCACACAAGCGGCTTGACCACATCGAAAAACGAATGGATCAAGCAGAGTAACACCAGCGGCGGCGGGGGCTTCCCCGCCGCTTCTTCATTGCAAAGGAGGGTTCAGCAATGAGCAATAGCAAACTTATTTCGTGTACGCTGATTTCGCCGAACAAGAACAGCCCACGAAATCACAAGATCGACACGATCACAATTCATTGCGTCGTCGGGCAATGTTCCGCCGAGAGGATCGGCGAAATCTTCAAGCCGACTTCGCGACAGGCAAGTTCAAACTACGGGATCGGCTACGACGGGCGGATCGGGCTTTACGTCGATGAAGCCGATCGTTCGTGGTGCAGTTCTTCGGCGGCGAACGATAACCGCGCAATCACGATCGAGGTTGCAAGCGACACGAAGCACCCATACGCCGTGAATGATAAAGCATACGCGGCGCTTCTTGATCTTGTCGAAGATATTTGCCGCCGGAACGGGATCAAAAAGCTGGTATGGAGTACAAGCAAGGACGACCGCGTAAACCACAAGAACGGGTGCAATATGACCGTTCACAGGGATTACGCGAACAAGTCTTGCCCCGGCGATTATCTGTATAACCGACACGGCGAGATCGCGGCGGAGGTAAACAGGCGGCTGGGCGTTCCAGCGGAGGAACAGAAGCCGGAGCAGAAGCCGCAGGGCGACGCGAAGAGCCTTTACCGCGTCCAGCTTGGCGCGTTTGAGAAGAAGGACAACGCAACGGCGTTCGCGGCGAAGCTGAAAAAGGAAGGCTTCGATACCTATATCGTGCAGATCGGCAAGTATTACAAGGTGCAAGTGGGCGCGTTCAGCGTCAAGAAGAACGCGGAAGCTATGCTGGAGAAGTTGAAGAAGGCGGGACACGACGACGCTTTCATTACCTATTCCGGCACGTCCGGCGGGACATCGGCGCGGAAGATCACAACGGGAAGCAAAGTGCGCGTGAAAGCGGGCGCGAAAACCTATTCCGGCGGAAGCCTTGCTTCCTTCGTCTATTCCCGCGATCACATCGTCAAAGAGCTTTCCGGAAAGCGCGCCGTGATTACCTACGGCGGAACGGTTGTCGCGGCGGTGAACGTCGATGATCTAACGCTTGTTTAACACACGCACAACGCACGGTATGCGTTACACAACGCGCGCCGTGCGTTAATTGCGCTATGAAAGGGGACGCAATGAAAAACAAACCTTCGAGCGGGAAGCGGGTGGCGAAGCGCCGCTTCTTCAAGGCTGACGAACGCTTCGCAACGAAAGCCGTTATTGTGATCGCAATTACAACGGCGGCTTTCATCGTCGCGCAGTACGTTTCATTCCTTGTCACGCGGCAGGAACAAACCGTTCTGATCGAATGGTATTTCCGCGCCGTCGTGATCGAATGCGGCGCAATGATGATGAAGCGTCTTGCCGAAGTAATCGTCGGCAGGATCAAGAAAAAAGAAAAAATCGACATAACAGAAAGCGAGGATACAAACAATGACTATTGATCTTACCAGCATTGCAAACGCCGTGATCGCTCTTATCGCGGCTATTATTACCGCCTTCGTGATCCCGTGGATCAGAAGCAAGACGACCGCCGCACAGTTTGAGAAAATCAAAATGTGGGTAACGGTTGCCGTCGAAGCCGCCGAACAGATTTACACCGGAAGCGGCAGGGGCGAAGAGAAGAAAGCATACGTTGTTGAATTTCTGAATAGCAAGGGCTTCAAGATCGACGCGGAAACGCTGGATAAACTGATCGAAGCCGCCGTCTTTAATCTTCCGGACTACTTCACTATTTCCGGCATTCCGGCGGATACCGACAGCAACAAAGAGTAATTGACCGCGCGGCGGATCGCGCTTCCCCCTTTCAGCCTTCCGCCGCATAAAGAACAATCCCCCGTGCGGGCTTTTGAGCCTTGCACGGGGGATTTTTTTGTTTGGTTCACTTCGTATAGACGACGCGCGCTTCGGCGTTGTAAATCTTTTCGTTATCTTCAAAGCAATCAATCGTGATCGTTACATCATCGACGCGATCAACAATCGGGAGCGTTTGCGAAAGATCGCTTTTCCGAACGTATCCGATCAATTCATCTTCTGCAAAAACACGGACGGCGGGCGCGCCTTCGTATTCGCACGTTTCCAAACGACCGTCAATTCCGATCCCGTCGCTTTCGCGATACAGCTTCGCAAGAACACGCTGGCGGCTATCGAATGTTACGCCGGACACAGGCAAAGAAAGAACGCCGTGCGTAGCTTCAAATTCGCGTCGGCGGGCTTCTGCTTCCGATTGCGCGCGGGCTTCTTCCTCTTGCTTCAAGCGCGCTTCGGCGGCGGCTTTACGTGCCTTTTTCTCTTTGGAAAATCCTACAAGAGAAAGGACAACGGCAACGGCAACACCGGAAGCGAATTCGCCGATCCTGTCCGGAAGGAAGGTGAAGGAACATAAAAGGAACAGCGCGGCGGCAACAAAAAGAGCGATAGAAGATTTTTTCATTCTCATTCCCCTTTCAAATTGTAAATTTTTAAGGCAGAATTCGCCCATTCTGACCTTTAACACAATTATACGCCCGGATCGCGGCAGAAATGAAGATATACGATTACAACGGCAAAAAGAACATTTGCGGCGACCGATTGCGCGAAGCGCGCGTCGTCCGGCGGCTACGTCAAGAGGATTTAGCCGCACAAATACAGTTGAAAGGGATCAACATGGAGCGGGACAGCATAAGCCGAATTGAAATCGGTACGCGCTTCGTGTCCGACTTTGAATTGAAGATATTTGCAGAAGTGCTGGGCGTTTCGGTAAATTGGCTTTTAGGCATAGACGAATAACGGCGGCGGGGTGATCCCGTCGCCGCTTATTTTTTTCTGCTTTTTTCGCAAAAGCTATTGACATATACGCACGTATATAGTATAATAATAGACAGAAAGGAGGTTAAGACGTTGAGCAAGAAAAAGCAAAAGAAAAGCGGCAATAAGAAAGACCAGCCAGCAAGCACAATCAATCTTATTACCGCGATCGTAAACCTTGTAATTGCAATTCTTCTTCTGATAGAAAAGCTGACAAGGTAACGGGCAGGGGGAGAAATCCCCCTTGCCTTGATAAGTATAACACAAAAAACGCTTAACGTCAATGGAGCATGGATACAGCGATTTATATTCTTGTGGCGATTAGCATTGCTTTGTCGATCGTTGCTATCGTCTTATCCTTGAAGCGGAGGAAGTAACAAAATGAACGAAAAGGACTATTCAGCGCAGAAGAAGCACATTCGGACGCATTACGCCCGCTTCCCGCTTGATCTTCGTCCGGAAGTGCTGGAGGAATTCAAAAAGGCTTGCACGGACAACGGGACAACGCCGACAACAGAAATCAAGAAGTTTATTGCGGCGTATTGCGAAGCGGCGCGGGATAAGTAACTATCGGCAGGGGCGGCAGAAATGCCGCCCTTTTGTCATATTCGGAAGCTGGAGGAAGGAAGAATGCACAAACACTTAACATGGACAGACCGCCTAAAAATCGAAAAAGGCTTGA
Organism: Clostridiales bacterium; assembly: GCA_004558025.1. GTDB lineage: Bacteria > Bacillota > Clostridia > Oscillospirales > Oscillospiraceae > F23-B02. Next base: position 5,038 of record SFEG01000046.1, read on the forward strand.
AAGAGGGCTTGAAGCCTTGCGCGATTGCTGACCGTCTGCACGTCCACAATACAACGATATACAGGGAGTTGAAGCGCGGACGCTATACGCATTTGAATTCCGACTTGACGACCGAAGAACGCTATTCGCCGGAGATCGCGCAACAGCGCTATGAAGAGAACCTAAAAGCCAAAGGCGGCGAATTGAAGATCGGCAACGATTACGAATTATCCGCCTTCATCGAAAAGAAGATCGGCGAAGAAGGCTATTCCCCCGCCGCCGTCGTCGGAGAAATCAAGCGGCTGGGGCTGACCTTCAAAACGGAGATCAGCGAAAAGACGATCTATAATTACATCGACAAAGGCATATTCTACGGGATCAGCCGCGAGAGCTTGCCGGAACACGGAGAGCGAAAGCGGAAGTATGACAAGGTGGAGCGGAAGAAAGCCGCCCGCGCGCCGCAAGGCGAAAGCATAGAAGAACGCCCGCAGGAAATCAACGATCGGCAGACCTTCGGACATTGGGAAGGCGATTGCGTATGCGGAAAGAAGCGGACGAAGGAAACCTTGTTCGTTCTTTCGGAGCGCTTGACGCGGAACGAAATTATTATCAAAATGCCGGATCAGACCGCCGCCAGCGTCGTGGCGGCGCTGAACAAATTAGAACGCCGCTTCGGGAAGAAGTTTTCACAGATATTCAAAAGCATTACGTTTGACAACGGATCGGAATTTATGGATTGCGCCGGAATTGAAAAATCCATCTACGGCAAAGACCGGAAGCGCACGAAGGTTTACTATTGCCACCCGTACAGCGCATACGAACGCGGCACGAATGAGAACATAAACAAAATGATACGGCGGTTCTTGCCGAAAGGAACAGACTTCCGGAAAGTAACCGCCGCATATATTCAGCGCGTCGAAACGTGGATCAACAATTACCCGCGCGAGATTTTAGGCTTTGAAACGTCCGGATCGCTCTTTGAAAGATACGTCGCCGAAGCCGCTTGAAGCCTTCTGAAAAAATATTTTAGTTTTTTCTGCTTTTACTCTTGACTTTTGCGTGTGTTGAGAGTATCATTAAATGCAGAAGAAGCCGTTACGGTTTTTCCTGCATTATTTTTTTATCCGAAGGCAGGCGGAAGGAGGTTAAAACATTGAACGGATACAGTTATTTGACGCTGGAACAGCGCCGCGAGATCGAAAGAATGTATGCAGAGGGTGAACGCGTTGTTGACATTGCCGCCCGTCTGAAAAGGAGCGCCGCCGCTATCTACGAAGAGTTGAAGCGCGGCTATACGGGAGAGTTTGACGGCTACGCCCGCCCGAAGTACAGCGCCGATCTTGCACAAGCGACGGTGCAAGAGAATTTCCGACGCAGAGGAAAC
>SFEG01000025.1 GCA_004558025.1 Clostridiales bacterium
TGCGTTGTTGAAGGCCGTGCAACATACTGGGGCTACACTGACACGGAATTCAATAACACGACATTCTATGCACCCGGGCATGAGGCACTTAATAGTAAATTATTATTAGGTGCCGATAATAAAACCGATTACTCTCTTTGGACGGGCACCGGTAATAAATATATCTTTGATCACTGCACCTTTAACTCCAACGGCAAATCTATACTTGTGTATAGAGATGGTACAGAGCTTAATAAGAACGTAACGATTAACATCCAAGACTGCACGGTTGTATCGAGCGCTCCCAGCAAGTCTGTCATGAATATCGATGACCACAATATGGGCAGCTTCAAGTACACACTGAACATAACGGGCAACAATGTAGTAAAGGGACTTGACGCAAGCCCCATTACCTGCTCGCGACTCTTTGGTTTTAGCAGTAAAGCTAACAACACCGGCAGAACCGATGTCAACTTCGGCGAAACCATCGTATGGAAAGACGGCGGAATGGTCGATGCTGCTGCATATCATAAAGACGGTGTCACTGTAAGCGACGTTTCCTACAACAACGGCAATGCTGCCGCAAATGACAGCCTGTACACCGACGGCTACAAGGACGGTGTGGTTTCGAAAAACACCGAATGGGTAGGTAATAAGCTCTATGCCACCTACAAATGCGAATACTGCGGCTGGACGGATAAGGAAGTCGTGCAGCAGAAGTGGGACATCCCTGTCTCCAAGACCGCAACCGAGCTTAAAAAGGACGCAAAGGGCGACTACAAGACCGGTGTGACTCTCTCTGTTCCAGCCGTTGAGGAGGCACTTGTTTCCGAGATAGTATTTGTGCTGGACGGTTCTTCTTCCGCAGATACAGAAGTAGTTAAACAATCTCTTTCTCTTTTGAATGATCTTAAGAATGCTGCCTCTGACAACGGAGCGACTGTTAACGTCTGTGTTGTAAAGTTCAAGCGTCAGGCCTTCAAATCCGCTTGGTTCGATCTTGCAACACAGTTCGATGATATAAATGAAGCAATGGAAACCAAATATTCCGGCGGAACAAACATTCATGCCGGTCTCCTTGCCGGCAAGGCAGCCTTGGAGGAACACAATAATGTAGCCGCCAACAGAAAATACTTAGTTCTGATCTCCGATGGCTCTACTTATCTGTACAGCAAGGACGGCGATTGGGCAAGTGATATGCCCTTTACCCGTTCTTACTATACAAAAGAGAATTATCAGGTGTTTGCCGGTAGTTTCAACGACCAGGGATTGTATGAGCCAAACAACTATCCGGAGGTTAATGTTCCCCGCCCCAAAACAACCTCTGATGTAGACGCTTGGCAGGCATACTTTGCCGACGTAAAGGCCAGAAACGAGACGGTAAACACAGAGGGCAAAACCGGCGATGACTACGATTATCACTGCGAGTATGATAAAAACTTTAATGAAGGTATCCCAAGCGCAGACTTCAAATCTCAGCCTTGCGAGCCGCGTACTGCCAATAACCGCGACATGGCATACTATTACGCCGATCAGACCTGGCAGCAGATAAAAGCCGCCGGATATAATGCGTATTCAATTGCTGTTGCCGATGGCTCGGCAGGCGCAGGAAATTCCGATGATTCACATTGCTTCATGAATTATCTGAACGAGGGCAAGAGCCTCGATTTCAACGATATCAAGAAGGACATCCTCTACGCAGTTGACAAGGGCTCTTACGTTGTCGATGTGATCGGCGATAAGTTTGAACTTTTTGACCTTGAGCCTGATCATAACGGATTTTCAAGCCTCAAGCTCTACGTTGGCGATAAAGAGCTTACTAATCGTTTTATCTTAGCAAACGTGGAAAACGGGGACTTTACCGTGTATTACTTTGATGACGGCTTTGAAACTAATACACTGCTGGATAATAATGATTCACTCAATAAGGAGCTTTTGGAACACTATCGTTTCATGGTCGCTTACGACGCAGCAAGCAAGACTCTTACCTGGACCTTCAACGAAGAAGTTTCCAACTTCGCTCCCGTTCAGCTGAGCTACACGCTCAAGCTTACCAAGCCCGAGACAAAGCCCGGAACTTACGGTAAGCTCGACCTTGACGGCAGCAACTACGATAAGGACGCTAAATACCCTAATGTCCTTTACACCAATGAGTATGCGAAATTGTACCCTAAGTGCAGCAACGGGATCGACGGCACGCCGACTGATTTCCCCATGCCGAGCGTTGAGTACACCGTCAGAAATCCGTACCGTCCTCCCGTCAACCCCGGCATCGGCGACGAGATCATCGTCGAGATAACCGGCAACAGCGACAGCGTGGTGTATGACGGCACAGAGCACAGCGTCAAGGACTACACCGTGAAGATAAGCGATCCGCGCTACACGGAGGCAGACTTCACCTTCACAGGCAAGGCCGAGGCCAGCGGCGTGAATGCCGGCACTTACGAGATGGGACTCAAGGCCGAGCAGTTTAAGAACACAAACGCCCGCTTCACGAACGTCAAGTTCGTCATCAAGGCCGACGGCGTCCTGACCATCACACCGAAGGATCTGACGATCACCGCCGGCAGCAAGACCGAGTACGGCCCGACGCCCGTGACCTGCGATGAGTGGACGGTTTCCGGCCTCGCGGCAGGCGACAAGGTCGAATCCGTCAAGATAACCGGCATCCAGTCCGTCCCCGGCTCGTCCCCGAACGTGCCCTCCGACGCTGTGATCAAGAACGCCAAGGGCGAGGACGTGACGAAGAACTACGCCATCAAGTACGTCAACGGTACGCTGACGATGCTCGAGGTGCTCAATAAGGAAGACCACTTCAACTACATCATCGGCACGCCCGAGGGCCTGTCCCTGCCGACGGCAAACGTCACCCGCGCCGAGGTAGCGACGATATTCTTCCGCCTGATGACCGACGATGCGCGCGCGAAGTTTGATTCTCTCGATAATAATTTCAGCGACGTAGCCAAGGGCCAGTGGTACAACCGTGCGATCTCGACGCTTGCAAATGCGGGCATCATCAAGGGCGATCCTGCCGGAACCTACCGTCCGGGCGACGCGATCACCCGCGCAGAGATGGCAACGATAATCGCCCGCTTCGGCGACTTCAAGGAGGGCGGCAAGACCTTCAACGACATCAGCGGGCACTGGGCACAGAAGTACATCGAGCTTGCGGCCAGCAACGGCTGGATAAACGGCAACCCCGACGGCACGTTCAAGCCCAACAATAACATCACCCGTGCCGAGACCGTGGCAATGATAAACCGCGTGCTCGATCGTCAGACTAAGGACGTGTCCGATCTTCTTCCGGTCAGCCAGATGACCAACTGGAGCGATAATATGGACACCGCAAAGTGGTACTACCGCGACATGCAGGAAGCGACCAACAATCATAAGGCTGAGCGCGTAGGCAACAGCGAATATGAGAAGTGGACGGAAAAGCTCCCCGATATCGACTGGGCATCCTACCAGATCTGATCTAAGCACAAACCTACTCAAAACCTCCGGCTTCGGCCGGAGGTTTTCTTTTCTTGCCGATGAGCTGTGAGCGTGGTATAATATAATGTAAAACTATTATGAGGAGCGTAACCTTGGATAAATTCGTGCTGAAATCTTCATACTCTCCCATGGGCGACCAGCCCGAGGCGATCGACACGCTCGTGCGCGGCATCGAAAACGGCCTTGATGAGCAGGTGCTCCTCGGCGTTACGGGCTCGGGCAAGACCTTTACGATGGCAAGCGTTATAGAAAGGCTCAACCGCCCAACGCTCGTTCTTGCGCATAACAAGACCCTCGCCGCGCAGCTGTGCTCGGAGTTCCGTGAGTTTTTCCCGGATAACGCGGTCGAGTACTTTGTAAGTTATTACGATTATTATCAGCCCGAGGCATACATTCCGCACACCGATACATTTATCGAAAAGGACAGCTCTATTAATGACGAGATCGAGCGCCTGCGCCACAGCGCAACGTCAAGTCTGTTCGAGCGCCGCGACGTCATCGTCGTTGCGTCCGTGTCGTGCATCTACGGCCTCGGCGACCCGATCGACTATAAAAACATGGTCATATCCCTGCGTCCGGGGCAGACGCGCAGCTTTGACGAGCTGCTGCGCAAGCTTATCGAGATACGCTATGAGCGCAACGATATCGCGTTTGAACGCAACATGTTCCGCGTCCGCGGCGACACGGTCGAGATATTCCCGGCCTATTCGAACGATAAGGCAATCCGCGTCGAGTTCTTCGGCGACGAGGTGGACAGAATAAGCGAGGTCAACGTCGTGACCGGCGCGCCGATACGCTATCTCAACCACGCCGCGATATACCCGGCCAGCCACTACGTCGTCAGCCGCGACAAAATGGCGCGCGCCATTGACGATATCCGCGCCGAGTGCGCCGAGCGCGTGAAATATTTTCAGGATAACGGCAAGCTCCTTGAAGCGCAGCGCATTTCGCAGCGCACGAATTACGATATCGAGATGATGCAGGAGCTCGGATACTGCTCCGGCATCGAGAATTACTCGCGCATAATCTCAAACCGCCCCGCCGGCTCCGCGCCCATGACGCTGCTCGACTATTTCCCGAAGGATTTTCTCCTGTTTGTCGACGAAAGCCATGTAACGCTCCCGCAGGTTAGGGCAATGTACCGCGGCGACCACGCGCGCAAGGAGTCGCTGGTCGAGTACGGCTTCCGCCTGCCTTCGGCGTATGATAACAGGCCGCTGAAATTCGAAGAATTTCAGGAGCGCATAAATCAGGCTGTGTACGTCTCCGCAACGCCCGGCGACTACGAGCGCGAAAGGGCAGGGCAGATCGCAGAGCAGATCATCCGCCCGACGGGACTGCTCGACCCGGAGATATCCGTCCGCCCGATAGAGGGGCAGATCGACGATCTCATAAGCGAGATAAACCTGCGCATCGAAAAGGGGCAGCGCACACTGGTGACGACGCTCACGAAGAAAATGGCCGAGGATCTTACGGAATATCTCGGTGCGGCCGGCATAAAGTGCCGCTATATGCACCATGATATCGGCGCTATTGAGCGCATGGAGATAATCCGCAGCCTGCGCCTCGGAGACTTCGATGTGCTCGTCGGCATAAACCTCCTGCGCGAGGGCCTTGACCTCCCGGAGGTCAGCCTTGTGGCCATCCTCGACGCGGATAAGGAGGGCTTCCTTAGAAGCGAAACGAGCCTTATCCAGACCATCGGCCGCGCCGCACGCAATGCCGAGGGCAAGGTCATCATGTACGCCGACACGGTGACGCGCTCGATGCGCCTTGCCATCGACGAGACCGAGCGCCGACGCGCAAAGCAGTCGGCATATAACGAAGAGCACGGCATCGTGCCGAAAACCATTGTAAAAAGCGTCCGCGAGCTTATCGAGATATCCAGCGAGAGCGAGAAGGCTCTGCGCCGTGCTGACGGCGTGAAGCTCACGGGAAGCGAGCGCAAGGAGCTCATAGAAAAGCTCGAAAAGGAAATGAAGGCCGCGGCAAAAATGCTTGAGTTTGAGCTTGCGGCTCAGCTGAGAGACGAGATAGTCCGTCTGCGCGGTGAGGTGAAATGATGAAACTACTGATTCTTGACGGCAACAGCATAGTAAACCGAGCCTTTTATGGTGTCCGCATGCTTAACGCACCCGACGGCATGCCAACAAACGGAGTGTACGGCTTTCTTTCGATACTTCGCAAGCTGCTCGACGAGGAAAAGCCGGAGGCTGTGTGCGTCGCGTTCGACCTCAAGGCTCCGACGTTCCGCCACCTGAGATACGAGGGCTACAAGGCGCAACGCAAGGGCATGCCCGAGGAGCTTGCCGTTCAGATGCCCATACTCAAGCAGGTGCTCGATGCGATGGGCATACTGCGCCTTGAGCTCGAGGGCTTCGAGGCCGACGATCTGCTCGGCACCGTCGCGGCCAAATGTGAAAATAACGGCTGGGAGTGCCGCATCGTCACCGGCGATAAGGACAGCTTCCAGCTCATAAGCGAAACAACGCACGTCTGCCACGTCAAAAGCCGCATGGGGCAGACAACAACGACCGAATACACGCCAGAGCTCTTTTTCGAGGAGTACGGCTTCGAACCGAAGTGCATTATCGATCTGAAGGCGCTCATGGGCGACGCGTCGGACAATATCCCCGGAGTACCCGGAGTCGGAGAGAAAACGGCGATGGCTCTTGTGCAGAAATATAAGCACCTTGAGACGATCTATGCCGAGCTTGATACGCTCGATGTGAAGGAGGGAATGCGCAAAAAGCTGCGCGAGGGAAAAGACAGCGCGTTTTTATCCTTTGAGCTTGCGACGATACACACCGATGCGCCCATTGAATTTTCGCCCGAGGACGCAGTCTGGCATGAAGATTACAGACCCGAGCTGTACGACCTTTTCAAGAAGCTCGGCTTTAATAAATTCATTGAAAAATGGGGGATAAGCGAAAATACCGAGAGCGCGGCCACCGCAAGGCTCGAGCATCTTCCGTATATAGAGGATGCGTCGTTTGACGATATCATGGATGCCGTCAAGGCGGCCGATATAATTGCGGTATCACCCGATCTGAGCTTTGACAGCCTTGAGATCTGCGACGGCAAAGCAGTTTATCTTGCACGCTGGACTGCGCTCGGCGACGATTATACGCGCCTTACGAGCTATGTTTTCTCCGATAAGGTCAGGAAAACAGGGCACAACGTAAAGGATATCATGACGCAGCTCATATCCGAAAAGCTGCCGCTTGACGGCTTTGTGTACGATACGGCGATTGCGGGCTATCTTCTCGACGCAACGGCCGGAGACTACGGCCTCGGACGCATGAGCATCGGCTATTGCGGCGCGGAGCTCGGCGGGGCGGAGGCTGTTTACAGACTGCGCGAGGCTACAGAGAAGAAGCTTGCGCAGCTCGGCATGACGAAGCTTTTTTACGATATCGAAATGCCGTTGTGCCGTGTGCTTGCCGATATGCAGGAGCAAGGCTTTTTAATAGACCGCGCGGCGCTCTCAAGCTTCGGAGAGAGCCTTACGGGCACGATAGCAGAGCTTGAGCGGGCTATATACGATCAGTCCGGCTGTGAGTTCAATATCAATTCGCCCAAGCAGCTCGGCGAGGTGCTTTTTGATAAGCTCATGCTCCCGGCAGGGAAAAAGACGAAAACCGGCTGGAGCACGAATGCCGACGTTCTCGAAAAGCTGCGCGGCAAGCACCCGATAGTGCAGATGGCGCTGGATTACCGCATGCTCACAAAGCTTAAATCCACTTACGCCGACGGACTTTTGAAGCTCATTGACTCCGACGGCAGGATAAGAACGAAATTCCAGATGACTGTCACGGCAACCGGAAGACTCTCGAGCACCGATCCCAATTTGCAGAATATCCCCATACGAAAGGAGCTCGGCAGCCATATCCGCGAGATGTTCATCGCCTCAAAGGGTAATGTTCTCGTCGACGCGGACTACAGCCAGATAGAGCTCAGACTGCTAGCGCACATATCCGGAGATAAGCACATGCAGGAAGCGTTTTTATCGGGCGAGGATATACACGCGGTCACGGCCTCGCAGGTGTTCAATACGCCGCTGGGCGAGGTAACGTCGCTGCAGCGCAGCCGCGCCAAGGCCGTAAACTTCGGTATTGTGTACGGCATATCCGCATGGTCGCTGGCTCAGGATATCGGAGTAATGCAGGCCGAGGCCAAGGCATATATGGATGCCTACCTCAATAAATACGACGGTGTGCGCGAGTATATGAAGTCCGTTGTCGAAAACGCAAAGTGTGACGGTTATGTAGAGACTCTCTATGCCCGCCGGCGCTATCTGCCGGAGATCAAGTCATCAAACTTCAATACCCGCTCCTTCGGCGAGCGTGTTGCGCTGAACATGCCCATTCAGGGCACGGCGGCGGATATAATTAAGCTTGCCATGGTGAATGTCTATAACAGGCTCAATGCCGAGGGGCTCAAGGCAAAGCTCATTTTGCAGGTGCACGACGAGCTCATATGCGAGTGCCCGGAGGACGAAGCGCAGACAGTTGCCAATATATTGCGCGAGGAGATGAGCGGAGCGGCGCAGCTTAGTGTACCGCTCACGGTAGACGTAAAAATCGGACACAGCTGGGCGGAGGCGCACTGATGCTGACTTATGAACAGGCAGGGGATATGCTCGATGATCTTGTCGACGAGCTTCCCGAGGAAATATTCAAAAACTTAAACGGCGGAGTGAGCTTCGTTGATGAAGCTGTGCGTGATGATGACGGAAGATACACGCTCGGAATGTATTTTCACGATAAAATGGGGCGGCATATTGAGCTGTACTACGGCTCGTTTGTCGAGCTATACGGTGATATGGACGACGAGACCTTCCGCCGCCGCTTAAAAAGCACGCTTCACCATGAGCTGACGCACCATATCGAAAATCAGGCCGGAGACCGCAGCCTTGAGCGCTGGGACGAGCGCCAGGCCGAGCTGTGCGGCTTTAACGGCATCGACGTTAAGAGCATACTTTTTGTCTGCGACGATAACAGCCTGTCGGCCGTCGCCGAGGCAGTATTCAACTCCTCAAAGGGCGACTACTGCCCGGAGGTCATGGCCTATTCCGGCGGCATAAGTGCAAAGAGCAATATAAATCCACGCGTTAAAAAATGCTGCGAGGCCTTGGATATAAGGCTTCCGCGCAGCTATGTGGTTCCGGTTACGCGCGATATGCTGGAGCGCTGTGATGTTGTGCTGTGCATGACGGCTCTGCAGGCGCAGAAGCTGTCCGATGAGTATCAGGATCTCGACGAGCGCATAATGTGCCTTGCCGATGAGGATATCTATCCTCCGACCCTGCCGTTTGGCTGGAAAAAGTGTGTTCTGCGCATCGAGGACGAGACGCTCGCCGTCATTGACGAGCTTCGTGAGGAGGAGCTGTGATGATCCGTATCGTCGACACACGCCCCGAGCACCTTGACGATATCCTCCTCATGGAGCAGCAGTGTTTTTCCGTTCCGTGGACGCGCGATCAGTTAGCGGCACAGATGTCAGATTCCATGTACATTTTCCTTGCCGCAGAGGATGAAAGCGGCAGGGCAGTGGGCTATGTTGGTCTTATGCATGTCCTTGACGAGGGATATATCTCCAATGTTGCCGTGTCGCCTTCAAGGCGGCGCGAGGGCATTGCAGATATGCTGCTGACCGAGCTTTACGCGCGGGCAAAAGCGAAAAAGCTGAGCTTTTTGACGCTCGAGGTGCGCGAGAGCAATGCTCCGGCGCAGAGCTTATATAAAAAACACGGCTATACCGAGGTCGGCATGAGGAAGGGCTATTACAGCCTGCCGAAGGAGGACGCCGTTTTGATGACTTGTTTTCTAAGTGAGGAAGAGAAATGAAGATACTTGCTTTTGAATCATCCTGTGATGAGACTGCCGTTGCCGTGGTCGAGGACGGAAGAAACGTGCTGACCGATCAGATATTTTCTCAGGCCGACCTGCACGCCATATACGGCGGCGTAGTGCCCGAGATCGCGTCCAGAAGCCATGTCGAGGTCATATCGCGCCTTGCCGAGCGTGCCGTTCAGGCCGCAGGCATTAAAAAAAGCGATATCGACGCCGTCGCCGCGACCTACGCGCCGGGGCTTATAGGCACCGTTCTCGTCGGACTCAACTTCGCCAAGGCTGCGGCCATTAGCCTCGGTGTTCCGCTTATCCCGGTGCACCATATAAAAGGTCACGTCGCGGCAAACTACATAGCATATCCCGAGCTTGAACCGCCGTTCCTCTGCCTTGCGATATCCGGAGGCAACACGCTCATAATCGACGTTCGCAGCTACACAGACCTCAAGGTCATCGGTGCAACGCGCGACGATGCGGCCGGTGAGTGCTTTGATAAAACAGCCCGTGTGCTCGGCCTGCCTTACCCCGGCGGCAAGCCAATAGACGATCTGTCGCAGGGCGGCGACGATAAAAAATATCACCTGCCGAGAACGCACATTGAAGGCTGTCCCTATGAGATGAGCTTTTCCGGCCTCAAGACGGCGGTCATAAACATTGTCCATAACGCCGAGCAGAAGGGCGAGGAGCTCGACCGCAGCTCGCTTGCAGCGTCCTTTACCGCCGCTGTTAGCGACGCTTTAGTTCCGCGCACCATGATGGCGGCTCGGGAGCTCGGCTATAAAAAGATAGCCATAGCCGGCGGAGTGGCGGCGAATTCTCGTATCCGCGCAGACTTCAAGGCAGCTGCGGAAAAAGCGGGCTGCGAGCTGTTCGTTCCGCCTCTCAAGCTTTGCGGAGACAATGCCGCGATGATAGGCTGCCAGGGCTATTACGAGTACCTCGCCGGAAATACCGCCGGCTGGGATCTTAATGCCTACGCGAATATGGAGCTGTAAGGAGAGGGGAGACATGGGCGTACACGACGGACACAGGGAGCGGATGAAAAGCCGCTTTGTCGAGGCCGGACTGGACGGATTTAACGACCACAACGCATTGGAAATGCTGTTGTTTTATGCCGTTCCGCGCAAGGATACCAATGAGCTTGCGCACAGGCTTTTAAAGCATTTCGGTTCGCTGGCTGCGGTCTTCGAGGCAAACCACGAGGAGCTCATGCGAGTCGACGGCATCGGAGAGAATGCGGCGACACTTATAAAGCTCATTCCCGAGGTCAGCCGCCGCTATCTTCTCACAAAAAGCCTGCCGACGAAGATCATTCGCCGAAGCGAGGATGCGGGCACGTATTTTGTCGCAAAATTCATGTATGAGGTCAACGAGATATGCTATGCGCTGCTGCTCAACTCCTCAAACGGCATAATCGCCTGCAAGCAGATAAGCCGCGGTGTAGTCAACGCGACCGAGGTTGGCATAAGAATGCTGGTCGAGGCGGCGATAAAAAACAACGCCGTGAGCGTTATAATCGCCCACAATCACCCCGGCGCACTGCCGCTTCCCTCGAAAGAAGATGAGTACTGCACACAGCTGGTAAAAAAGGCGTTGGAGCTTGTGAATATAAAATTGCTCGACCATATCATAGTCGGGGGCAGGGAGTTTCAATCTCTCGCTAAACATGGCATTATGTAAACAATATTTTGTTTCCGAGTTGTAACAAAAATCGACTTCAGGTTTTTGAAATTGTTTACATATTGGAAATTTAGCTTGATATTCAACCTAATTTTCGTGTTGAAAACTCTGTTGAAAATGTTGATAACTATCTGCATAATAATTTTCTGAAATAATTATGTAAATAAAATGCCTCAAAATTGCAACATCTAAAACCATTGAATTTCTTAAACTTTTCTTATACATAATATTCCGGCAAGCGTATAACAAATTTGAGCATATACGAACAGTTATTACTTTTTTGTTTGACTTTATGGCCGCTATGTGCTAAAATGCGAAATGTCCTTTGCTGGTGTGGCTCAATGGTAGAGCATCTCACTCGTAATGAGAAGGTTGTGAGTTCGATTCTCACCACCAGCTCCAAAGAAAAAAACCACTGCTTATTTAAGCAGTGGTTTTTTGTATTAAATCTACGCATTTATCTCAAATTTGATTTCAACATCGTTTACGCCGAGCGAAGCCGTGCCCGATATGCCGCAGGTCTTCACATAGCAGCCGCCCGAGCCGCCCTTTAGAGATATGATCTCCGGGCCTGTGAGCTCAATTGGACCTGAGCATTTGAGTATAACGGGCTCCTGCCAGTAGGGAGCGAGATTGCCGTACTCATCGACGGCGCGGATGCGAACGGCGGCAGCATCGTAGGTATCGCCCTCACAAAGCCTGGTTTTGCTTGCGCTTACTTCAAGGTGTACGCATTGACCGGGCGAGTGCGTCACCGAGCAAACGATCCTGCCGCCCTTGACCGCGTCGAAGCGCCACTTTGTGGCCTCTCCGCCCCAGTTGCCTACGTATTTTCCGTAGAGCTCAACACCGTCGGAGAACTTAAAGCCCTTGAGCAGCATGAGACGCGCAAACTTGGCAAGTATCTTCGGCGGCAGCGAGCTCGGCCCGAACTTGGCAACGGCCAGCAGACACTCCTTCACGGCCTGCGCGGTCTTTTCGTCAAAGCCCTCCTGCGTTATGAGAAGCTCGCCTATAAAATCGTCGATTATGACCGGCGGATGCGGCAGAGCAGGGTATTCGTCCCGGCTCGGCGCAAATTCCCGCACGAACACGCCGTCCTTGTACAGTCTTACGCAGTCTGCGTTTGTGAATACATAGACCTTGCCGATATCACCCGCCGGGTGCTCGCCGATATCCATGGAAGATGATACAACACAGCAGGGCTTGTCGTCACTCTGACTTGCGTACACGGCAGTGGCAAGCTTGGGGTTGCGGAACATGTCCATAACGCCGTGATAGCATATGCCGTCGCCGCTGCCGAAATCCTGATGGGTGTTGTAGTCGAACATGCACCAGGGGAATATGCCGCTGATATCGCTGTCTGCGTACATCGCGTCGAGCACCTTCGCGTGCCGCAGCGCGTGACTGAGACGGTGCCGCTCATCGTCAAAGGGTTTAGTCGGGAACATGTGCCCGTTGCACTCGGAAACGAGATAGCCGTTATTTTTCTTCGTTGTGACCGACTTTTTCGGTTTGAGTCCGGCGTTATCGCCGCAGTGCGAAAAATCGTTATACGCGTAAACATCCTCAAGCAGATGGCTTTTTTCAATATATCTAACGCCGCTGGTCTGGCGCCCGGAATCAAGAGTGTGCGCGACGGCGTTCGTGCGCCTGTATAGCTCGTCGCAGTCCTGCGATTCGTTTATCCTCACGCCCCAAAGCATGATCGACGGGTGATGCATGTACTGCCGCACCATTTCGTCAGTGTTTTTGACGGCCTGCTGCTTCCAGTCTGCGTCGCCGATGTGCTGCCAGCCGGGGATCTCCGTGAATACCAGAAGCCCCAGCTCGTCGCAGCGCGATATAAAATGCTGTGACTGCGGATAGTGCGAGGTGCGAACGGCGTTCACGCCAAGCTCGCTTTTCAGTATCTCCGCGTCGAACTCCTGCACCGATTTCGGCATCGCGTAGCCGACGTAGGCGTAGGACTGATGACGGTTGAGCCCGCGTATTTTCAGCCTTTCTCCGTTGAGATAGAAGCCGTCGCTTTTAAACCTTACCGTTCTGAAGCCGAAGCGTACGCTCTTTTCATCGACGCATTCGCCGCTGCGCATGGCGCGCACACGCGCGGTGTACAGGGTGGGGGAGTCGACAGACCAGAGCTCTGCCTCGGGCACATTTAGTTCGAACGCCTTGCCGACTGCCGATGATATGACTTTGCCGTTTTTATCGACAATGTCGGTGACGACGTTTCCGCACTCGGAGGAGACCCTCACGCGTATTTCACGCAGTCCGGTGTTTTCTATGAGTACCTCTTGAATATATTCCGGGTCTTTTACCTCAAGCGTCACCTCGCGGTACAGGCCGCCGTAGCACAGATAGTCGATGACAAAGCCGAACGGGGGGATGTTCAGACTCTCTTGTGTGTCGAGCCGCACGTCGATAACGTTCTCACAGCCGGGCTTGACAAAGTCTGTGATATCAACGCAAAACGCCGTGTAGCCGCAGGCATGATAGCCGACTTTTTCACCGTTGCAGAATACAGTCGCCTCGTGCGCCGCGCCGTCAAAGCGCAGGAGGAGCTTTTTGCCCTGCCAATCCTCGGAGGCGGTAAAGACCTTCCTGTAGCCGCAGACCATCTGATAATCGCGGCAGTCGATGTAGTTATAGGGTATCTCTTTTGCTGTGTGCGGAAGCCTGACGGAAACGGCATTATCAAAGCCCGCGTCGTAATCCTCGGTGAACAGCCAGTCGTTATTGAAAGCAATATTCATAAGATAGCTCCTTGGAGTTTTTTATTTGTTTAAATTAATTGTATCATATCCGCCCGCCATTGCAAGATGTTGTTGATTTTAAGCTCATGAAACTATATAATATGCCTGATATTTTAAGATCGGAGTTTTATAATGGATAAGCTTCTTAACACAAAACTGTTTCTTCTGGACATGGACGGTACGCTCTACCTCGGCGACGATGTGTTTGACGGCGCGGTTGATTTTATAAACACAATAAAAAACAGCGGCAGGGAGTATATATATCTGACCAATAACTCCTCGCGCGCCGGCGTTGACTATATAACGCGCCTGAGAAAGCTGGGCTTTCCCTGCGAAAAGGAGAATGTGTTCACCTCCGGCATGGCAACGGCGATGTATCTAAACAGCCGCTATCCAGGAGCACTTGTATATCCCGTCGGGACTCCGGCATTTTTGGGCGAGCTCGAGAGCTACGGTGTAAAGCTCGGCGACAGTGAGGAGGTCGGCGTCGTGTGCGTGGGCTTTGACACTACGCTTACCTATGAAAAGCTCGATAAGGCCGTGCACTACCTGCGCCGCGGCGCGGCTTTTATCGCCGCAAACCCCGACTGGGTCTGCCCGATGCCCGCAAACGAGGTACTGCCCGACTGCGGCAGCATCTGCGCACTGCTGACGGCTGCCAGCGGCGTTGAGCCCGTGTTTATCGGCAAGCCCAATCGAAATATGGTTGACATAATATCTGAACAGACCGGCGTTCCCAACGAGAACATCTGCTGCGTGGGCGACAGGCTTTATACCGATATCGCGGTAGCGCAGAATGCGGGAGCGGTGTCCGTATGTGTCCTCTCGGGCGAGAGCAGCATGGAGGATATCGAAAAAGCCGAGCGCAAGCCGGATTACGTTCTCAAAAATGTTGCCGAGATTGCCGATATACTCAAAGCCAATATGTGATTTACAGAATGTTATTTAATTTTCGCACAATGTGTGCTATAATACATTGACGGTCGGGAGGTGAGCAAATGCCGAAGCAGACCGGAACAAAGCAGATAGCGTCAAACCGCAAGGCTTTTCACGATTATTTTGTGCTCGACAGGTTTGAAGCCGGCATAGAGCTTGCCGGAACGGAGGTCAAATCGCTCAGAGCGGGCACGGTCAATATGAAAGACTGCTACTGCACGATAAAAAACAGCGAGCTTTTTGTGAGGTCGCTGCACATAAGTCCATACGAAAAGGGCAACATTTTCAACAAAGACCCCGTGCGGCCGAGAAGGCTTCTCATGCACAAGCGCGAGATAGTCAAGCTCAACGCGCGTGTGATGCAGGATGGTGTCGCGCTCATTCCGCTGTCGCTTTATTTTAAGGACAGCAGGGTGAAGGTCGAGCTCGGCCTGTGCAAGGGCAAAAAGCTGTATGATAAACGAAATGACGACGCGAAGCGTGAAGCTGCGCGCGACATTGAAAGAACATTGAAGGAGAGACATTGATGAGCAATCCCATAGTAACCATCGAAATGGAAAACGGCGATATCATAAAGGCGGAGCTCTACCCCGAGGTAGCTCCCAACACGGTCAATAACTTCATCTCGCTGGTAAAGAACAAATTCTATGACGGCGTTATCTTCCACCGCGTCATCCGCGGCTTCATGATCCAGGGCGGCGACCCGCAGGGTATCGGCGTCGGCGGCCCCGGCTACTCGATCAAGGGCGAGTTCAAGATGAACGGCGTTCCCAACGACCTTAAGCACACACGCGGCGTTCTGTCCATGGCTCGCGCGATGGCGCCCAACTCTGCAGGCAGCCAGTTTTTCATCATGCACGAGGATGCACCTCACCTCGACGGCCAGTATGCCGCATTCGGCAAGGTCATTGAGGGCATGGAAAACGTCGACAAGATCGCAAAATGCATGACCGGCAGAAACGATAAGCCCATTCACCGTCAGGCAATGAAGAAGGTCACAGTCGATACCTTCGGTGTCGATTATCCCGAACCTGAGAAAATGTAAGCCTTACAGGGGTGCGGCTTACCCGCACCCCGAAGAAAAATGCCTCGGATATACCATCAAGCCATTCGGGCCGCTGCAAATTCTCACCGCACTTTTGGGGCGCGCGGCAGTACACTACAGCATCAATGTAAAGGTCGAGCACCGGCAAAGTTTGCACCGCACTTTTGGAATGCGTAGCAGTACGTTACGGCACCAATTTGAAAGTCGGGCCACGGCAGTACCGACTAAGGTATGACTCACAAGCGCTACTAAAAAACGGGGATGTACCGGTTTCGACGGGGGTATGGAGGCAGGAATAGCGAGCGGATGCGCCTACCATCCTAAAAATGGGCGACTTATAAATTAAAGAACAACAACGATACTGTTCTTCTCGCTGCTTAATTAGCGAGCGTTCCCTCCGGGAGGACCACGGCCCGGAACGGAGCGTCGATCAGTGGTGCCCGTGAGTGCGCAAAGCTTTGAGCGCACCACGCATAATGAAGCTACCGACTCTGTGAGCCTGACGGCCGGCGCGCAGGGAAGGGAATGCAGTTGACCGTATGCGCTCGGAGAAGTTCCTGTTAAAGTGCTTTCGGACGGGGGTTCAACTCCCCCCATCTCCACCAAATCAGATACCATAGATTGATACAGTGTATCCGTCTATGGTATCGTTTTTTTATACCCCGAAATGCCCGGATATCAAGGCTTTCTGAGACAGCGTTGTGCATTTCCCGTCCGGTTGTTCCCATATGTGCCGTTTTGGAGGTGTTTTCGAAGGTGTTTTATGCTCCCGGCTACCATCTGTAGTGGTCAGTAATCGTTAAACGACCGCTAATCGTTAAACAGCCGATGGTAAAATAAAAGCCGGGATTTACAGCATCACGGTAATGTCGCTTCCGTTCAGAAAGCTGTAAATCATCCTGCCATCGGCATATATCGTCACATGGTCGAGCATGGCAATGCAGCGGGCATCCGTGAATTCAGCATCGAGGTACTTGAATTCCGTCATTTCAAACAGGAATCCGCTCAGTACATTGGACTTGTACTCTCGGTCATCCCGTTCCTGCTCCAGCGTTTCCAGCTTCGTTTTCAGCTTTTCGTAGTGATCAGCGAGTTCATTGTAGCGCCGGTTGTATTCTTCCTGGTCCTGCGCATGGACGGCATTATCCTCAATGGCTTTCTGAATCAGTCCGGCGATGACTTCCATCTCGTGAGCGGTCTCCGTTATCTTCGCATTTACCTCGGTGCAGTTCTCCAGGTCGTGTTTCACATCACGGATATCATTTAGAAGCGTTTCCCTGTTTTCGTGCAGAATACTGAGTGCTTCAAGGAATCCGTCTTTAAGCCGTTCTTCCGTCACATGCGGGGTACGGCATTTTTCTTCGTTTTTAAACTTGGAATTGCACTGCCAGATGACTTTCCGATACGGATCGTTGGAATGCCAGACCTTTGAGCCATATACTGAACCGCAGTCTCCGCAGATGACAATCCCGGAAAAGGGAGTGCTGCATTCATGACGTTTACCGCTGGCTTTTCTTCTCTTCATAATGCCCTGAACCTCGTCCCATGCTCTCGGCTCAATGATAGCCGGGTGGCTGTTCTCCACATAATACTGTGGCACTTCGCCTTAGTTCTTTTTCTGTTTCTTCGTAAGGAGATGTTTTCCATTGTGTTTTATCCTCCTGTTATTCAGATGCCCCGTCGAACACGGAGCAGACGCTCCATTACATCGTCCTGCGGCGTTGCACCGGAAAGTTCTACGGTGCAGTTTTCTTTTACTACCTGGTAGATCTGATACCAGATGTTGTTGGCCTGTTTCATATACTCCCGGCTGATGTTCACATAGGGAGAATTTGCAACAGACCCGTTTGCACGTTTTGCGAGGAAACCGTACGACGGAGCAATCACGCTTTCGTTGCCGATACGGATATATGCTTCCATCACGCCGTCTGCCTTATAATAATAGGGCGTGGAGCGTCCTGCCGAAACGGACAGCACAAGAATATCCTTGAAGCACCGTGACCTTGCCAAGCGGATTGCGGAGATGACGGAGGATTTGGAGGAATTGCTCTCTGAAAAGGCGGTGCTGCTCCGGCGGATGGAATTTCCAGATAATGCTACCGCTGACAGCTTCCGTAAGGAAATCCGCACTTTGGAGGGCGGGCTGAAGCAAGCACAGGCGGCTAAATTTGACCCCCTTGAGCTGTATGAAGCACGACGGACTATTCGCCCTGAGCAGGAACGCCAAACCGCACAGCGAGTGCAGGATGCCTACGGTGAGAAATACGATCTGATGATGATGTATGACAGCAAGCGGCATGTAGCAAATCTGCTCCATGAAGAAGCAGAAGCACGCTCCATCCGCGAACATCTGCTTCAGAAACAGCAACGGCAGGCACAGCAGAAGCAGAACAAAAAGAAAAGCAGAGACAGTTGGGAGCGATAAAATTTCATCGGGAGTGCATTTTGAACGATGTACTCCCGCTTTTTTGTGTGTCGGCGGGTGCATGTTCTAACGGGCAAAAGTCCCGAATCCGCCCAGCAGTGGAAGGATGTATGCTTGTACGCAGGTATGACCATACCGATTTTTTGCTGATAAACGGCAGCGTATATTGTTTTTCTTCCGATATTCGTATATAATGTATCCAGTTTGATCCTGTCTGGACGGAGGTGCGATATGGGTGAAATAAAAGGGTATATTTCCATACGGGAGGCATCCCGCCGCTGGGGTGTATCGGAGCGGCGGGTCAGCCAATATTGCACCGAGGGGCGCATCCCAGGTGCATCCCGCTTTGGAAGATCCTGGGCAATTCCAGAGGACGCGAAAAAGCCGTCTGATCCGCGGAAAGCGGATACCAATAAAACAAGCCGGAGGTGAACAGCATGCCAAAACCGAAATGGAATTTGAATACCATTTACATATCCGAGCGGCTGCAGGAGAGCCTGCGGCCCATCTCCCGCTGCGCCATGACCACCGTGGTCGCCCCCATGGGCCCGATAGCCTTGCGATCTTCTGGAAAAGCGTACAGGAGGCGTTTGCCCGCGCGGGCTTCCTCTTCCTGCGGGAATATCCTTGCCCCACGGACGCAGCGGGCGGCGGACTGATGGTGGATGACCTCTGCCATGAGTTGGCGGGAGAAACATCCTGCTACATTTTCATTGACGATTTTCATCTGCTGACGGACAGACGTGCCTCGACCTTCCTTTGTATGCTGGCAAACCGGCTGCCCGTCAATGTGCATTTGATCGTCGCCAGCCGGGACCGTTTTGTGCCCGCTGCGGAGACGGTGCGGCTGGGGGCAAAGGCCTATCAAATTGGCACGGAGCAGCTGCGCCTGAACCATACGGAGCTTGCCGTCTATGCCCACCGCTGCGGCACGGATCTTTCCGACGCGCAGGTCGAAAGCCTCCTCTATTCCAGCGAGGGCTGGTTCTCCGCCGTGTACCTGAATCTGCGAACGCTCTCTGAGCGCGGCGTGCTGCCCAGCCGCAATTCCGACATCTATACCACCTTTACCGCCGCCATGATCGATCCGCTGCCGGAAAAACAGCGGGAGTTTTTGGCGGTCATGGGACTTGCCGATGAATTTACCCATGATGAAGGAGTGCGCCGAGCGCAGCTTTCTTACAATGGAGAAGGAGACGCAGCGACTCTACTGGGAGCGCTTCGGCCTGTGGTATGAAGAGCACCGGCAGTATCTCCACGCCATCGCCGCTTATCGGAAGAGTGAGAATTACGATGCGCTGCTGCGGGTCATTCGCAGCGATGCAGGCATTTTGCTTGCGTCGCTTAAACCCGAGGATGTGCTGGAGGCGCTGGACAAATGCCCCGCCGAAACGCTCAAGGCCTATCCCTTCGCCATTCTGGTGCTGATGCGCCGGATGTTCACATGGCGGCAGATCACGAAAATGCTGGAGCTGAAAGCCCTGCTGCTGTCCGCCATCGAGGAGCACCCGGAGCTATCCGAGGAGGAGCGCGGCAACCTGCTGGGCGAATGCGACCTCATTCTGAGTTTTCTCTGCTACAATGACATCAGCGCCATGAGCCGCCTGCACCGCAGCGCCAGCGCGCAGATGTCCCGCCCCGCCATCAGCATCCAGAATAGCG
>SFEG01000047.1 GCA_004558025.1 Clostridiales bacterium
CGAATTTTCCGGTATAATCATATAATTATTAAAACGAAAAGGGAGGACTGCATATGCACAAAAACCTGCCGCGACCCACGGAGCGGATCGAACGGCGCATTTCCGCCGCTGCCCGGTTTGTGAAGGTAACACAGAGGATATTCTGCGGAAGAACGCCCATTTCTTCATACACAGGAGTGGCTGAAAACTATCGAAATAGAGTCTGCCACACAATCGGAAGATAGTAATAGTTGATATGTTTTCGCAAACATAAAAGTGGAAAAAATATGTCGTTATAAGCCCTGTCCTCATCTAAAGTTGGTTTGAATGCTCAAATAACGTTTGCACCCCCTTACGGAGTAATCGTTAAATTGTTTCAAAAATCGGAGTAGTCTGCACCCCCTAAACAGACTACTACTTGACTACAACTGAGTAGTACACAAGGCTACATTTTGCCCTGTTTTGCCTATTGGTGTAAATGTCGGCATGATATATGTACAGGATGAAAAACGCAAAATACCTTGCAAAACAGGGCAAATCACGGCATTGAAGGAGGAATTCTATAGTGATTAAGATACTTTTTGTTTGCCACGGCAATATATGCCGCAGTCCGATGGCGGAATATTTCATGAAGGAGCTCGTGCGCCGCGAGGGCTTGGAAAAGATGTTTGAGATAGCCTCGGCGGCGACGAGCAGCGAGGAGATAGGCAACGACGTCTACCCGCCCGCGCGAAAAAAGCTTGCCGAGCATAATGTTCTCTGTCCGAGACGCGCGGCGCGCAGGCTCACGAGGGCGGATTTTGACGAGTACGACCTTGTGATCGGCATGGACAGCGAAAATCTGCGCAATATGCGCCGTATCTGCGGCGACAGCCCGAAGATACATCTGCTCATGGACTTCACCGACCGCCCCGGCGACGTCGCCGACCCGTGGTACACCCGTGATTTCGAGGCGACCTGGCGCGATGTCTCCGACGGCTGCAAAGGCCTGTTGGAAAAAATAAAGACCGAGGCTCACTGAGCCTCGGTCTTTGTCTTTTGTTGTATTTATGCGTTTTGTTTTTTGTTAACGGCGCGGTATATGAGCTCCAGGATGCCGACGGCTGCAAAGCCGACGACGGCGCCTATGCCGACTGCGAGCACCGTGCGGATGAGCGAGACCGTTATCGGAGCTACGGCGTGGCAGAAGGTGTTCGTGACCGAAACCGCCTCGAGACACGCGC
The DNA here is from genome assembly GCA_004558025.1 of Clostridiales bacterium. Classification (GTDB taxonomy): domain Bacteria; phylum Bacillota; class Clostridia; order Oscillospirales; family Oscillospiraceae; genus F23-B02. The sequence goes on from SFEG01000047.1 coordinate 1,203, forward strand.
CCATGCCGCCGAGCAGGCGCAGAGCGGGGAGCTTTCTGCGGCAGGCCCATACAAACACGATAATGCAGGGCACGGCGGCGAACATCTCCTTCGTGCGCGGACGCACATAGAAGGTATACTCAAACCAGTTGCGCACGGCCAGTACCTTGTCCATACCCGGCGCATGGCTGCTCACGTCGCCCGAGCGCAGGATCATTACAGCGCCCGCGACGCACAGGATAGCCGCGCACACGAGCACCGTGCGGATGAGCTTTTTCCGCGGTAGCTTTTCGGATATCAGCTGGATCAGCAGCAATATCCCGGCAAAGCCGAGCGGCGCGAGCAGCGCAAGCTTCACACCCGTGAAGATGACGTTTCCGACCATGTACTCACGCGTGGACATAAGCGCCGATACGCTAAGGCCGCCGATGATGCCCCACAGCGTTGTGGCAATGAGCGCGGCCAGTGCCGAGAGCGCAACGGGGCGTGAGCCGAGCTGCGGCGGCTCATTATCGGCAAAGCGCTTCATCCACACGGCAAAAACGCAGGGGAACAAAACCGCCGAGGCGAACATCATAAGCTTCTGAGTAAGGTATGCGTTCCACACAGTCAGCGCGGCAAGCACGACGATCGCAATGAGCGCAATGGGCGTTTCCCATGACTTGCGGCGGATGATGCGGCTGAGAAGCCACGCGCCCAGCAGCGCAGGAGCTACTCCCGCGCCCAGCAGCAGAAATTTGCTTACCGGCGCAACGGACATGCAGGAAAAGCCCTCGCCGTAGCTCAGGCCGCGCTGCTCAAGCCTCTCGGCAAGACCCGTAAGGCAGCTTTCGTAAACCGTAATATCGGAAACGATCTCGTTATCGTCGTCGTAAAACGGCGTGAGCACGATGAGGCGCAGCCCGCGGTCCAATGCGGCGCGGAACATGAGATCTTCTATCTCCTGCGGATCGTTGTCTATGACGCGCACGCCGTACTTATAATACATATACAGCGTTTTTACCATTGGGCCGTCGTAGGTGTTGACATCAATGCCCTCGGGCAGAACAAGGCTGTCGCGCGCGCGGTTTTCAACAAGCGGAAGTGCGGGAAGCTCGGTGTAGATATCGTCGACGAAATATCTGACGCCGACCTTTTCAAGCCGCGCTTGCCATTCCGAGACAGGAAGACCGCTTTTTTCGGCCAGCAGCTCGAGATCGTCGAGCTGCATCGCGGCGCAAATGTCGTGCCCGCTCTCCTCGACGGAAATGCGGCCGAACAGCAATACCGCACTGCACACCACGGCGCAGCAGAGCAGCAGCCACCATATAACGGAGCGATTTTTTATCATGATGCTCCTCCTTGATACCATTATAGTTACGTTGTTTATTATAACGCCTGATTTAGACTCGGTCAATCACACAATGCGACACATGTTTTGTTGACAAAAGGGGGCGTCAATATATATAATAACTAAGATTGTACAGCTTTATCGCAAAGGAGGAGTGCTGCGTGGCTTCCGGCGGAAAACACCTTAAAAAGCAAGCGGATAAAAAGCGCGGCAGCGGCGCTCACCTTTCGGAAAGGGACAGGAAAAGAGAGGCTCGCCGCCGCTCTGCCCGCGCCACGCGGCGCGGCAGGCTCAGACGCGGCGCTCCGCAGATGATAGTCATGCTGCTTCTGTGCATTGTCATGATATCGCCTCTGCGCAGCTGCATAATAAGCGATTCGGACTATGTCGGCTATGCCGCCGCACGCGAGACGGCGCTCGCGGACGCGGGGATAACGCAGGAAAAGGCGCAGGATCTGTCGGTGGAGATGATAAAGATAGACGATACTGTGTGCTATAAGGTACAGTTCACGGGCTCGGTCACCGACTACAGATATATAATCGACGCAAGCTCCGGCCTCATAATCGGCCAGAATTTCTACCGTACTGAGGGATAGAAAACTTCAACATCCAAAAGCAGGGCATATACATTATGCCCTGTTTTAATTTATACTTAATAAATGAATATGTATAATAGCAAATAAACAGCCGCTCAAAACGCCCCGAGTGCTGCATAAAGCAAAAAAAACATGCCAACAAAGGGACATATTGTGGTTGCAATTTGTGAAAAAATGTGCTATACTAAGCCCGCTATTGTGTAGAGGCACGTCAACCTAAGGCGTGATACTGTTTTGTAAACGTTCGACACCGCTGTTTTACCGGCGGGGTCTACCGTGATAAATTAGTCAATCATATTTAAAGGAAGGAAGAACCATATGATGAACGAAAAGTATGCACCCCTATTTACTCCGTTCAAGATCGGCAATGTCGAGATCAAAAACCGCATTGTCCAGTGTTCCATGGGCGGTACCTCTCTGTTTGGCTGGCTTGAGCCCTGCCATTTCGACAAAGAGGCAGCTTATTTCCTGCTCCAGAGAGCACAGAAGGGCGTTGGCCTTGTTCTCCCCGGCATGCAGTGTGTCCGTGATACCATGGGCCGCCGCTGGCTGTACCAGAACAAGAGAATGTTCAAGCAGCTCAAAGAGTACATGGTAGAGTAC
>SFEG01000011.1 GCA_004558025.1 Clostridiales bacterium
GTTTGGTGTAAGGCGTAAGGTTTTTCGTTTCCCCTGTGTCCGAAAACCCTTGATATTACGGGCTTTTTCGCGTTTCGGTCAATCTAAGGGCTTCATTGTGGGGAACAAAATAACATCTCTGATGGAGCTTGCGCCGGTCAGGAGCATGACGCAGCGGTCGATGCCGATGCCGAGGCCACCCGTGGGAGGCATGCCGTATTCGAGCGCGTTTATGAAGTCATCGTCCATCATGCCGGCCTCATCGTCGCCCTTGGCACGAAGCTCGACCTGCTTGAGGAAGCGCTGCTTCTGGTCGATGGGGTCGTTGAGCTCGGAGAAGGCGTTGCCCATCTCGCTGCGGCATATGAACAGCTCAAAACGCTCTGTCAGGCGCGGATCCTTGGGAGAACGCTTTGCAAGCGGCGATACGTCGACCGGGTGCATGGTGATAAACGTCGGCTGGATGAGCTTTTCCTCGACAAGCTGATCGAAGCTCTCGTAAAGTGCGTGACCCCAGGTGGGTTCGACCTTGTCCATATCGACGCCAGCGGCCTTCGCGGCGGCGACAGCCTCGGCATCATCGGTTATAGCCATAAAGTCGACACCGACGTATTTCTTGACAGCCTCGGCCATGGTCAGGCGCTCCCAGCCGGGGGTGAGGTCGATCTCGCAGCCTTGCCATGTGCACTTATAGGTGCCGAGTATCTTAATCGCAGCGCCCGACAGGAGGTCTTCAAACAGATCCATCATGTCTTTAAAATCGGCGTAGGACTGATAGAGCTCAACGGTCGTGAACTCGGGGTTGTGCTTCGTGTCCATGCCCTCATTGCGGAAGATGCGGCCGATCTCGTAGACGCGCTCAATGCCGCCGACTATAAGGCGCTTGAGGTTGAGCTCGGTTGCGATGCGCAGGAACATGTCGATATCCAGCGTGTTGTGATGGGTTATGAACGGACGCGCTGTTGCGCCGCCGGAAATGGTGTTAAGTACGGGCGTTTCGACCTCCATAAAGCCTCTGCCGTCGAGGAAGGAGCGGACATAGCTTATGAACTTCGAGCGGATCTCGAAGTTGCGGCGGCTGTCGTCGCTCATGATGAGGTCGACATAGCGCTGGCGGTATTTGAGCTCGGTGCTCGTCATGCCGTGGAATTTCTCCGGCAGCGGGCGCAGGCTCTTTGAAAGCAGCGTAACCGACTCGACGTGCACGGATATCTCCTCGGTCTTTGTTTTGAAAACGAAGCCGGAAACACCGATGATATCACCGATATCGTACTTGCGGAAATCGGCAAACTCCTGCTCGGGCACGGCATCCTTGCGGATGTACAGCTGGATGCTGCCGTGGTCATCCTTTATGTGGCAGAATATTGCCTTACCCATGCCGCGCTTGGACATAATGCGGCCTGCGGCCTTGACGGTCTTGCCGTCGAAAGCTTCAAAATTTGACTTTATCTCATCGGAATATGCGCTTCTTACAAAACGGGTCTGAGTAAAGGGGTCTCTCCCCTCCTCCTGCAGAGCCTTGAGCTTATCGCGTCTTATCTGCAGCAACTCGCTGAGCTCCTGCTCGGGTGCAGCGGTCTCATTTGTCTTATTCTCACTCATACTATATCCTCTTAATCGTTTTCTACCGAAAGTATCTCAAAATGCAGCTCGCCCACGGGAGCGTCGACTGTTATCTTTTCGCCCGCGACATGGCCGTAAAGGCCGTGGCCGAATGGTGAATCGTCGGATACCTTACCCTCCATGGGGTTTGCCTCCTGCGAACCGACCATGATATATTCCTCTTCACAGCCGTCTTCAACGTCACGCACCTTTACGCGGCTGCCGAGGGTGACCGCGCCCTTGCGCATGCCGGTGTCGACCTTCTCGACGATCTCGGCGTTCTCTATGAGGCTTTTGAGCTCGGCAATTCTCGAATAGAGCTTGCCCTGCTCGGTTTTTGCCTCATCATATTCGCTGTTTTCGGAAAGGTCGCCGAAGCTGCGCGCTTCCTTGATCTGCTCGGCAACCTCCTTTGCCTTATCGGTCTCAAGGAACAGAAGCTCCTTTTTCAGCGCATCAAGGCGCTCCTGACTCATTTTAAATCTGCTTTCGGTAGCCATTACTCAGCTCTCCTTTATTGATCCTTTTTTATTGATTGAAATCTCAGCTCAGGGCTTTTATTGCCGCGTTGAGCTGGACATTTGTATCCTTTTCCGTGTTGTGCGCCTCGATATCGGGCTTTATGCCGCCCGCTTCGGCGAGATCGACGCGCTTGGGCGTGAGATACTTATTGGTCGAAATGTGTATCGCACCGCCGTTTGAAAGCTCTATCGTGACCTGGCTTCTCGCCTTGCCGGTCGTATGCTCGCCGACTATTGTAGCCCAGTCATATTCCTGAAGCGCAGCCGCGAAAAACTCCGCCGCACTGTAGCTGTTTTCATTGACCAAAACGACCATCTTAGCGCTCAGGCAGACCTTATCGGAGGTCTTGACCGTTTCCTTACCAGCCTTATCCACGCTCACGAACAGATCTCCGTCCGGGAGGAGATAATCAAGCAGCGAAACGAGCTCGCTGACCAGACCGCCGGGATTATCGCGAACATCAAAGATAAACGATTCAGCACCCTCGGCCGTAAGCTTTTCAATGGCTCCTATCGTGCCCTCACTGCTTCCGGCTTCAAAATTTGCGATCTTGATATAGCCTATGTTATTATCAAGCATTTTCGAGGATATCGGGTTTTTGTATATGACCTCGCAGGATATCTTAACGCTCGATTCATTTCCCTTTTCGTCTGCAATGACCATGGGGAAATCTTTATTTAGCTTTGAGCGTATAAGCTCCTGAAGCTCAGCCGTGGTCATTCCCTCTGTCGCCTGTCCGTCTACCGAAACTATGGTCTGGCCGACACTCAGCCCGGCCGTTGCGGCAGGCGTTCCGTCCTCGACGGCAAATATCTCGAACTTGCCCTTGTCGTTGAGCTTGACGCTCACGCCGATGCCGGCATATTCGTTTGCCGAGGACAGCTTGTACGCGGCGTACTCCTCGGGGCTCATGTAATAGCTCCACTTATCGTCGATGCTGCGCACCATTGCAGAGGCCGCGGCATTATAAAGCGTATCGTCGTTTACGTCGCCGATATAGTTTTCGTTTATTATCTTCTCGATCTCGACATAAGCCTTGGCATCCTCATAATACTTTTGGGCTCCAAAGCCGCCAGTCGTTATGAGATACGTCGCGACGGCCGTTGCGGCCATAACGACGAGGGCTACTATTATAAGATGCACAAGCTTAAATTTTCTGCCGAAATCACGTTGCGGGCGTTTTTCCATTCAGTCTCTCCTCTCGCTTGACAGCACTTAACAGTACGTTTGACTGGCAGCCGAAGGGCCGCCAGTCAAATATCAATTCCGATTTTTATCGACACACTGCTGCGTCACAGCAGTCTCCCCGCCGTGGCACTGCTCCGTTCCCTCCGCGCTTACCGGGATCACCGTCAGCACAAGGCTGAGTATCATGGTGAGCACGAGGATCATCGCCAGTATAGATATGACAAGTCTTCTGTTCATGTTTTTATCACACCTTGAGGTAATTTCTGATCGCTATTACGCCGCCTACAGCGCCGACGAGAATACCGACCGCCATAAACGCGATGAGCACTATCGCCCAAACGTCGGTAAACGGTACAATCTGCACGAAGGATATCGCCAGGCTCTGCGCGACCTTGGCCTCGAGTGCCTTATACAGGCCCCACTGAGCGAGGAAGGCAAGTCCGCCGCCGGCAATGCCCAAAACCAGGCCTTCGACAACGAAGGGGCATCGAATAAAGCTGTTTGAAGCGCCGACCATCTTCATGATGGCTATCTCCTCGCGGCGGCCGTATGTCGCAAGCTTTATGGTGTTGCTCATTATAAACAGTGAAACAAAGCCGAGGATAGCGATAAGCACGAGCGACACTATGCTTATGACATTGCGCACGGAGATGAATTTATCGGCAAACTCCGTGGGAGCGTTGACCTTGACTATACCGTCGACATTTTCGATAGCAGTCTTTGTGACATCCATCTGACTGAGATCAACGAGCTGTATGACAAAGCGATGGCGGAAAACCTCGTCGTCAAGCCCCTCCATGAGGCTTTCGTCATACTTTTCGAGGAAATTCTGCCTCGCCTCGCTGCGGCTGATAAAATCGACACTTGCAACATTGTCGAGCGCTTCGAGCTTCGTCTGTATCTGCGCGGTGGCCTCCTGTGCGGTCATATCCTCATCGACATAGGCGAGGATCTGATTCTGATTGCCGATATCCTCGACTATCTGATTGACGTTTATGTCGAGAAGCGTAAAGCTGCCCATTACTATAAGGCAGGCAATTATTATTGTAACTGAGGCAAAGGACATAAAGCCGTGGGTGAAGATATTGCGGAAGCCCTCGCCTATAAGATATCCGTATCTATTCAACTTCATAACTGTAGTACCCATCCATTCCGTCGCTGATAAGATGGCCGCCGTCTATCGCGATAACGCGCTTGGAGAAGGCGTTGACCAATTCCTTTTCGTGAGTTACCACGAGGATCGTGGTGCCCATCTCGTTTATCTTCTCAAGCAGGAGCATAAGCTCAAGGCTGCGCACGGGGTCGAGGTTGCCGGTAGGCTCGTCCGCGATTATCATGGTCGGATTGTTGACCAAAGCGCGCGCTATGGCAACACGCTGCTGCTCACCGCCGGAAAGCTCCGCCGGGAGGCGCTTTTCGCGTCCTTCAAGGCCGACAAGCTCCAAAACGCGGGGAACGCGGTTTTTTATATCCTTATTGGTCGCCCCGACAACGCGCATGGCAAACGCGACGTTATCGTACACAGTCATTTTATCGATAAGTCTGAAGTCCTGAAAGATGACGCCAAGCGTTCTTCTCATCTGCGGCATCTTGCGGCGCTTGAGCTTATTCATATTAAAACCGTTTACGATGACCTCACCATCTGACGCCATAATTTCGCCCGTGAGCAGCTTTATGATCGTCGTTTTGCCGGAGCCCGACGGGCCGACAAGAAACGCAAACTCACCCTCGTTTATCGTGAGGCTGAAGTTATCGAGCGCGGCAACATCACTGTTGTCGTAGACCATCGTTACATTGTTCATCTGAACCATGTGTCATTTTCCTCCTGAGGCTTTTGGGGATGCTCCCCGCGGATTTCAGCGGCCGTTGTTGTTTACAGAGTCGAGATACTGCTTGACCATCATCGCCACCTTGAAGACGATCGCGTGGTCAAACTCCCGCAGGTCGAGCCCCGTTATCTTCTTTATCTTCTCAAGGCGATACACGAGCGTATTGCGGTGGACATACAGCTTGCGGCTGGTCTCCGAGACGTTAAGGTTATTCTCAAAGAACTTGTTTATCGTCTCAAGCGTGTCCTCATCGAGTGTCTCGAGCGGGTTTTTCTTGAACACCTCGTTGAGGAACATCTCGCACAGCGTGGTGGGCAGCTGATATATAATTCGGCCGATGCCGAGATTTTCATAGCTGATAATGGTTTTTTCGGAATCGAAGACCCTGCCGACGTCGATGGCGATCTGCGCTTCCTTATAGCGGTCGGCAAGCTCGCGCAGATGATGCGCGGTCGTTCCTATGCCGATGATGCATTTTATTTGCAGCTCGTTGCGCAGAACGGTCTCGATACTTTCTGCAATGGCCTTTATTTCGGCGCTGTTATCGCCGCCGGGGAGCTCTTTTATAACGACGATATCGTTTTCGTTTATGCTGATGACAAAATCGTGCTGCTTATCGGGGAAAAGGCTTTGGAGCACCTCGACACTGGCGACGTCCGAGCGTTCTACCTGGCGCACGAGCAGCAGCGCGCGCGGAACATCCGGAGCAAAGTGCAGCTCCTTCGTTCTGACGTAAACATCGCCGGGAAGTATATTGTCGGAGATTATGTTTTTAAGAAAAGCCGCCTTATTGTACTTTTCCTCATAATTCATCTTCGCCTCGTTAAAGGCGACGGCCGCCATCATGCACGTCACCCGCGCCATATCGTCGCAGCCCTCAACAAACACGGCATAGTCAAACCTGCCGTTATTATTGCTCAGCACCTTATATGTCCGCACTCCGCTTAGCTGCACGGGCTCGGAAAAATCGTAATTCATGCTCGAAAAATCATCAAGTCGCGAGCCGATCATCGGCAGCTCGCTGCAAGTGAGCACAAATCCCTGATCGTCAATGATGCCGATGCACCTGTCGGTAGCCTCTTTTATCTGCATTATCACGCTCTGAAAAATTCTGCTGGACATCGTCTTTTTACCTCCCCTGAAGCATATGGGTATTTTAACGATAGATAATATTCAACACTTTCTACATGATAATACTTTTTTGTGCGTTTTTCAATAGAAAAACATATCATTTTTGTGCGATATTCAAAAAAATGCAGAATTGTTTTGATAAAAGCAACAAATATAGCGACTGATTTTTGTTATTTTTTCTTATTCACACTGCACAACTCTTTTTCGCTCAATTGCCGAAATTGTCCCGGAAGGAGGCCTTTATCCAGCTCAAGTCCGCCTATTGACAGACGCATGAGCGCTGTCACGGGCTTGCCGCGCGAGGCGAGCATGCGCTTTACCTGATGATATTTTCCCTCCATAACACGAACAAGGCAGCTGCCGTCGGGAAGCTTTTCAAGCCCTGCCGGGAGGCATTTTGTCCCGTCGGCGAGCACTATTCCCTGGCGAAAAGCCTCTATATCGGCATCGTTGACCGGAGTCTCCGTTACGGCGTGATAAGTCTTGACGATCTCGGATCTGGGTGAAATGACCCTGTGAGCAAAATCGCCGTCGTTTGTTATTATGAGAAGGCCTGTCGTATCCTTATCCAGTCTGCCGACCGGGAAAAGATTTTTCTTTTTAAGCTCCGCCGGAAAAAGGTCAATGACGGTCTTCTGCTTTTTATCGTCGGTTGCGGACAGTATACCGGCAGGCTTATTGAGCATATAGTAGCAGAATTTCTCGTAGCTCACGGTTTTCCCGTCAAGCTCGACGCGCGCCGTATCGCTGCAAACCTTATGCTCCGGCGATGTTATCACGATTCCGTCAACACTGACGCTTCCGTTTTTTATTATCTGTCTGAGCTGGCTTCGAGAGAGCGCGGTGCACTCGGAAAGCAGCCTGTCAAGTCGCATAAGCGGCATATGAGCACCCTGTTACACATAGAATTTAATACAAGTTAATTATAACATAAAGTAATGATTTTTTGAATAGGAAAAGGCTATTATACGAATATGTTTACGAAAAGTTTAAAGCTGACGAAAAAGCGTGCGGTCGCGCTTCTGCTATTTCTCGGTGTCATCCTCTCTGCAGCGGTGGTGCTTTGCTCATCTCCGCGCAGTCTGCTGAGCACCGGAGATATGCTCGACGTATCACAGACAAAGGGCCGCGAAAAATACCTTGCCTCCTACGGCTGGGAGATCGACCCCGACAGTGAGGAGGAGCGCAATGTTCTGCTGCCGAAGTCCTTTGAGGGCGCGGTCGGCGAATATGCCGACATGCAGACGCGCCAGGGCTATGATTTCGCCTCCTACGCCGGGCTTGAATGCCGTCAGTACACATACACGGTGACTAATTACGAGGGATGCGGCGGCACGGTGTATGCCACATTGTACATCAAGGGCACGCGCGTCATCGGCGGCGACATACACTCTGCGGATATCGGCGGTTTTATGCATGGCATACGATAAAATGCAAAAAAACAAGCCATGAAGCGTTTGCTTCATGGCTTGTCTGTTAAATGAACTTTTCAGCTCAGTGGGTTTTGGAAATTACTCCTCAACTTCGATAACAACACCGGAACCGACAGTGCGGCCACCCTCACGGATAGCGAAGCGCAGGCCCTTCTCGATTGCGATCGGGGTGATGAGCTCAACCTTCATGTCGACGTTATCGCCAGGCATGCACATCTCGGTGCCTTCGGGCAGGGTGATGACGCCGGTAACGTCGGTGGTACGGAAGTAGAACTGAGGACGGTAGTTGTTGAAGAACGGGGTGTGACGGCCGCCTTCGTCCTTGGACAGAACGTAAACCTGGCCAACGAACTTGGTGTGGGGCTTGATGGAGCCGGGAGCTGCCAGAACCTGGCCACGCTCTACGTCCTTCTTTGCGATACCGCGGAGAAGAGTACCGACGTTGTCGCCAGCCTCTGCGTACTCGAGGATCTTGTGGAACATCTCGGTACCGGTAACGGTGGTCTCGGTGATCTCGTCCTTCAGGCCGACGATCTGAACCTTATCGCCAACCTTAACGCGGCCACGCTCTACACGACCGGTGGTAACGGTGCCACGGCCGGAGATGGTGAATACGTCCTCGATAGGCATAAGGAACGGCTGGTCTGCCTTACGGTCGGGAGTGGGGATCCAGCTGTCGACTGCGTCCATGAGCTCCTTGATGCATGCATACTCGGGAGCATTGGGATCGTCGGACTCGCAAACGAGTGCGTTAAGAGCGGAACCGCGGATGATGGGGGTCTCGTCTCCGGGGAAGCCGTAGAAGTCGAGCAGCTCGCGAACTTCCATCTCGACGAGCTCGAGGAGCTCTTCGTCGTCGACCTGATCGCACTTGTTCAGGAATACGAGAACGGAAGGAACGTTAACCTGACGGGCGAGCAGAAGGTGCTCACGAGTCTGAGCCATGGGGCCGTCGGATGCTGCGATAACGAGGATAGCGCCGTCCATCTGAGCTGCGCCGGTGATCATGTTCTTGATATAGTCAGCGTGACCCGGGCAGTCAACGTGTGCATAATGACGATGTGCGGTCTTGTACTCGACGTGTGCGGTGTTAATGGTGATGCCGCGCTCTCTCTCTTCGGGAGCCTTGTCGATGGAAGAGTAATCGGTGTACTCAGCGCCGCCCTGGAGTGCCAGGTACTTGGTGATAGCTGCGGTCAGAGTGGTCTTGCCGTGGTCAATGTGACCGATGGTGCCGATATTGACGTGGGGCAGGGATCTGTCGAATTGCTGCTTTGCCATAATAATAACCTCCGTGAAATTAATACAAATGATTTTGATTAAACTACTTGCTTATATGGTTTATCAGCCCTTGCGTGCGCCGCGGAGAGTCTCCTGGAGATTCTTCGGAAGCTCAACATAGTGGCTGGGTTCCATGCTGTAGGTCGCGCGGCCCTGAGTTTTGCTTCTCAAGTCTGTCGCGTAGCCGAACATGGATGCAAGAGGAACATTTGCCTCGATGACTGCGGCCCCGTTTCTGATGTCCGAGCCGATGATCTGTCCGCGTCTTGCATTTATATCGCCCATAACGTCGCCCATGTATTCGTCGGGAGCCGTTACAACGACCTTCATAATAGGTTCAAGCAGAGTGGGGCCTGCCTTCTCGCAGGCTTCCTTGAACGCCATGCTGCCGCAGATCTTAAACGCCATTTCCGACGAGTCGACCTCGTGGTACGAGCCGTCTATGAGCGTTACCTTCACGTCCACGACCTGATAGCCGGCGAGCACGCCCGACTGCATCGCACCCTGGATACCCTGATCGACACAGGGGATATACTCCTTGGGAATAGCGCCGCCGGTGATATTGTTGATAAACTCGTAGCCCTTGCCGGACTCATTGGGCTCAACAGTGATCTTACAGTGTGCAAACTGGCCTTTACCGCCCGTCTGACGGGCGTAGCGGGTATCGACGGTCGCCGCGCGCGTGATGGTCTCTTTATAAGATACCTGCGGCTTGCCGACGTTAGCCTCGACCTTGAACTCGCGCAGAAGTCTGTCGACGATGATCTCAAGGTGAAGCTCGCCCATACCGGCGATTATGGTCTGACCCGACTCCTCGTCGGTGTAGGTCTTGAAGGTGGGATCCTCCTCGGCGAGCTTCTGAAGCGCGATAGCCATCTTCTCCTGACCGGCCTTGGTCTTGGGCTCGATAGCGACGCGGATAACAGGCTCGGGGAACTCCATGGATTCAAGGATGATCGGATGCTTCTCATCGCAGAGCGTATCGCCTGTGGTGGTGTTTTTAAGGCCGACCGCAGCGGCGATATCGCCGGAGTACGCAACGGAAAGATCCTCTCTGTGGTTTGCGTGCATCAGCAGGATTCTGCCGATACGCTCGCGCTGGCCCTTCGACGAGTTCAAAACCGTCTTGCCTGCCTCAACGGTTCCGGAATAGACACGGAAGAAGCTCAGGCGGCCGACAAAGGGGTCGGTCATGATCTTGAACGCAAGCGCGGAGAACGGAGCATCATCGGATGCTTCGCGGGTCTCCTCCTCGTCGGTCTTGGGGTTTGTGCCGCTTATAGCGGGGATGTCCAGCGGAGAGGGCATGTACTCAACGATAGCGTCGAGCAGCTTCTGCACGCCTTTGTTTTTATAAGATGTGCCGCAGACCACGGGAACCATCTTGACGGCGCATGTCGCCTTTCTGATGGCTGCACGGATCATATCCTGAGGAACTTCCTCGCCTTCGAGATAAAGCATCATTATCTCGTCGTCGATATCCGAGATAGCCTCCAGCATTTTTACGCGATACTCATTAGCGAGATCGCGCATATCCTCGGGGATTTCCTCGGTGCGCATATCATTGCCGAGATCGTCGTAATAAATGCGGGCATTCATCTCTACGAGATCGATTATGCCTCGGAAATCCGCTTCGGCGCCGATCGGAAGCTGGATTGGAACTGCATTACATTTAAGTCTGTCATGTACCATTTCGAGAACATGGTAGAAGTCCGCGCCCATGATATCCATCTTGTTGACGTATATCATACGGGGTACGTTGTAATGGTCAGCCTGTCTCCAAACTGTCTCGGACTGCGGCTCAACGCCGCCCTTGGCGCACAGCACGGTCACACATCCGTCAAGCACGCGGAGCGAACGCTCGACCTCGACGGTAAAGTCAACGTGACCCGGGGTATCAATGATATTGATACGTGTATCGCGCCAGTGGCAGGTGGTAGCCGCGGAAGTGATGGTTATACCTCTCTCCTGCTCCTGCTCCATCCAGTCCATGGTCGCGGTGCCCTCATGGGTCTCGCCGATCTTGTAGTTTACGCCGGTGTAGTACAGAATACGTTCGGTGGTCGTAGTCTTGCCGGCGTCGATGTGAGCCATGATACCGATATTTCTCGTTTTTTCAAGTGAATACTGTCTTGGCATAATCTTCTCCTGATAGGATTACCATCTGAAGTGTGCGAAGGCCTTGTTGGAGTCTGCCATCTTGTGGGTATCCTCGCGCTTCTTGACGGATGCGCCGAGGTTGTTGCAGGCATCCATGATCTCGCCTGCGAGACGCTCCTTCATTGTCTTCTCGCCGCGCTTGCGGGCGTAGCCGACCAGCCAGCGAAGGCCGAGAGTCTGACGACGTGCGGGTCTTACTTCGATAGGAACCTGGTAAGTTGCACCGCCGACACGGCGAGCCTTGACTTCGAGGCTGGGCATGATGTTGTTCATAGCTTCGGTGAAGGCGTCAAGGGGCTCCTTGCCGGTCTTCTCCTTGATGATGTCAAAAGCGTCGTAAACGACCTTCTGAGCAACACCCTTTTTGCCGTCCAGCATGATAGCGTTGATGAGCTTGGTCACCAAAACACTATTGTACATAGGATCGGGTAAAATTTCTCTTTTGGGAACATTACCTCTTCTGGGCACTGTGCTTCCCTCCTTCATTAAAAAATGACTTCACAGGTACTCGGAACGGCCCTGAGCCATTCCGTCTGCGCCCCGAGGTCTAATATTATATAGTAGACAACAGGGCAAAAATTTGCTTGTTGGGATATTACTTCTTTGCAGCCTTGGGTCTCTTCGCGCCATACTTGGAGCGAGCCTGCATACGACCCGTGACGCCCTGAGCGTCGAGGGTGCCGCGAATGATGTGGTAACGAACACCGGGAAGGTCCTTGACACGGCCGCCGCGGATCATAACAACGCTATGCTCCTGAAGATTGTGGCCGACACCGGGAATGTAAGCGGTGACTTCGTAACCGTTGGTCAGACGCACACGAGCGATCTTACGCAGTGCGGAGTTAGGCTTCTTGGGGGTGGAGGTACGAACTGCGGTGCAGACGCCTCTCTTCTGAGGGGAGCTCAGGTCGGTCTCGCAATTTTTCAGGGTGTTGAGACCCTTCTGCATTGCGGGGGAGTTGGACTTGTAGGTCGACTTCTCTCTGCCTTTTCTCACCAGCTGGTTAAACGTAGGCAATTTTCATTTCTCCTTTCTTAAAAAATTCCTTGATATTCAAGGTTTTTGCGCGGATTATTCGCTTTTGGGCGCACTAAACCCACACAGACTGAAATTTTAGCATATTACACAAATTCAGTCAAGATTTTTTTACACAAAAATCAGCCCTGTTTTTGAATTTTATATGTTCACTTTATTAATTATTAAATTAATTATTAATTTTTTCGACACATGTGCCACCTTTGTAATGGTTAAATTTTCGCTTTGCTGATATAATTATTACAATTATATTGAGAAAGAACTAAAAGGAGCTCACACGATGTTGAAAAGAACGTTAAGCATGCTGCTTGCGCTGATAATGCTTGTCTCTTTATTCCCTGCTGCGTATGCCGACGGCGAAATAAGTGGCACAGTGCGGTATTGCTCAGGCCATGGCAGCGAAAACACTCATGACTATGAGACCTATTTTTCGTACAGCGACAATTATTTTGGCAAGAGCGGCTATATTTACAGGCAGGACCTTGCAGAGGCATCGCTTGCGCTTGCACTCGCCGCGTTTTCGAGCAAAGACGCCCAAACGCGCAGTGATGAGGATAGAAACTTCGTATCCATGATGCAGCAATGCGGCTTTGAAAATATTTCTTCAAACGAATGGTTCGGCAAAAAGCCAGAAATGAACTCCATCGGCGTTTGCGCCGCCAGCAAAAGCGTCAAGGATAACTATAATGATTATACGCTCATAGCCGTCGGCATCCGCGGAAATTTCTACCGCCGAGAATGGGGCGGAAACGCCGTAGTCGGTTCATCGGGAGACCATGAGGGCTTCTCGCTGGCAAGCGAACAGGTTCTGGGCTATCTTAAGCAGTTCATCTCCGAGAATGGCATCAGCGGCCCCGTAAAGGTTTGGATGGCCGGCTACAGTCGTTCGGCAGCGGCAGCAAATATGGCCGCTGCACAGCTCGACCGCGGATATGACCTCGGTCCCGCGAAGCTTATGCGTCATGATCTCTACTGCTACTGCTTTGAGCCGCCAATGGGTACTACTGCAAAGGATACTGACGCGCTCTTATACGGCAACATACACAATATTGTTAACGAAAATGACCTCGTTACATATGTGGTTTTCAATCAGTGGGGCTTTTCGCGATACGGTGTTGATCACACATATCCAACTAAGGGCGATGCCGACTATAACGAGCTCAAGGCCGCAATGGTCGATGAGTTTGATACCATTCCGAATAACGGCGGCAGCTATTCCATAGACGATTTCAAGTGCATCGGCATAAGCTCTGCTAAAGACAGCAGCTTCAGGGCCTTTTCCGGCAGCAAAATGACGCAAAAGCAATATTATAAGATGCTCACAGACGCTATTATCACAGACTTTGTCTCTTCCCGCGAGGATTACTCCGAAAACGTTCAGGACAGCCTTGCCGAAGTGCTGGCAGTTATATTTGACAGAAAGCAGTTTGACTATGAGTTATTATTCAAAATATTCGGTCAAAAGCTGAAGGATAATCTTTTTAATATCATAAGCGGATATGACGCTTCCGATGTCCGGTCGAGCAGGGCATACAAAACGGTTGAGGGGCTGTTTTTTGAAAGCCTCAACGAGGCCGGTATCACTGATTTTGACGCGCAGGGGCTTCGCACGGCGTTAAGTGTCCTGCTCACAAGGCTCACAAAATTCGTGGTAAAGAACCCGGACATTGCAGCGACCCTTATAGCAAACATATCACCGATAATTTCCGCGCACTATGCGGAAACGTGCATCGCATGGATGCACACTCTCCCCGACGATTATATGACATCCAAGGTTGAAAAGCCTGACCTTAACGGTCTTTTCGCCGATATCAATGGTAATGAATGGTACGCTGAGGCTGCTGCGTATAATGATTTAGGCGGCATTATGTGCGGTATCGGCGGCTCAGTCTTCGCGCCGAACCTGAATATGTCGCGTGCCATGTTCGCCTGTGTGCTCTATCGGCTGTCAGGAAGCCCCTCAGTTGCTGAGACTGCGCCGTTTGCCGATGTTTCTTCATCCGCCTGGTACTCAAGTGCAGTCGCATGGGCATACGACCGAGGTATCATCACCGGCTGCTCCGACGGCAGCTTTCTCCCTGACGCAAATGTCAGCCGTCAGGAGGCGGCCGCAATGCTGTACCGATTTGCGGGCGCACCGTCCTGCGGCGGTGAGGATTTCAGCTTTGCAGATATCTGCAGCGTAAGCCATTACGCAAGTTCTGCCGTTAGTTGGGCTGCATCCTCCGGGATAATATACGGATATTCCGATGGCTGTTTTAAGCCAAGCAGCTCTATAACACGCGCGGAAGCTGCTGCAATGATAATGCGCTGCTGTGAAGCGTGAAGCGCGCAAAAAATCACCCGGTCGTAAAAAATCTCGGCAACGCTTTGTGCATTGACGAGATTTTGCAGTCTGCTAAAGAAGCCGTCCACAGGACGGCTTCTTTTTTATCCATTGGCTTAGAGTGCGTTGGTCTTGCCGACAAGTGCGGAGAGATCGACGTATTGTGCGGGATCGTCGGTAACGGTATCGTCGGTCTTCTCTTCGAAGTCGCGGTACATGGAAAGTCCGGTACCGGCAGGGATGAGCTTACCGATGATGACGTTTTCCTTAAGGCCGACGAGATGATCGACCTTGCCCTTGATGGCAGCCTCGGTGAGGACCTTGGTGGTCTCCTGGAAGGACGCTGCCGACAGGAAGCTCTCTGTGGCAAGGGATGCCTTTGTGATACCCATGAGAAGCTGGGTGTAGGTCGCCTTGCTGAGTCCCTCCTCGCCTGCCTCGATGCGCTCTTCGATCTTGCGGTTTGCCGCCTTGAGCTCGCCGATGTCGACCGTTGCGCCGGAGAGAAGATCCGTGCTTCCGGATTCCTCGATCTTGACCTTGCGCATCATCTGGCGGACGATGATCTCGATATGCTTATCGTTGATATCAACGCCCTGCTGACGATAGACCTTCTGGACCTCCTGGATGATATAGGTGCGGACGCCGGGACGGCCGTACTGATCGTCGTCGATTCCGCGGATACGCAGGACATCGTGCGGGCTGAGCGCACCGCTGGTGAGCTCCTGACCCTTATCGACATGGTCGCCGTTCTTGACGAGTATGCCGGCCGAGTGAGGCACGGTGTAGACTCTCGTCTCGCCCTCTTCCTCGCTGATAACGCTTATCGCAAACAGAGCGCCCTTCTTTGCCTCCTCGATTGAGATCGTGCCGGATATCTCCGAAAGGACAGCCATCTTCTTGGGCTTGCGCGCCTCGAACAGCTCTTCAACACGGGGAAGGCCCTGGGTGATATCATCACCTGCTACGCCGCCGGTGTGGAAGGTACGCATGGTCAGCTGAGTACCGGGTTCGCCGATGGACTGAGCTGCGATAACGCCGACAGCCTCGCCCGCGCTGACGGGCTGGCCGATAGCGAGGTTGATGCCGTAGCAGCGTGCGCACACGCCGGTGCGAGCCTCGCAGGACAGAACGCTGCGGATGAGCACACGGTCGATGCCATGAGCTTCGAGAACGTCGGCGTCCGCGGGCATGAGCATGTGATCGGTGTCGAACAGCACCTCGCCGGTCTGCGGATCGCAGATGGGCACTGCCGGGAATCGCCCGTGGATGCTGATGCCGAAGGACTGGACGAGCTGACCCTTGTCGTAGACAGCCGATGCCCAAACGCCGTCGTGCGTGCCGCAGTCGGGCTCGCGGATGATAACGTCCTGGCAGACGTCGACCATTCGGCGGGTAAGGTAACCGGAGTCCGCGGTACGAAGTGCGGTATCGGCAAGACCCTTACGTGCGCCTCGGGAGGAGATGAAGTACTCCAGAACGCTCAGGCCTTCACGGAAGTTTGCCTTGATGGGGATC
The DNA here is from genome assembly GCA_004558025.1 of Clostridiales bacterium. Lineage (GTDB taxonomy): Bacteria > Bacillota > Clostridia > Oscillospirales > Oscillospiraceae > F23-B02. The sequence goes on from SFEG01000011.1 coordinate 16,006, forward strand.
TCGATGGTCTTACCGGAGGTGTTGGCCATAAGGCCGCGCATACCGGCAAGCTGACGGATCTGATTCATGGAGCCACGAGCACCGGAGTTTGCCATCATGTAGATAGGATTGTAGGTATCCAGGCAGTTCTGAAGTGCGCTGGTGACGTCCTTTGTGGTCTTTTCCCACTCGGAGACGACCAGGCGATAGCGCTCGTCATCGGTGATGAAGCCGCGCTTGAACTGACGCTCGATGGCAAGTACCTTTCCCTCGGTATCGCTTATGAGGGTTTTCTTCGCCTCGGGAACGGTCATATCGGCGATGGAGATCGTGATAGCGCCCTTGGTCGAATACTTATAGCCCATTTCCTTGATGCCGTCAAGCACCTCAGCGGAGATGGTGAAGTCGTGCTTCTTGATGCAGCGGTCGATGATATCGCCGAGCTGCTTCTTGCCGACCTGGAAGCCGATCTCGTGATCGAAGGCATGCTCGGGATCGGTTCTGTCGACATATCCGAGATCCTGGGGGATCTTTTCATTGAAGATTATGCGGCCGACGGTGCTCTCAATGAGCTTGGATTTCTCCACGCCGTCAAAGGTCTTGGTAACGCGAACGAGGATAGGTGCGTGCAGACCGACCTCGCCCTGGCTGTATGCCATGACGGCCTCGCTGGGGTCGCGGTATATGAGCAGGGGCTTGTAGGACGGAGCCTTGCCGCCCTCGGCCGCCGCCTTCTCCTCCGCTGCGACGAAGTCATCGCCGTCGACGATCTCGTTTGCGGGCAGATCGGTGTCGCCGGGATCGGTAACGAAGACATGCTCCGCGCCCTTTTCGGCCTTGCCGATGCGCTTCATTGTCAGGTAGTACGAGCCGAGGATCATATCCTGAGTCGGAACGGTTACGGGGTGGCCGTCCTGCGGACGCAGGAGGTTATTTGCCGAGAGCATGAGGATGCGAGCCTCGGCCTGAGCCTCCGCGGACAGAGGAACGTGGATAGCCATCTGGTCGCCGTCAAAGTCGGCGTTATACGCGGTACATACCAGCGGGTGCAGCTTGAGTGCGCGCCCCTCGACAAGGATGGGCTCAAACGCCTGAATGCCGAGGCGGTGCAGCGTAGGCGCACGGTTGAGGAGCACGGGGTGCTCTTTGATGACGACCTCGAGCGCATCCCAGACCTCGGTGCGCTGCTTATCGACCATCTTCTTCGCGGACTTGATATTGTTTGCAACGCCGTCCTCAACGAGCTTCTTCATGACGAAGGGGCGGAACAGCTCGATAGCCATTTCCTTAGGAACGCCGCACTGATATATCTTCAGGTCGGGGCCTACAACGATAACGCTTCGGCCGGAGTAGTCGACACGCTTGCCGAGCAGGTTCTGACGGAAGCGTCCCTGCTTGCCCTTGAGCATATCGGAAAGAGACTTGAGCGCGCGGGAGTTTGCACCGGTGACGGCTCTGCCGCGGCGGCCGTTGTCGATAAGTGCGTCAGCAGCCTCCTGGAGCATGCGCTTTTCGTTGCGGACGATGATATCGGGCGCGTTGAGCTGGATAAGTCTCTTAAGACGGTTATTGCGGTTTATTACGCGGCGGTACAGATCGTTAAGGTCGCTCGTTGCGAAGCGGCCGCCGTCGAGCTGCACCATGGGGCGAATTTCGGGCGGGATGACCGGCAGAATGTCGATTATCATCCACTCGGGCTTGTTGCCGCTCTGGCGGAAGGCCTCGACGACCTCAAGGCGCTTTACGAGCTTTGCCTTCTTCTGACCGGAGGCATTGGCAAGCTCCTCTCTGAGCTGAGCGGAAAGCTGCTCGCAGTCGATCTGCTGGAGAAGCTTTTTTATAGCCTCGGCGCCCATGCCGGCGTCAAAGTCGTCCTCATACTTCTCGCGCATGTCGCGATACTCTTTCTCGGTGAGTATCTGGCACTTTTCCAGCGGAGTGAAGCCGGGATCGGTAACTATATAATTTGCAAAGTACAGTACCTTCTCGAGCACTCTCGGGGTGAGGTCGAGCAGCAGGCCCATGCGGCTGGGGATGCCCTTGAAGTACCAGATATGCGATACGGGGGCGGCCAGCTCTATGTGACCCATGCGCTCGCGGCGCACCTTGCTCTTTGTGACCTCAACGCCGCAGCGGTCGCAGATCTTGCCCTTGTAGCTGATCTTTTTATACTTGCCGCAGTGGCACTCCCAGTCCTTGGTCGGTCCAAATATGCGCTCGCAGAACAGACCGTCGCGCTCGGGCTTAAGGGTGCGGTAGTTGATTGTCTCGGGCTTGGTGACCTCGCCGGAGGACCATGAAAGTATCATTTCAGGGGAGGCAATGCCTATTTTGATGGCGTCAAACGGTGTAAAACTCATTATTATTCATCCTCCTCACTGTAGTCATCATCGGACATGAAGCCAAAGTCGTCGTCATCGGACTCGGGAATGTCCTCGATCGTGTAGCCCTCGGCCTCGATCTCGTCATCGTCGGACATGGTGTCGTACATCTCGTCCTTAATCTTGGGAACGAACTCGTCATCGTCGTCGTCCTTAAGCTCGATCTCCTGACCGTCCTTATCCAGAACGCGGATATCAAGACACAGAGACTGGAGTTCCTTGACCAAAACCTTGAACGATTCGGGAACGCCGGGCTGCGGGATATTGTTGCCTTTTACAATGCTCTCGTAGGTACGTACACGGCCGGTGACATCGTCGGACTTGACGGTGAGTATCTCCTGCAGAGTGTACGCCGCGCCGTAAGCCTCGAGGGCCCAGACTTCCATTTCGCCGAAGCGCTGGCCGCCGAACTGCGCCTTGCCGCCGAGAGGCTGCTGAGTAACAAGGCTGTAGGGGCCGGTGCTGCGGGCGTGGATCTTATCATCGACCAGGTGGTGCAGCTTAAGGAAGTAAACCCAGCCGACGGTTACGTCGTTATCGAACTTCTCGCCGGTACGGCCGTCGTACAGGACACTCTTGCCGTCCTCGCGCAGACCTGCCTGACGCAGAGTATCACGAATGGTGGATTCGTTCGCGCCGTTGAAGATAGGCGTTGCGACCTTCCAGCCGAGAGCCTGAGCGGCGTAGCCGAGGTGAACCTCGAGAACCTGACCGATATTCATACGGGACGGAACGCCCAAGGGGTTCAGAACTATATCGAGCGGAGTACCGTCGGGCAGGTACGGCATATCCTCACGCGGGAGAATGCGGGAAACGACGCCCTTGTTGCCGTGACGGCCGGCCATCTTATCGCCGACGGATATCTTGCGCTTCTGAGCGATGTACACACGCACGACCTGATTTACGCCGGGGCTCATCTCGTCGCCGTTTTCACGGGTGAAGACCTTGACGTCGACTATTATGCCGCTCTCGCCGTGGGGAACCTTGAGCGAGGTGTCGCGCACTTCCCTCGCCTTTTCGCCGAAGATAGCGCGAAGCAGACGCTCCTCTGCGGTCAGATCGGTCTCGCCCTTCGGGGTGACCTTTCCGACGAGGATATCACCGGCGCGAACCTCAGCGCCGACGGTTATTATGCCGCGCTCGTCGAGATATTTGAGAGCATCGTCGCCGACACCGGGGATATCGCGGGTGATCTCCTCGGGTCCGAGCTTGGTATCGCGTGCGTCGCACTCGTACTCCTCGACGTGGATGGAGGTGAAAACGTCCTCCATGACGAGGCGCTCGTTGAGCAGGATAGCGTCCTCGTAGTTATAGCCTTCCCAGGTCATGAAGCCGACAAGGATGTTCTTGCCGAGGGATATCTCGCCGTCCTTGGTGCTCGGGCCGTCAGCGATAACATCGCCCTCGTGCACGCGCTCGCCGAGAGAAACTATGGGGCGCTGGTTTACGCAGGTACCCTGGTTGGAGCGGGCAAACTTTATGAGCTTGTAGTTCTTGATCTCGCCCGCGTCGTATTTGATGGTGATATTCTGAGCGTCGGAGCGGACGACCTCGCCGTCGCCCTCTGCAAGGACAACAACGCCGGAGTCGACAGCGCACTTGTGCTCGATACCGGTGGCGACGATAGGCGCCTGAGTTACCATAAGAGGAACTGCCTGGCGCTGCATGTTAGCGCCCATCAGCGCACGGTTTGCATCGTCGTTTTCAAGGAACGGGATCATTGCGGTCGCAATGGATACCATCATGCGGGGGCTTATGTCGATATAATCGACTCTCTCGCGGTCGACCTCGACGATCTCGTCGCGGTGACGGCAGGTTATACGCTTATTGATGAGGCAGCCGTTTTCGTCGCGGGGCTCGGTCGCAGGGGCGACGATGTAGTTATCCTCCATGTCGGCAGTCAGGTAATCCACCTGGTCGGTGACGCGGCAGGTACCTTTTTCGACTTTCTGGAACGGAGCGACGAGGAAGCCGTACTCATTTGCTCTCGCATAGGACGCAAGGTAAGAGATAAGGCCGATGTTCGGACCTTCGGGGGTCTCGATCGGACACAGACGGCCGTAGTGGCTGTAGTGAACGTCGCGGACGTCGAAGGACGCTCTTTCACGGCTCAGACCGCCGGGGCCGAGTGCCGACATACGGCGCTTATGAGTAAGCTCGGACAGGGGGTTTGTCTGATCCATGAACTGCGACAGGGGGCTCGAGCCGAAGAACTCCTTGATAGCCGCCGTCACGGGACGGATATTGATAAGGCTCTGAGGCGTTACGATATCAAGATCCTGAAGGGTCATGCGCTCGCGGATAACGCGCTCCATGCGGGAAAAGCCGATGCGGAACTGGTTCTGCAGCAGCTCACCGACGCAGCGGACGCGGCGGTTGCCGAGATGGTCGATATCGTCCTTCTCGCCGATGCCGTAGGCAAGGCAGTTGAGGTAGTTTACGGACGCGAACATATCGTCGACAACGATGTGCTTCGGGATAAGTATATCTATATTCTCAAGGATAGCTTCCTTGAGAGCGTCGCCGGAGTACTGCTCCATAAGGCTCTTGAGGACTATACCGCGGACCTTTTCCTTGATGCCGAGCTCCTCGGGGTCAATGTCCACCATGCTCTGCAGGGGAACCATGCCGTTGGAGAACACCTTGACGGTCTTGCCGTCAACATCAAGGTAGACCTCAACAACGCCGGCAGCGTCGATCTTCTCGGCTATATCGCGCGATACTACCTCGCCCGCGTCGGCGATGATCTCGCCCGTGGAGGGGTCGGCAACGGGCATTGCCAAGGTAAAGCCGTTTATTCTGCCGCGCAGGGCAAGCTTCTTATTGAACTTATAGCGGCCGACATTGGAGATGTCGTAGCGGCGGCGGTCAAAGAACAGTCCGTCGAGCAGGGACTCGGCGCTTTCTACCGTGGGAGGATCGCCGGGGCGCAGCTTGCGGTAGATTTCCATAAGGCACTCGTCACGACTGGTGGTGGTGTCCTTATCAATGGTGACGGTGATGCGCTCATCATCGCCGAAGATCTCCTTCAGGCGCTCGTTCGTAGTGGCGCCCATGATGGGGTCGGGAGTGCAGGAAAGCCAGGTTTCGGGCTTTGACTCGTCATACTTGCCCATTGCCTTGAGGAACCATGTGATGGGCAGCTTGCGGTTTTTATCTATTCGGACATAGAACGTGTCGTTTGCGTCGGTCTCGTACTCGAGCCATGCGCCGTGATACGGGATTACCGTTGCGGCATAGATGCTCGTCATGCTGCGGTCGGTGGTCTTATCATAGTACACGCCAGGGCTGCGAACGATCTGAGAGACGATAACGCGCTCAGCGCCGTTTATGATAAACGTACCGCCGGCGGTCATGAGCGGGAAATCTCCCATGAATATCTCCTGCTCCTTGATCTCCTCAGTCTCAAGATTGCGCAGACGCACACTGACCTTCAGGGGCGCGGCATACGTTGCGTCGCGTGCCTTGCACTCCTCCTCCGTGTACTTGGGCTTCTCGTCCATAGAATAATCCACGAAGCTCAGCTCAAGATTGCCGGAATAGTCGGTCACAGCGTCGGTATCCCTGAACACCTCGCGCAGACCGGTCTCGAGAAACCATTTATAGCTCTTCTTCTGGATCTCCAGCAGATTGGGCATGTCCTGGATCTCTTCATACCGTGCGAAGCTCTTTCTGAGAGTTTTGCCGTAGAGAACGTCTTTTGGCATTCGTACACACTCCTTAATCGTAATTGAGAACGCCCGGGTGAGTTGTTTGTTTTGCTCACATCGGTGTTGTATTTACGTTTGGTTGATGGTATATTGTGAATGTAAACACTGGGGTGCCAGTCGTTTCACCACAAGATAACATAGCAAGTTATTCTATCATTGTATATATAGCTATGTCAAGAAATATTTTGTGAAAAATGAGTTTTTCGGCGGCTGTCATAATCGATGGCCGCCTTTTTTGTACGAAACGGAGGTAAAATGAGTTTTTTCACCGTTATATCGCTCGCAGTTATCTTTGCGCTTGCCATGCTGCTGTTATGGCGCGAGGGCATTTTTGAGGATAAGGCTATGCTTATCTGCGCGCTCGTTCTTGGCGCCGCGGCAATGGTCATACGCGCAAGTTATTTCAATATTGAAAGCGGCGACTACACGACCTTCCTCGCGCCGTGGACGCAGTTTTTCCGCGATAACGGCGGCTTTAAGGCGCTGGCATTCTTTCCTGGGAATTATAATCCGCCGTATATGTATTTTCTCGCGGCGTTTTCGTATTTCGATATCCCCGAGCTTTATATGATAAAGGCACTGTCGGTGCTGTTCGACGTGCTTTTGGCGTGGAGCTGCTTAAAGCTTCTGTCGCTGTACACGGACTCCAAAGTGCGGCTGCTCGGCGTGTTTCTTGCAGTGCTGTACCTCCCCACGGTCGTCGCAAACGGCGCTTACTGGGCGCAGTGCGACAGCATATATGCGTTTTTCGGCATTTACGCCCTCTACCTTGGCATGAGCGGGCGCGGCGCTGCGGCTATGATATCGCTCGCGGCATGCCTTGCGTTCAAGCTGCAGGCAGTATTTGTGATACCCGTGTTTTTCATCCTGCTGCTGGCCAAAAAGATAAAGTGGCGGCAGCTTATAGTCTTCCCCGCCGCGTATGTCGTTTTTATGCTGCCGGCAGTTATCGCGGGTGCGCCGCTGTGGGATACGCTGACGCTGTATTTTTCGCAGGCGGGCACGGTAGGCGATGCGATGAACTATAACGCACCGTCATTCACGAGCATGTTCTCCTGGTCGGGCGACACGACGGCCAGCGCGAGAAGCCTCATCATAGCAGCATTTCTTTTTGTTGCGGCGGTCTACGCCGCGGCGATACTGCTGCGCAAAAAGCTCAGCGACCGTGTCATTCTCGGCCTTGCGCTGATCCTCGCCATGGGCATCCCCTATCTCCTGCCGCATATGCACGACCGCTATTTCTTCATCCCCGGAGTTCTGGCGCTGGTGCTTGCCGCATCCGACATGAGATTTGCGCCGGTACCGATCTTTGCCGAGCTTGCGTCGCTGCACTGCTACTACGCGTATTTTGCTCGATATTACCTCGTGCAGCCTCGATACGGCGGCGAGCTCATGCTCGCTTCCCTGCTGCTTTGTGCGGCATATACGGCCGTGTATGCAAGAAAGGTAAGAAATTTTGAAATTAATCCTTGACATTCTCATTTTCTCTGCTATAATTACTCTTGCCTTTGCAAAAGAGCAATTCGCGAGAGTGCTGGAACAGGTAGACAGGCACGTTTGAGGGGCGTGTGTCAACCGACGTGGGAGTTCAAGTCTCCTCTCTCGCACCACGAAATGACCTATCCGTCAGGATGGGTCATTTCTTTTTTATCAAAAAGGAGGCAGCTTATCCGTCAGGAGGGGCTGTTTCTTTTTTTGTCTTCTCTTGACAAGCGTGCGGGCATTGACTATCATATTTATATTACTTAAAACATTTTAACCAAACTTCAAATGAACATCTAAGGAGGTTCTTTGTGATAGCAAATAAGATAGCCGTCGTAACGGGCGGAAGCGGCGGGATAGGCCGCTGCACGGCAGCAGCTCTCAGGGATGCCGGCTGCACGGTGTACGAGCTGTCGCGGCGTGAGGTAAACGCGGAGGGTATTTATCACATCACCGCCGACGTGACCGACGAGACTCAGGTAATAACTGCTGTAAAGCAGATCGCGGATAAAGAGGGCCGCATAGACATTTTGGTCAACAACGCGGGCTTCGGCATATCCGGCGCGGCCGAGCTCACCGAAAGCCGCGATTCCCACGCTCAGCTGGAGCTCAATCTTTTCGGAATGGATAACATGACCCGCGCGGTGCTGCCCGTTATGCGCGCACAGGGCGGCGGAAGGATCGTGTGCATGAGCTCCATAGCGGGCATCGTGCCCATCCCCTTTCAGCTGTGGTACTCCGTGAGCAAGTCGGCCGTGATCTCTTATGTCCTCGCGCTTCAGAACGAGGTTCGGCCGTTTAACATAAGCATATGCGCGATAATGCCGGGTGATATCGCCTCAGGCTTCACCGACGCGCGCAGAAAGTCTGCCGCGGGCGACGACGTATACGCCGGGCGCATAGCCCGCTCCGTTGCCGTAATGGAGCACGATGAGCGCACGGGCATGACCGCGGAATACGCGGGCAAATTCGTCGCAAAATATGCGCTGAAGAAGAAAAGCCGCCCGCTCGTCGCAATGGGCTTTGCCTATAAGGGCGCGGCCATGATCGCAAAGCTCCTGCCCCGCCGTCTATCGAACCGGATCGTCGGAAGGATATACGCAAAATAATAAAGTTTAATATCTGTTTAATTTCGTTTCAAACAATTTTAAGAGCGTCTTTTACAATGTCATCGTACATGGTAAAAGACGCTTTTTTATTTGGAGGAAGAAATAATGAAGTTTAAGCGGCTTCTGCCGCATCTCAGAGCTGCGGCACACAGGCAGCGGCATTGTCCCTGCAATCGCGCGGAGATAAATGTGCTGCGCGGCAACAGACGTTACGCTCCGTTTGCGGTGCTCGGGCTGCTGATAACAAAAAAATACCGCAAATACGGACTGTTTATGCTGGTCGTACCTGCCCTTGTTATACTTGCCTCGTGTTTCCTTTACGCCATGGCTTTTTCCTTTTCGCCGCAACACTTTCAGATTTCCGTTCACGAGATACTTTTCGTATAACCAACGGTATATCGTGCGCCAGCTCGGCATCTTCAGGCCGCACGGCGTGCAGGAGATTTGTTCGGGCGGCCATGTGGCTTTCAGCTTCTCGTTTATGTAGTCTATTACCTCCTGCGACTGATACATTCCTCGGTGACAGTGCGAGCGGCGCAGCAGATATTTTTTCTGAGCCGTGTGAGGATAGCAGGTCGGGATGTCGTACATATGTGTGTAGTTTCGGCGGATCTCCTTTCGATTTCTTGTTTTAGTGGTAATTACATTCTACCGGAGATTCGTATGAGCTTCTTTTCTTTTTTATTGTTGCACTTGATAGTATAATTCACCTTAGAATAAAAAAGAGCACTTCTCACGAAGTGCTCTTTTTGGTGCCTGCGCGCCGAAAGCATTTTGCCGGACGGAGTGCTCAATTCCGATCGGCGCCGTGTTTTCGGCGCGCGCTATTTGGTTTCGCAGATGACGCTGCGGACAGTCTGCGTCAGTCCCCCCGCATCAATTCCGAAACAGGTCTTGCCAAACGCGCCGCTGTTCGTTCCGAAACTGGGAAGCAGATACTCCGATGTGGGCTACGGCGTATCACAGCTCCGAAAGCGATAGACAAACGCGCATGACGGCTATCTCAATAACAGGTCGGGCTTTCGCCCTTCCGATAAATGAAATACTGCTTTATCAGTGCTGCGCGCACCATTTGACGATATCGTCAACGCACCAGCAGGGCGGCTCGCCGGCGCCGGTGGATGCCATCTTGTAGGTCGCCTTCTGCGCGTCGGTAAGGTTATCCTTGCCCTCGAAGCGCGCGGCGATCTCCTTGTTTTTGATCTTCATGATAAATCTGAAGTGCGGCGGCAGCTTGTTGAGATCAAAGGCTCCCTGACGGGTGAAGAGAGGGATCTCGGGGCTTATCGCGTTCTTCTTGCGGCCGATCTCCTCGCTCTTGGCGGAAGCCGGGCTCATGCCGACCTGAACAACTGCGCCGATATCATACTTCTTTGCGGCCTTATCGTAGCCCATGATCTTGCCGGCGAACAGCCAGCCGACGAAGATTATCTTCGTATCGGCAGGGATGTACTCTTTGCCGAGAGGGAATGCCGGAATGTGCAGGCGTGCCGAGAGAAGCTCTGCGTATCTTTTGCAGGAACCGGTCGTGGACTTGTAAACTATTGCGCTGAACATAAAACTATACCCCCTGTATGTTTTTTGATTTGAGTATAGGATATCACAAGTGTTTGTCAAATTCAAGACTGACCGGCACGATTAAATGTCAATTTGGTAAAAATTTTTCCCACCGTGAATAACAAAGCCGACAGCTCAGATAATAATAGCGGACAAAATTTTATGGGAGGTTCAACAGATGACACCTAAAGAATTATTGTATATCGAAGACGCGCTCGGCCACACGCGGTTTCTCATGACGCAGTGCAGCCTGGCGGCAAATCAGCTGACCGATCCCGAGCTCAAGCGCCGCGTCCAGCAGCTCATAAACGGAAATCAGAAGCTGTTTACGCAGTTTTACGACCTTGTCTGAGGAGGGCTTATTATGAACGACAGAGACATCATGGAAAATCTGCTGCTTACGACCAAGGGCGTGTGCGATCTGTTCATGCACGGCGCTATCGAGTCAAGCACCGCAAACGTCCATCAGGCATTCTGCTCCGCTCTCGGCGACAGCCTGAGCATGCAGGACAGCATTTACAAGGAAATGTCCGGCCACGGCTGGTATTCCGCCGAGCAGGCGCAGCAGCAGCGCATTGATCAGGTAAAGCAGAAATTCTCCGCTCCCCAGGCATAAGTCAAAACCGCAGGGCAGTGCTCTGCGGTTTACATAATTCTATTGCTTTTTGATTTTTCCCGGACTTACGCGGAAGGTCTTCGTAAATGCACGGTGGAAGGCAGAATAATCGGAAAAGCCGCACTCGGCCGCGGCAGCCGACGCGCTCATCCCCTCGCGGATAAGCCGCGCTGCGAGGACGAGGCGCTTTTGCCTTATATAATTATGTACCGTGCAGCCGGTTTGCGTTTTAAAAAGACGCATGAAATAATAGCGGCTCATATAGCACATGGCGGCCATGTCGTCGATACTGAGCTCGCGTGTGAGATTTTCGTTTATATACGACAGCGCCGGGGCGATCTTGCCTCCGCTCTCGGAAGTATTCTTTTCGCGGCTGTTATCACTCAGCGCAATGCGGTTTATGAGAACCAGAAGCTGCACGAGCATCGTTCCTCGCAGGAGCTGTGCGCCGAAAAGCTCATCGCCCTGAGTTTTCTCAAGACGCTCCAGCGCTTCCTTCAGACGCTCGACTCCGCCGGCATCCGGACGCATGAGGCAATATCTGCGTTTTTCCGCCGCTGCAAAGCAGTCCATAAGTCCGGCCTCGGGCGCAAAGCGCTCTACATATGCCGAGTCGAGGTATATTATTATCCTCTCATACGGAACGGACAGGTCAATGGCCGCTTTGTGGATCATATGGTGGCGCACGAGCAGGATATCCCAAGGCTCGAGCTTATATGTCGTGCCCTCGACGGTGTAGTCGACCTTGCCGGAAATAAGGATAACTATCTTGTCAAACTCATGAAAGTGGAAATCCTTTTCCTGGCCTGAGCTGTCCTTCAGGTGAAAAAGGCGAAAATCTTCATTAAGATAGCCGTCGTTTGAGTATTTATACCGTTCTGTCATCGTAATGCTCCCAAAATGTTTTCGCGAAAGATTATATAGCACTTTTTGCAATGTTTCAAGCACTATCGTCAATTTACTTTGCAATTATACTCGAATATAATTCTCTCAGAAAAACTTTTAAGGAGTTTGGTCATGGCAAAGAAGAAATCATTTCTCAGTACTTACGGATTTATAATATTCATGCTGGCCGGTATCATCGGCGGCTGCGTCGTCGGTGCGCTCAACCCCGTTGTTAAGGACGCGTCCGGCGAGGTCATCTCCAAGGGCGCTACCGTCCTTGAGCCCATCGGAACGGTTTTTGTTAACCTCATGTTCTGCGTCGTCGTCCCCATGGTTTTCTGCTCGATAGCATCGGCTATCGCGAACATGTCCAGCGCAAGGCGCGCGGGCAAGGTCATGGGCATCACGATCGGCACATTCTTTGTTACGGCCGCTATCGCCGCTGTCATCATGTACGTCATCGTGCGCTTCTTCCCCGTCGTAACCGGCGACTACACCGTAGTCGAGGGAGAGGTCAGCTCGACACTGAGCGTGACCGATATGATAATAAACTTCTTCACCAAGCCCGACTTCGGCGAGCTGTGGAGCCGCAAGGCGATCCTGCCGCTCATCATCGCGGCCGTTTTCTTCGGCTTCGGCATTCAGATGACCGGCGGCAAGGACAGCATGGTAGCAAAGTTCCTTGATAACCTGACCGCAATTCTTATGAACGTCGTCAAGATCATCACCTACTACGCTCCCATCGGTTTCTTCGGCTTCTTCGCATATCTCGTTGCGACCTACGGTCCCGACCTCATCGGTGACTACAGCCGCACGCTCATCATCTACTATGTGCTGTGCTTTGCATACATGTTCATTTTCTTCCCGATCTACGCGCGCTTCGGCGGCGGCAAGGGCGGCGCGAAGGTCATGTGGAAGAACCTGTTCCGGCCGGCGGCAGTCTCCTTCGGCACTTGCTCTTCCGTAGCGACGATCCCCACGAACCTCGAGGTCGCGGAGGAGACCGGCATCTCCAAGGAGGTCTCGAACATCGTCGTTCCCCTGGGCGCTACGATGCACATGGACGGCTCGGCAATGAGCGCCATCATCAAGGTCGCATTCCTGTTCGGTATCTTCGGCATGGACTTCGGCACGGGTCAGGCGATACTGGCCATCATCGTCGCAGTGTTCTCCTCCGTTGCAATGAGCGGCATCCCCGGCGGCGGCGGTACGGGCGAGCTGGTGCTGTGCACCCTGTTCTTCCCCGATCAGCTTGCGGTCGCATTCCCCATCGCGCTGGCCATCGGCAACCTCGTCGATCCCCCCGCGACTATGGTAAACGCAGCCGGCGACTACGTAGTCTCCTTCATCGTCGAGCGTTTCGTAAACGGCAAGGATTGGCTTCAGAAGAAGCTTTCCAAGGACGCGGAAAAGAAAATCGAAGCATAACATCTCTCCCTATACATGCAAAGCTCCCACGCAGTTATTTCTGCTTGGGAGCTTTTTCTCTTCTGTCAATATGAAGACATATCGTTAAAGGCGTACATCCCGTTATTCAGCTCAAGCATGAGCTTTACGACTCCGCCATCCTGCGCATTTTCCCGCTGCTCGCTTTCTCTGACAGGAAATCTGAGTTCAATGTACACAAGATTAATATACTCAGAAATATAATCGTCAGCCTCGTAGACATTAACCAACTCTGCGCCGCTCTGCGCGGCAAGCTCGGCTGCAGCAGTGCATATTATGTCAAAGTGAGGCTCAATGCTCGCAGCGTTTTCCCGGCCGAGATACTCGATATCCCGATATTGCAGGCTAAGGAGCATCCCTGTTTCATCGTCGATCATCATTTCAACAATACCGTCTGCATCGTGCATAAGCACTCGCCATACGATGATCGAGGGAAGCTCTCCGCTCTCGTCTCCTATCATAAGCGGCCGCGGCATTATGCTGAAATAGTCGTCCGACTTTGTGTCTACGCTGCGCGCGCCGTAGAGTTGCAGCATCTCGTCATATTCCTCGGCTCTCGCCTGCACCTCGTCGGCCAGCATATACTTACCTGAGCTGAGTTCAGATTCGTACAGGAGCTCCGACGACATGAGCCTGTACTTATCTTCAAGGCTCGTGCTGCCGCGCCCGTTGAGGCCGAGCGCTGCATCGGCATTTACAAGTCTCTCTGTCTTGCTCAGAACTGCGCTGTCCTGAATATTTGCGGTCACGAGCGGTATGCCGAGGCCGATGCACACGGCAAGTATAATTGAGCATATGACTATCATATTCTTTTTCATGCGGCACCTCCGTTGAGATAAACCGTCACGCACGCGCCGCCCTCGGGGCAGTTTTCAAACCCGATGCTGCCGCCGTGCAGACTCGCGATATCGCTGCACAGCGAAAGGCCGAGTCCTACGCCTCCCTGCGCGCGAGAGCGCGACTTGTCGGCTCTGTAAAACGCCTCTGTCAGGTGCGCCATGGCATTCTGCGGTATACCCGGTCCGTTATCGCGAACGCGGATAACGCAGCCCGTTGGCGTAATGCTCGACGATACGCGGATAAGCCCGGCATGTCCTATGGCTTTTCGTGCGTTATCCAAGAGGTTAATAAGCAGCGATTTTACAAGCTCGGGCTCGAGCATGCACTCGCCTTGCTCGCACGAGCACTCTATTCCGATATCGCTTTTTGCGTACACCGGGCGGAGATAGTCCGCCGTTTTTCCGATAAGCTCAGCCGGCGAGACCTGCTTCAGATCAAGCTCGGTTTTTCTTAGAACTATGATATCCAAAAGCTTCAGCGACAGGCTCTCGAGCCGCTTGCCCTCGGAGAAAATATAGTTAACGGCCGCGGCCTGCTCCTCATCGCTCAGCGTCTGCGTGCGCATGAGGTCGGCGTAGCCGATTATGGAGGTCATTGGCGTTTTCATCTCGTGCGCGAAGCTGCCCATGAACTCCTCCTGACGGCGCATGGCGTCGTGCAGCTCGGCGACGTTTTCTTCGAGCCTCTGCGCCATGGCGTCAAAGCTTTCGGAGAGCTGACCTATCTCGTCGTGGGTTTTTATATCTGCTCTGTATGACAGCTCGCCCTCGGCGAGCTTCTTCGTCGCCGTTGTGAGCTTATCCAAAGGCGTTGTCAGCCATTTTGAAATGACATAGGACAATGCGGCACCGACGGCGATGGTCGACGCGAATATAAGCGCATAGGCCTTGTATTGAGCACTTCGCATGGCAAAGACATCGGAAATATCGTAAAACGCTATAAATGTCAGCGGCGTCGACTCGGTGCCGATAACGCTGCTGAGCTTATAGTAGTGCTTACCGTCGGCTGTGCCCTCAATGCTTATGCCGGTATTCTTCGTATCGGAGGAGAGCTTTGTGTTCCCTGTCGTATACGCAAGCTCATCGCCGGATAGCAGACGGAGCGCGTCAAAATTCGTCATGCCCATGCTGTCCATCTCCTTGAGGATGCCGGCAATATCCGAGGTGTTCGGCAGCGTACTTATGCTGTTTACCATTTCTATCGTGCGGATAAGGAAGCGATATGAGTCCTCCGCCGCAGCCTTTTCCTGAGAAAGCGCCGAGGAAAAGGAGCTTCCTATCATAAGGCTTCCGCCGATGCCGAAGGAAAGAGACAGCAGCCATATCATGCACAGCGTTATCTTCAGGCGAAATTTCATCCTATTCCTCCAGGCGGTAGCCGACCTTGTTCACAGCCACGAGCTTATGCTCCCAGCCGACCTTCTTGCGCATACGCTGAACGTGGATATCCACGGTCTTCGAGCCGCAGACGTAATCCCCGCCCCACACGCGCTCGTATATCGTCTCGCGATACAGCGCAGTGCCGGGGTTTCGCGCAAAAAGCAGCAGGATATCGTACTCCTTGCGTGTGAGCGGAACGACCTCATTATTGCGGACGACCTGCATGGCGTCGGTGTCTATCGTGAGATCGCCTATGCTTATCACGCTGTCCTTTTTATTATATCTGCGCAGTACCACATCGACACGCGCCTGAAGCTCAAGCACCTCAAAGGGCTTTACGATATAATCCTCCGCTCCCATGCGCAGACCGCGCACGCGGTCGTTCACAGAGCCCTTGGCCGTTATGAATATTACCGGCACGCCCAGCGGCTTTATATACTCTAAAAGCTCAAAGCCGTCGACTTCCGGCAGCATAATATCGAGCAGCACGAGGTCATACACGTTTTCGTCGAACATGTCGGCAGCCGTCATGCCGTCGTATGCGCAGTCGCAGCTGTAGCCCAGCTTGCCGAGGCTGAGCTTAATAAGATCGGATATGGGTTTTTCGTCCTCAACAACGAGAATTTTTATCATTTTCATCACCCGCCAATTGTATCATAACACATTTCGGCATCATAGCGGCAAAAAAGCGCAGCTTCAGCTGCGCTTTTTAAGAAATTTCAGTTTTGTTTCGCTCGTTATGATAGCAAAGAAGATAAGGCAGAAGCCGAGGGCGATGTTGAACGTCAGCACCTCTTCGCCGAGAATGACCGATATCGCCGTTCCGAAAACGGACTCAAGCGTCAGGATAACGGCAGCCTGAGACGGCGGCGTGTACTTCTGTCCGATGGTCTGAAGAAAAAAGCACAGCCCCGTGCAGATAAAGGTCATATAAGCGATGCTCCACCATGTACCGGTCGGGATATCGTGCGGCGCGGGCTCGAATATTGCAGCGCCGATAAGACATATAACGCCGCCGGTCGCAAACTGGATCATAGTTACAAGGAGCGGATCGCGCTCTTCAACAGAACGCGCCGTTACAATGATATGCAGACCGTAAAACAGGCCACAGCAGATCGTGAGTATATCGCCGATGTTTACGCTCAGGTCGTTATTAAGGCACACAAAGCCCATGCCGATAAGGCAGACAAAGGCCGCGATGATATTATACCTGTCGGGCTTTTTGTGCGCTATCGCCCAATACAGGAACGGAACAAGGATGCAGTACGTCGCCGTCAGAAACGCGTTTTTGCCCGGTGTCGTGTACACAAGGCCGTAGGTCTGAACGATATAGGCAAACGCAAGGCAGGTTCCCATGAGCATGCCGCCTTTTATATATCCCTTGTCTATCTTTTTAAGACGCGGCAGGCAGGCTATTAGCATCATGAGCGCCGCTCCGACAAAGCGGATGGCGAGCACCCACATCGGCGTGATGCTGTCGAGCGCGGACTTTAAAATAACAAATGAGCTGCCCCATATGAGCGTTGTGCAGATAAGGCAGGTTCGCCCGAGATTTGCTTTGTTGTTTTTCATTTTTATTATATTTTTACCATGTGCAGTGCAGCGGCGCGCAGCATGAGCTTTTTTATCGTGCCGCTGTCAAATTCGATCTCTATCAGATAGTCGTTTCCCATCGGGGTCATTTTTATGAGCTTACCGTCTCCGAAGGCCTTATGGCGCACCCGGTCGCCGACAGAAAACTGCGGCTTCTCGGCCGCCTTGGGCTTCGGTGCTGCCGGCGGCGCGACGGGCTTTTTAAAGCTCTGCCCGGCCGGTGCTCGGAAGGCAAACTCCTTCTGCACTCGAGATTGCTCGGAATAGCCGTAGCCCTTGGGGATATTGCGCTTTTCAAGATGCTCCTCGGGTATCTCGTCGATAAAGCGCGAGACCCGATTTGCCGTCGTGCGGCCGAAGAGCATTCTCTGCCGTGCGCAGGAAAGGAAGAGGCGTTTTTTCGCGCGCGTTATCGCAACGTAGCAGAGCCTGCGCTCCTCCTCCATCTCGTCGGCCTCGCCGATGGCCTTTATGCCGGGGAATATGCCTTCCTCGCAGCCGACGACAAAGACGTTGGGAAATTCCAGACCCTTTGCCGAGTGCATTGTCATCATGACGACGCAGTCGGCATCCTCGTCGTAGTTATCCATATCGGTGTACAGCGCAACGTCGGCAAGATAGCCCTCGAGCGTGGGAGAATCGGTCTCGCCATTATAGTTTATAATACTGGACTTGAGCTCTTTTATGTTCTGTGCGCGGGCATCGTCCTCGACGGTGTGCTTTTCCTCGAGCATGCGCAGATAACCCGTGCGCTCGACAAGCTGATCGTACAGAAGATCGGGCGCGAGCTCGTCCTTCTGCGCTATGAGCTCGTTTATCATCCCGGCAAACAGCAGCATGCGCGGGGCAGCGCGGCTGAGGTCGGGATAGAGGTCTGCTTTGCTTATCACGGAAAACAGCGAGCAGCTGTTTTCATGAGCTATCGCGGCGGCGGTCTCGATGCTTTTGGCTCCGATGCCGCGCGGCGGATTGTTTATGATCCTGCCGAGGCGCAGATCGTCATCCGGTGAGGCTATGACGCACAGATAGGCCAGCATGTCCTTAATTTCGGCGCGGTCAAAGAAGCCCGTACCGCCGAAAATTTTATACGGTATTCCGTTGCGCTTGAAGGCTTGCTCTATCTGGTGCGACTGCGCGTTCATGCGGTACAGCACTGCGTTATCGCCCCAGGAAGCTCCCTTGCCGTACAGGCCGAGGATCTGGGATGCGACAAATCTCGCCTCGTCGTGCTCGTTATCGGCGACATAGAGCTCCGGCTTTTCGCCCATATCGCCCTTTGTCCACAGCTCCTTGCCCTTGCGTCCGAGGTTATTCTTGATAACGGCGTTTGCAGCGCCCAGGATATGCCCCGTGCTGCGGTAGTTCTGCTCAAGGCGGATAACGCGGCAGCCCTTGTACTCATCCTCGAAAGAGAGGATATTTTCTATTGTCGCGCCGCGGAACTTATAAATGCTCTGATCGTCGTCGCCGACGACGCAGATATTGCCCCAGCCCTCGGCGAGCTTGGACGCGAGCATGTACTGTAGCTTATTCGTATCCTGATATTCGTCGATGAGTATGTACTTAAAGCGCTTCTGCCAGTATTGGCAGACATCCTCGTTTTCGTTGAGGAGCTTCACGGTGTAGTATATAAGATCGTCAAAATCCATTGCGCCGGCGGCAAATGCGCGGCGGGCATACTCTGCGTATATTTCCGCTATCTTGACTCTGCGCGCATCTCCCGTCGCCTTCGCGCGGGCATAGTACTGCTCGGGCGAGCAGTAATCGTCCTTCGTGCGGCTTATCTCGGAAAGCAGCATACGCGGCGGGTATTTCTTATCATCAAGGTCAAAATCACGCAGGATGTGCTTTATAAGGCTCTGACTGTCGGAGCTGTCGTAGATCGTAAAGCTCGGGGTAAAGCCCAGTCTGTCCGCATCGCGGCGGAGTATACGCACGCAGGCGGAATGGAAGGTCGAAGCCCACACATCCGTTCCGGCCTCTCCGAGCATTTTGGAAAGCCTCGTTTTCAGCTCGTCGGCAGCCTTATTCGTAAACGTGATGGCGAGGATGCGCCAGGGCTCTACCGGCTCGAAGGCCGCAGTGCGGCGAGCCTCATCGTCGAGCCTTGCCATTTTGTCTATATCCTCAACGCACGCGTTTTCGGGTATCTCATCGCTGTCGGCGGCTTTGCCGTAGCGCATGAGATTCGCTATTCTGTTTATGAGAACCGTTGTTTTGCCGCTGCCTGCGCCCGCCAGGATGAGCAGTGCGCCCTCAGTCGCCATGACAGCCTTTCTCTGCATGGGATTAAGCCCGGCAAAATCGGTCTCTATTACTTTTTTTCTCGCTTCAAGGTATCTTTCTTTAAAACTTTTATTCATGACGTGTCATTCTACCACGAAAGCGCGGCTCTTTCAAGTGTGGGCACTGTCAAGCTCGATGTGGTCGTATCGCTTGGACGGACGATAAATGATGAGCGCTATGAAGATAAGGACGGCCGTTGCCGCAAGGCTTATGGGGTAAACTATCATTATCGTCTCAAAGGTGCGGCTCATCGGGAACACTGTATATATCCATGTGATACGTATACCGCACACACCGAGCATCGTCAGTATTGCCGGAACGAGTGAGATGCCGTAGCCGCGCATATATGCCGACATGACCTCATACAAAAGGCAGAATATATACGAGGTATAGACTATCTTCAGGCGCATAAAGCCGATCTCGATGACCTCGGGGTCGTTGTTGAACAGGCCGATAAGAAATCTTCCCGAAAGCAGCATGATAAGTACCGTTATTCCGGTAACGATGATATTCTCTATAATGCAGAGCTTGAGCGTTTTGCGGCAGCGGTCTACCTGTGCCGCACCGTAGTTCTGGCCGACGAAGGTGGTGCAGGCCTGGCCGAAGGAGTTGAGGATGTAGTAAGCCATGATCTCGACATTGAAGCCCGCGGAGGATGCCGCCATGGTCACCTTGCCGAGGCTGTTTACGGCCGAGGAAATGATGATGTTGGAAAGCGAGAACACCGCGCTTTGGATACCGGCAGGCAAACCTATCTTGAGTATGCGCCAAAGTATTTTCCAGTCAATGCGCAGAGCCTTGAAGTAAATATGAATGGAAAGCTCACTTTTTAAAAGCTTTCTGCCGAGGATAAGGGAGCTTACAAGGTTAGCAATGACCGTCGCAACAGCAACGCCGTCGACCGTCATATCCAGTACGGTAACGAAAAATACGTTGAGCAGTACGTTCAAAATGCCGGACACTGCGAGAGCTATAAGCGGCGTTTTAGTATCGCCCACACTGCGGAATATTGCTGATTCGAAGTTATACAGGAATATGACCGGCAGACCGAGCAGATAAATGCGCATGTAGGTCATTGCAAGCGGAAAAACATCGTCCGGAACATTGAGCATCAAAAGCACCGGCTTTGCGAGCAGCTGGCCTATGAGCATGACGATAAAGCCGCCGAGCACAGACGCGACAATGGATGTATGCACGGCACGCGAGACCGTTTCCCTGTCTCCTCTGCCGATGGCGTTTGCTATGACGACATTCGCACCGAGGGCTATGCCGATAAAGAGGTTAAGCACAAGACCTATAACAGGGCCGTTTGCGCCGACAGCGGCGACCGCCGCGACTCTGTCGGTCGAGGCAAAGTTTCCGACTATTGCAACGTCGGACGCATTAAAAAGCTGCCCCAAAATGCCGGTTGCCGCGACGGGCAGAGCATAGAGCAGTATCTTATCCCACATGGAGCCGCTCAGCATATCTATAGCAAGGCTTCTTTTTCTTTTTTCCATATACACACCTCATTTTAAAAGCACCATGATATTTTAACGCAAACTTTACGGATTTCAAGACATCATACCTTATTTAATAAATTCTTCATAAGTTTTGGTCAAAGTGCATTATCAGCGCACAATAAAAAGCTGCCGCGCGGGAATTGTTCCCTTACGGCAGTTCAAATTATGAAAGCATCTCACGAAGCTGCGTTATCGCTCTGCGCTCAAGGCGAGATATCTGCACCTGCGACACACCCAGTACCCGCGCCGTTTTTTCCTGCGTAAAGCCGTGGTAATAGCGAAGATACAGCGTTTTTCGTTCCTTTTCCGCCAAGCGCTCGATGGCACATCGCAGGGCGACGTGCTCGATCATGCGCTCCTCACCGTATAGATCGCACAGAACGTGCTCAAGAGTGAAGCCCTCCTCCCCCGTTTCGCGCTGAAGACTCTCGGCAGGGCCCGTGGCGGTCTCGGCAAAGGCTATCTCCTCGGGCGTAAGGCCGGTCTCGGCGGCAAGCTCGGACAAAAGCGGCGCCCTGCCCAGGCGCTGCTCAAGCGCACTGCGGGCATTTTTAATGTGCTGCGAGCGCTCCTTTATGCTCCGGCTGACCTTTACCGTTCCGTCATCGCGCAGGAAGCGGCGTATCTCGCCCGATATCTTCGGCACGGCGTAGGTCGAAAACTGCGTTCCGAAATTCGGGTCAAAGCCTGCTATCGCTTTTAAAAAGCCGAGACAGCCGAGCTGATACAGATCGTCGGGCTCAACGCCGCGCCCGAAAAAGCGGCGGGCGACGCTCCATATGAGCCCCGAGTTTTCCTCAACGAGCCGCTCGGAGGCAGCCTTGTCCCCCGCCCTGGCCAGGCGGAGGTCATTGAGCATGCACTCGGTCATCGAAAGGCTCTGCGCTGGCGGATGGTACGCAGCATGGTCACCGTCGTGCCCTTGCCGGGCGCACTTTTTACCTTCAGCTTGTCCATGAAGCTTTCCATAATGGTAAAGCCCATGCCGCTGCGCTCCTCGCCGCCGGTTGTGTACATCGGCAGCATCGCCTGCTGGAGATCGGATATGCCGCGGCCTTTGTCGCGTATCGTTATCTCAAGCTTTTCACCGTCGAGGATGCGCAGGCGCATTGTGATCGTTCCGATGCTGTCCGGGTACGCGTGGACGATACAGTTCGTCACAGCCTCGCTGACCGAGGTCTTGATATCGCCCAGCTCGTCAAGCGTTGGGTCAAGCTGCGCGGCAAAGCCCGCCGCGGCAGCGCGTGCAAAACTCTCATTTGAGCTGCAGCTTGGAAATTCAAGCTTTATGTAGTTTGTCACCGTCATGTCGTTACCTCCCTTTTTGCGGCGATGGGTATCATTCTGTCGATGCCCGAGGCGTCGAGCACCTTGAGCGGCTGCGGCTGCGGGTTTTCGATGTACATTCTGCCGCCCGCATCCCGCATTTTCTTATAGCTGCGCACTATGACCGCAATGCCGGACGAGTCCATGAAGCCCAGCTGTGTCAGATCGAGCACAAGGTCGCGCGGAAGATATCTGTCGATGCTCTCGGCAATGCCGGATACCGTCATTTTCGCGCTGTGATGGTCAAGCTCTCCGGCGAGATACACTGTGAGCCTGCCGTCGGAGTATTCCGATGCTATCTTCATTTTTATCACCTCAATGTAAAAAAACTGATGTCAAGCTACGCTTGACATCAGTTTAAATGTTTATATATGCAGTTTTTGCAGAAGTCCGTCGGACTTATCCGAGATTTTTGAGGCTTTCCTCAAGATTCTCTATAAGCGCTTCGAGCTTGGCCTTTTTCTCACGCTCGACATTGACGACTTTTTCCGGCGCCCGGGAGACGAAGTTTTCGTTTGCAAGCTTCGCTATCTGTCCATCGAGCTGCTTTCTGGCGTTTGCAAGCTCCTTTTCCATGCGGGCACGCTCCTTTTCGAGGTCGACGAGCTCTGCCATGGGCATGAACATGCGTGCGTTATCGGTTATGACAGATACCATGCCGTCGGTCGACTCGGGAAGCTCGGCGCTTACCTCAATGCCCGAGGCATAGGCAAGCTTGCAAATGAACTTTTCTCCGTCTGCAAAGGCCTTGGCCTTGTCGGTGACGATGATGAGATGGCTCTTTCTGGACGGTGGCACGTTCATCTCCGCTCTGCGGGCGCGAACGGCCTTGATAGCGTCCATTACCATGCCGAAGTTTGCCTCGTCCTCGGGGAAGTTGAGGCTCTCGTCATACTCGGGGTAGGACTGCATCATAAGTGCGTCACCCTCATGCGGCAGCGCCTGCCAGATCTCCTCGGTGATAAACGGCATGAACGGATGCAGAAGCTTGAGTATCTCAACAAGGACATACAGCAGGACGCGCTGAGCTCCCTCCTTTGCCGCCTCGTCGTCGCCGTTGAGACGCGGCTTTGTAAGCTCAATGTACCAGTCGCAGTAATCGTCCCAAATGAAGTCGTATATCTTACCGGCCGCGACACCGAGCTCAAAGCTGTCCATATTGTCGCAGACCTCTTTGATAACGCGGTCGAGCTTTGAAAGTATCCACTTATCCTCGGTCTCGAGCTTTTCGGGCAGGTGATTATCCTCGACAGTGAGGTTCATCATGACAAAGCGCGACGCATTCCATATCTTATTGCAGAAGTTGCGCATCGCCTCGCACTTTTCAACATAAAAGCGCATATCATTGCCAGGGCTGTTGCCGGTTATGAGGTTAAAGCGCAGCGCATCCGCGCCGTACTTTTCGGCCATCTCCAGGGGGTCGATGCCGTTGCCGAGGCTCTTGGACATTTTTCTGCCCTGACTGTCACGCACGAGGCCGTGGATGAACACGGTGTGGAACGGCTCCTCTTTCATCTGCTCCATGCCGGAGAAGATCATTCTCGCGACCCAGAAGAAGATGATATCGTAGCCCGTTACCATGACCGAGGTCGGGTACCAGTAGTCAAGCTCGGGGGTCTTTTCCGGCCAGCCCATGGTCGAGAACGGCCAGAGCGCGGAGGAGAACCATGTATCGAGCACATCCTCTTCCTGATGTATATTCTTGCTGTGGCAATGCCCGCACTCGCAGGGATCCTCGCGGGCTACGGTTATCTTGCCGCAGTCGTCGCAGTACCATGCGGGTATTCTGTGTCCCCACCAGAGCTGACGGGAGATGCACCAGTCGTGGACATTCTCCATCCAGTTCATATAGGTCTTGGTAAAGCGCTCGGGAACGAACTTTATCCTGCCGTCCTTTACGACCTCGATGGCGGCCTCGGCCAGAGGCTTCATCTTGACAAACCACTGGGGGCTCGTGAGCGGCTCAACGACGGTGCCGCAGCGATAGCAGCAGCCGACATTGTGGTTATAGGGCTCTACCTTGACGAGGTAGCCCTGCTCCTCGAGATCGGCGACGATAGCCTTGCGGGCCTCGTAGCGATCCATGCCGTTATATTTTCCACCGTTAATGATCTTCGCATCCTCGTCGATGCACAGTATCTGCTCGAGATTATGCCTGAGGCCGACCTCGTAGTCGTTCGGGTCGTGGCAGGGCGTCATTTTAACAGCGCCGGTGCCGAAGCCAAGCTCGACATATTCGTCGGCGACGATGGGGAGCTTTCTTCCGACCAGCGGCAGGATGGCGTTCTTGCCGACAAGGTGCTTATAACGCTCATCGTCGGGATGCACCGCAACGCCCGAGTCGCCGAGCATTGTCTCGGGACGGGTGGTAGCGATGATAAACTCCTCATCCGAGTCCTCGATGGGGTATCTTATATGCCAGAACGAGCCGGGCATGTCCTTATACTCGACCTCGGCATCGGAGAGCGCCGTGCGGCACTTCGGGCACCAGTTTATGATGCGGCTGCCCTTATAGATAAGGCCCTTTTCGTACAGCTCACAGAAGGTCTCGCGCACGCTCTTTGCGCGCGTAGAGTCCATGGTAAACGCGCTTCTGTCCCAATCGCAGGACGCGCCGAGCACCTTCTGCTGCTCAACGATACGGTCGCCGTATTTATTCTTCCATTCCCAGACGCGCTCGAGAAATTTCTCGCGGCCGAGATCGTAACGCGTAAGGCCTTCCTTGACGCGCAGCTCCTCCTCGACCTTTATCTGCGTCGCTATGCCCGCGTGATCCGTGCCGGGAAGCCACAGGGCGGCATAGCCCTGCATGCGCTTATAACGGGTCAGGATATCCTGCAGGGTCGAGTCGAGCGCGTGACCCATATGCAGCTGGCCTGTTACGTTGGGGGGCGGCATAACTATCGAAAACGGCTTTTTGTCGGGGTCTATGACTCCCTTGAAGCAGCCGTGCGACTGCCACATTTCATATATTCTCTTTTCCACCGTACCGGGGTCATACACCTTCGGCAGCTCTTTCATATCTGATCCTCCTTATGAAATAAAAACTGCGCCCCGAACATCAGGGCGCAGTATTACGCGGTACCACCTGAATTCCGCGTTTTTACCGCGGCACTCAACGCTCTGTAACGGGAGCTCCCGTCCGGCCTACTGAAATTTCGGCTCGGCTGCTCGGGACCGACCTTCGGCGGCATGCTTTAGGAACTTTCACCAACCGTTCCCTCTCTGAAAAGCAAGCTCCGCTTACTCCTGTCCGTCATCGCCTTTAATAAACCCTATTATATGCGCTTTTTGCCCAAAAAGTCAAGCCGGGAATTATTCGCCGCGCTCAGCGCCCCAGAAGAACAGGGCAACCGTGCCGGGGCCGGTGTGACTGCCGATGGTCGTTCCGACGTAGTTTATCTCGACCTTGCCGTTGAGCTTGGGGAAGCGCTCCTCTACGAGAGCGGCGACGGCCTTTGCGTCCTCAACGCAGCCCGACTGCGAGATGTAGCACTTACCCGAGTAGTCAAGCCCGTCGTTTGCGCACTGCTCCATGCGCTCGGCGATGGTCTTTATGACCTTATTCTTCGTGCGGATCTTTTCCCTGGGAATAAGTCTGCCGAGGTTGTCCATATTCAGCAGCGGGCAGATATTGAGCATCGTTCCGAAGAAGCCTGCCGCCTTGGAGATCCTGCCGCCCTTGACGTAGAAGCTCAGGTCGGTGGAGAAGAACCAGTGGTGCAGGTGAAGCTTATTTGCCTCGATCCAGTCGTGAGCCTCGTCGATGCTCATGCCCTCGTCGCGCTTATCGGCGAGCGTGTCCATCAAAAGGCCGTAGCCCGAAGAAGCGCCGAGAGAGTCGACAATGTATATCTTGCGCTCGGGGTACTCCTCGGCCAATATCGCTGCCGCGTTGCGGGCGGAGTTTATAGTTCCCGAAATGCCGCTTGAGAGAGTTACATGCAGAATGTCCTTGCCCTCTTTAAGAAACGGGGTGAAGAAATCGACATACTCGGCAACGTTTACCTGGCTGGTCTTGGTTTCCGCACCCTCGGCCATTTTCTTATAAAATTCTTCAAACGGCATGCTCTGGCCGAGATCGTCGCTGTAGTCCTCGCCGTCGAGCATGTAGTGGAAGCAGACGTATTTTATGTCGCGTGCTTCAAAATGTTCCTTTGTAAGGTCCGCCGTCGAGCAGCAGCTGATTATATAGTCAGACATAATTTCCTCCAAGAATCAATAAATATACCCGTATACAACGGATAATCCATTATATACGGGCAGAAAATGAAATGCAACAAATATTGCAACTTTTTTAGCCGAACATGAGCATTAGCTCCTCGCAGCTGGTCACACCGACCTCCTTGCTGATCTGCTTACCGTCCTTAAAGGCGATAAGCGTCGGGATGCTCATAACGCCGAAGCGCTGCGCGATGGCCGGTACCTGGTCGACATCGAGCTTGCAGACCTGAACGCGGCCTTCCATCTGCTTGTCGAACTCCTCGAGTATCGGGGCCTGCATCTGGCAGGGTCCGCACCAGGTCGCCCAGAAATCGACCAGAACGAGACCTGAGGAGGTCACGGAATCGAAATTATCCTTCGTAAGATGCATTATCATGATTTATATCTCCTTTTCGATGGTATTTATATATTCGCAGGCAGAAAGCGCGGCGACATTGCCCTCGCCAACCGCCTTTGCTATCTGATAGGGAGCTCCGGTGCAGTCTCCGGCAGCATATACGCCCTTAATGTTAGTTTTGCCGCTGCGGTCTGTCTTTATTACGCCGCGTTCGGATTCGATGCCGGAAACAAGACTCTCGGCCGTGAGCGTGTCTTTAAGAATAAAAACGCAGTCGACCTTGTGCTCTTGCCCGTTTACAACGAGCGTATCGGCCTTCATGCCGCCGCGGATATCAAATTTCTCTTTGCCGGTGAAGGGCAGCACCTCGCAGCCGATATCGTGCAGGAACTGCGCATCGTGCGCGGCTTCCTCGCTGTCGCCGATGACGGCAACGGTCTTACCCTTATAAAGCATACCGTCGCAGGTCGCACAATAGCTCACTCCCCTGCCGAGAAACTCCGTCTCGCCCGGACATATAGGGCGGCGGCTTATGCCGCTTGCAACGATAACGGCGCTTGCCGAGTAGAACTCGCTCCCGACGGCTACGCCTATGCTTTTACCCAGCGGTACAGCGCTGAGCGCACGACCACGAATAATAACGGCGTCGCTTTCCTCAAGCTGCTTTGTCATTGCCTTTACTATATCCGCGCCGCTGCCGGATATGCCGGGATAATTCGTAACGCTTTCGGCAAGATACAGTTTGCTGCTCTCCGGAGGATTTGCGATAACGCCGGTCTTTTTGCCTCGATTGCAGGCCGTGAGCGCCGCCGAGACTCCGGCAGGCCCGGCGCCGATGATGAGTATATCAAACTTATTGTCCATTTTTATCACCTGTAAGCATATTATCACAGTTTCTGCGTTTTCTCAATCGCATATGCGACGGTGTCTAAATTTATTTTTATATTGTAATTGCGTGAGATTTCGTTTATAATTTTTCTATCCAAGTTAACAGGAGTATGAACCATGGAAGAGATAAGCAAAAATTTTATTGAAAACTTTATCGACGAGGATCTTGCCGAGGGCGGCAGATTTGCCGGGATGCAGGTGCACACCCGCTTCCCGCCCGAGCCGAACGGCTATCTGCACATCGGCCACTGCAAGGCGCTTATCATAGATTTCGGCACCGCCGAGAAGTACGGCGGCATCTGCAACCTGCGTATGGACGACACGAACCCCGCCAAGGAAGACACCGAGTATGTCGACGCTATCCAGGAAGATATACACTGGCTCGGCTTCGACTGGGGCGACCGCTTCTTCTACGGCTCGGATTATTTTGAGAAGACCTACGAATACGCCGTCGAGCTCATAAAAAAGGGGCTTGCCTATGTCTGCGAGCTCACGCCCGAGCAGTTTAAGGAATACCGCGGCGATACGACAAAGCCCGCAGTCAGCCCCTACCGCGACAGACCCATCGAGGAAAACCTCGAGCTGTTCGAGCGCATGAAAAACGGCGAATTTCCCGAGGGAAAGTACACGCTTCGCGCAAAGATCGACCTTGCCTCCGGCAACTTCAACATGCGCGACCCTGTGCTGTACCGCATCAGATACATCGAGCATCACCGTCAGGGCACAAAGTGGTGCATCTTCCCCATGTATGACTTTGCCCACCCCATTCAGGACGCGCTCGAGGGCATCACCCACTCGCTGTGCTCGCTTGAGTACGAGGATCACCGTCCGCTGTATGATTGGGTCATAAACAATGTCTCTGTGCCCTCAAAGCCGCGCCAGATCGAGTTTGCGCGCCTCGGCATAAACTACACCGTGCTCAGCAAGCGCAAGCTCAGAAGGCTCGTTGAGGAAGGTCTTGTCTCCGGCTGGGACGATCCGCGTATGCCGACTCTGTGCGGTCTGCGCCGCCGCGGCTACACTCCTGCATCCATCCGCAATTTCTGCGAGAGGATCGGCGTTGCAAAGGTTCCGAGCACCGTTGAGTTTTCCTTCCTTGAGCACTGCCTGCGCGAGGATCTGAACGATCACGCTCAGCGCGCGATGGCCGTTCTGCGCCCCGTGAAGCTCACGATAACGAACTACCCCGAGGGGCAGAGCGAGGAGCTCGACATTGAGAATAATCCCAACGATCCGAACGCCGGAACGAGAAAGGTCAGCTTCTCGCGCGAGCTGTGGATCGAGGCGGAGGACTTCCTCGAAACGCCCGTTCCCAAGTATAAAAGGCTCTATCCGGAAGGCCCCGAGTGCCGCCTGAAGGGCGCGTATCTCATAAAATGCACCGGCTGTGTCAAGGACGAAGACGGCAATATAGTCGAAGTGCTCGCGACCTACGATCCCGAAAGCCGCGGAGGCGATCCCGCCGACGGCCGCAAGGTCAAGGGTGCGACGATACATTGGGTCGACGCTAATAACTGCGCCGACGCCGAGGTAAGACTGTACAGCAATCTTTTCTCCGATCCCGACCCCGACGCGGCGGACAAGGATTATATAAGCTGCCTCAATCCCGAATCGCTCGAGGTGCTCACCGGCTGCAAGCTGGAGAAAATGCTCTCAAGCGCTGCCGCTCCGGCGCAGTTCCAGTTCCTGCGCATGGGCTATTTCTGCGTAGACAGCAAGGACTCCGCTCCCGGGCATTTGGTATTCAACCGCGCAGTCGCGCTCAAGGACAGCTTCAAGAAGTAACCTGCAAGGAGGGACACATGGACTACAAAGCTGCGGTAATTACGGTAAGCGACAGATGCTCTGCCGGCGAAAAGGTCGATAAAAGCGGCCCTGCCGTCGCGCAGATGCTCGAGGAAGCAGGGTTCAAGGTCATATACAGGGGGCTCGTTCCCGACGAGCGGCACGAGATATCCTCGGAGTTTATTAAGTGTGCCTATGAGCTCGGCGCAGATCTCATAATTTCCACGGGTGGCACAGGCTTCGGCAAGCGCGACATCACGCCCGAGGCAACGCGCGACGTCATCTCGCGCGAGATACCCGCCATTCCGCAGGCGATGCTGCACTACAGCCTTGGGATAACGCCGCGGGCCATGCTCACAAGAGGCGTTGCCGGAATACGCGGCAAGAGTCTTATCCTGAATCTGCCCGGCAACGAGACCGGCGCAAGGCAGAATATGAGCGCCGTGATCGGTGTTCTCGAGCATGCCCTTCAAATGATAGCAAAAGACGAATAAGCATAAAAAAGCACGGCTCAGCCGTGCTTTTTCAGTTCTTCGAGCGTCATTATCTCCGCTCCGATGCGCTGCATGTCTTCGAGATTTGCCGCCTGCACCGCGTCGGTCACGGACGATGTGCAGTCGCTTAAAACGACGACGTCATAGTCAAGCGACAGTGCGTCGTAGCAGGTAGTTCGGATGCAGTTCGGCGTTGTCGTGCCAGCGAGCACGACCGTCTGCACGCCGAGTCTGCGCAGAACAAGGTCGAGGCTCGTTGCAAAAAACGCCGAAAAGCGTGGCTTCACAAAAACGTGATCGCTCGCGAGCACCTCGAACGATTCGGGGAATGCGTCGGACATATTCGCGTCGCAGACCTCCGACATGGGCTTGCCGCCCTCCGCCCAGGTTTTTGCTCTTGCCTTTTCGACATCGCTGCCGTCGGCGCGGTAGTGCCGCACGGCGTAGAACACCGGAAGCTCGTTTTCATGGAAAAAACGTATTACCTCGGCGCAGGCCGGCACCGTTGCGGCCGCTCCTGCAATGCACAGAGGCGACGACGGATCGATAAAGCCGCGCTGCATGTCAATCATTATAAGCGCTGTATTTTTCATTTACTTCTCCTGAAAAGCTTGTTGAGTATATGATAACACAGCCGCTTGCATAATGCAAAACACAAAACAGCTCCCCACGGTTACCGTGGGGAGCTGAAGCTTTATTGGGATTTATTTTGCGAGTTGGGCGAGGCGATACATGAATGCCGCCGCCTGGCCGCGGGTGCAGGTGTCGTTGGGGGCAAAGCGATTATCTCCAACGCCTTTGGTGATGCCGTTTTCGACCGCCCATGCAACTGCGTCCTTGTACCAGTCCTGAGTCAGGTCGGTGAAGCTTGCAGCCGCCGCGGGAGCGGGCTTGTTGTTCGCACGATGCAGGAAGGTCACGATCTCGGCGCGTGTGCAGACTCGATCGGGCTCAAATCCGAGGTCTGTGCCGTTTGTGATGCCGTTCTCGACCGCCCATGCGACCGCCTTTGCGTACCACGCGTCCTCCTTCACGTCGGCAAAGCCGGAGGGCTTGGAGGCCTCCTTGTTGCCTGCCGCGTTCCACAGGATCATAACGATCTGCGCGCGGGTGATGCCGTCGTTGGGATTGTAGTTGCCGGTGCCGTCGCCATTGATGATGCCCTTATCGGCCGCCCACAGGATCTCGTCGTAGAACGCATCGCCTTCCTTTACGTCCTTGAACGGGTTGACAACAGGTGCTACATAGTCGGGATCGGCCGCGCCGCAGACGGAGCACTTGCCGTTTGAGAATTTGTGCTCGGTCTTGGGAGTTTCCTTCTGTGCGACGAGCACCTCATTGCAGACCGAGCAGTGCTTACCCTCGGTAAGGCCGGTCTTTTCGCAGGTCGCCGCGACCGCGGGATCGACTACCTCGGTGTGACCGATGGCAGGAGTCTCCTTCTGCGCGACGATTATCGCCTTGCAGACCGAGCAGTGCTTGCCTTCGGTGAGGCCGGTCTTGGTGCAGGTCGCAGCAACCGCGGGATCAATGACCACGGTGTGAGTATGTACAACAGGGACAGAGGGTTTACTTGCGCCGCACTTGGTGCAGACACCGTTTACGTAATCATGGTGGCCTGTTGCCTTGATGACCTGGTCTATCTGAAGTATTGCCTCGCAGGTTTTGCATTTCAGTACGCCGGTGCTGCCGTCTTCGGTGCAGGTCGCGGCTTTATTGCCGGTGAGCTCTGTATCGTGGCCGGTAGCGGGGATCTCGGTTTTTACCTTTTCGTTGCATACCGAGCAGGTTTTTTCGGTGTAGCCCGGCTTATCGCAGGTAGCCGGAACTGTAGTGGTAACGCTGAATGAGTGCTCATGCGGCTGATGAATGATGTAGTTGCTGAAGCTGTCGGTTATGAAGACGAGATATTCGCCGTCAAGCACAGCGTCCACGGGAACGAGGGTTCTGTCATCTTTCTGATGGTATACGACGCACTTGCTGCCAATGTATCCTTCGGGAACCTTCAGCTTGACCTGAACGTAACCGTTGTTGGCGGGCTGTACCTCATTACCATTGATGTCTTTAAGAGTAATGTCGTAGGCCGCATAATTGTCAGTTCCAATAACAACGATGTTTGCGTTTTCGAGCTTATCTTTCGCCGTCTTTTTGTCGACAGTAGTGATCTCAACCTTTTCAACGTTATCTATAGCATCGCCATAGCCTTTGACTTCAACGGTGGTGGTGTTATCCTCGGTATTCGCAGTTATAGGCTTCTTTTCTGTTCCAAGGCAAACAACTTCCGCTTTGATATTTTCCGCATCTTTGCATGCCGCAACCCACTCTTCCTGAGTACCGTTGAAGAGGATGGTTTTGAGACTATTGCACATATAGAATGCACCTTTTTGGACATCGTTTATGCTTGCGGGAAGCACGATGGTCTCAACATTGCAGTTGCCCATAAACGCCCAGTCGCTGAGCGTGGTCGTGCCGTCGGAGACAGTGATCTTCTTATCTGCGCGGCCACCGGGATAGTTGACGAGAGTCAAATCGTCCTTGCTGTACAAAACGCCGTCAACGCTCTTATAGTTCGCATTTGCAGCATCAACGTTATAATTCTGCATCATTGATTCTGTCAAGATAGCCTTATTAAATGAAGGCAGTCCGGCAAAAGCCGCCGTGCCTATTGACTTTACAGATGCCGGGATGGTCACGCTTGTGAGGCTGCCGCAGCACATGAACGCTGTGCTGCCTATAGTCTCAAGTCCGGCAGGAAGCTTTATGCTCTTGAGGTTTCCATTATAAGTGAATGAATGTTCGCCTATACGCTTTAATGTCGACGGAAGCTGAACCGCAGTCAGCGTGTTATAATTGCTGAATGCGTCCGTTATCAGGAAGTCGCCTACACTCGTAATTCCTCCTTCAACAATGACGGTAGTCAGGTTGCCAAGCCATGCGGGAGCAAAGCCATCGCCCCAATCCCAAGTGTCGCCCTTGCCGCTAATGACGAGCGTATCGTAGCCGGGAACGTCAAACTTTGTCCAGGTGTAGGTAACGTTGTCGCCGCACTTGCCGGTCTCGACAGTCGCGTATGTGCGCTCGGTGCAGCCGTCGACGGCGCAGGTCAGGTAGGTACCCTTGTCGTCTTTGCCGACCTCGCCGCGGAGGAAGTCGTGCTCGTGGCCGGGCTTCTGCTCGCCGCAGTATTTGCAGAGGTTATCATCGCCGTAAACGTGAGTGTGGTCGTCGCTGTACGCTCCGCAGGAGCAGACACCGTTTGTAACGGTATGATCCTGTCCTGCCTCGTAGTTAAAGTGAACGATTTTGGCGAAGTTTTTAAGTACATCATCATCGCCAACTATTGCTTTCCACTGCTCGCTGCTTCCGCCGAAGTAAACGTTGTCAAGCTGGCAACCTTCAAGCGCACTCTCTTTTATTTCTGTAACGCTTGCGGGAATAGTGATATCCTTCAAGTTATAGCAATTAAAAAAGACATAGTCTTCAAGAATCGAAACACCATCAGGTATAACGATTCTTTCCAAGCTTTCACAATGTTTGAACGTATGTTTCCCCATTGAAGTAACGCTTGACGGTATCGTTATATTCTTCAGGCTCGAGCACTTGAAAAAGGCAAAGTCTCCGATAGAAGTAACACCATCTGGAATGACTATGTTGGTCAGTGCTGTGCAGCTAGAAAATGTTCCTAGATCAATTTCTGTTAGCGTTGAAGGCAAAGAAACACTCTCAAGATTTTCACATCCTTCGAAGACATAAGCGGATATTGACTTTGCACCCTCAATTACCACCGACCTTAAATTTGTACATCCTTCGAACGCACCCGTATCTAACGACTCAACATTGCCAGGTATCTTTATTTCAGCCAAGCCGGTGCATCCTCTAAATGCATTTACCCCTATATAGTTCAGGCTTTCAGGAATCGTGACATTTGTGAGAGCTGTGCAGTCTATAAATGTATTAAAATCAATTTGAGTAACTCCGTTGGGGATAATGATGCTTTCCAATGAACTGCATCCGCTGAAAGCA
>SFEG01000012.1 GCA_004558025.1 Clostridiales bacterium
CGGCGGCGTTGACTTCCTGCGTGAGGTGAACCTCGGCAATAAGCCCGAGATCGGCAAGAGCTGCGCCGTTATCGGCGGCGGCAACGTCGCAATGGACGTGTGCCGCGCGGCAGTACGCCTCGGCGCAAAGAACACCTACATAATCTATCGCCGCTCGGCCGACGAGCTCCCCGCTGACCCCGAGGAGGTCAAGGAGGCCATAGAAGAGGGTGTGCAGTTCAGGTACCTCAACGCTCCCGTCGCCATCGAGGGCAAGGACGGCAAGGTAACAGCGCTCAAGGTCGAGATCATGGAGCTCGGCGAGCCCGACGAGAAGGGCAGAAGAAAGCCCGTAGGCACCGGCCAGTTCGAGACAATAAAGGTCGACTCCGTCATTGCGGCCATCGGCCAGATCGTCGACTGGGGCACGCTCGATGTCGGTGCGCTCGAAACCACGAAAAAAGGCACCGCCGTCGCGGATGCCCTCACCTATCAGACCGCACAGCCCGACATTTTCGTCGGCGGCGACTGCTTCACCGGCCCGAAATTCGCAATCGACGCGATAGCCGCCGGCAAGGAGGCAGCCATCAGCCTGCACCGCTATGTCCACCCCGGCCAGACCCTCACCATGGGGCGCGACAGGCGCGTTTACAAATCGCTCGACAAGCAGCACGCGCTGCTGGATATCTCGCACTTCGACCACGGTAAGCGTCAGATGCCCGGCTACAACGAGGCCAAGGCAAAGACCTTCGCCGACGCGCGCGTGACCTTCACCGAGGAGCAGGTGCGCAAGGAGACCTCGCGCTGCCTCGGCTGCGGCGCGACGAAGGTCGACGAGTATCTGTGCATCGGCTGCGGCCTGTGCACCACCAAGTGCAAGTTTGACGCGATACACCTCAAGAAGGTGCGCGACTGGCACGCGGGCACCTTTGAGACCATGCCCATCAAGGTCGCCGAGGGGCTCGTCAAGCGCGCGGGCGGACTTGTAAAGAACGCGGTAAAGAAATAATGCACGAGCTTGGAATTTGCGACGCGCTGCTGAAAATGATGCGCAGCGTCGCCGAAGAAGAGAAGCTTAAAAACGTGCAAAGCATCACCGTCGAGGTGGGGACGCTCTCCGGAGTCGTCCCCCACTTCCTCACGGACTGCTGGCAGGCGGTCATCGACGGCACGGAGTTTGAAGGCACCGATATGCTCGTCGAGACCGTCGAGGGCAGGGCGCAGTGCATGGAGTGCGGCGAGGAGTTTGTCGCCGATCTCGAGCGTCTTAAATGCCCCAACTGCGGCGGCAATAAGCTCACCCCCATCTCCGGCACCGATCTGACCCTCAAAGAAGTTTTAGAGGGTTTTTAGAGGCGCAACTCCGCACCTACCGATACGCTTATTGCGTGAACCCGGTATCGAAATTGCCAACGAAACCGGAAAGCTGCCGCTTCCCGTAAGTTCGGTGCTGATTTTGTGCCGCCTTACGTAGCTGCGCCGCACCCTTGTAGGGAATGGGCTTGCCCATTCCGCTTGCTGCGGTTTTGTCGGCAGCTTCCGGTCGGGAAACCGCAAAATATGTATTGATGCGATTTTAATGCGCCTCTGAAAAAAGAGTGCAGACACTGAGTCTGCACTCTATTTTTACGCTTATATTTGATTTTCAGTTCCGACTATGCGGGCGACCAATGGTCGCCCCTACAAGGTGCGGCGCAATACCGTAGTTCGATGCAAATCCGGTTTTCTCCGTACCCTCGATACCGGGCAACCGCAATATGCGTATCCGTGTGCGTCTCAATGCGCCGCCGAAAGAGCACGCATGGCGTTGAGGACGGCAATGACCATGACGCCGACATCTGCGAAGATCGCAGCGCCCATATCGGCAACGCCGAGGGCGACCAGCAGCAGGCAGGCAAACTTAACGCCCAGGGCAAAAATGATGTTCTCGTAAACGATGCGGATGCACTTGCGTGAAATTTTGATTGCCTTGGATATCTTCAGCGGATCGTCGTCCATGAGGACTACGTCGGCAGCCTCGATGGCGGCATCCGAGCCCATAGCGCCCATGGCGATGCCGATATCCGCGCGCGAGAGGACTGGCGCGTCGTTTATGCCGTCGCCTACGAAGGCGAGCTTTGCCTTGCCGGTATTCTCGCCGAGCAGACGCTCGACCTCGCTGACCTTATCGCCGGGCAGCAGCTGACTGTGCACCTCGTCGACGCCGAGCTCCGATGCGACCTTATCGGCGACCGCCTTAGCGTCGCCCGTGAGCATGACGGTCTTATTGACTCCGGCCTTTTTGAGCGCGGAAATGGCCTTGGCGGAGTTGGGCTTTACGATATCGGAGATGACGATGTGGCCGGAGTACACGCCGTCGATGGCGACGTGGACGATGGTTCCTACGCTGTGACATTCGGTATGCCCGATGCCGAGTTTTTGCATCAGACGGTCGTTGCCCGCGGCGACAGTGTGCCCGTCGACCTTGGCGATAACGCCGTTGCCGCTGATCTCCTCGATATCGCTGACGCGGCTGCGGTCAAGCTCTGCGCCGTGGGCGCGCCGGAGGCTCTTGCTTATCGGGTGCGAGGACGCGCACTCGGCAAGGGCGGCATACTCGATGAGCTTCTCGTCCTCGATCGGGCAATGGTGGACTCCGCTGACCTCGAACACGCCCTGAGTGAGCGTGCCGGTCTTGTCGAAAACGACGGTCTTCGTCTGTGCGAGAGCCTCAAGGTAATTCGAGCCCTTTATGAGCACGCCCTCGCTGCTCGCGCCGCCCAGACCCGCGAAGAAGCTCAGCGGTATGCTGATGACCAGCGCGCAGGGGCAGCTGACTATAAGGAACGCAAGCGCGCGGTAGATCCACACGGCCCAGTCGCCGCCGGCGCCCATGAGCAGGATGCGCACAAGCGGAGGCAGGAACGCAAGCGTGAGCGCCGCGTAGCACACGATGGGGGTGTATACCCTCGCAAAGCGCGAGATGAACTGCTCCGAGTGCGACTTGCGCGAGCCGGAGTTTTCGACGAGCTCGAGTATCTTCGACACGGTCGACTCGCCGAAGGGCTTCGTCGTGCGCACCTTGATAAGGCCGCTGAGGTTTATGCAGCCGCTTATGATCTCCTCGCCGACACCGACGTCGCGCGGCAGGCTCTCGCCGGTGAGGGCGCTGGTGTTTATCGTTGTCGTGCCGTCGACGACGACACCGTCGATGGGAACCTTCTCGCCCGGCTGGACGACGATGACCGTGCCGGTCTCGACCTCGTCGGGGTCGACCTGCTCGAGCCTGCCGTCGACCTCAATATTGGCGTAATCGGGGCGGATATCCATCAGCGAGGATATGCTGCGGCGGCTTTTGCCGACGGCGTAGCTCTGGAACAGCTCGCCGATCTGGTAAAACAGCATGACGAGCACCGCCTCGTTGAAGTCGTGGCTGCCGCTTATGAATGCAAGCGCGATAGCGCCGACTGTTGCGACGGCCATGAGGAAGTTTTCGTCGAAAACGCGGCCGTTGAGAATACCCTTGCCCGCCTTGCGCAGAATGTCATAGCCGATGACGATATACGCAGCAAAGTACAGCACCATCGCCGGTATCTCCGGGAGGCCGACAAGGTTCAGAAATGCCAGCAGCACCGCGGCGATGATTATGCGCACAAGCATCTTTTTCTGCTTTTTATTCATATAAATCGATCCTCATATCTATTATGAAATCAGTCTGTTTAAATACTATGCTGCTGCGAAAAGACAAGCTTGCAGCAGGGGAGCTCGAGGGGGCAAAGGCCCCGCTCGAAATCAGATTATAGCCATCAAAAATGTCCGGTACGGACTTTTTGATGAGCGTAGCGAGATTTTTCGTAAAAATTTATTTTTACAAAAATGTGGCGTTTTATAGAGTTAAAAAAGTCATGACTTTTTTAACTCTATAAAATACGCCCTTCGTATAGAAGGGCGCTTTGGTCATATTCGACTCAGAGATAGATCTCGCAGTCGTCCTCGACCTTCTTGCAGTTCTTGACCACTGCCTGCATGACGGCGTCAACATCCGCGCCCTCTGCAAACTCGATGGTCATCTTCTGGGTCATGAAATTGACGGCGGCCTTCTCGACGCCCTCGGTCTTACCGGCTGCTTCCTCCATGAGGTTTGCACAGTTTGCGCAGTCAACTTCGATCTTGTAAGTCTTTTTCATGATATTTCTCCTCTGTTTTCTGATTTAACAATATAATTAGACGTTCTAAGATGTCACCGAACAATATCGGCAAGAGTATTTGGCGAGATATTTTGAGTCGGAAAAAGGCTTTCTTTTGCGGGAATACTTTGTGTATTTCAAAAAAGAATAACGCATTTCCGGCTCAAAAGAGCCGCCAAAGGCCGCAGTCGATGTCGGTCGGGGACATCAATATTAAACAATTAAATGATTGTTTAATCGTTATGCTTGCAGTATAATAAGCTTGAGCCGAAAAGTCAACGGAATAAGGCGACTTACTTCCGAATGGGCTCAAATCATTTCCGAATGGAGTAACGGCATGGAAAATGAAGCAATGCCCCACGATCACGGGGAAGAGATAAGCTCGCATCTGCGCGAGGCGGCGGCGAGGACGGAGAGCTTCCGCACGGTGTCGGACATGTTCAAGCTCCTGGCCGATCCCAGCCGCGCGAGGATATTCTGGCTGCTGTGCCACTGCGAGGAGTGCGTTGTTAACATATCGTACCTTACGGACATGACCAGCCCCGCGGTGTCGCATCATCTGCGCCAGCTCAAGGACGGCGGGCTCATCGTCAGCCGCCGCGAGGGCAAGGAGGTCTACTACAAGGCCGCGTCTGCCGAGCAGGTGCGCCTATTGCATCTGATGATGGAGAAGACGATGGAGATATCCTGCCCCGAGGACGGCGACGGCGACATCCGAAGCGTGCCCGAGCTTCCCGAGCTTGACGCGCACACCGGCGGCGAGGGGCGCTATCCCGCCGAGCAGGTCGAGACCGTGCGCCGCGTGCACGAGCTTCTGACCGAAAATCTCGACCGGCGCTACACCATCGAGGAGCTGTCCAGGCGCTTTCTCATAAACCCATCCTCACTCAAGGAGACCTTCAAGGCAGTCTACGGCAAGTCGCTGGCAGCACACATAAAAGAGCACCGCATGGAGCTTGCCTCCGAGCTCCTGCGCGGCACCGACCTCAGCATCGCCGAGATCGCCGAGCGCGTCGGCTACGAAAATCAGAGCAAATTCTCCGCCGAGTTCAAAAAGCAGACCGGCAAGCTCCCCTCCGAATACCGCCGTTTTTTAGAGGCGCATTGACGCAGCTACGAATACATATATTGCAGGTGCCCGGTTCGGAACATTGGTGGAAACCGTGGTGTTTCGCGTAACGTGAGTGCTATACAAATTTTGCGGTCGCGTTACGATGCCGAGGTTTCCTCCGTACTTTCCGGTCGGGATACCGCAATATATGTATCGGTACAGCCTTAATGCGCCTCTGAAAACCGCGGCTTATTGATAATTTCCCCCGGCGGTGCTATACTGACACTGCGGCATTGACCGCGCAACACTATTTTTAATGAGAACTGTTTGAAACTGAACATCTCATCGGAGCGTGTGGCCTGACCGGGAGGTCCGGCAAAAACGACACACGCCGTTCCTCCCGAATGACAAAGCATTTTGGAGGAAAAAACATGAACCGTGAAAACAAGCGGAGATCATTTGAAAAAGGCTACTATAAAAATCACGCATGGAATGACAGCTTCACCTGCAAGGTCTGCGGACGGCTCGTAACGCCGCAGGGCGCAGGAAGCGAGCATCGAAACCACTGCCCGAACTGCCTGTGCAGCCTGCACGTCGACAACGAGCCCGGCGACCGGGAGTCCGACTGCGGCGGCATCATGGAGCCCGTGGCGGTCTGGGTGCGCAAGGGCGGCGAGTGGGCGGTCATCCACCGCTGCCGGCGCTGCGGCGAGCTGAGCTCGAACCGCATCGCAGCCGACGATAACCCCATGAAGCTCATGAGCATCGCGATGAAGCCGCTGTGCGAGCCCCCGTTCCCCCTCGAGCGCATCGAGGAGCTGACAGCTCTCATGGCCGGTGACGGCAGCCTGAACTGAAAAAAAGGCACAGGGAGATTCCCTGTGCCTTTTTTCAGTAGCGCATGGACGCTGTACCGATACGGTAATTGCGTAAACCCAGTATCGCATGCTATGCCTGCAAATGAATAAATAATAATGAATAATGAAAAATTGTGGAGTGCGCTTTGCGCACACATTGGGCTATCAGCTCATTTCTATACGTACTATTTTCATTTTCATCATGTTGTCACCGACGCGGGCGAGGAAACGGAAGAACGGGCTCACGGATGGGTCGGAGAGGTCGTTGTAGCCGAGCATGTAGCCGCGGGAGGAGACGGAGATGTTCTCGCTCCAGGGCGAAAGCTCCGCCTTCGCGTCGGAAACGGCGAAGTACGCACCGACATCCTGAATTTCCGCGTCCTTTATCCATATCTTGAGCATGAGCCTGACGGCCTTTTTGTTCGCCGCGTCGAATACCAGCCTGCTGCCGGGGAATGCCGCGGCCATAGCATGCACGAGGGTCCTGACCTGCTCGGTCAGGAAATAATAGAACACACCGGCGGCAAAAAACACCGCCCCGCCGTACGCGTCGATGCGCTCAAACCACGCGGTGTCGTTCAGGTCGCAGCCGATGTTCTCCTCGCGCTACTCCTGCGGGTAGTGCAGGGCGATCTTTTCGAGTATCTGCGCCTTGCACGGCGCGGAGTATAAAACGTGGCAGCTGCGATCAAATTCCAGCTCTTCGTCGTTCATCGTCTGACCTCCGTTTTTTGAGTTAGCGTACGCTAACTGTTTGCTGATTTTATTATAGTAATGTGCGCCGCGCTTGTCAAGCAACAACAAAGCCCCGGATTTTCTCCGGGGCTTTGCCGCAAAGTGTGCATAAAGTGAAGATAAAAGGAGTATAGAACTTGCTACATTAACTTTGCTATGGTAAAGGGAAGGTTTGAACCGGGCGCTGGCTGGGCGCCGGGTCGGTATCACACAGAGCGAAGACCTGACCGCTCTGCGGACAAAGAAGATACATATGGGGGTTACGATATGCATTTTACCGTATGTACGTACCTTCGTCCGCTCAAAAAGACATTCCTATGCTCCAAATAGGTTTTAGTGGCGCATTGAGGCACCTACGAATACATTTATTGCGGTAGCCCGGTATCGCAACTTCCGACGAAACCGGGAAAACTGTCGCCTCCCGCAAGTGCGATGCAAAGTCGGTTTCCTATGTACACTCGACACCGGGATACCGAAATATGCGTATCGGCATCGGTCTCAATTCGCCACCGAAAAGCCCTGATTTTCAATCGCGGTTTTCAGCGCGGCGGCGTCGAGCTTCTCGCCCTTTACGACAGCGAGGCCGGTCTCGTGGCTGACCTCGGCGGAGGAAACGCCCTCGACCTTTTCGAGTGCGGCCTTGACGCGCGAGGAGCAGTGGCCGCACTGCATGCCTTCTATTTTTATTGTTATTTCCATAGTAAAACCTCCTGTTTTATTCGCCTTTTATGATAACTCTGTCGCCGTGGATCTCAAGCCTGTTCTGGCAATAGAGTATTATGGCCTTGGGGAGCAGCTTCCATTCCGCGTCCTCCATGATTCGGCGCGACAGGCTCTCGGGCGTGTCGTTCGGGAGTATATCCACGGCCTGCTGGGCGATGATCGCGCCGATATTGCCGTCGATATCCGCAAAAAACGCCGTTGCGCCGGTGACGCGGCAGCCGCGTTCGAGCGCTGCACGCTCGGGAGCGTCGTCGCAGTTGACGAAAGCGGGGATCAGCGAGGGGTATACGCCGATGATGCGCTTGCGAAACTGCGTCGATATGACGCCCAGCGGCATGTTATAGCCCGCGAGGATGACGAGATCTATGTCCATATCGCGCAGCTTATTTGAAACGGCCATGCTGTAGCTGAGCTTTGTGGGGAAAAGCGAGGGCTCGACCACGAAGGCCTCCACGCCGGAATTGCGCGCGCGGCGCAGCGCGTAAGCGTCCGACTCCGTACATATGACCGCGGTGAGCTCGAAATTCGGGATCTCACCGAAGTACATGGAATCAAGGACCGTCTGTAGCAGTGCTCCGTCGCCGGAGACGAGTGCCGCCGCTCTTATCATTTGATCTCCCCCTTATTCTCCGAGAAGCCGCTTTGCGGTCTCGATATTCATTCTTTCGGCGTTTTTGATATATTCAAAGCGCCGGGCGAGCT
This sequence comes from Clostridiales bacterium, assembly GCA_004558025.1. GTDB lineage: Bacteria > Bacillota > Clostridia > Oscillospirales > Oscillospiraceae > F23-B02. The sequence continues at coordinate 8,214 of SFEG01000012.1, forward strand.
GGTCCGCGCCCGATTCGGACAGCGCGTCCTCGGCAGCGTCGATAAGGCTTTGCGCCGTGACGTCTTCAAACTCAATGCAGGAAATGCCGAGATACTGCGCGCAGCCCGTGACCTTCGGGTCATAGCTGAGCCCCACCGGCGGCACCTCGCCGCAGACGGCGTACAGCAGACTGTGCAGGCGCATCGCGACGCACAGCTTCATCTGCCGCACGATGGCTATCTCAAGCTCCGCGTCCTCGGTCTTAGGCATGACCCTGAACGGAGCGCTCATGCCGCGCGTTATGGGCTCGGTTATCGCGGCATCGCGGTCGTAGTTCATGGGCATGAACAGCGGAACGAGTCCGTGCTTATCGTAAAGGTATTGCAGCGCGGCGCGTATCTCGCCGCTTTTTTCGGCAAAGCCCGGCCAGTTTCGCAGGCCGAGGCAGACATATTTTTCGTCGGGGTCGATGCTGTGGGCGCGCAGGAAGGCCTTCGCGTCGGCATCGCTCCTGCCGCGCAGGTTGAGCACCGGGTCGCCCGTGACGAGCACCTCCTGCACCGTCACGCCGATCTCGCGCGTGAACTCAAGGCTGAGGGGGTCTCGCAGGGTTATAGCGTCGACGCAGCGGTTTATCGTTTTCGCGGCGCGTTTTCGGTCGTAATCGTAGTTTAGCGGCCCCATTCCGCAGCCGTACATCTGCACCTTGCAGCCGCATTTTTTCGCAAGCGATATCGTGTGCAGGTAAAACCACAGGCTCCGCCGACTGGTGACATCCTGAATAAGGCTGCCTCCGCCGCTTATGAACAGCTTCGAGCGCTTCAGCTCGCGCCGCAGACGCAGTATCTGCCAGCGCCGTATCGTGCTCAAGCCGTGCGTGCGCCTTGTGTGCCGCGCGTTTTTAGAAACGACGACGATGCGCAGATCCTCGTCAATCGACCTCAGCTGCCCGGCGATGGCCGTAAGCAGCGCCTCGTCGCCCGCGTTGCCGTGGCCGTAAGCGCCGCATATGACCGCTCCGCAGCGGGGTTCATTGTATCTTTCAATAACGGTTCTATATATCTTTAACTGCCTTTGGCAGGTGCTTTCGGTTGAAAATTCGCGCTTTGCCTTCTCGTACACGGCCCGGCCGAGCTTTTTGCGCAGCTTATCGTCGTTTGCCAGGGCGAGGATGCATCTTGTCATCGTCTCGTGATCGCGCGGCTCGAACAGCATGCCTGTTTCGCCGTTTATTATGAGCTTCGGCAGGCCGCCGACGCGGGAGGCAACCGTCGGTATCCCGGCGCGCGCAGCCTCTGTAACGGCATAGGGGAAGGTCTCGGACAGGGAGCTTATCGCGTTTATGTCCACACTCGCATAGTAGCCGTCCATGCCGTTTATCCATCCGGCGAAAAAGACCTTATCGCGCACCCCGAGCTCTGTGCACAGCGCCTTAAGCATATCGCGCTCCCGTCCGTCGCCGGCGATGAGAAGGCGCAATTTTTCGTTTTCCCTTGCCGCTCCGGCAAAGCCGCGCACGGTCGTTGCGACGTCCTTGATGGCGTCAAAACGCGCCGCTATGCCGACGACGATGCTGTCCTCGGGGAAGGTGCAGCCGATATCGTTAAACCACTCGCTCCGCGTGATGCTCGGCTTCGGACGTGAAAAATCGACGCCGTTATAGAGGGGGAAAAGCTTATTCGGCTCAAAGCCGCGCCCGATAAGCGTCTCGCGCATCTGATCGGAAACGCACACGCGGTAGTCCATGCGGCGCAGCGCCATTTTGTTGAGCTGCCCGTAGGTCATGGCCGCCATCGGACGACCGAGGTAATCGAGCTTATAATCGCTGTGAACGGTGCTTATAAAGGGAATATTAAAATGCTCCTTCAGCAGCGCCCCCGTCAGGTTCGCGCGGCTGCCGTGGCAGTGGACGATGTCATAATTGCCGTTTTCAATAAGCTCGCGCGTTTTTTTTAGGCCTATATTGAAGCCGCCGTCGAAAACCTGCGTCGGTATGCCCAGTTCGCGCGCTTCCTTTGAAAACTCTGCCTCCATATAGCAGACAAGGTCTGCGCGGATATGCTCGTTAAGGCTATGCAGCAGCGAAAGGACGTGCGTTTTCGCTCCGCCCGAGTCTCCGCCGGAGATAAGATGTAAAACTCTCACGTTTGCCCCCACTTGATTTCTTAGGGAAAGATAAATATAATATGATATTATAATATTATATATTAATTAGTATTTGAGGTCAAGGCAAATGACAACTATCTACATGATACGCCACGCGGAGGCCGAGGGAAACCTCTACCGCATCGTGCAGGGTCAGCACAACAGCTTCATAACGCCGCGCGGACACAGGCAGATAGCCTGCCTCGCGGAGAGATTCAAGGATGTTCGGCTCGACGCGCTGTATTCGAGCGACCTGCGCCGCGCGGTGACGACGGCGGGTGCGATAACGAAGTATCACGAGCTTGAGATGCAGCTCACTCCGCGGCTGAGAGAAATAAATCTCGGCGTGTGCGAGGGCATGAGCTTCGGCGATATGTACAGATTTGACCCTGTGCAGATGGACAATTTCAACAACGATCCCGCACAGTGGCACGCACCGAACGCGGAGACCTTCGCCGAGTGCACGGTGCGCATCGTCTCCGCCGTTACCGAGATAGCGGTAAAAAACGAGGGAAAAACCGTCGCCGTTGTATCGCACGGCATGGCCATCCGCTCGCTTCTGGCGTATATTTTAAATGTTGAAAGCCGCGATATCCCCTCGCTCCCGCACGGGGACAACACCGCCGTGAGCAAGCTCATATACGATAATGGCGCCTTCACGGTCGAATATTATAACGATAACTCCCACCTTCCGCCGGAGCTTTCGACCTTTGCGCGGCAGAGCTGGTGGAAAAAAGAGACGCGCGGGGCAGACCCCAACAACCTTTACTATGAGCCGCTCGACCCGAACAGCGAGGGCGAAACGTATAAGGAATTCTACGCCGCCTCCTGGAGAGCCGCGCACGGCGACCTAAAGGGCTTTAGCGCCGAGACGTATCTCGCCTCGGCAAAGCGGCACTATGCCGCCGATAAGCGCGCGATCCTAAAAGCCTTCCGCTCCGACGGCGAGCTTGCGGGTATAATCGAAACAGACCCCGAGCGCTCAAAGGGCGCCTCAGTCGGCTGGGTGAGCCTTGTGTACATAAAAGAGCCTTTGCGCGGGATGGGACTCGGCACGCAGCTTATCGGCCGCGCGATAACAAATTACGAGATGCTCGGCCGCGAAAAGGTGCGGCTGCACGTCTCGTCGGAAAATGAAAAGGCGATAAGCTTTTACGAAAACCTCGGCTTTACCGTCCTCGGCAGCGAGCCCGGCTCGGGTGCGCCGCTTTACCTCATGGAAAAGAGATTTGAATAGCAATGTCAATGTGGAACGTTAACGCGCGCATCCAAAGACTCGATACGCGCGCACGGCGCATCATCGCCGTTTCGGATATACACGCGAATATGCCCTATTTCAGAGGGCTTCTCGAAAAGATCAATTTCTCCGAGCGCGACGAGCTCATCATAGACGGCGATTTTCTCGAAAAAGGGAAAAACAGCCTCGAAACGCTGAGATTTATAATGGAGCTCTCCACGCGCGGCAACTGCCATGCCGTCTGCGGCAACTGCGACACCTGGGCCGACGTTATCGACGCCGAGCGCCGCTATTGGGATGAGCGCATAGTAAAATACATGACGTTTAAAAAAAGCGGTCTCGTGTGGGACATGCTGACGGAGATGGGCATAGAGATAACGCCGGAGCTCGACTTTGCGTCCCTTATCCCGGAGCTTTCGGCACGGTTTAAGCCCGAATGGGACTTCCTGCTTGCTCTGCCGCATGTCATCGAAACGCCGCACTATATCTTTGTGCACGGCGGCATAAGGCCGGATATCCCCATCGGGCGGCAGCTCGGCGGCGACTGCATGAAATTCGATAATTTCATGAGCCATGGCTACAGCTTCGACAAGTGGGTCATCGTCGGGCACTGGCCGGTGATGCTGTATCTTCCCGACCGTGTCTGCGCAAACCCGATAATCGACAGGGAGCACCACGTCATCTCCATCGACGGCGGCTGCTCGCTGAAGGACGACGGGCAGCTGAACGCTCTCATTATCCCCTTCGAGGGCAGCGAGGATTTTTCTTTCGAGGCCTATGACCCCTTCCCCGTGCGCAGGGTGAAGACCGCGCAGCGCGGGAGCGAAAAAAGCTATTACATCCGCTGGGGCGACAACGACGTGCAGGTCCTGCGGCGGGGAAAAGAGTTTTCCCTCGTGCGCCATGTCCGCACGGGCTATGAGATGGAGATACTGACAAAGTACCTTTACTCCGATGAGGAGTTTTGCAAATGCAACGATTCGACCGATCTCGTCCTCGAGCTTAAAGCGGGCGACGAGGTCAGCGTCGTGGAGGAGACCTCGCGCGGCTGCCTTGTCAAGCACAAGGGCACGTCGGGCTGGTATTGGGGAGAGCTTATATGACAGACGATCTTGAATTTTTGCCGATCTCGCAGGACGAGATGCACGAGCGCGGCTGGTGGTGGTACGACTTTCTGCTCATAACGGGCGACGCGTACGTCGATCACCCGAGCTTCGGAACGACGGTCATCGCCCGCGTTCTGGAAGCCGACGGCTTCCGCGTGGCGATATGCGCGCAGCCGGACTGGCACTCGGCCGAGGCGATAGCGGCCTTCGGCAGGCCGCGCCTTGGCGTTATGATAGGAGCGGGAAACCTCGACTCCATGGTCGCGCACTACACGGCCGCGAAAAAACGCCGCAGCGAGGATTTCTACTCGCCCGGCAAGAAGGCCGGACTGCGCCCGGACAGAGCAACGATAGTCTACGCAAACCGTGCGCGCGAGGCCTTCGGCTCTGATGTTCCCATCGTCATCGGCGGCCTTGAGGCGTCGCTGCGTCGCTTTGCGCACTATGACTACTGGGAAGACAGGGTGCGCAGATCCGTCCTCGTCGATTCGGGCGCGGACATCCTCGTCTACGGCATGGGCGAGACGGCCTCGCGCGAGATAGCTCGCAGGCTCAAAAAGAAAATTCCCGTGTCCGAGATGCGCGATATACGCGGAACGGCAATTTTAACGCATTCGCCCGGCGACTGTGCTTTTGAGAGCGTTACGCTGCCGTCGTTTGCCGATGTCTGCGACAGTAAGCGTTTCTACGCGGACGCGACGCGCCTTGAGTACGCTGAGCACGACCCCGTGCGCGGCAGGGCGCTCATCCAGGAGCACGACGGGCGTTATCTTATCGTAAATCCCCCGGCGATGCCGCTCGAAACAAAGGAGCTCGACCGCGTCGCCGAGCTTCCGTACACAAAGCAGTATCACCCGATGTACGAGCCTCTCGGCGGCGTTCCCGCCATCGAGGAGGTCAAGTTCTCGGTCATCCACAACCGCGGCTGCTTCGGCGGATGCAGCTTCTGCGCCCTGGCTTTCCATCAGGGCAGAATGGTCACAAGCCGCAGCCACGAAAGCGTCATACGCGAGGTCACGGCGCTGACGAAATTCCCCGACTTCAAGGGCTACATAAATGATGTCGGCGGCCCCTCGGCAAATTTCCGACACCATTCGTGCAAAAAGCAGGCCAAATGCGGCATGTGCGCCGACAGGAGATGCCTTGCGCCGACGCCCTGCCCGAATCTGGATGCCGATCACTCGGACTATCTCGCCCTGCTGCGCAAGCTGCGGCAGATACCGGGCATAAAAAAGGTCTTCGTGCGCTCGGGCATCCGCTATGACTACATGCTCGAGGATAAAAACGACGATTTCTTCGCCGAGCTTGTGAAATACCACATCTCCGGCCAGCTCAAGGTCGCGCCCGAGCACTGCATCGACGGCGTTCTCGACTACATGGGCAAGCCGCACATCGACGTGTACGAGCGCTTCATGGAAAAGTATAAAAAAATGAACACGCGCTTTTCCAAGGAGCAGTACGTCGTGCCCTACCTCATGTCCTCGCATCCGGGCAGCACGCTCAGTGACGCCGTCGCGCTGGCCGAGTATCTCAACAAAAAAGGCCGCCAGCCCGAGCAGGTGCAGGACTTTTACCCCACGCCGGGCACGATCTCGACCTGCATGTACTACACGGGCATTGACCCGATGACGATGAAGTCCGTCTACGTCGCGAAGACCTTCCACGAGAAGGCGATGCAGCGCGCGCTTTTGCAGTGGAAGCGCCCTGATAAGCGCAAGCTCGTCATCGAAGCTCTCAAGGAGGCGGGCAGAGAAGACCTCATCGGCTACGGGCCGGAGTGCCTCGTGCGCCCCGACCGTCCGCCGAGACAAAAGGCTCCCGCAAAGCCCAAGGAGCCCGAAAAACCGCAGATGACCAAAAAAGCCGGCTACGCCAAGGGCTGGGCAAAGCCCAAGCCGAAGAAAAGCGCAAAGCCCGGCAAGAAGAAAGGAAGATAAAAAATGAAGTACAAAAGATTAGGCAGCACCATCGTCGTTCGCATCGACCGCGGCGAGGAGATACTCGACAAAATACGCGAGCTGGCATTGAAAGAGAACATAAAGCTCGCCTCCGTCACGGCGCTGGGCGCGACGAACGACTTCACCGTCGGCGTTTTCAACACCGCGGAGAAAAAATACTACGCAAATGAATTTAAGGGCGCCTTCGAGATAGTCTCCCTCACTGGCACGATAAACACCATGGACGGCGAGTTTTACACGCATATCCACATGTCTGCCGGCAACGAAAAGGGCGAGGTCTTCGGCGGGCACCTTAACCGCGCGATGGTCTCTGCCACCTGCGAGATGATAGTCACCATAATCGACGGCGAGGTTGACAGATACCACGATGACGACGTGGGTCTTAACCTGTTTAAGCTCTGATGGAGTACCTTGCCTATTACCTCGCGGCGGTGAATATCCTGCTGTGCGCCCTCATGGGCACGGACAAGCTGCTGGCGAAAATGCAGAAGCGCCGCATCCCGGAGAAAACGCTGTTCGCCTTCGCCATACTCGGCGGGGCGCTCGGCGGCACGGTCGGAATGTACTCGTTTCATCACAAAACGCTGCATAAAAGCTTCGCCATCGGCTTTCCGCTGCTGACGATAGTTCAGATCGCCGCCGTTGCTTATTTAATCATCAAGTTCGCTTAGAAAGAAGAAATACCCCTATGAAAGAAAAACTCAAGGGACTGCTGCTGTGTCTTGTTATCGCGGTCCCGGCCTGGCTGCTCGGACGGAAATTCGCCGTCGTGGGCGGGCCTGTTATCTCGATCCTTCTCGGCATGATCGTCGGCCTGTTTCTGAAAAACCGCGCACCGTTCGAGGCAGGCATCAAATTCACGTCCAAAAAGATACTCCAGTGGGCGGTCATCCTGCTCGGCTTCGGCATGAACCTCGCGGTCATCGGCCGCACGGGCGTGCAGTCGCTGCCCATTATCCTGAGCACGATCACGACCTCGCTGCTGGTCGCGTTTATCATGTGCAGGGCGCTGAAGATACCCTCGAAGATATCAACGCTCATCGGCGTGGGCTCGTCTATCTGCGGCGGCTCCGCCATCGCGGCAACAGCTCCCGTCATAGACGCGAGCGACGAGGAGGTCGCGCAGGCAATATCGGTCATATTTTTCTATAACGTCATCGCAGCGCTCATCTTCCCGCTCATGGGTACGCTCATCGGCTTTTCCACCACCTCCGGCGAGGCCTTCGGCATCTTCGCGGGCACGGCCGTGAACGACACATCCTCCGTCACCGCCGCCGCCTCGACCTGGGACAGCATGTGGGGTCTGGGTACGCAGACGCTGGATAAGGCCGTCACCGTCAAGCTCACGCGAACGCTCGCCATCATCCCCATCACTCTCGTGCTCGCGCTCATCAGGTCGAAAAAATCGGCCGGAGAGTCGGGCAAAAAGGTCAGCATAAAGAGCGTTTTCCCGATGTTCATCCTCTACTTTATCCTCGCCTCGGTCGTCACGACCATGGCGCAGTCGCTGGGCGTCGACGCAAGCGTTTTTACGCCGTTCAAGGAGCTGAGCAAGTTCATGATAGTCCTGGCCATGGCGGCCATCGGCCTGAACACGAACCCCGTCAAGCTCATAAAAACCGGCGGCAAGCCCCTGCTTCTGGGCTTCTGCTGCTGGCTTGGCATAACGGGCGTCGCCATCGCGATGCAGCACGTTCTGGGGCTCATCGCATGAAGCTTTTGATAGCAATTCCCGCCGCCGCGGGCGCTCTGGCGCTCGCGGTGTCATATATAGCGGTGTTTTTCGGCTGCCGCGTTCCGCCGCGCAGGGAAGAGGACGTCTTTTATATGCCCGATGACGAGCAGTATAATCCTTACCGCGAGCAGTCGGAAAAAATGATACGCGCAGCGCTCGCCGTTCCATACGAGGATGTTTTCATCACATCCTTCGACGGTCTGCGCCTTCACGCGAAGCTCTATGCCGCGGCAGACCCCAAAGCGCCGGTGCAGATAATGATGCACGGCTACAAAAGCGCGGCCGAGCGCGATTTCTGCGGCGGACTGCGCGAGGGGCTCGACGGCGGCTTCAACGTCCTGCTCGTCGATCAGCGCGCCCACGGCGAGAGCGGAGGAAAGTACCTCTCCTTCGGCGTGAATGAGCGCTTTGACTGCCTTTACTGGGCAAACTACGCCGCCGGGCGCTTCGGCGATGACGTGAAGATCTACCTCTACGGTATCTCCATGGGCGCGGCTACGGTGCTCATGGCGGCCGATCTGCCGCTTCCCAAGGGCGTTTGCGGCATCGTCGCCGACTGCGGCTATACCTCGCCGAGGGATATAATCCTCTCCGTTCTGCGCGAGCATCACGTTCCGGCCGCTCGGCTCATCTTCGCGCTCGCGCGCCTCGGCGCAAGACTTTTCTGCGGCTTTGACCTGAGCTCCGCCTCCGCGCCCGACGCTTTGCGCCGCAGCACGATCCCCGTGCTCTTCATCCATGGCGATGACGACCGCTTCGTGCCCTGCCGCATGAGCCGCGAAAACTACGAGGCAAGCGCGGCGCAGTATAAGCGCCTGCTCATCGTTCCCCACGCCGGCCACGGCCTGAGCTACATGCTCGACCGCGAGGCATACCTAACCGCCCTCCATGAATTTTTAAGACCGCTGTCTTGACCTCGGCGAGCGGACAGCAGATAGCCAAAAGAGAGTGCAGATTTTTGATCTGCACTCTCTTTTTTAGAGGCGTTTTTACATTTTACCGATACAGTTGTTGCGATATCCCGAACGGAGGGCGCGGAGGAAACCATGGGAAACGGTGCGGGCAAAGGCTTTGCACTAAATCAGCACAATCTTGCGTTACGCGAAACGCCGTGGTTTCTGCCGATGTTCCGATACCGGGCAACCGCAATATGCGTATCCGTAGGTGCGTCAATGCGCCTCTAAAAAGCAAGGGTGATCGTCGTGCCTCTGTCGGGGGCGGAGACGACGGAAATCCTCGCGTTGTGCAGCGCCGCGGCGTGCTTGACTATCGAAAGACCGAGACCCGTTCCGCCGACCTCCTTCGAGTGGCTCTTGTCGACGCGATAGAAGCGCTCGAAAATGCGCTGCTGCTCCTCGGGCGGGATGCCGATGCCGTCATCCTCGACGGTCAGCAGCGTTTTTTTGCCCTCGCGGCGGACGTTCACGCGGGCAAAGCCGCCGGGATGATTGTATTTTATCGCGTTCTCACAGAGATTGTGGACTATTGCGGCCAAAAGCTGCGGTATGCCGTTTATGACGGCGCTCTCGCCGGAGACCGTGAGCGTAACGCCGGCGTCCTCGGCGGCCTGTGAAAGATTACCGGCCTCACGCCGCGCGACGGAAAGAAGGTCGACGTCCTCGCGCTGCATGTCCTCCGCGCCCTCGTCCAGGTGCGAAAGCTTTATAATGTCCTCGATCAGAGCGATCATTCGCTTCGACTCGGACTGTATCTGGCTGAGAAAATGAGGCACATCCTCGGGCTTTACGATGCCGTTGGCCAAAAGCTCCGCGCAGCCGGATATGGTGTGCAGCGGCGATTTCAGCTCGTGCGAAACGTTGGCGGAGAACTCGCGCCGCAGCTGTTCGGCCTTTTCCTTTTCGGTCGTGTCGAGCATCAGAAGCGCGGCTCCCGCAACCCTGTCGCCGGAGGTGACGGGGCTTGCGTACAGCCTGTAGCTCACGCCGCCGAGGGTGATGTGCGCCTCGCCGTGCTCGCCGCCGAGCGCTTTTTCGACCGTCTCGCGCAGCCGGGGCTCCTCGCTGAGTGCGCGGATGTCCTTTCCTATGCAGTAGCGGCCTATGTCCAGCGCCTTCGTCGCGGCCTTGTTTATGCTCAGGACGCTGCCCTGCTCGTTGAGAAGCACGAGCCCCTCGGTCATGCTGCCGGTCGCGGCGTCGAACTCGTCGCGGCGGCGGCGCAGCTCCTTTTCCTGCTCGCGCAGCTGATTCTGCTGGCTTTTGAGCTTGTCGGTCAGCGGGGCGAGCTCGGGGTATGTCTCGATCTTCTCGGCGTTATCGAGGCTCATCTCGTTTAAGGGCTTTACGATGCGCTTTGCCATGCGCGAGGCAAGAAGCAGCGACAGCAGAAGCGCAATAAGCGCGATGATGATGACCGGCTGTATCATGCCGAGGATAAGCGTCAGCGGCGTGTACTGCGTGTCGGAAATGCGCACGACCGTGCCGTCGGACAGGCGGTCGGCCGAATAAATCTGGCGCTCCATGAGCGTTGTCGAGTAACGCATGCTCTCGCCGTGGCCGGTTTTGAGCGCCTGCCGGACCTCCTCGCGGTCGGCGTGGTTTTCCATGCCCGACTGCTCGGCCTGACTGTCGTACAGCACGGTGCCGTCGGCGGCGATCCAGGTCAGGCGGCAGCCGGAGATGTCCATATCGGAAAGGTAATCCTCGCCGGCGGCCTCGAGCCCTTGCGCGGCAAGATGCGTCTGCATATTCAGCTGATCGACCTGCTTATTTGAAAAGTATTCGTACAGTACGCCCGTTATCAGCACGAACGACGCCAGAAGTATGACGGCGGCGACCGTGAATATCGAGCGGAAGATGCGTTTTGTCATGCTCTACTCCTCCATTCGGTAGCCTACGCCGCGCACTGTGCGGATATACGCGCCGCACCGGCCGAGCTTCTGCCGCAGCGTGCCGACGTGAACGTCGACAGTGCGCGTTTCACCGAGAAAATCCTCGCACCACACGGCCGAGAGCAGCTGCTCGCGCGTAAACGCCCGGCCGGGGTTTGTCATGAAGATGTGCAGCAGCTCGTATTCCTTGAGCGTGAGCTGAACGCGCTGCCCGTCGGCGGTCACGGTGTGCTCCGAGAGGTTCATCTCGAGCCCGCCGATGCGAACGAGCTGCGGCTTTGTATCCGCCGCCTTTCCGCTGCGGCGCAGCACCGCGCGCACACGCGAGGCCATCTCCATCATGCCGAAGGGCTTTGCAAGATAGTCGTCCGCGCCGAGGTCGAGGCCGATGACCTTGTCATACTCGTTGCCCTTGGCCGTTGCCATGATGACCGGCACGTCGGCCGTGCGCGGATCGGCCTTCAGGCGCTTGAGTATGGAAATGCCGTCCTCGCCCGGAAGCATTATATCGAGCATTATGAGCTCGGGCACGGTGTCCGCGAGCGCCGAGTAAAATTCCTTTGCGCTGCCGAAGCCCGTGGCCCGGAAGCCGGAGGCGTTGAGCGTGTATATCATAAGATCTCTGATGCCCGCGTCGTCTTCAACGCAAAATATCATTGTCATTACCTCGCTTTGCCTTAATTTTATATGTAAAGCGTAATGTAAAATAGCGCCCGAATGTAAAGTTGGTGTAAAATCAGAGGCGCATTGGCGCACATACAGATACATTTCTTGCGTCAGCCCGACCGGTGAGTACGGATAAAACCGCAGCAGTGTTGGGGCGCGTCAGTTTCACGGTTTTCTTCGCGCTCTCGATACCGGGCAGCCGCAATCACCGTATCCGCACAATGTCCGTGCGCCTCTAAAAAAACGGGCGAGCAGGGCTCGCCCGTATATTTAGCGCGTTACTGAAAATTCGGAGGGTCTGTCCTCACGCAGGCCGAAGGAGAACTCTATCGCGTCGGCGATGCGCTCGCAGGCGTGCCCGTCGCCGTAGGGGTTGACGGCGTGCGCCATGCGCTGATACATCTCGCCCCCCGTGAGAAGCTCGTCTGCATCGCGGATGATATCCGCGCGCTCAACGCCCGTGAGCTTGACGGTGCCCGCCGCGACGGCCTCGGGGCGCTCGGTTTCCCTTCGCAGGACAAGCACGGGCTTACCCAGCGAGGGCGCCTCCTCCTGAATGCCGCCGGAGTCAGTCATGACCATGTAGCTTGCGCTCATGAGCCTGTGCATATCCATCGCGTCCAGGGGCTCTATGAGGCGGACGTTTTCAAGGTCTGCAAGCTGCTCGCGCGCAGCGCTTCTCACGATCGGCGACATGTGCACGGGGTAGACCACCTCTATCTCCGGGTGCGTGAGCGCGACCTCGCGGACGGCGGAGAAGATGTTTTTCATCGGCTCACCGTAATTTTCCCTACGGTGGCAGGTCATTGCGACGACCTTTTTGGAAAAGTCGATATCTTTAAGCTCGGGCGATGTAAAGCCGCCGTCGCCGACGGTGTATCGCATCGCGTCGATGACGGTGTTGCCGGTGACGAAAATGTCGCCGGTGACGGCCTCGGCGCGGAGGTTTTCGGCATTTTTCGACGTCGGCGCGAAGTGCAGCGTCGCAAGGCGGCCGACGAGACAGCGGTTCATCTCCTCTGGGAAGGGGCTGTATCGGTCATAGGTGCGCAGACCTGCCTCGACGTGGCCGACGGGGATCTTCGCGTAAAATGCAGCCAGCGCGGCGGAAAAGGTCGTGCTCGTGTCGCCATGGACGAGGACGAGATCGGGCTCAAATTCGGCAAAGCAGCCCTCAAGCCCCTTGAGCGCCTTGACGGTGACGTCGGTGAGGGTCTGATTTTTTCCCATGATGTTGAGGTCGGCATCGGCCGTAAGGCCGAAGCAGTTCATGACGGAATCGAGCATCTCGCGGTGCTGTGCGGTGACGCAGATGAGACTTTCGATGCTCTCGCGGCGCCGGAGCTCCAGCGCGAGCGGCGCCATTTTTATCGCCTCCGGGCGAGTCCCGAAAACGGACATGACCTTGAGCTTATTCATTTGCTTCACCGTCCTTTCCCTCTTCATCCGCCGGCTTTTCATGCGGCAGGGGGTGAATATTGTTATTGTGCCTGAACACGAACAGCCACACGCACACGGCGATGGCAAAGGCGATGAGCGCAACGATGATGCGCACGATGCCCGTCGAGGTCAGAAGCACCGCCGCGAGACCGAGAATGGCCGAAACCGCGTACAGCACGGCGACGGCCTGCTTCTGGTTAAGGCCCATGTCCAGCAGCTTGTGGTGGAAATGTCCCCTGTCGGCATGGAAGGGGCTCTGCCCGTGCAGGATGCGGCGCGTGAAGGCAAATATCGTGTCCGAAAGCGGAACGGCCAGCGCGAGCACCGGCAGAACGAAGGTGACGATAGCGTAAAACTTAAACATGCCGATGACGGACACCGTTGCAAGGACGTAGCCCAGAAGCAGCGCGCCGGTATCGCCCATGAATATCTTCGCGGGGTTTAAATTATAAGGTATAAAACCGAGGCAGCCGCCGACGAGTGCGGCGAGGATCACAGCGACGTTTATGTTTGCGTCCGAAACGAGGAGCGACACGACAAGCATCGTCATCGACGCTATCGCCGAAACGCCGCAGGCAAGGCCGTCAAGCCCGTCGATGAGGTTAACGGAGTTCGTTACGCCGACTATCCACAGCACTGTCACGGGAACGGCGAGAATGCCGATGGTGACGGCCTGCTCGCTGGTTATCAGGAGGGGATTCGACACGACGTTTATGATAACGCCGGACAAAACCGCGATGACTGCCGCGACTATCTGCACGCAGAACTTGAGCCAGGCGTTTAAGTTCATCACGTCGTCGATGGCGCCGACAACGACGATGAGGATAGCGCCCAAAAGTATACCGCGCACCTGCGGCGTGATGTTTGCAAACAGCAGAACGGACAGCAGGAAGCCGAGGAATATCGCAAGTCCGCCCATGCGGGGTATCGGGTGACTGTGTATATGGCGCTTTTTGTCCGGAATGTCGATCGCGCCGACCTTCTTGGCAAAGGAGCTGACAACGGGCGTCGCGGCAAAGGAAATGACGAACGCGACGGCAAGCGCGAGCAATATGTTCTTCCAGACGTCAAAACTGAGATCTATCATATCTGTATCTCCGGGATTTGAATGAAAATATTGAGTTTAAAAAGGCTTTTCGACGAGGCCGACCTTTTTGTAGACCTTGCGGAGGGTCTTGCGGGCGATGAAGCTTGCCTTCTGCGCGCCCTCGGTGTAAACGCTGCACAGGTACGCCTTGTCATTGAGCAGGCGCGTGGCCTCCTCGCGTATGGGGCGCAGAGTCTCGATGACGGCGTCGCCGACGGCGGGCTTGAACACGCCGTAGCCGCAGCCGGCAAATTCCTTTTCTATCTCCTCAAAGCTCTTGCCGGTGACGGCGGAGTAGATGTTCATGAGGTTTGAAACGCCGGGCTTATTGGCCTGATCGAAGCGCACGCAGTTTTCCGTGTCGGAGTCGGTTATCGCGCGCTTGAATTTTCTCGCTATATCCTCGGGCTTTTCCATAAGGAAAACGCAGCCGTTGGGATCGGACTTGCTCATCTTCGAGGTCGGATTGCCGAGACCCATGACGCGTGCTCCGGCCTTGGGAACGTAGGCCTCGGGCACCTTGAAGGTCTCGCCGTAGATGTTGTTAAAGCGCACGGCGATATCGCGCGTCAATTCGCAGTGCTGGCGCTGATCCTCGCCGACGGGAACGTAATCGGCCTGATACAGCAGGATATCGGCCGCCATGAGGCTTGGATAGGTGAAAAGGCCGCCGTTTATGTTGTCGGCATTCTTTGCGCACTTATCCTTAAACTGCGTCATGCGGCTGAGTTCTCCGAACATGGTATAGCAATTGAGTATCCAGCCGAGCTCGGCGTGCTCGTGCACATGGCTTTGCAGAAACAGGACGTTCTTCTCCGGATCTATGCCGCAGGCGATGTACTGCGCAAGCTGCTCGAGGCTGCGGCGGCGAAGCATTTTGGGATCCTGGCGCACCGTGAGCGTGTGCAGGTCTGCCATGAAGTAATAGCAGTCAAACTCCTCTGCTCTCGCTCCCCAGTTTTTCACCGCTCCGAGGTAGTTTCCGAGGTGCAGATCGCCCGAGGGCTGGATGCCCGACAGCATTATTTTCTTTTTTATCTCTTCCATTTTTGTTATCTCCTAAATTTAAAGCCAATAAATCAATTTAACATTGTATCATTTTACTTCTCACTTGACAACCGCCAAAAAGCATTTTACACTGTTTGTATCTATGTTTCGGAGGAATTATTTATGGATATGACATGGTTCGAGCAAATGGAGGCGCGCATACCCAAGGGTGAGGTGCGCACGAGATTTGCTCCAAGCCCCACGGGCTATATGCACGTCGGCAATCTGCGCACGGCGCTGTACACCTGGCTGATCGCGCGTCACAACGGCGGAAAGTTCATTCTGCGCATTGAGGACACCGATCAGGAGCGCTACGTTGAGGGCGCTGTCGACGTTATATACCGCACGATGGCGCAGTGCGGCCTTGATCACGACGAGGGTCCCGATGTCGGAGGCCCCGTGGGTCCCTATGTTCAGACCGAGCGCCGCGGTCTTTACGGCAAATACGCCGAGCTTCTCATCGAAAAGGGTCACGCCTACCGCTGCTTCTGCGAAAAGCAGGAGGAGACCGAGGGCTTTGAAAAGATCGCCGATCCCTGCCGCGGCCTGAGCCGTGAGGAAAGCGACAGGCGCGCCGCAGCCGGCGAGCCCTATGTCGTCCGCCAGAGGATACCCGAGGAGGGCAGCACCACCTTCCATGATGAGATATTCGGCGACATCACCGTTGAAAACTCGACGCTCGACGATCAGGTGCTCATAAAGCGCGACGGCCTGCCGACCTATAACTTCGCAAACGTCGTCGACGATCACCTCATGGGCATAACGCACGTCGTGCGCGGTTCGGAGTATCTGTCCTCCTCGCCGAAGTATAATCTTCTGTACGAGGGCTTCGGATGGAGCATTCCGGCCTATGTCCACTGCTCGCCCGTCATGCGCGATGCGCACAACAAGATGAGTAAGCGCCACGGCGACCCCTCGTATGAAGACCTCATAGCGCAGGGCTATCTCACCGACGCCGTCGTAAACTACGTGGCACTGCTCGGCTGGAGCCCCGGCGGCGAGCGCGAGATATTCACCATGCGCGAAATGGCCGAGATATTCGATCTCAAGGGCATCTCCAAGTCCCCGGCCATATTCGATATAGAAAAGCTCAAATATTTTAACGCCGAATACATACGCGCCATGAGCCCCGAGGCCTTCGCGAAGGCCGCCGAGCCCTTCATCCGCCGCGCGGTCAAAAATCCGGAGATCGACCCCGCCGCCATTGCCGCACTTTTGCAGCAGCGCACCGAGGTCCTGACCGATATACCCGAAAAGCTCGATTTCTTCGACGAGCTGCCCGAGTACGACACGGCGCTGTACATCCACAAAAAGAGCAAGACCGACGAGGCGGGCTCTCTTGAGATGCTGCGAAAAATGCTGCCCATTTTCGAGGCGCTGCCCGACTGGAACGACGAGAGCATCCTCGCCGCGATGACCGGCATGGCCGAAAAGTGCGAGTGCAAGAACGCGAAGGTCATGTGGCCTGTGCGTATCGCTGCGGCCGGAAAGGCCGTAACGCCCGGCGGCGCTGTTGAGATATGCCGCATCCTCGGCAAGGACGAGACGCTCCGCCGCCTGCGCGTCGGCATCGAAAAGCTCGAAAAGGCAGTCAGATAATGCCGATACGATCGGCTATCCGCTATCCGTTCTCAAGCCCTTTTGTGCGGCGCGGCCGCGCAAAAGGGCTTGACATTCCGGCAAAATCATATATAATGTTATGGTCTGCCGGTATGTGCAGACTATCCTTGCTCCCGACGAGCTCGGGGGCCAAAAGACCAGAAGGAGGTGCAAACCATGGCAAAAGCAACTGAGAAGTACGAAGTAATGTACATCATCAACCCGAACTTCACCGAGGAGCAGACCGCTGCCGTCGTCGAGAAGTTCAAAGCGCTCGTTGAGGCTCATGGTACCCTGGACGAACTGGAGGAGATGGGTAAGCGCAAGCTCGCTTACGAGATCAACTACATTTCGGAAGGCTACTATGTGCTGATGAAGTTCACCAGCGGCGCGGATTTCCCCGCAGAGCTGGACCGTATCCTCGGCATCACCGACGGCATTATGCGTCGCCTGATCACCCTGCGTGCTGAGTAAGGAGACGAGTTATGCTTAACCACATCACGATCATGGGCCGCCTGACCCGTGACCCCGAGCTGAGATACACTCAGTCGCAGACTCCCGTCGCATCGTTCACCCTTGCCGTTGACCGCGATTTCGGCGGCCGTGACAGCGGCGAAAAGCAGACCGATTTTATCGACTGCGTCGCATGGCGCTCTACCGCTGAATTTGTCAGCAAGTATTTCGCCAAGGGCAGCATGGCTGTCGTTTCCGGCAGACTGCAGATCCGCGACTGGACCGACCGCGAGGGCGGCAAGCGCCGCAGCGCAGAGGTCGTTGTCGACAACATGTATTTCGGCGAAAGCAAGCGCCGCGAAGGCGGCGACATGCGCGGTGAGCCCCGTCATGCTTCAAGCTACGACGCTCCGAGCCCCTCGATGGGCGCGTCGGCGTTTTCCGAGCTTGGCGACGATGACGGCGAACTGCCGTTTTAAAAATAATATAGGAGGATACAGCTAATGGCTTTCGATAAGAACAATCCCAAGAACCGCAAGCGCAGAAAAGTCTGCCAGTTTTGCGTAGATAAGGCCACCAGCATCGACTATAAGGATACCGCTAAGCTCCGCCGCTTCATGTCCGAGCGCAGCAAGATCCTTCCCCGTCGTACCACCGGTACCTGCGCAATGCATCAGCGCCAGCTCACCGAGGCTATCAAGAGAGCCCGTCAGATCGCTCTCCTGCCCTATGTGACCGACTGATTATAAGATCAAAGCTCCCGCTTCAATGAAGCGGGAGCTTTTTTGCTGCTATTTCGGCATTTTGTGCAAGATTTGCGGCAATATTGCGTCTTTACAGGTGAACGGCGCCGCGCATTTATCCCCCCAACACGCGCAAGGGCGCCTCGTTCAACATTATTAAGATCTCCTTTCTCCACCCCACTAACGGATGACGTCTCCCCCAGACGCCATCCGTTTTTTAGTGGCGCTTTAGCGCTTCTGCCGATACGTATTTTGCGTCGGCACGACCGGGGAGTGCGCTGGAAACAAAAAGTGGGCGGGCAATGCCCGCCCCTATAGATTTCAGTTCCGACCACGTCCTTTGTGACTGTTTCGTCGGCAGGCGCGATACCGGGCTGACGCAAAGCTTTCGCTGCACTAACGGAATGAGGCAGTTTCGCGGTTTCCTCCGCAGCTTCGATACCGGGCTGACGCAATCACCGTATCGGCAGGTGCCTCAATACGCTATTAAAAAGTGATCTCTTTGCCGGACTTGCGCCACTGCTTGAATTCCGCTACGGCGGTGAACAGCGCGTCGGAGGAGGAGTTTATCGCGGTCTCGACGGAGTCCTGGATAACGCCGATGATGAAGCCGACGCCGACGACCTGCATGGCGACGTCGTTGGAGATGCCGAACAGAGAGCAGGCCATGGGGATCAGCAGAAGCGAACCGCCCGCAACGCCGGATGCGCCGCACGCGCCGAGAGCCGCCATGACCGACAGAATGATCGCAACGGGAAGCTCGACGGTCATGCCGAGGGTGTGCACAGCTGCGAGAGTCATAACCGTGATGGTGACCGCGGCGCCCGCCATGTTGATGGTCGCGCCGAGGGGGATGGATACGGAATAGAACTCTTTGTCGAGGCCGAGGCTCTCGCACAGGTTCACATTGACGGGGATGTTAGCCGCCGAGGAGCGGGTGAAGAACGCGGTCACGCCGCTTTCCTTCAGGCACCTGAACACCAGCGGATAAGGGTTCTTGCGGATGACGATGAAGGCCATGATGGGGTTTACGACGAGCGCCGCGACCAGCATGCAGCCGACGAGGATCAGCAGCAGCTTGCCGTACTCGGTGAAGATGGCAAGGCCGCTGGTGGAAACCGCGGAGAATACCAGACCGAGGATGCCGAAGGGCGCAAGGTTAATAACAAAGCGCACGGCCTTGGTGACGGCCTCGGACGCGTCGGCGAGGAACTTCTTGGTCGTGTCGGACGAGGCTTTGAACGCAAAGCCGAGAACGACGGCCCAGAACAGAACGCCGAGGTAGTTGCCGGAAACTATGGAGCCTATCGGGTTTGCAACGACGTTGTTGAGAAGTCCGGTGAAGATGGCAGCGAAGCTGTCGGGCGCTTCATTGGAGGCAGCGTCGGTGAGGGTGATGCTCACGGGGAAGATAAAGCTTGCCACAACAGCGATGGCCGCGGCGAGGAAGGTGGAGAAGAGGTACAGCACTATAACGGTGCCGAACTGCTTGCCCATCTTTTCTCTCGACTGCGCCAGCGCGCTGATGATAAGTATGAACACCAGCAGAGGCGCAATTGCCTTCAGCGCGCCGACAAACAGCTCGCCGAGGATGCCGATGCCGGGTGCGGTGTTGGCCGCGTTGGGGATAAGCAGCGCAAGCGCCGCGCCGATGACCATGCCGATAACTATGCGCAGCACGAGGCTCACGCTGTTATATGCTTTTACGATTTTCATTTGTATCTCTCATCCTTTGATGTTAATTACGCGTTAATTTGCGCGCAAAAGATAGTTTAACAAACTGTTAACGTGATGTCAACTTTTTAGTGGCGCATTTTTAGAGGCACACGGACACTGTACCTATACGTATATTACGATGTCCCGACAGGTTGGTACAGAGAAAACCGTAAAAAACGGGCGAGCAATGCTCGCCCGTTTTTGCGGTTTTCGCCGACACTCCCCAGTCGGGCTGACGCGAAAGCGTATCGGTACAATGTAGGTGCGCCACTAAAAAGAGAGTGCAGACTTAAATCTGCATTCTCTTTTTTACTGGCGTATTGAGTCTATCCCAATACGCATTTCACAGCTGCCCGGTATCGGAACTGAGGTGAAAACCATAGCGTTCAGCATCCCGTGAGTACGACAAAATTTTTGCATCTTCCTCGCGGTAAGCGACAGCTTTACGGTTTTGCCGACAGGTGCGATACCGGGCTTGCGCAATCACCGTATCGGCAACAGCCTTAATTCGCCTCTAAAACGGCTTTGCAGCGGGGGCAGAGGCCTGTCTCGGGGTCGGCGGCCTTGGAGTGCATCCAGCAGCGCGGGCACTTCGTGCCCTCGGCCTCCTTGACGGAGACGGTCAGGCCGGGGTTATTCGAGCCGACGGCGGTGACTGCGGTCTCGTCGGACGCGTCGTCCTCGGCGATGAGGCACTCGGAAACGATGAGCAGCTCCTTGAGATCCATGTCGGAGACCTTATCGAGCACGGCCTTGCTCTCGCCGGAGGCGCGCAGGGTGACGGAAGCCTCGAGGGGCTTGCCGATGCGCTTATCGGCGCGGGCTTTTTCGAGAACGCCGTTGACGTCGCTGCGCACGGAGATGAGCGCGTCCCACTTCGCCATCTCGGCGTCGTCGAGCGCATACTCGGTAAAGGGCTTGTTCATCTCGTTGAGTACAACGTTTCGCACATCGTCCTCGGCGCGATGGGGCATGGAGAGCCAGATCTCGTCGCAGGTGAAGGCGAGGATGGGCGCGAACATCTTGGTCAGCGTATCGAGGATCAGGAAGAGCGCGGTCTGTGCGCTGCGGCGCTCGAGGCTGTTTCTGCCGGAGCAGTAGAGCCTGTCCTTGATGATATCGAGGTAGAAGTTTGAAAGCTCGACGACGCAGAAGTCGTTGATAAGGTGCGACACTACGTGGAACTCGTACTCGTCATAGGCGGCGAAGGCCTTCTCGATGAGCTTGTTGAGCTTCGTGATCGCCCATTTGTCAAGCTCCAGCATATCCTCGGGCTTTACGAGCTCGTTTGCGTCGAAGCCGTCAAGGTTGCCGAGGCAGTAGCGCGCGGTGTTGCGGAACTTGAGGTAGTTCTGGCTAAGCTGCTTGAAGATCTCGTCTGAGCAGCGGACGTCGACGTGATAGTCCGAGGAGCCTGCCCACAGGCGCAGCAGGTCCGCGCCGTACTTATCGAAGATCTCCGCCGGATCCATGCCGTTGCCGAGGGATTTGTGCATTGCCTTGCCCTCGCCGTCGACAGTCCAGCCGTGGGTCACGCACTCCTTGAACGGTGCGCCGCGGCCGAGTGCGCCGACCGCGACGAGCAGCGAGGACTGGAACCAGCCGCGGTACTGGTCAAGACCCTCGATGTACATCGTGGCGGGCCAGAAGCCCTGATCGCGCTCCATTGCCGCGTAGTGCGTGGAGCCGGAGTCGAACCAGCCGTCGAGTGTGTCTGTCTCCTTGGTGAAGTGCTTACCGCCGCAGTGCGGGCAGGTAAAGCCCTCGGGCAGGAGCTCTGCCGCTTCGCGCTCGAACCATGCGTTCGAGCCCTCTTTTTCGTAGATCTTGGCGACGGACTCGATGCTCTCGTCGGTGCAGACGGGCTTTGAGCAGTCATCGCAGTAGAAAACGGGGATGGGCAGACCCCAGCGGCGCTGACGCGAGATGCACCAGTCGGTGCGCTCAAGGATCATGCTTCTCATTCTGTCCTTGCCCCATGTCGGCACCCAGCGCACGTCCTCGCAGGCGCCGGTGGCCTCGTCCTTGAACGAGTCGACCGAGCAGAACCACTGCGGAGTCGCGCGGAAGATGATCGGGTGCTTGCATCTCCAGCAGTGCGGGTAGCTGTGGATGATATCCTCGGACGCGAAGAGCATGCCGCTTTCCTTCATGTCGTTGAGGATGACAGGGTTACTCTCGTCGGTGCCCATGCCGGCGTACTTTCCGGCATATTCGGTGTGCTTGCCCTGATCGTTGACGGGAACGACCATGTCCATGCCGTAGCGCTTGCAGGTCAGATAGTCGTCCGCGCCGAAGCCGGGAGCGGTGTGGACGCAGCCGGTGCCGGAGTCCATGGTGACGTAGTCGGCCAGGACGAGGCGGCTGGTCTTGGGCAGGAAGGGATGGTCTGCGAGCATGTTCTCGAAGAACGCACCCTCGTGTCTTTCAACGATCTCATAGTCCTCAAAGCCGCCCAGAGCCATGACCTTCTTGGTCAGAGCCTCGGCCATGATATACATCTCGCCGTTGGGAGCCTTGACGATGACATAGCTCTCCGACGGGTGCAGGGCGATGGCGAGGTTGCCGGGCAGGGTCCAGATGGTAGTAGTCCAGATGACGAAGTACAGCTTGGACTTGTCCAGATCGCCCAGCTTGCCGAGGTCGTCGCGCATGGGGAACTTGACATAGACGGTCGTGCAGGGATCGTCCTTATATTCGATCTCGGCCTCTGCCAGTGCGGTCTCGTCGTGGGCGCACCAGTAAACGGGCTTGAGGCCCTTGTAGATGTGGCCGTTTTTATACATCTTGCCGAAAACGCGGGTCTCCATCGCCTCAAAGCCGGGGTCCATGGTCTTATACGGATGCTCCCAGTCGCCGATAACGCCCATGCGCTTGAAGCCCTCGCGCTGAACGTCGATGTAGTGGTCGGCGTATGCGTGGCAGGCCGAGCGGAAGTCGGCGAGGCTCATGGCCTTGTGATTGAGCTTCTGCTCCTTGATGATGGCAGACTCGATGGGCATGCCGTGGTTATCCCAGCCGGGGATGTACGGCGTATAGTAGCCGCGCATTGCGTAAGTGCGCGTGATGAAGTCCTTGATGGATTTGTTCAGCGCGTGACCCATGTGCAGAGCACCGTTGGAGAACGGAGGGCCGTCGTGAAGGTTGAACAGGGGCTTGCCCTCGTTCTTTTTAAGCATCTCGTTGTAGATGTCCATCTCCTGCCAATGCTTGAGCATATCGGGCTCGCGCTTGGGCAGTCCCGCGCGCATCGGGAACTCGGTCTTCGGGAGATTGAGTGTTGCGTCATACTTCTGTGCCATAAATTTATCCTCCATTTTTTAGAGGCGCATTAACGCCTCACCTATACATTTTTTGCAGCGCCCGGTATCGAGGCCGCGGCGGAAACCGCGGCAAGTAGATAGCGGACAGCTGATAGCCGGTGGGGTTGCCTATTCAAATCCGTGCGCTCTGCGCACACCTCACCTATTCACTATTACCTATTCACTATTCACTTGCAGGCGCAGCCTGCATTTTGCCTTCCCCTTAAGGGGAGGTGTCACCGTAGGTGACGGATGAGGCGATATCGAATTCCATTCGCTCTTTGAGCGAATACCTCAATTATTCATTACTCACTATTCATTATTAATTTTGTTTTTCCCGCCGGGAAAAACAAAAAAGGCGTGCCGATGTTTCCGCACGCCTTTGAACTCGCCGATAATACAAATGCCGGTAGCCGAAGCGTTCGCTTCGGCAAAAACTCAGATCTCGTCTTTTATAAAGTTGAATACCTGAGTGTTGCCGGAATCCGCGGGAGTGGGTTCGGAAACGGGAGCGGGCTGCTCCTTCGGTATTCGTATGGCCTCGGGCTTTACGACCTCGCTGCCGGCGGCCTTCATGAGGGTATCGAGCGTCTGAAGCTGCTTCTGGCACAGCTCGCGGGCGCTGTCGAAGAACTTCGCCGAGCTGAGCTTGGCGGCCTGAAGGCGGGACTCCTCCTGGGCGATCCTGTCGTCGATATTGCCCAGCAGCGCCGCTGCCTTGGCCTCGGCCTCGGCGACGATGTTCGCGCTGCGTGTTCTCGCGTCGTTTTCGATCTGGACGCTGAGCTTCTGCGCCGAGAGGATGGCCTGATTCAGGGCGCTCTCGTTCGTGCGGTACTCTTCGATCTTGTCAACAAGCACCTTCATCTTGCTCTTGAGAACAAGGTTCTCCTTCTGCATGGCCTCGAAATCGTTTGCCAGCTCGTCAAGATACTCGTCGATGGTCGCCATATCATAACCGCCGAACATGCTTCTTGCCTTATCAAAGCTCTTTTCACGGATCTCCTGCGGAGTAGTCATATCTTAAAATCCACCTTTCTGTGCCTGTTAAAAATACAGTCCCGCGCTCTCGAAATCGGCGACCGCGTCGCCGACAAGGTCGACATTCGTGGGTGCGATTATATACGCCTGCGCGGAAACGCGCATCACCCTGCCGCCGAGAGCATACGCCGCGCCGGACAAAAAGTCAAGCAGTCTGCGCGCTGTATCGGTCTCTGTCATCTCAAGATTCATGAGCACCGCCTGACGTGCGCGGAGGCTGTCGGCTATTTCGGCCGCCTCGTCAAACTGCTCGGGGCGCACAAACTTGAGCTTCATCTTCTGCTTTTCCTGCGGGGGAGCGGAGTAGCCCGTCTGGGGCTTTGCCTCACGCTTTGAAAAAACGGGGCGCGGCTGCTTTTCCTCAAAGGCGTCCTCGGCGGGAGCATCGGGCTCCTGACTGAACTCCTCCTCGGCGGCGCGCTCTTCGTTTTCTATATAATCATCATCGTAAGGGTGCATAGCGTTGCGAATATTATCAAGCCAGGCCATTGCACGACCTCCTTTATGCTTAGTGTCTTCTCAGTAATGTCTTGCTCCGAAAATGCCGGTGCCGACGCGGACGATGTTCGCGCCTTCCTCGATCGCAGTCTCAAAATCCGCGCTCATGCCCATGGACAGAAAGTCCATAGAGACATTATCGTATTTTTTTGCTCCAATGTCAACAAAAAGCTGCTTCATTGAGCGAAAATATGGGCGAATTTCTTCCGTTTTTTCGCAAATTGGGGGTATTGCCATCAATCCGCGCACCCTGACGGCGGAAAATTGCGCCATCTGAGGCAGGTACTGCTCGAGCTCATCGGGCGCAAAGCCGGACTTTGCCGCCTCGCCGCCTATATTCACCTCCAGCAGCACGTCCTGGACAATGCCCATACTTTTTGCCTTTTTGTCGATGGCCTCCAGAAGCTCCATGCAGTCGACCGACTCGATAAGCTGCACCTTTCCTATAAGATATTTTACCTTATTTTTCTGCAAATGGCCGATGAAGTGCAGCGGACAGCCCGTGTAGGCTCCCTGCTCATACTTTTCGGTCAGCTCCTGCACGCGGTTCTCGCCGCAGATATCCACCCCGGCCTCTACCGCCTCGCGCACACGGGGTGCGTCGTTCATCTTCGTCGCCGCGCAAAGGCGCACCTCCTCCGGCGCTCTGCCGCTCCTGACGGCGGCCTCCGCTACGCGCTGTTTTACGGTTTTTACGTTTTCTGTGATACTCATCTTTTATCCCAGCTTTATCATTATTTTTATTTAAACTCTTTATTGTCTCGGCTGACAGGCGGCAGGTGTTCGACTCCCGTCAGCATGTTTAGTCTTAAATTTAATCCAAAACTATCTGCATGTTTTCATGAATCTCATTCTCCCTTGCGAGGCAGTAGCCCTCGCAGGTCTGGATGATCTCGACGCCGCAGCGCTCGGGGATCCCCGCACGCAGGACGTAGACAAATGTTCCGTCCTCGTCGTGATGCAGCGCCTTTTCGGGGATCTTTATCCCCTGCGCCTCGGACAGCGTTATTTTAAACGCCGCGCGGCGCGTGTTCAGAACGTCCTCAAGACAAGCGCGGCAGCGCAGAACTATCCTGCCGTCGCCGGCGGAGACGACCGTCGCCGCGCACTCGTCCGGCAGCGAGAGATAAACGCTCTGCCCCGTGCGGAATTTGCCGTATTCGGGCGTGTCGGCGATGAAATACCAGCCGCCCGAGACTATTTTGCCCACTGCGCCCCGCGGGATAAACGGCTCGGCGGAGCTTATCTCCTCGCGGGATGCGCCCTCGAGCCCGTCGACAAATGTGCTGAAAATGCCGCTTTGCGGGGCGTAGGTAAGGCTCGGCATCTCGATTTTATCGGGTGGCGCACCTCCGGAGAGGGCAAGATGCTCAAAATAAGCGTCCTGCATATCCTCCGGCACGGCGACGACGCCCCCGCCGGATACCGTGTCGCCGGTCTTATGCGCAAGGTAGGCGTTTTCGTCATCGCACACGACGATCGTCTCGTCGCGCCAGACCGCGCCCTCGGCAAGGACACTGAGCGTAACGTCGGCTCGCTCGGCCGTCACCGTTTTCGGCGACTGCTCGCGCGTGACGAAAAACGCGAGCGTCCACGCCGCGGCAGCAATGAACACGGCGCAGGCCGCGTACCTCAGATACGATGCGCCCTTTTTCACTCCTGCGCGTTGAGCTCGACGGGTCTGGGCGGGATTATCGTCGATATCGCGTGCTTATAGATAAGCTGCTGCCTGCCGTCTGAGTCGAGCACGACGGTGAAGCCGTCGTAGGCGCGGATAACGCCGTGCATCTGAAAGCCGTTTACGAGAAACACCGTGATGTTTGTCCTTTCGCGGCGAAGCTGGTTGAGGAATGCGTCCTGTAAATTCTGTGTCTTTTGCATTTTTTCATGCTCCTGTCTATGTAGATTTGACAGGAACATCATAAAGCACAAAGCATGAATATTCGGTCGAAATTCGTCTTTGTTGATAGATAGTTGATAGCTGACAGCCCAAAGAAGGCCTCGGCATACGCGAGATCGCTCGCAGGCTCGGCCGAGATCCGTCCACGATCAGCCGCGAAGTCAAACGCAACAGCAGCTCAAAGGGCTACCATCACCGGCGCGCTCAGGTTCTGACGATCTGCCGCCGAAGACAGCAACGCCGAACTGCCTTAAAGCCGGGCACTCCGCAGTATGATTACACGCTTGAAAAGCTCCGCAATATGTGGCCGCCTGAAGCGATCGCCAATCGCTTCCGTTTGGAGAATCCCGGTCAGATATTAAGCACCTCGACCATCTATCGCGCTATCCGCTTGCTGCGGTTTTGCCGGCAGCATCGACACCGGTCGACTGCAAGCTCTGCACCGCACCTGCGGGAAGCGACGGCTGTATGGTTTGGTCAGCAATATCGATACCGGGCGACCGCAATAAATGTATCGGTAGAAGCGTCAAAGCGCCTCTGAAAAGTGCCACTGGACGGTCTCGTCGCGCCGCAGCCATGTGAGCTGGCGCTTTGCGTAGCGCCGCGAGGAGAGCTTTATGAGCTCTGTAGCCTCGTCCTTTGACATTTCGCCTCTGAAATACGCCGCGGGCTCCTTATAACCTATGGCCTGCATGGCGGTGCTCTCCGGCGAAAGGCCCCGGTCAAGAAGTCCCTTGACCTCGTCAAAAAGTCCGTCGGCGACCATTTTGTCCACGCGCGTATTTATCCTGTCGTACAGCACGGCGCGATCGGCAAAGGTGAGGGCTATCTTCACTGCGTCATAGCGCTTCGGGCGCTTTTTAGTCTCCTCGTCGTGGCGCGTTATCGTTTCGCCCGTGAGGGTGTATATCTCAATTGCGCGCACGATGCGGCGCTTGTCGGCCGGGTGGAGCTTTGCCGCCCGCTCTGGGTCAAAGCCGCGAAGGTGCTCGAGCATCGCCTCGCCGCCGATATCGTCATACTGCTTATTTAAGCCTTCGCGCAGAGCGGCATCCTCCGCCCTGTCGGCAAAGTCGAGCCCCGCGATGAGCGAATCGATATATAAGTTCGTACCGCCCGCAACGATGGGCAGCTTCCCGCGCGATAGGATATCGCGCACGGCGGCATCCGCCTCCTCGACATAGCGCGAGACGGAGTAGTCCTCCGACGGATCGGCTATATCTATCATGTGGTGCGGAACGCCCTGCATCTCGGCTTTTGTCACCTTGGCCGTTCCGATGTCCATGCCGCGGTATATCTGCATTGAGTCTGCCGAGACGACCTCGCCATTAAGCTTCTTTGCAAGCTCCACGGAAAGGCGCGTTTTGCCCGTCGCCGTCGGGCCGGTTATAACAAGAATCTTTTCGGCCATATCACACTATCCTGCTGAAAAATTTATCGAGCTGCTTTTTCGTGAGCCGCGCGGAAACGGGTCTGCCGTGGGGGCAGTATTTGACCTCGCCGGAGGCGACCGCGCAGGCGATGCGCTCAAGCTCTGCCATATCGTGCCGTCTGCCTGCCTTTATCGCCGCCTTGCAGGCAACGGTGTGCAGTATCTCGTCGCGCGCAGACTCTGCCGAGACATTGTCGCCCCCGCGCAGCTTCTCGCATATCTCCTCAAGGGCGGACGCCGCCTCGGAAACGTCGACATCGTCCGGCACGGCGCGCACGGCGTAGGAGCTCTGGCCGAAGGGCTCGACCTCGAAGCCCATCTCGTCGAGAAGGGCGGAGTTTTTGTCCATGATCTCCGCGTTCTCGGCCGTCGGGCGGATGATGACCGGCGCGAGCAGCGTCTGGCTCATGATCTGCCGCTCCTGCGTCTTGAGGCGGTCGAATATCATGCGCTCGTGCGCTGCGTGCTTGTCGATGAGCATGAGCTCGTCGTCGATCTCGGCAATGATGTAGGTATCGAGCGCCTCGCCGATCACGCGGCAGGCCGGAGTGCTGATTTTTTCAACATTTTCAACTGTTTTTTCAACATTTTTTCTCGCCGGAGCCGTCGAAAAAGCGGGAAAAGCGTCAGTTTTCGACGAAGTGTTCGCTTTCGGGGCAAAACTCATTGCCGCAGCAGGCTTTTCGCGCTCTGCCGGGGCGGGTCTGTCATACGATGCCGGCGCTCGGAAAACGGGCGCCGATCTGCGCTCGGGCGCTGCGGCTTTGGCGCGGTATTCCTCGGCGTGCATGCTGCGGAAAAAGTCGGGCTTCGGCTCGGAAACGGCCTTTTTCGTACCCTCGGAGAGACTTATCTCAATGGGTCTCTGTTCTGCCTCAAGGCAGGCGCGCACCGTCTGATACACAAGGTCGAACACCTTTTTCTCGTCGGAAAATTTCACCTCGGTCTTTGCCGGGTGGACGTTCACGTCCACAGCGCCACGCGAAAGCTCGAGATACAGTACGCAGGACGGGAATTTTCCCGTCAGAAGCGTATTTTTATACGCCTGCTCGAGAGCCGCCTGAAGCAGCACGGACTTTATATATCTGCCGTTGCAGTAAAAATGCTGGTTTGCGCGGTTGCCGCGCCCGAAGGCGGGAGAGGACGTAAAGCCCGTGACAGACATGGCCTCGGTTTTGCCCGAAACGGGCAGCATGCCGCGCGCTGTCTCGCGCCCGAGGAGCGCGTACACGGCCGACTCCCCGCGCCCGTCGCCCGGGGTGAAGAAGAC
The DNA here is from genome assembly GCA_004558025.1 of Clostridiales bacterium. GTDB lineage: Bacteria > Bacillota > Clostridia > Oscillospirales > Oscillospiraceae > F23-B02. Next base: position 37,420 of record SFEG01000012.1, read on the forward strand.
CTCCTCCCCGTCGCGCTTCAAGCGCACCGACACCTCGGGTCTGCCGAGGGCACAGTGCATGGCCGCGGCTATGCAGGCCGATGCCTCCGAGCGGTCGGACTTTAAAAACTTCAGCCGCGCCGGCGTGTTGTGGAAGATATCGCGCACGGTTATCGTCGTGCCCTCCGGGCAGCCGCAGGGCGACATATCGACGATATCGCCCGCGCGGACCGTCACGCGCACGCCCTCGGCTGCGCCCTTTTCGCGCGTTGTGAGCTCGATATGGCTCACGGCGGCAATGGCAGCCAGCGCCTCGCCTCGAAAGCCCATCGTTGCGATGGCCTCGAGCCCCTTTTCATCGTGCAGCTTGCTCGTCGCGTGACGGGTGAAAGCGATCCCCGCGTCCTCGGGGCTCATGCCGCAGCCGTCGTCGGATATTTTTATGTATGTCGCGCCGCCGCTTTTAAACTCGACCGTCACCTTTTTCGCGCCCGCGTCGAAGGAGTTTTCCATGAGCTCCTTTATGACCGACGCCGGACGCTCGACGACCTCGCCGGCGGCAATCATATCGGCCACCAGCGGCGGGAGAATGTTTATGCGTGTCATGTATGAACCTCGTTATTGTTAATCAATTCATTATACATGATTTATGTTGAAAATTCCACTGATTTTATGTTAATATATAATATACATTTATTTTTATAAGGAAACCGAAATGGCATACGAGAGAAAAGAGATAAGCATAGATTCCATCCGCCGGCAGGAGGATATCTGCCGCGAGATATACGAGAAATTCGTTTCCGACAAGGCGCATCCGCTCGCGATGGTCGACACCTACGGCTGCCAGCAGAACGAGGCCGACAGCGAAAAGCTGCGCGGCTACCTCGCCGAGATGGGCTACGCCTTCACGCAGGACGAGTTTGAGGCCGATGTCATTGTCGTGAACACCTGCGCGGTGCGCGAGCACGCGGAGATGCGCGTTCTCGGAAACGTCGGGCAGCTCAATCACAGCAAGAAGCAGCGCCCGGGGCAGATAATCGCCGTGTGCGGCTGCATGGTGCAGCAGGAGCACATGACCGAGAAGATAAAAAAGTCCTATCCCGTGGTCGACCTCGTTTTCGGGCCGCACGAGCTGTGGCGCTTCCCGGAGCTGCTTTTAAAGACCATGACGAGCCATAAGCGCGTTTTCGCCGTCGAAAAGTGCGACGGCTACGTCGCCGAGGGCATGCCCTTAAAGCGCGACAGCAGCGTAAAGGCCTGGCTTTCGATCATGTACGGCTGCAATAATTTCTGCACCTACTGCGTCGTGCCCTATGTCCGCGGAAGGGAGCGCTCGCGCAGGCCCGAGGATATCGTCGCCGAGGCAAGGGAGCTTGTAGAGAGCGGCTGCAAGGACATAACGCTCCTTGGCCAGAACGTAAACTCCTACGGAAAAGATCTCGGCTCGGACGTCGATTTTGCAGACCTCATCCGCATAATAAACGACATTCCCGGCGAATTTCTCATCCGCTTCATGACAAGCCATCCCAAGGACGCGACGGAAAAGCTGTTTAAGACCATGGCAGAGTGCTCAAAATGCGCTCACCAGCTGCATCTTCCCGTGCAGTCGGGCAATGACCGCGTCCTGAAGGCCATGAACCGCAGCTACACCGCCGAAAAATACCTCGAGCAGGTGCGCCTTGCGCGAAAATACATGCCCGACATCGTCCTTACGACGGACATCATCGTGGGCTTCCCCGGCGAGACAGACGAGGAGTTCGAGGATACGATAAAGCTCTGCGACGAGGTGCGCTACGACGCGATGTTTACCTTTATCTACTCAAAGCGCGTCGGCACCCCCGCTGCAAGCATGCCTGACGCGGCCACGCGCGAGGATAAGCAGCGCAGATTCGATAAGCTCCTTGAGGCGGCAAACCGCGTTTCCGCCGAAAAGCACGCCGAGTATATCGGCAAGACCCTGCGCGTCCTCGTCGACGGTGAGACCGGCAAGGCCGAATACAACCTATCCTCGCGCACCAACGGCGGCAGGCTCGTGCATCTTTCGGGCGACAAGTCGCTCATCGGAAAATTCATAGACGTTAAAATAACTTCGGGCAACACATGGGCGCTCTACGGAAAGGTCGAAGAAGAATGAAAAGTGAAAAGCTCAAAAGATATCAGGTAACTCAGTCCCTGCGCTTCCCCTCGAACATAATGAAGGGCTTTTTCTACGCGGGACTCATACTGCTGCCGCTCGGCATCATCGTCGCGATCCTCGGCATATTCATCCCGGCGCTCGAGGGGCTGCGCGGACTTGCGATCATCGTCTCGGTGCTGTCGTTCATATGGCTGTTCGCGGCAAAATTCATATCCGAAACGAACTTCGGCATGGCAAACGTATCGTTTACAGAGCAGGGTATCATCTTCCGCACCGGCGGCGCGGACAGCGTCGAGCACCGCCTTTCGTGGGACGACGCCGTCTGCTGCGGCATGATAAAAACACGCCTTTCGTGGTGGTGCTATGTTTCCGACCACGAGCTCGCCGATAAGGAGAAAAAGGAGTTCCCCGAGTTTGTCGAAAAGGGCGTTTTCTATTTCAGCTACGCTGACAACACCTGGGAAGAGCTCATGAAATTCCTCCCCGAGCAGTTCAAAGAACCGATGAACGAGGCCTGGTCCAAGGCTTTTTCTGCGGCAAAATGAGCTGACAGCTGATTGTGTGCGCAAGCGCACACATTGGGCTATCAGCTGTCTGCTAACTACTTGCCCCGGTTTCGTTGGCAGGCGCGAACCGGGCAACCGCAATAAATGTATAGGAGAAGCGCTAAGGCGCTATTAAAAGAATGGCAGAGCTTACACCGATGAAAATGCAATATCAGCAGATAAAGTCGAAATACAGCGACTGTCTGCTGTTTTTCCGCCTCGGCGATTTTTACGAGATGTTCGACGAGGATGCACGCGTGGCCTCGCGGGAGCTCGACCTTGCGCTGACGACGCGCGACCGCTCGGTCGCGGATCCCGAGCAGCGCACGCCCATGTGCGGAGTTCCGTACCACAGCAGCCAGACCTATATCGCGCGGCTCATCGCGCGCGGCTACAAGGTCGCCATCTGCGAGCAGATAGAGGACCCCGCGACGGCCAAGGGCTTAGTTAAGCGCGACGTCATACGCATCATCACACCCGGCACGGTGACGGACGCCTCGATGCTCGAGGAGGGCAAGAGCAACTACCTGGGCGCTGTGTACTACGAAACGGGCAAATGCGCGGCGGCCTTCTGCGACATTTCGACAGGCGAATTCTGCGTCGCGGCCTTTGAGGGCGATAACTTAAGCCACGTTTTAAACGAGCTCGGCAGATTCGCGCCCCGCGAGCTCATCATGAACAAGGGCGCGGCCGAAACGCAGACGATACCCGATTTTGCGCAGAAAAAGCTGGGCTGCCTTCTGGAGATGGGCGGCGATGATTATGAATACATGGCCTGCGCCGCTCGCGTGTGCGAGCAGTTTGGGCTCAGTTCGGTCGACGAGGCGGGGCTCGGCGAAATGCCCGCGGCGGTGTCCACGGCCGGGGCGCTGCTGCGGTACATAAGCGAAACGCAGAAGACCGACATGGCGCATATCCGCCGCATTGACCTTTTCACCGGCGGCAAATACATGGAGCTCGACTGGGCGACGCGAAGGTCTCTGGAGCTGACCGAATCCCTGCGCACGGGCGAAAAGCGCGGCTCGCTTCTGTGGGTTCTGGATAAGACGAAAACGCCGATGGGCGGCAGGGAGCTGCGAGCGTGGATAGAGCGCCCGCTTTTGAGCCCAATTGCGATAAAGCGCAGGCTTTCCGCCGTCGATGAGCTTTTCAAGGATAACGTCGCGCGCGGCGAGCTTATAGACACCCTGCGCGGCATGGGCGACATGCAGCGGCTCATAGGCAGGGTGGTATACGGCACGGCAAACGGCCGCGACCTGCTGGTTCTGCGCGACTGCGCCGCCGCGCTGCCGAGGATAGTCGAGCTGCTGGGACCCTTTAAAAGCGCCCTTCTGCGCTCTGTCGCGGAGCTTGACACGCTCGACGAGATACTAATGCGCATAAACTGGGCGATCTGCGACGATCCCCCGTTTTCCGTGCGCGAGGGCGGCATATTAAAGCCCGGCTACTCCGACCAGGTCGACCAGCTGCGCAAGATCCGCGATAACGGCGCGGAGGCCGTGGCAGAGTTAGAGGCCAAGGAACGCGCACGCACGGGCATCAAAAAGCTCAAGATCGGCTATAACAAGGTCTTCGGCTATTTCATCGACGTGCCGAAATCCGCCGACGAGGGCAAGATCCCGGATAACTACATAAGAAAACAGACCCTTGTTTCAAACGAGCGCTACTTCACGCCCGAGCTCAAGGAGCTCGAGACGACGCTTTTAACGGCGGCGGACAAGATAAAGCAGCTCGAATATGAGTTTTTCATGGATCTGTGCAATACGATCGCGCAGCAGGTGGCCAAGGTGCAGGCGACCGCCGAGGCGATAGCGCAGCTTGACGTATTGTGCTCCTTTGCCGAGGTCGCCGTGCGAAACGACTACTGCATGCCGGAGATCGATGCCTCGGGCGAGCTTATCATCCGCGAGGGGCGGCATCCCGTCGTCGAGCAGACGCTGAGCGAGGTCGCCTTCGTTCCGAACGACACGCAGCTCAACTGCGAAACTAACCGCGTCGCCATCGTCACGGGGCCGAACATGGCCGGTAAGAGCACCTACATGCGTCAGACGGCGCTCATAACGCTCATGGCGCAGATAGGCTCCTTCGTTCCGGCAAAAAGCGCGGTCATAGGCGTTGTCGACCGCGTGTTCACGCGCATCGGCGCGTCTGACGATCTTGCCTCGGGGCAGTCGACCTTCATGCTCGAGATGAGCGAGGTCGCAAATATCCTCAGCCACGCGACGGAACGCAGCCTGCTGATACTCGACGAGATCGGCCGCGGCACCTCGACCTACGACGGCATGGCGATAGCCCGCGCGGTTCTCGAATACTGCGCGGATAAGAAAAAGCTCGGCGCAAAGACGATGTTCGCAACGCATTATCACGAGCTGAGCGCGCTTGAGGGCAGCGTCGAAGGCGTGCATAACTACTCCATCAGCGCGAAAAAGCAGGGCGACAGCCTTGTGTTCCTGCGCAAGATCGTTCCCGGCTCTGCCGACGACAGCTACGGCATCGAGGTCGCAAAGTTAGCGGGAGTTCCGAACAAGGTCATCAGCATGGCCAAGACCTATCTTAAGCAGCTTGAGGCCGACGCCGCCGCACCCAAAACCGAAAAGCAGGACGAGAGCGATCAGATAAGCCTTGTCGACGCCGGAACTGACGAGGTCGGGCGCATCCTGCGCAGCACCGATATCAATTCGCTCACGCCGCTCGAGGCACTTAACCTGCTCAGCGAGCTTCAGCAGAAAGCGAGGGGCTGATGCGCGACAGACTTAAAAAATCGGAATTCTGGAGCGCGATGATACTTCTGGTGCTCCACGTCGCGGTGTTCCCGATAGCGCTGAGCCTGCTGTCGCAGGCAAAGGGCTATTCGCTCAGCGCCGCGCAGACGAATCTTTTATACTACTCAGTATCGCTGCTGCTCGTGGCTCTGCTTCTGGGCAGATACCTGCGCCGCAGCTTTGACGGGCTTATAGACGCGCCCGGAAGATGCGTATCGTCCTTCCTGCTCGGCTGGCTTGCGTACATTGCCCTCGGCATGATAGCGTCCTATGTGCTCGAGGCTTTGAAGATAAACACCGATAACCTCAACGAGGAGACAATAAGCACGATGCTCGGCTCGGAGCGCGGCATCATCATCGCAATGACCGTCTTTCTCGCGCCGCTTGTTGAGGAGCCTATATTCCGCGGCGGCCTGTTCTGCGGCCTGCATCCGAAAAGCCGCGTGGCCGCCTACATCGTGTCGATAGCTATGTTCTGCCTTTACCACGTCTGGCAGTACGCCGTGCTGCTGTGGGACACAAGCTATCTTCTGCTTGCGATACAGTACATTCCCGCGGCCTTCGTGCTGTGCTGGATATATGAGCGCTCGGGCTCTGTCTGGACGGGCGTATTCTTCCACATGTCAGTGAACGCTTTGGCCGTTTTCTCCGCCGGCAGCTCTGCTGCCGCCCTTCTTATGAATTTCTGAGGTGTCAATGAAAATAACTACGAAAAAGATAGCAATAAGCGCATTTCTCATCGCCTTTGACGTGATATTCACGCGCGTTCTGGCGCTTAACATGCCGCTTACGAAGATCGGACTCGGCTTTGCCGCGGTTATGGTCTGCGGCATGCTCTACGGTCCGGGCTGGACGGCGCTGTGCGCCGGGCTCGGCGACCTTATAGGCTCGCTGCTGTTCCCGACCGGGGCATACTTCCCCGGCTTTACCCTGACGGCGGCGATCGGCGGCGCGATATTCGGCGCTGCGCTTTACAAAAAGCGCCCCGGCCTCTCGGGCTGCATCGTGACGGCGCTTTTAAACGGGCTTATCGTCTCGCTGCTGCTGAACACAACGATGATATCGCTGGTGTTCGGGCCTCCGCTCGGGCCGCTGTTTTTGACGCGCCTGGGGCAGTTCGGCATCATGCTCGCCGTGCAGACGCTCGTGCTCCTGTGCCTGACTCGCTCGGATACGCTGTACAGCAAAATAAGCGCTTTGCGCGACGAATAATTTTTTAGAGGCGCACGAACGCATCTACGAATACGCTTATTGCGGTCGCCCGGTGTCGAAGTTTCCGACGAAACCGAGAAACTGCCGCTTCCCAATAGTGCAAGGCGAATTTTTATTGCACTTATGTGACGCGAACCGCCGCGGTTTATATCAATGTTCCTATACCGGGCTACCGCAATAAGCGTATCGGTACAGCGTCCGTGCGCCATTGAAAAAGAGAGTGCAGATTTTCATCTGCACTCTCTTTTCATATCACGCCGCTTCCGGCTCCGGGGATTCCGTCGGTTCAACGGGTTCTACGGGTTCTGTCGGCTCAACGGGCTCAACCGGTTCTACTGGCTCAACCGGTTCTACTGGCTCTACAGGCTTTTCGCTCGGGTTCATGGCGCGATAGATGAACGTCGCGACCTCGGCGCGCGTTGCGCTGTTGTCCGGCGAGAAGTGATCGTTGCCCGTGCCGCCGGTCACGCCGTTTTCATAGGCCCAGAGCACCGCGTTATAGAAATAATCGCTTTCCCGAACGTCGTCAAACGGGTTATCAATGCCCGCCGCGCCCTTGCCGAGATAACGCCACAGAAGCGTCACGAACTGTGCGCGTGTCACCTTCTCATCCGGTGCAAAATAACCGCGGGCAACGCCTTGGGTCACGCCCTGCTCGACCGCCCACTGCACGGCGCTTGCGTAGTAGCTGCCCTTGGGCACATCGTAAAACCAGCTCGACCCGCTCTTCGGAGCCGGCCGCCCGGCCATGCGCCAGAGGAAGGTCACGACCTGTGCGCGGGTGCAAAGTCCGTCGGGCAGAAAGCGCGCGGAGCTCGTGCCGTTTGATATGCCCTCGTCTATGACCCACTGTATGCCCTCGCCGAAGTCCGCGTGGCGGCCGTTAAAATCGACGTCCGTTGCGGCGACCCTGAAGGCATAGCGCTTTTGCAGATAGCTGTAGCTCGAATCGACCGCCTCTATGAATATCTCATAGCTGCCGGGGCCGAGCTGCTTAAAATCAAGGCCGCTGTTTATTGTGTAAAGATCGAAGCTCGTGCTGTTCGGCGCGCGCTGAACGCTCGAGAACCAGTCGCCGTCGAGGTTTCTTATATCGACATAGACCCACTTGAGGGGCTTATTCGAGCTTACGATACCGCTTATCTTGAAGCTGCCGCCGCGAAGCTCGTATTTCGGTGTGAAGACCTGCGAAAGCTTAATCGTTCCCGCCGCGGCGCTTGTGCTGCCGTACTGCGGCGTTGCGTAGCCGAGAACCGACTCATCGCGTGGGCGCTCGCGGCGCTCGACCATGTCGTTTATGCTGTTGCCCTCGATGGTATATATCGTCGTCGCGCTCGCACGCTCGACGATGGCGACGTGCTCGGGAAGCCCGTCGCGCGTGCCGTCGGCCTCAAGGCCGTCGATAAACAGCAGGTCGCCCGCCTGCGGGGTGTATTCCCGCGTGCGCCACAGGCCGCGCTGCTTAAACCAGCTCACGCCGCCGGAGCAGCCGGCAAAGTTCGGGATAACGCTCTCGGGAACGCCCGAGTATCGCGCGCACCAGCTGACGAACATGGCGCACCACGGCTGATTCGGCAGGCCGTACCATGTGCCGTATTTCGTTCCGTTCGTGTTTTTTTCGCGGTAGCCGAGCTGAGCTTCGGCAACGGCCATGAAGCTCTCCCGCCGGCTTCGGGGCGAGTCTGCAAGCGCCGTCGGGATAAGGCCCAGAAGCAGCACGAGCGCAAGGACAAGGCTCAATAATCTCTTTCTCATCTCTCTATAGTTCTCCCGTTTTCTTTTGCTGAAAAAAGACCGCCGATAAGGCCGGCGGTCTTTATTTTATTTCTCTATATTGTTCGCGCGGTACAGGAAGGTCACCACCTGTGCGCGGGTCGCGGGTCCCTCGGGCTCGAAGGTCGTCGCCGAGGTGCCGCTCGTTATGCCGTTTTCATAGGCCCAAAGTATCGCGGAATAGGCAAAGTGGCCGGACGAAACGTCGCCGAAGACGCCGTAGCCGCCGGACACCGGCCGGTCGAGATAGCGCCACAGGAAGGTCACAAACTGTGCGCGGGTGACCGTCGCGTCGGGCTCGAAGGTCGTTTCCGAGGTGCCGGTGGTTATGCCGCTCTCGGCCGCCCATGCGACAGCCTTGCTGTAGTACTGATCCTCCTTCACGTCGGCAAAGGCGTTTACCGGGCTCTTGGGCTCGGGCTGCCCGGCCATGCGCCACAGGAACGTTACGACCTGCGCACGCGTGCACACACCGTCGGGCTCAAAGGTCGTCGCCGAGGTGCCGCTCGTTATGCCCTGCTGTGCCGCCCAGAGAATTGCGTCGGTGAAGTAGATGTGTCTGCCCTTGGCGTCTATATCGCCGAAGGGATTCTTCACGCCGCACACGGAGCACACGCCGTTTGCAAAGCTATGGCCGAGCGCCGGAACATAAGCGGCGTTGAATTTTTCGCGGCAGGTACTGCACTCGTATATCGTGTAGCCGCGCTCAGAGCAGGTCGGCGCGACGACGGTGGTCTTGTAGTCGTGAACGTGGTTATCGTAGCTTTCCCAAACGAGGCTGCCGCCGAAGCTTTCGCCCTTGTGCTCGCCCCACTTTGTGCCGTTTGCGGGGTAGACTATGGTGGTCGAAACACCGTAGAAGGCGTTTGCCGCGACAGAGCCGAATTCGCCGGAGATGTTTATGTAGTCGATCTTGGCGCCCGCGGGGAAGGAGTTATCCTCCAAAGCAAGGCTGCGGCAGTCGAGCGACACAGATTTGAGCCCCGAGCAGCCGTTAAATGCGTTTTTGGCTATACGCAGACTGTCCGCGCGGGTGTAGATAACGAGCTCGCGCAGAGCAGAGCAGCCGGAAAATGCGTTTGATTCGACCGTCAGGCTCGCGCTGCCGTAGCTGCCGTCGTCCTTTACGAAGAAGGCCTCAAGCGCGGTGCAGCCGGAAAACAGCGAGGCGGAGACCTTCGAGATGCCGGAGGGTATCTCGGCATAGCTGAGCTTTTTGCAGGACGCAAACGCGCCCTCGCCAAGGCTCACGACGCTCGAGGGAACGGAGACGCTTTTTATCGCCGTGCCCGCAAAGGCGTAGCTGCCGACGCTCGTGCAGCCGTTGGGGATGCCGACGGCCGACAGATTAGAGCAGCCGCGGAAGCACTCGCTCCCGATGACCTTCACGCCCTCGATGCCCTCAAGATCGCTCAGCGCGGTGCAGCCGTAAAACGCGCCGCTGCCGAGGCGCTTGAGCTCGGCGTTTATCTCGACCGACTTGAGGTTTTTGAGGTTTGCAAAGGCATAGTTGCCGACGGTTTTGACGCCAGAGCCGATGATGACCGACTTTATCGACGCGGCATAGTCGTGCCACGGAGCCTCAAGGCCGTCGGCCGAGTGGTAATCGCTCATTTCGCCGCTGCCGCTTATGCGCAGGGCTCCCGTGTCCTCGTTAAGGCTCCAGCTGAGGCTATCGCCGCATTCGCCGCGGATGGTCGAATCCTTCCACTGCGCGTAAAGGGTCATGTCCTTGACAACGGGCGTCGCACCCGTCACCTTATTGCCGCCCTCGGGCGCGTCGAACCAGCCGAGGAAGCGATAGCCCTCGCGCGTCGGGGTCGGCAGGGAGCCGAGCTTGCCGTCGGCAGAGGCATAAACGTGCAGAACATCGCACTCGCCGCCGCAGGGGTCGAGCGTCACGCAGGGAAGCGCCTTCCACTGCGCATATATCGTTGCGTCCTTTGTGAATTTATACGAGCCTGTTATCTTGCTGCCGCCGGTCTTTTCCGTGAACCAACCGAGGAATGCGTAGCCCTCGCGCGTCGGAGTAGGCAGGGAGCTTACCGTGCCGTCGGCCGAGACATAGGCGTTGGCCTCGGCGCAGCTGCCTCCGTTGGGGTCGAGCCTCACCGTCAGCAGGCCCGGACCGCCGCCGGACTTGTTGGATATGTACCATATCTGCGAGATGTTTGCGATGACATTCTCCTGCGAGCCGCGCTTTGTCGCGTTGTAGCTTTGAGAAAGCTTTATGCGCTTTGCGGCCGTGCCGGGGTCTGCGCAGTAGAACGTGTCGGTCGCAGCGTCGTAATCTGTCAGCAGGACCGCATGGGGGATGCCGCTGTCATAGATCTCAACACCCTCGGGATGCTTGTCCAGCATGGCCAGCAGCGCGGCCTTTTTCTCGGCTGCGCTCATGTCCGAATAGCGTGTCATGCTCACATCCATGCCCATGTACGAGTAGTTATATCTCACGCCCGTGCCGTTTATCCATGCGACCGAGCCCAGGGTCGATTCCGTTATCGTTTCCCACTGCGCGTTTCCGTCGATGATCGCGCGGCGGCGCATCATCATGACCGCCGAGGTGAGCGTGCACTTGCCGCTTGCGCTCTGCTTGAGGAAAACGTTGTCGTCATTTATCGTTTCGGCCAGCGCGCTTATCGCCATTGCCGGCAGCATTGTCAGCACCAGCGTGAGCACCAGCAGCATGCTAAGTATACGTTTTTTCATCCTTCTTTCGTCTTTCCCTCCTGAGTTTTTGCCTGTGCCGCGCCTGTCGAAACAGACGTAACGTTGTAATTATAGCCCAAGAGCCCTTATCAATCAAGGAATTTAAGAGAATGTTTACTTTTTCAGAGGCGAATTGAGGCTTCTACCGATACATTTATTGCGGTCGCCCGGTATCGATATTGCTGACCAAACCATACAGCCGTCGCTTCCCGTGAGTGCCATGGTTTTCTCTTCACTCTCCGGTCGTGCCGACGCAATAAACGTATCGGCACAATGTAGGTGCGCCACTGAAAAAACACCTCATCCGCCGGCTTTGCTGACACTGTAGAAAGTCAAGCAAGTGCAACAAAAACCTCGCGCGGAGTTTTCCAACCGAGGCATTTTCTCGGGCGGTCGTTCAAAAGATCAACGACCACGTCCAGC
>SFEG01000026.1 GCA_004558025.1 Clostridiales bacterium
TCTTCCATGCTTCACCTCCTAGAGCCGCCAGCGCGATACTGCCTAGGTACGCAATCAAAAGGGGCTATACACATTTCCTTATGACACGGCAGTACCGCGTTCGCGGTTCTATAAGTGCGCCCCAGCGCCATGCGGTACGTATCCTGATTTGCTTATAGGCGGACTGAGAACTAATCGAGATTTACGATGACTTGATTAGCGGATACGCACCACGTGACGCTGGGGCGTGATTCGGGTTTACGGTATGGGAACGTAAGCCCGAATACCGTTAAAGCCGCGTGGGATACGCGGTCATTTCCTACCGCGCTACGGCTCTCCACGCTTACCGCCAGCCCGTGGGCTGGAATCATTGTTTCGCCTAGCCAGCTCCGGCTAGACTCGCGCGTTGGCGCTCCCTCCCGACTGTTCGCCCGCCCGCGCTCGTTGACCCTCGCAAGGGGCGTTCTTGGCTCGGCTAGCAGTGGAGGGTATGCGGTTCTCAAGGGGCGCTATCTCCCTTTGCGTCCCGCTCGCACCGTACTGGCGAGTGTGGTTGGCCCGATCGCAGGAGGCATGTTCACGTAGAGAGGTTCGTGATTCGCCAGTGCGGCGCGTGCGAAACGCATGTTTGATAAATCAATCTTCCGTTAAACGGAATGTCTTAGTCAAAAAAAATACCGTTGACGGCATCCTTTAGAAGTCCGCGCCCGTTTTCATCGAGCGCAGAATAAAGGCCGTGCAGCTCATTCAGACGGAACTCTGTCGGCTGCTTCTCACGCAAAACATAAGTTTGTCGCGTGATTCCGCAGCTATTAGCTGCATCGTCCAAAGTAAGGCCACTTGCGCGGCGTGCTGCGGAAAACTTCTTGTCGTCGAAAATCATGTGCTCACCTCCTTGGCTCAATACTGTAAACCGACATTCCGTTAAAAGCAATATATTTTTTGGAAAAAGGAACTTACATTTTGTAAAATAGAACTCACATTCCGTCTATACAGACTAAGGAGCTGAAATGGGACTGGCTGAGAATCTTGACGCGCTGTTAGTTAAGTTCGACATAACTCAAGAAGCGCTCGCACGTATCGCTGGCTGTTCCCCTTCTTCGGTGCATAGGTGGAGACATGGAGCGCAGATGCGTTCTGATTATCTGCGCCGCATCTGTGACGCTTTTGATCTGAACGAGGACGATTTGCTTTCAGATAAGTACGGCCTTGCCGCAAAGGAACACGGGCGCGTACCAGACGGAGCTATCAAACCTTACGCTTCTGAACCCGCCTACGCTCCCCTATTAGGCCGAGTCCACGCTGGAGAAGCCCAGGAGCCTGATGTATTGCAAGATGCAATACCCGTGCCATACGAGATAATCAAGCGCCACCCGCAGGGCTACTTCCTGCAGGTTGAGGGCGACTGCATGGATAACGTCTATCCCGAGGGCTGCTATATCCTCATAGACCCCGAGCAGCGCCCATCAAACGGCTCTATAGCGGTCGTTAGCATTGATGGAGCGGACTATGTAATGCGCCGCCTATATCGAGGTGCTAACACGCTGATACTGTCCCCTGATTCGCATAACACAGAACACGAGGACATGGTATTTGCCGCCACCACCGAGCACACGGTGGAGTTCCACGGCACAGTCGTTTGGTTTCAAGCGTCAAAGGATATGGAGTAAGCCAAGACACAAAAAAGGCGCCCCACCAACCAGCCAAGACCAGTGGAGCGCAAACAATCCCATCCAGGTTGCTAGAGTCGGCTATGCCTGACAGGAGGGACTTTTTTAATTATGCCACGTTCATCATGGGGAACCAAAACCAAAATCGACAAGAACAAATGGCGCATCAGGTGGTGCGAGTGGGACGGGCTCAATCGCGTACGCAGATCTAAAACGCTCTATCCCTGCACCTCGCGTGAAGCTGACGATGAGTTGCGCCGCCTTTGGCAACTCCACCATCTGCCGCCAAATGAGCGCGTAGTTCCGTGCCCCACGTTCGCACAATGCTGGGACGAATGGTATTTCCCACAGCTGGAAAAGCAGCTTGAGACTGGCGATATGTCGCGCAGCACATTCGTCAACTACCGTAGCGCATGGAGGTCTAAGGTCTCGCCGAAATGGGCGAACGTTGCCATGAATAATGTGCGAGTTGAAGAGTACCAGCGTTGGTTGGACAAGTTTACCGCAGCGCAGGCTCACGTCTCGCACATTATCGTTCTCAACCTCGTCAACTGTGCAAGGCTTCATGACGTGGACGGCATTTCTTTTATCGATGCAAAATACAAAATGCCGCGCGAAAAGAAAAGCTCATGCGACAGCGGACTAGAAGTCTACACGGTAGCCGAAATCGACAGCATCATTGAATCGTTGCGAGGTAGTCGCATCGAGGGCGTAGTGATTCTAATGGCTAAAGGCTCATGCCGTGTCGGCGAAGCAGCAGCGGCGGCGGTAAAAGACATTACGTTTGATGAATACAATGGTCGCACGTACGCCGTCTACGACCTTTATCACCAGTATTCTCAGAACAACAGCTTTGAGCCGCTTAAGACGGCAGAAAGCCGCCGTGCAATCATCATCCCGCCGCCGTGGAGCTTGCGGCTCGCCGAGATAGCAAAGCAGCGCACAGAAGACCAAGAGCTATACATCTGTGACAAAGGCATGGGAATGCCAATGGATCGCAAGAGGATTACAGGTGAATGGCTCAGCTATTACAGGAATGGAACGATTGATTTGCGCTACTTGACCATGACCAAGTTGCGCAACTCATGGGCAACCGCGATGCTTTGGAAGTACGGTATTCCCGCACAGATGGTGGACAAAATGATGGGACATGCCGCGAAAAATATTCTCGGCAAACACTACGACCGCCCCGACAAAGAACTGTTCATCGAGACGGTCGATAAGGCTTACTTCGGAAATTAGTTAGGTACCCGTAAGGACAAATTAGGACGCAAAACCTTTATGCAAGCGTTCTACCTGCGTGTTTGTTAAAATGCCCTAGTCCTCGGCGAAGTAGTAGATAAGTGTTCTATAGGTCTCCATTCTCCATAGTAGTGCATATTTCAGAACTTATGGACTGAGTTAGGACGCGGACTGCGGCAAAACAAAAAATGCCCCTCCCCACCAGAAGGTGGAGAGGGGTTATAAGCGACGAATGTTTTTATTAGTAGGGGTTGCCGTCAGTGATGCACACCTGGAGTCGGTCGAGCGGCTCGCCGTACATGCCCGCGAAGTCATCGCCACCGTAGGTTGAGCCATCGTCACAGACGGTTCCGAGCCATCCTGCGCGCGCGGTGGTCTGCGAGCGGTACCACGCCTGCTTGTATTCCTCGCCGCCCGGGGTCATGTAGTACATGCGCACGCCGTCGATGGTATGGCCGGCGATGCCGGCGCAGCCGTTGACGGTATCGTTGCGGTCGCCCTTGGTCACGTAGGGCAACCATCCGTCCTCGATGGTATGCACCTGGTACTTCAGCGTGCCGCGGTCGACGCGTGCGCACAGCAGGTCGTGCTGGCGGCACGGGTAGCCCGCGAAGCCGTTTTCACCGGAGCCGAAGTCCGTCACCTCGTCCAGCCAGCCACCGCCCTTGAGATGGAGGGAGTAGTGGACGGGGACGCGCTTGCCAGATGCCTTTGAGAAGCCGCCAGATGCCGCCTGAGCGGGCTTTGCCGCTGCGGGCTTGGCGGTGGAGGGGGCGGGCGCCTTGCCGCCCTTCATCGCGTCGTACCACGCCTGCGCGCGCTGCATGTAGTGGTCGCGCTGGGATCCGGCCAGCTCGCCGGGGCATGCCGTGCTCGACCAATAGCGGTGCGGGAAGACGTTCTTGCACCACTCTGGACGGCCTAACTTGTAATACAGGCACAGAGCCGCGACCAGATGAGCTCCGCTTTCGATTGCTTTCTCGTGAACCGTCCACGGGCCGCGTGCGCTGTTGGCGTGCTCGATGCTGATGGTGGTGTCGTTGCCGCGCCCAGTTCCGATTCCGTCGCCGCAGGCCCATGCGCGGTCGGTGTCGTTGACATGCTGCGTTATGTAGCCGTTGCGGTCGACGCAGTAATGAGCAGAGGTCCCCGCGCCGCGCCAGATGCCGTTGCACTGGTCGCCGGTGAGGTCGCCAGCCATATGATGGATGGTCACGCCCTTGATGCCGTACGGACGTCCTGCGCTGAAGTTGCAGCCGAGGAGCTTGTACTCGTCCGGCTGAACGTTTGCAAAGTCTGCCATTAGTCCTCCTTAACCTCGCCGAGCGCCAGAAGCGCGTCGAGCCATTTGTCGGTAACGCCAACGGTCTTGAAGGCCGCATATGCCACCTGAACGCCGCCAACGGCTGCAAAAATGGACGTCACCCACGCCGATGCATCGTGGCAATCCAGCGTGCCACGTTGCCTGTCATTGCCTTCGTCTTAATTGCCTGAACGATATACGGCACTACAAGCACCGTGCATACCGTTAGGACAGCCTGAATATCATTCATTCGTTTTGCTCCTATCTGCCTGATTCCCTTCTGTAAATCAGGTCAACACGGTCACAGATGTGGTCAACTTTCTCAGCCATTCCTTGGCTTCTCGCCTGACTGTGCGCCAAGTCTGCGTGAAGAACCTCGTTGGATGTGACGACCGACTCCATGAGGGTCTTCATCCCCTCAATCAAGGTGTTGCTGCGCTCCATCTGCGCTGCAATGCGGCCCTCCATCTGCGAACGCTCACGGTCGCGCTGAGCACGCTCGTCCACCTCGGCCTGCTTACGCTCCTCGCGCTTGAGGTCGATGTTCGCCTTGCGCTCGTTTTGGCGCTTGTATTCATCAAGAAATTGACGTCCAAAATAAAAGGCGATGAGCGCAAGTGCCGCGCCGCCGAGCCAACCAGGGCCATATGGCGCAAAGAGCTTTAGCACTTCCATCTACTCACCTCCACTCCTATGCCATATTGCTTACGCGAGTATCGATGTACCGTCCCCCGCGTCTTGAATGCAAAAATCCCAGACGAAACGCGGCGGGCTACCATGCGAAACGTCTGGTATTTTCGAGAGATTGGATTGTCAAAATGCTGTTTTCCGAGGCCGCCACCGAGTACATGGCAGACAAGCGCAAGAGGCTGCGGGCCACGACGCTCGAGGGCTACGAGAGCGCCCTGAGGTGCCACGTCCTGCCCGCCTGGGGTCAGCGATATCTACGGCACCACCTAGAGGTTGACGGCCATGCAGATGGACGTCATATTCCTGTCGCCTTGCGGGCTACCGCCCATCGAGACATTGAACGAGTACTTGGTCCCCGCCTTCGCACCCCTGAAGACACCCCATGACGTGAGCTGATGGAACTCCGTATCGCCGCCAGAGAACTTGCCGACGTGCTTCGAGATGGCTTCAAGCTGTGTGCAATCCACGCCCATCGTCACGGTACCGCCTGCGTATCCCCACACGCCAGAAGCCGTGCATAGCACGAACACATCGCAGTCAGTCTTAGGAGTGAACGTGGCGATCCAGTCGTTAGCCACGATGTATTTCTCGCTGTGAACCTCGGTGTGGGATACGGAATCACGAAGTGTCGCTAGCGATGTCAGGACAGAGAACATCTGCACCGGCTCGCCCACGCTGATTCCATCCAGCGGAACGCGCCACAGCTTCAAGTCGTTCGCAGTCACCTCTGGGTCTGCGGCGGTGCCCGTCGTGGGCGTGCCCTTGATTACGACCGGCGTGATGGACTCGATGCCATCGCTGGTCTTCGCGTAGCGGGCCACGACGAGGTCGTTGCGCTTCTGGCCCTGCGTGCCACTCTGGATTGTCAGGTTCGTCGCCGCCTGGTTCCAGAAGCGCTTGCCGCCGACCATGCCAACGCCGGTGCCGAGCGTAGCGGTGTTCGCATTGGTCATCGTCAGCTTGAAGTTGTCGCCGTAATTGAGCACGCAATTCGACTCGCCGATGGTTGCAATGTTGAGCGCCGACAGGTCATCCGAGCTGATGTGCTTGGTTCCAGTCATGCCGTCAACTATCTCGAATGCCATGCTACTGCTCCTTCGCGTTGCTCATGAACTGCTGGAACTCGCCGTCGTGCTTGGCGGCGAGCTTCTTGTACTCGTCGGTACACGATTTGCACAGCAGGCGTGTAGCCTTGCTGCCGTACTGGTCGAAGCGCTCAACATCGCGCCAGTCGTTCGCTGCGGCGCTGTTTGCCGCCAGATAAGCATCAGCGCCGCAGCGGTCGCAGACGTAGTGGGTGTAATTATCGGTCTTTGCCATATTTGACCTCCTATTTAGTCCTTAGCCATGTGTTAGGACCGATGCTCGGTTGCCTCGTCCATGTGCCGCCGAAGTTGTTCGGGTTCGCGCCGCTCGTCTCGACGTAGAAACCAACTGGGTGCGCAGCAAGGAAGCTTGCGGCGGCAGAGTCTCCATCGACCGTGATTGACAGGTCGCTTGATCCGTCCCACGTCGCGGAGCCGTTCACGGCGCCCGTGATAGCAACGGTTCGGGTTGAATCAAAGCCATTGGCCTTCTCGGCGCTCTTCGCAACGGTCGCGCCTGTCTTGATGCCGTCGAGTAACGCTTTGTCGACGGCGGACATAAGCCCAGCAGCTTCTTGAGTTGCGTTTGAGTACGTGGTGTCCGTGGCGCTGATTTTCGCGCCATCAAGCGTGATGTTTTTACCCGCTATAAGTGCGTCCTGCTTGGTCGAGATTGCCGTCGCGTTCGCCGCGATAGCCTGGGCGTTAGCAGCAGCAGCATCGTTCGCAGCATTGGCGCGTTCCTCTGCTTTTCCAGCGGCTGCAAGGGCGTTAGATGCCTCCGTTCGCGCCTCCTCCACCTTGGTAGAGATGGAGGATAGGTCTGAAGCATCGACATCTGCGTTGAACGTGTAATTATCCAGCGTCAAGCCCTTGCCCGCGAGGTATGCGTGCCCTCCGCCTCCACTGCTTTCAGCCGCGCCCGTTGAACTCGTCTTTGTGGTGGCATCTCTGCCGACCTCATATGAGTAGGTGGCAACGCCGCGCTCGACCTTGACCACTTTCTTGCTCACGGTCGCAGTGACGGTCGTGCCGGTGGAGTTGTCGCGCGCGCTGATGATGTCGCCGACGTCAACGTCCATGTCCTCATGAGCATCGACCTCAACGGTGCCGCTCGTCTGGTATTCGAGCAGCTTCTTCTTTCCCTCGATCTCAAGTTCGCTGGTACTCGCATTCGAGTAGTCGTAGAGCGCGCAGATTTCGTCAATTCCGAAAAGTGTTTGTTTGTGGCTAACGTTGCCGTTCTCGTCCGCGTAGAAATGGACGATTGCGCGGTTTGCGAGCTGCCCCGTTCCGGCGCAAAGAAGGTGGTTTACGCACCTGTGAACAGACGTGATCGTGAAGTCGAGCAAATCCGAATCGACCTTGTTCGCGTAGTCTACGATGGGAGGCATGGACAGCTCGATATAGCCGTCCATCCTCCTCATTGCCAGCTTTCGACCGTTTGCCTTGGCACAGGACATGAGACCGCTATATCCGTCGCAAAAGCGGGAAAATGTGTAACTAACGGTCGAATCGTCCGAAGCTGCTTTAAAAAGGCTCTCAAGCCCCATACGAGCTATCAGCGAGGTAAGCACATCGCCAACCTTGCCGTTGACTGTCAGATACCCACTTCCAGAATCTGGCGAAAGCCTGCGCCCCGCCAAGATGCCGTGCCACGTGCGACCCTTGCACTCGACCGCGCCGGTAGCTCCGCGCCCAGACCCGCGCTTAACCTGGTCGATTACGCCTCCGTATTCGGTTGCGTCGATATAGACCAGCTGTCCCGCTGCGGGGGCGCTCTTCTCCTCCACGGTTAACGTGAGGGCATTCTCGTCCGCGCCGAACGCTACGTCGAGCGTGAAATCTTCAATCTCACGAACGTTGCCGAGCTTGGTATCAGCCACTACTAGCACCACGGCGGCTCGCCCTCCTCCTCGTACCACGTGAGGTCAAAGCCAAAGCTCATGTCCCATGCGACCTCATGCGAGCCAGTCGGTATCGGCTCGAAGATATACTCGCCGCTGCCCAACCCGCCGCCACGGTGCGCCTTTGCGAAGGCGTCGATAACAGCGCCGTCCGCATCCGTGATAGTAACGGTGCGCGAAATCGGGTCGATAGTCATGTAGCCGCCATCTGGCACGGTCGCGTCTACCTTGTACCAGCTCTCGCCGATACGGATTGCAGGGTTTACCGCCGTGCCGTAGATGGTCAGCTTTACTGGACTTTCAAACCACTCCCCCGCTTCGATGTAGGACGTGGTAAGCGGGATGCCGAGGTCATAAGGCAGGTCATATGGCAAATCGAGGTATTCATAGCTATCAGCGCTCACGGTAAGCGGCAAGTACTCGACCGTGTGCGGCTTGCGCCAAACGCCGTCGAGCAGCACAACCGTGAGCGTCATGGTCACGACAACATCGTTGATGTCAGATGGCTCAGCCTTCACGATATACGCGCGTTGGCTCCAACCGTCCGCGATGATGGTTCCGGGCGTGCCCTCCATCATGTCGCGGTCAGCCACGCGCCTTAGCGTGTTCGCCCTGGCGCGGTCGATAACTTTCAGCTCAATATCGCATTCCCGCGCATCGCGCGAAATGCCTGAAAGCGAGCGGTAACCAACCGTATAGCTCCATGCCCTGCCGCGAATCGCCGTAGCAGTGCCAGCGAAAACGCCGTCAGCGTCAAGCTGCACATGGATTGAGCCTGTGCCAGAAACGTACTCAAGTTTACGCATAGGCAACAGCCTTCCTTACCTTGCGCCCGAAATCGCTCTCGCCCATGACGGGCGTGCATTCGGAGATGATCGCTGGGAGGTTGTTCCCGAGCCAGCCGATAACAGCCGCAGCAGATTCATCGCGCGATGCCGATACATCCATAGCCACTCGCGCGGCAGCGGACTTGATGCCGCTCACGCCGCGAGAAGATGCGCTGAAGTCAACGGGCTGCGCGACAAGCGCGTCGTTAACAGTACCCATAGCCCTTTCGGCCATTGCTGCGGTGGAGGAAGCGGCACCGACAATCGACTTGCCGAAGTCGCCCATGAGCGCCTTACCGGAGTACGTGGTGTATCCATGTCCCGAGAACGGTCCCCATTTAGCGGGCGAGAACGGGAACAGGCCACGAATCTTCTCGACCGCTCCAGACACTGAGGATGTAACGGTTCCGATTGCGCCCTCGATACCATCTTTGAGGCCGTTGAGAATCGACTTGCCAGACTCTACCAGCCATGAGCCAGCACCTGAGAAGAACCCTACGATCTTATCCTTGATTCCGGTGACGGTCGTGTATACGGAGTCGATTCCACTAGTCGCAGCACCCTTGATGCCGTTCCAAATTGAAGAGAACGCCCACTTGATGGCGCCCCACGTACCAGACCACACACCGCTGATTGTGCTGAGAACAGAGCTGATGATGGACGACACAGCTCCAATCGCCGCGCTGACGATGTTTTGGATGCCAGTCCACACGGTCTCAATGATGGACTGAATACCCGTCCACACTCCACTCCAGTCGCCGTTGATGGCGGCGAGGACGGTGCTAATGACAGCGTTTATTACCTGCATCACGGTCGTGATAACCGTTTGGATAACAGGCCAAACAGCATTGATAACCGCAGCGATAACCGCGCATGCAGTGGAAAAGACCGTTTGGATAATCGGCCAAACGACGGAGACAACCGCCATGATAACGTTCATTACCGTAGTGATGATGGTTTGAATCACGGGCCACACTGCATTTATAACGGCCATGATAACCTGGCACGCCATAGAGATGTAGTTCTGCACCGTGGGCCAGACCTGCGTAACGATGAGCTGGATAGCGCTCATCACGACGGAAACGACAGCCTGAATCACGGGCCAAACAGCCTGGATGATGCTTTGAATCACAGAGCAAGCCGTTGTGAAAGCCGCCTGAATCGTCGGCCATGCAGATACGACGAAATCCTTAACAGCACCCATTACCTGAGTTACGACCTGTTGGATAACGGGCCAGTATTGGGTAACAGCGCCCTGAATCACGGAGCAAGCCGTGGTAACTGCCTGCTGGATGTAAGGCCACACCTGAGCAGCCGCCGATTGGATACCAGACCAGGCGGAGTTGATGGCGTTGCGCACGTCCTCGTTAGAGTTATAGAGCGCAGCAAGGCCGACAACGACTGCCGCGATTGCAGCGATTATCAGGCCAACAGGACCACCGGCAACGGCAGAAAGCGCCGCGCCAAGCGATTTGAAGCCGGACACGATACCGAAAACCTTCTGCATTCCGCCCATGACAGGCAAAAGCATAGTGAATGCCGTGATAGCTGGCATGATAGCGGGTGCAAGCTGGTTGAAAACGTTAACGATTCCGTCAAGGAAACCGCTAGGCAACGCGCTTTTGATTTGGCCGAAAACGGAAGCGATTCCGCTCACGCCTTTTGAAACAACGTCCTTGATGCCGTAGATAACCGTAGAGATCGCATCAGCGGTCTTGCCAAAGCTTCCGCTAAAGGCGTTAATCGCGCCTGAGATGTTTTCAGCTCCAACCGCATTGATAATCGTCTGAACGGCTTTCGCAACGCGGTTCGAGATGTTATCAAGCGCAGTACCGATGCCCTGCGTTGAGTCCTTGGCCTGCTGCGCGAACGATGCGAAACCGTCAACGCCCTCTTGGTCGAGCTTTAAAACGGCTGCGTTGAAGTCATCCATCGTAATGGAGCCGTCTTTTAGGGCATTGTACAGGTCTTTAGAGTTAGCGGTCGGTCCAATAAGCGCCTTCGCCACCTGGTTTAGCTGCCCAGGCATGACCTCCTGCAAGGTCTTCCAGTCTTGCAGTTCTGGCTTGCCTTTGCTCAGGATTTGGCTGTATTGCTGCATCGCGCGAGAAACGTCTGCTGTCGATGCGCCGGAGGCCAGGCACATGTCGTTGAAAGCGATGCCGATATTCGTCGCTTCATCAAGGGAGCCGCACAATGGCGCAAGCTGCTGAACCATTGATGTAAGCCCAGGCAACGATGTAGGCAGACCATCGATAGACGCGGACATCTTTTTAATCGATGCTTCGGCTTCTTGGCTCGAATACCCAAGGTTCTTCATGACCTTGG
Source organism: Clostridiales bacterium (assembly GCA_004558025.1). Classification (GTDB taxonomy): domain Bacteria; phylum Bacillota; class Clostridia; order Oscillospirales; family Oscillospiraceae; genus F23-B02. The sequence goes on from SFEG01000026.1 coordinate 11,032, forward strand.
GGAAGTTGTTCATGGTGTCTACGCGCCCTATTGCGCTGCCGAGCGAATTTGAGATAGCGTCGAACGCCTTGCTCGTGACGCTCGAAACAAGGCCCATGACCGCACCGGCCTTGGCGGAAAGCCCGGAGCTGAACTTACCGCCAGCGTCTGAGCCAGCCTTGCCGCCAATCTTGGATGCGCCGGAGAAAGCGCCGTCAAGCTGGTCGGCGATTGATGATGTCAGGTTATCGAATTTCGGCGTGAGCAGAACGGAGCCGCTCGCCACATCAGCCATTCAATCACCCCTGTTCGCCCTTTCCCTCCATCTCTACCGTGACGGATGATGGTCGGCGGGGAGCGAAAAGCAGCTCGTCCACCCTCACCTTGCTCACATCGAGATGGTTCTTCGTTTCTTTCTTCTTGGATGCCTTCGGGCGCGGTATCGGCTTGGGCTTCCTTCCCTTGCCGCCTCCCAACCCGTAGGCGATATTTGCGAGCTGGTCGGAGATGAGCGCGAGGATGTACGTGTTCTCATCCCATGCCAGCTCGGGGTGTAGGCGTTTCAGCGTGCGCGACGATAGGGGGAGCTGGACGGCAAGAACGGCGATAGCGCCGAACTCGCCCGCGTCCATCAAACCGTCTAGGTTGAGGCCGTAATACTGCTGGAAGTCGGCGTAAAGCTCGTCTCGCCCGTCGAGCAGGACGGGAACGAGCGCCGCTAGTTTTTTACTTCGATGCCCTCGAACAGCGCATTCTCGATGCGCATGATTTCCTCGAAGTCCTCATAGCCCATCTTGGCCTTGACCACGGCGCACACCTTGTCATCGACCTTGCCGCCGAAAACGAAATCGTAGAGCGCCAGAGCGTCGGAAATCGGCGCGTCCTTGCCCTCGTTCGCGTATTTCTGGAACTTGCCGAACATGCGGATGAACTCGCGCGACTTGATGCGGCGCATGTCGATTCGGTACGTCTCGCCCTCGAACTCGACATCCTTCTCATAGGGTTCCTTGCAATCATGGACTACCTTGAAATTGGGCTCGCGGTCCATGTAACGAGCCGTGATAGCCTCGCGCTGGTTCTCCTTGGCGGTTGCGTACTCGCGGAGCTGTTCGGGGGTCATGTCTTCGATATTCATTTGAATCCTTTCGGTAGGCTCATGGAGGACGGTGGCAACGGCTCTAGCGCCTACTACCAGAGCCGCCGTCGCCGCCCTCCATGCGAAATGGGCGGTTTTTGTCGTGGCTGTCGCTAGGCGGCGACGGTAGTGGTGTCGTAGATGTACTCGCGCATAGTGTCTCCGTCGAATGCGTCGGAGGGCAGGCACTTGATGGTGGGCGAGTAAGCTGCGAGGTCGGAGTTGTTCATCTCCATGTCATCGCGCTCGACGATCACGCCGTTGGGAACGACAACGCGCTTTACCTTGGTGTCGGAAACGACGCAGTCAAAGATATAGAGGTGCGATGCGGTGAAGTTCTTGTTGTGGCGCACGGTCGTGGTGCCCTTGTTGTCAGTAGTGACGTTCGCGTCGCCGTAGACAGACTTCAGCACGGAATCGCGGGTTTCGAGGAAACTGACCTCGATGGTCTCGCCGAAGCTGGACATGGGCGAGGCCACGATAGCGCCAGACCAATCAGAGATATCGTCGGTATCGGTATCGGCTGCAATGGTGATACCGTCCTCGGAGATGTAGCCAAGCGACTTGAGCGTGGTCTGGGACCCGCAAAGCTCCGCAAGGGTCTTGGTCATATCGAGGAACGGGGTCGGGTCGGTACCGGCGGGGGCGACACAGGCGTAACCGCCCTCGCGGCCCTTGGCGATGCCGAGGTTGGAAGTATCGAGCATGGATTCAGCCATGTTGCAATTCCTTTCTCATGGAAAAGCCGCCACGCTACGGGCGCGTGACGGCGTAGAAATCTAGTTGATAGCGCGAAGACCCGCTATCTGGGTCTGGGAAGGCGTAGATGCCACCGACGGAGCATGAGCACACGTTGGGGCACGTCTCGCGCATGTTGATGAGCACCTCGCGGGCCATGAGCGCGAGCGTGTAAGCCTCCGTCTCCGTTTCGGCCCACACCTGTACGGCAAGGTTCGGCTCGTCCTTGCCGCGCGAGTAACCGCCGCCCGTGCGCTCGACCGTGGTGAAGCGTTTCGGGCGCTTTGCTGGTACTGCTGAGCTTGACGGTACGCCCAGACCTTTTCGGAGCGCGGCGCATGTCGCCGCGATCACGTCGAAGCTCATACGCCGCATCCCTTCTTTAATGTGTTGTGTTTAAGGTTGTCGATGTATGCGTCGGAGTTCGCAACGCCGACGCGGGCGGATGCCGTCTTTTCGAGCATCTTCAGCTGGCAGTCGTATACGGGGTTTCCGTGCGAGAGATGCGCGAGCGCATTGCATCGCGCCGCCGCCTTCTCGCCTTGCGCCATGAGCATGGAGGAAACAGCGCCGCCCTTGGTTATCTCGACGATTCCGCGCTCGACGGGCCTGATTCTGCCGACGCGCCGCATCTTCAGCGACCATCCACCCTTAGCCATCGCACACCACGCATTCGACGGTTCTGTTCCATTCTCCAGGGCAGTTCGCGTCAAGGTATGTCTGCGGGTCTCCGATGACTTTGTACTCGCGCCCTCCATACCTAATCAGGCAGCCGCGGAGGGATGCCGAGTACGTCTTGGGGAAGTGGAATGTCATTGAGACGGTCACGCCGTTCGGGCGGGATGCCTCCAAATCACTTGTTGCGCCCGGCTGCGGGAGGACGTTGGCGACAGGCTCTGAGACCCATTCGCCGGGCACCTCGTTGCCGTGCGCGTCCACTGCGTCTGTGCTACGACGCAATACCTCAACTGCACAACCGCTAATCAGCTGCATACCGGTCACCCGCCATCATCCGGCAGGAATGGACAGCGCCGGAGTTAAGCCCCAGAAGGTCAAGCTCGGACGGCAGCGGGCGCATATACTGGTCGAGCAGCGATACGGACGCAGTGTAGCTCCCAGCCGTCTGGCTGTACTGGCTCACGCCGCCCATGCCAGCTGGTGCCGACAGTGCGCGGTTCACCATCGCCATGCACACGGTGGAGAGGTTGAGATCTAAAACCTCGTCCTCCCCCGACGCGTACCCGTCCATCTTGCCGAGAAGGTAGCCAGTTGCGCGAAGCAACAGCGCTTCAAGCCGCTTCTCGTCGGCTACCGCGCCATATGCCGCCGTGTATTCCTCGGGTGTAGCAAATGCCTTGATAGCCATCTTGAATCACTCCTAGGCAGAAGCGGTGCCGTTGTCGATGCGCACGAAGTCGTTGACGTCGCGGACGATGAAGCCGACCTCGAACTCGCAGCGGACAGCGAACATGTTGCGCTGCCAGAGGTTGAGCGTCTTGGAGCCGCTAGTGAGCGTAGCCTGGTCGGAGATGGAAATGTTGACGTCCTTGACGATGCCGTAGCGTGCGGCGCTCCAATCGCCGCCGAAGCCGATGACCTCAGCAGCCTTAGTGCCGGAAGAAACGGCTGCCTTGTGCGCGGACTTGGTGAAGTACGTGGGGACGGAGAGCACATGGCCCACTGCGCCGTCGGTCTGGACGTTGTTGATGAACAGCGGTCGGTTGGTGGTGTCCTTGGTCTTGAGGAGCAGGGTCTTGGCCTGCGGGGAGAGGACGAAGGCGTTAAGGTCGCCGTCGGCCTCGGCAACCTTGCCGATTGCATCGACGAAGGCGTCATAGGTCTTGGTGGAGGCGTCTACGGCGTTGGTCACGCCCTTGAGGGTGTCGAATCCGGTGCCGGGGGCGGTGCCGAACATGACGGTCTCGTCGAACTTCTTGGCGATAGCGAACGGCAAGCGGGAGACCAGCTCGTTGTAAAGGGCGGTCGTGTTGTCGCGGAACTGGTTGGAGAACGGCTCGATGATAGCCAGCGTGTAGCCCTTCATGTCCTTGGTGGTGAGGGTGTGCTGTGATACGGGCTTGTTCTCGGTCTCGGTGACCCAATCGGCGGCAGGCTCACCGGTGATGACGGGGATGGTCAGGCCGTTGCCGGGGAGGTCGATGCGCTGAGCGAGCTGCATGATCGCGGAGCTTTCGAGCGTCTTGGCCCAAATCTCGTTGGAAACGGAAGAGGGCAGGGTGATGGAGGTCTTGTTGATGCCTTCAGCCATGTTTTTTTCTCCTTGTCTAGTTAAAGGCGTTCTTCATGAATTGCGCGAAATCGTCCTTCGCGCTGCCCGTCTGCTTGATTTCGGCGTGCTTGCCGTCGCCCAGCACCACGGGCACGGTGGGCTGCTCCTTGGTCGAGTACTTGTCTGCGAGCTTCTCGGCCTTGGACATGAGGTCGTCACGGTCTGATGCCGAGATGAGTTCGAGCAGGTCGGACGGCACGCCCGTTTCGGTCGATACCTCGCTAACCCACTGCTTCTTGTCCTTCTCGGCCTGAAGCGCATCGGCACGAGCAATAGCGTCCGCGAGTTGCTGATGGAGCTTCTCCTGCTCGCTCATCTGAGCCTCTTTGAGCGCGGCGAGCTCGTCGGCTGCTTCCTTGTTCGCCTTAGCCTTGCGCTCCCATTCTCGGGAATGCTGCTTCATCTCGTTGTACTTTGCCTCCCAATCGACATGAGCGGTGTCGCCGTTCGGGTCAACCTGCTGCGTGTCGGTATGGTTCTGGTCGTCTGCCATGACGAACCTCCTTACCGCGCCGTTCGGCGCTGTCCCCCGACGCCGTTCGGCTTCGGGTTGCTGATAGATATGAAAAAAGCCCTCGCGGGGCTTGATTCATCTGGTTATTCGGCGCATCTCTGATAGTCCCGAAGCGCCTTTTGATTTGGTGTCTATGAGAATGGCGGTCTCGCCCTCTTGGAGGCTGTTCCTAACGCTTTGAACAGCTCCGCTTATGCCGTCCACGAGCAGGACGTAATGCCCCGCAGTGTCGGTACCTCCATCTTTTCGCTCTTTGCGCATGGTTGAGATGGAGGCAGATACTTCGCCGCCCGTAGCGTCGGCCATTCCCCATGTAAGGCCGTTCATGCGCAGCGGTGCGCCATCGCGGTCTGTGATTGACGTTGTGTAGCCGTGCTCAGCGAGCGGTGCGGTGAAGCGCTTGTATTCGCCCGTGCCGGACTCGACCTTGCCGCCGTTCCAGCTCCAGTCGAGCGACCGACGGTTTATCTCCTTGCAGATCTCGTCGGTAATCTTCTTGTTGACGATTTGCGCTGGGAGTCCCACCATATCGCGCCTGATTGACGCGGGGTCGATGGTCGAGCGTGCGTCTAGATAGACGTCATAGAGCCAATCTGGATCGTAGCCCTCCACCGTGGTCAACTCGTCACCAGCTACCACTCGGCAATCGCATCGGTCGTGGAAGCGGTTGAAGGCGAATCCCATGTCGCCCGCTGCCTTACGGGACGTGTAATCGAATCCGCGAGACGCGAGCATCAGGCAGAAACCGCACGTCTCTTTTCCGGTAGGCACGCGGGCGTAGCGCACGCCCTTCGAGTAGTCGCGCTCGGCGTTATGGATAGTCGTCCTGTTCGCCGCGCGCCCAACGCTTGCGTATGCCTTCTCGGCCATGCGTCGCGCGAACGAGTCGAACGTATCTGGCGTGAGGTCTCGCATGAGGTAATCGACCTGCTGCCCGGACACGCGCTGCGATACGGGGTTGTACACGGCGGAAGGCTGGACGTAAATGCCCAGCTCCTCCATCGTCACGTCATACGCCGAGCACGCGATTGTAGCTGCCCTGTCGCCGAACGTCTGGACGCATGTCGTGAGCGTCTGCATGGCGAACTCGCGCATGGTTTCAGCGTCAATCATGCCGCCGTTGAGCTGGTAGAAGGAGCGAAGCGCGGTCTGCATGAAATTGAAAGCCGCTAGCTGCTGGGCATTGAGCGCCGCTGTGTATTCAGCAAGCCTACTCGCCGATATCAGCATCGTCCACGCCCTCCGGTTGCGGGGTCGGCTGCTGCTGCGCCGCCTGCGCGGATGCCTGAGCCGCAGCCTGTACTATCTGGGAGTAGCGAACCTCGCGCAAGATGGAGTCGATTGTCGGCTCCGAATAGCCGAGGTCTCGCCAGAATTGGCGCGTACCGGAATAGGCGGGAACTGCGGAATTGACCTTGATTGCGAAATCTGCGTTTGCCGCCTTGGAGGGGCGCAGGACGTCGGCGAATCGCGGCGTGATATCTGCCGTGGCGAAATCCGCCGCATCGACGGCTCCGAGTGCCATGCGCGCGACGTTGCCGAGCGCGATTCCGTTCATGCGGTTGACGTGCTCCGCCTCGACGATAAGGCGCTGCTGGGCGGCGAACATCGCCTCGCTCGACGTGGGGTTGTCGAAGACGATACCAACCTCGTCGAGAGGGATGCACGCCTCTGATGCGAACTGCTTGCCAAGCATCTCAAGATGGTCGATGTGTGGCTGCATGGTCATCTGCGAGAGCTGCCCAAGCTGCGGGGTGTCGCCGTTTTTGTTCGGCGTGACGAGCAACATGGAGTCTGCGTACATCTCGACCTTGCGCTTGGACATCTCCTCGGCGGTCTTCTTGTCCACGCCGAGAAGGTAGCGCTGCGGCCACGTATAGAATGTAGCGGCGATCTCGGTGCGCGCGCCTACGCACAGGGCGCGGTCGATGAGGCTGCGAACGGTTCGGTTGATACGGCTCTTGCCGAACGGGCGCGTCAAAGACGGGCGGTAACGCAATGGCTCCATCAGCGGTCGACCGAACGGGTTCGCTGCCTTCTCGGCAACCCACGAATCGCCTACCTTGCGACATGAATAGGTGTACTCGTCCGTGTACATGTTGACCCACGTGGGCACGCGCAGCCCGCCGTCGTCAACGTCAATATCGACGACGCAGATGCCCGCCTTGATGCGCTTCTTTCGCTCATCCCAGATAGCCGCAGCGTCGAGCGCCGAATGCGCCGATACGATCACATCAGGCTCACCCGGCATTCCCTTTGATACGGTCAGGAAGGCGCACGAATCCGTGAGCTCAGATGCGACCGCCTGCTCGTAAATCTCGGTCAAAGTGGTAGTTGGAATGATTGAACCAAACACATCGGCGCTGCCGCCGTCGAATCCCTCCAGAACCGAGCGGTTCGCGAGAACGTCCACGCACTTGCCGCCCCACCCCATGACGATGTTGAGGTTAACGAGGTCGGATGGCATGGACGAATCGGTTGTGACGGGCATTACCTTGCCCTTGTAATACGCCTCGTTGCGGATGTTCGAGCCTAGGTGGCGCTGCCATTCGGCCAACAGCCTGTTGAATACGTCAACCTCCTCGCCCGTGAGGTTCATCATGGACGGGTCGACTTGATAGAGCGTCGGGTTTTCGTTCGTCATAGAATCACGCATCCCCCCTCGGGGTCTCGTTTGGTCGTCTTTGCGGCCCAGTAGGCGATAACAGCCGCCTCGATGGGCGCGGACGCATCGCCGCCGTAGGCCCACCCTCCATCGCTACCGATGGGCCGCTTGCTGGCCTCTAGGGCACTTTGGTTTAGCGCTTCTTGGGCGTTGTCATCGCCGCCGTCCCAGTGGGTAACGGTCTTGTCTATAAGCGCTTGGGAGAACATGGAGGTAGCAGCGATCACGTCGCGCGTGGAGGTGGCGTAGAGCGCTTGGCGCGGATACCACTCGCGCAGTCGGTCGAGAAGCGCCGCCGCGCCGTTTCGCCCGTCAACTGCCACGGCTGCTGTGGTGTCGGTCATCTGCTCTGTGCAAAGGAAGTCAGTCAGCCATGACAGGCCGTCCGCTAGGGTTCCTTGACCGATATGCTCGATGTAAGCAGCACCGTCTTCTTGCAGGCGGCAGGCGCACAGGGCAATTTGGGAGCCGTCCGGCGAGAACTTCACGCCGAACGTTTTCTTTCCATCCGTGGGCACTTTGGCACGCGGAATAGCCAAAGACAGCCAAAGCGATTCGTCTATCACGCTCGCGCTGCTCGAGCCGCTCCACCAATCCAGGCGCTCGTGTGCGAAACCGGAGATATTGCCCTTGGCTCCGGCGAACTCCGATTCCGTGTAGCCCTCGTCCAGCACGTATCCCATGGACGGGTTAGATTCGTAAATCTCGTCCAGAATATCGGCAAACGTGCAATCCTTTGGCGGAAGCTTCTCGCAGGCCCACGATGCCCAGCACATGCGCCGCATTCCGCCATCAAGTACAGACTTGCGCACACGGGCAAAAACAGTACCAGCGCTGCGCTCGTTCGGCGGCGTCCCCATGTAAAGGATTTGGCGCTCGCCCGTGGACGATGCAGCTAGCGTATAGGCGATTGCGTCATATTGAGTATCCGTAAGCTCTTGCGCCTCGTCATATACGACAAGCTGGATGTCATCGAAACCGCGCGCCGTGCCGTTTGTTCGGGCGATGAACTCGATTGAGCCGCCGTTTTTCAAGAAAACTGCTTCTTCGCCGTTCGTTCGGCGAATACGCTCAACCAGCTCGCACAGCTCTGGATGCCGTTCATCCGTGAAGTACCGCACTAAGCGCATAAATGATTTCTTGGCGGTCTTCACGCGGTGGGCGGTGTGGAGGATATGCCATCCGCAGACCGCAAGGCGGTAAAGCTCGTAGATTTCGAGCGCAGCGTTCTTGCCGTTCTGGCGTGGAACGTCCAGACCACACGTCACATAGGCGGGCTTTCCGTCAGCGTTGCACGCACACCAGTCCGTCAGGATGTAGCGCTGCCATGGAAAGGGCGATATGCCGAGGTCTTCGCCGAGCGCTACCGCGTCGTCCATCTCGCTATAGGCGACAGCGCCATCGCGGTAGACCTTACGCGGTTCTTGCCTGCCTCTTCGCACGGTTTCCCGAGACAATGGAGAGGATGCTGGTTTGCTTTGCGCCACTCTCCACCTCCTCGTGGGTGTCGCAGATTCCGAGCTGTTTGTTCAGCTGCCGGATCTCCGCGCTTGCGGTTTTCAGGGTGCTTATCTGGGGGAATGCCTTCAGGTCGCCCATGTCGTTGTTGTATGCGGTCTGCCCGCCGAAACTATCAAGCTCGTCTTGGGCTGTCTCCGCGATCTTGTACCATTGGCAAAGCAGGGAGAGCGCTGGTGCGTCGGACTGTGTGAACGTGCGACCATGCGTCAGCTCGTCCCATTTCGCGGACTTGAACGCATCCTCAAGGGCACTCCAGGCTGTGCTATGTCTTACCTTGCTTGTATTGTTCCCAATCAGACAGAACCCTGTCAACCATTTTTCGCTCGTCAGTCGACAGGCGCACCGGTTTACCGTTTGGCGAATCCTCATTGTGAAGATAGCCGATATGCGTATGAGTGGATATTCCGTGGTGGTCAGCTAAGTCAATCTGTTTGCTGCGCTTATTTTGGTTGTCGAAATACACAATTGACTTCACCTCGCCACGGCCAACGACAGCGTACACTCTTCCGCTTGTCATCGTTTCCATGAGTGTTTCGGCGCTCTTACTATTTTTTTGAACGTATTTTACGTTCCCAACAGCTAGAAGCGAGTGGTACTGGCTGCTGTAGGCATTTCCAGACTTGCTAATCCAGCTTGAAGCGCCTCTGCCGCCATTTACAACGCCTTTCCTGTTCGCCAATCGATTCCGCGCCTCGTTAGCACGCGTCGCGCCGCCTGAACCGCAGCGTTCTCGGACCGGCCCTGCGCAATCTTCAGGCGCTTCTCCATCTCGGTTGGCGGGCGCACCTTGCCGGAATCAACGAGCGCTTTGTATTCAGTTCTTGCCGCCTCACGCTTCCTCTCGTATTCGGCGCGAGCATGCGCGGCTTCCTTCTGACGGCGCTCAGTCTGGCGCTGCGTCTCGCCGTGCGGAATCTTCATCTTGTCATCCATGTATCCACTCAATGGGTCTCCAACACCCATGAGTCCCATGTATTCGTCAAGGCTCATGACTTTGACGCGCGATGAAGTCATCGAGCTTTTACCTCTACCTCCCATGAAATCCACCTGCCTTGTACTCGACGACCTCGCAGCCGCCGAAATCGAATCCGATGTTCTTTCCGTAAAGAAGCACGCGGGACGGCTCTAGGCGTTTCATCGCCTCGCGCATACCTTCGTGCCATACCTTTTGAGCGTCCTTGTCCCGCGCCACGCCCACGGTGGACGTCGCCACGGTCGAATGCTTGGGGATGCCCTTGAAGCAGAACCTGTAGCTGCTCGGTTGCGCCCACGAGAGCGTTGGAACGACCGTTATCCCGTGTTGGGCCCAATACCAGCCGAGCGCCGCGCTGCGGTATCGGTTCCACTGCTGCATGGCGTCGGGCATGTCCATATACAGACTGAAATCAGGCGTGAGCACGCATTTATAGGGCTTCAGCACGTCCAGATACGCACCTGGGCGCTGCCAGAGCCGCTCGAACTGGTAATCGTCTATGAAGAAGTGGCACCCGAGGTCTGCCTTGTCTGCCGCCTTGGTCGTCTTCGCGTAATTGAAGCCCTGAAGGTCTCTCGGCCCCTCCATCTCTACCGGCGGTAGTGGTGGAAAGCCGTCTCGCGCGCAATCGAGGCGGTTAATCAGATCTAGGTTGTACGCGCGGTCTGTTTTCAACCGCTCAGCTCCGTAATCGAGCTTCTTGCTCTTGAAGTCAAGCCCGAAGCGCGTCATGTCGAAGTCTTTGAGGCTCCGTACCTCCTCGCGCAACATTGACTTGTTATATGTGGCGATATCGCCCGTCTTGTTGTCGGCGATTCTGAACGCCTTGATTTGCTCCGGTGTCAAATCGTCGCAATATTCTATTTTGGAATCTGGAATCTCATCCCAGCCGAGCGACCTGCACGCAGCCACGCGGGTATGTCCAAACACGATGACGGGGTTCTCGGGCGACTCCAAACCGATAGTACCTCGAAGCCCGAACTCCTTGATTGACTCCGCGACCTTCGGAATGGCCTTCTCATTGTGGCGTGCGTTGCGCTCGTACGGAATGATGTCCGAAATTAGCATTCGCACCACCTTTGACCTGCTGTTTTGGTTGTTCCTTGAGAAAATCCACACTTGGGGGGTATTTCAGCCCAAGGCGCGATGGGGGCTATGGGGGCACGGGAGGGGGACTCCCCCACCCCTGCAACCAAAGCATCGAGTCGGCAACATATGGTTATCTATAATCAATGTGCAACGCGGTCACGCTGTCCAGTCTTGCGATGCGTTTGGTTTAGGAGTTTTACGCTTGGTACGTCCGCCCGCCTCGCATGTGAAGCCAATGCGGTTGCCCTTGCGCTCGTTGCATATGCGGTGGGAAGGCTGAACGTTGTTTGGGTCAAGCTCCGAGCCGCCAAGTGAAACGGGCACGATCTCGTCAAGCTCATAGCTCCATGGGTGGAGAGGCGGGAGGCTATAGTCTATGGGCCGCCCGCATATGGCGCATGGTAGCCCTAGGGCCTTGACCCTTTGCCTGAGTATGCGGCGGCGATGCCCGTTGCGGTCGTTGCGTGACATCCATTGTCCTTAGTGGTGGGGGCTGTGTGTGCGAGGGGGACGCACTGAAGAAGGGACAGCCCCGCTATAGGTGGGTGGCATATGCCGCCCCGACCCCTCATTGATGCGGCGTATGTGGCGTTGTGATGCCCTCAAATGCCGCACTTTAGTTATACGGGATAGTTTGTGCGAATGGTTGCGAAATATGGCGCAGATTGGCGCTGAATGCCGCAGGATAGCGAAATAGTGCGCAGTCTAGGCACAAAAAAGCCCCGCACGCCGGAGCGCACGGGGCTGTACTAGAGAAGGGCCGCCTGGCCTAAGCCGGTTCTTGCGCGGGCCATGCCGACGGAATCGACCCAATCGAGCGCGCAGGACACATCGACCTGGGCCTGTCGCTCTGACACGCCCAATGCGCTCGCGGTCTGATGCCAAGGCATGTCTTCGATGTAGTGCAACTCCAAAGCGTCCGCCCAGCGCTGCGTGATGTTCGCCGCGCGGATACCACGGCAAAGCTCGCGCCCCTCGTCCACCTGGGCGGTCAGGTCGCGGATTTCGGACGCTGCCGATTTCTCGGCGTCCATGCGCAAATCTGTGGCGCGCATGGCGTCTCGGTTGCCTGTGCCGTGCCCGATCGCATCATAGGTCTGTGCGCGGACAGATTCCCGCGCGCGCATGGACGCGATTATCGCCAGCCTACGGTCGATTGAGCGCTGGCACGCCCTGATGTACTCGAAATATTCGCGCGCAGTCAATCGAGACCCCCAGATTTGATTGAGAAGTGCAGGTTTTACCTGCAATATTATACCGCGCGGTACAACCTAGGCGACAACGCTAGCCGCCCTGTATGCGTCCTCCTTGCGGTTGAGCGAGCGCACTTCACGGTAACAATGATGACAAAATCCAGTCACGCAATATGTTGTCCGTCCGCACATGGGACAGATAACGGGCTTGCTCAGGCGCTCTCGCTTCGGCTTCGAGCTGCCGGTGATGCGGAACGAAAAGCCTAGATAGCTCTTCGTCCCATTATTGATGTACCTTTGCATCGTGGACTCGGCGATATGGTTTGCGCGAGCAGCAGCAGCGATGGATTGGTAAGTT
>SFEG01000027.1 GCA_004558025.1 Clostridiales bacterium
GAAATTCGGAAAAATTCGCGCTTGCAAATATCGCACAATTCGTGCTATAATAAACACGTCGAAAGGGAACGGGAAGAAAGGAAGTGAAATGAACACCGACAACTATAATAAGGCTATCGAACGACTCGCGTTTTATAAGCGCATGGCCGTGCAGCTCGCCGGAAGCAGAACGCCCGATTATAGCACCTACGTTGCCAAGCTATCCGCTGGATCCTATATCCTCGGCATCGCGTATGATAAGGATTCCGATGAGGTGGAATCCGATGTTCGCAAGGCCTACGATTCGAAGTATCGCAACTAGTTGGAAGGTGAAGGAAAATGTACGAGAAGGTAATCACCGAGGAGCAGCGGGCTGAAGCTGTGAGGACGATCGCCGCGTGGCGGAATCTGCAATTGTGTAATGAAGCGGTTGGCGATACAGATGCCGCTGAGTGCTTCAGCTCATACTGTACCGCTGGTGTTATTGTGCTTGGTGACCTGCTTGGTGAAAGCTATTCCGCTGTTGAACGGGCCGTGTCTGCTCGTTACGATATGATTTACGGCGACCAGGAAAGCGTGTGAGCCATGAGTAAACCGATCGCCCTCGCCCTCGCCGTTGCGCTTGTAGTTGGGTCTGTGCTCGCGTGCAGCAGCGAGCCCGATTATAAACCCTGCGCTGTGTGCGGTGCCCAGGTAGCTATAAGCCCAGAGCCAGCGCTAAACCATTGGATATCGGGCGATAGCGTAGTTTGCAACAGCTGTTGGGAAATTTTGAATAGGAGGTAAAGAATGGGGCGAACCTATCGCCCCTTCGCTTTACCTATACCCGATAAGCCCGGTCATCTTGAGCCACTGTTCACGTGTGGCGGGGCTGTCGAAGAAGCAAACGCCAATGGTATAGAGCCGCTGCAGGTTCTTGATAAACGGATCTGCCCGCTTGATCATATACATGTTCGGGCGCATGTCCTCCGCCGACAGCGCAAACATGTGATACTTCGGAGAGTCGGCATCTTTAGGAAGCTTGCGCGATATATAGTAATAGCCGTTACGCTCGTCTACCCAGCAGCCGAACCGCTTGCCCTGCCACTCGAACCCGTAGAGGTATCGGGCACGAGAAGGCTTCGCGGCTATGAACTCCTCGCCCGCGTTCGCAAACTTCGCATCGATCATAACGCCCGCGTACTGCGTTCCGTCGACCAGGCGGCCTACAACCGTTTGGCGCTCCTCGTCGGCGAACTGCTGGTTTTTGGCGTACTCCACAAGCACGGTCTTATTTCGGTACCAACTAAACCCGTCTTTCGGCTCGCCCTTGAGCTCGCGGCCGAGGAACAGAAACAGCGGGTTCGTGAGGTCGCAAGCGTTGCCCAGCAAATACATGTGCACGTTCTCGCGGTCTCGCGAAATAGTCTTGTACAAGTCGAAGAGCGCGCCCATGTCGTCGCGCAGGTAGCCTGGCGGGGTCTTGAGGACTCGTATATACTCATCGAAGATTATTTTCTTGACCCTCGGGAACGCCACGCCCTTATAACTCGCTTGCTTCGATAGCGGGATGCAATAGCATATCTCCTCCCACTTCGCGGAGTCGTCGGGCGTTTTCTTGCGCACAAGCCCCGTATAGCCCTGCATTTTGAACTCATACCCGGGAAACTCATCGTGAGCCGCGATATCGTCGAATATCTTCGGGGCGCTGGTCTTAAGCTCGGTGTCGTAGCGTCGGACATAGACGAACTGCGATCTATCCCGCATCCAGTCCTTTATAGCCGCTTTCGTGAACCCGTAGGTCTTGCCGTATGAGCGCATCGAGATAACGGCGGTAAGAGGCGCTCCGTAGCTGATCGCTTTCGATGGATTGTAAAATTGTCTAGTCATAATAACCCACTATTTCAGACGTAACGGCGAACTCGCCAATCATGCGCGCCGCGGGCGTAGGCGTTCGCGTCATGCTTGACCGTCGGCCCCATGTGCGGATTGCCGCCGTGCCCTATAAGCTGGTTGCCGCCTATATAGGCCTCTACATGGTCGAACGAGGGGTTATAGCCGCGCCAATTGAAAAACACTAGGTCCATAACCTGCATGTCGTCCTGCGGTAAGTCCCCGCTGCCCTCTGCGATTATCTCCCCGTAGTTCTGCTGGTCGCCAGTCCAGGAACCTATGTTCTCCCCCGTCACGATGTGATACACGTACCACATGAGCGCAGAGCAGTCCGTATAGCCCGACTCCTCGGGGGACATGCGCCCCGCGCCCTGCGAGTATGCGAAAGCTCCTACATGGTCTAGCAACCATTGCCGCATCTCGTTCAGGGCCGTGTTTCCCGTGGAGCTGCCGCCGCCTGTGTTGGTTCCGGGGTTCGGCTCTCCTGTCTTCGAGATGCTCGGCAACCAGGTGTTCGGAGCGGACTTATAGCAGGTTAGGCCGCTTGCATAAACGCCCGAGCCCCATAGCGTCATAACGCCGTTGTCCAGCTGTACTCGGGTAACAGCTGCCGAAGGCTGCCCCGTGCTGCCCGTGTTCTGCCCGCCGCTGCCTGCGCCCACGTCCTGCACCTGCCCGAAGTCGGGCGGTGCGCTCTCGCCGTCCCAATCGGACAGCCTGCCGTAAACGGTGTTGTAACGGTTTTTGTAGCGCCCTAAAATCCCGTTGTTCATGCACGCCGCGTGCATCGTGTCGAGCGTGGCGGAACCGCCGCACGCCCCTATCACGTTCCCCGCCTCGCGCGGCGATTGATGGTACATGGACATCGCGTAGATAAGCGTTTGCGGCCTGTCCTCGGAGAGTCCCCACCCCGTCAACGTCTCGATATAGCCCGTCGCGTCGTCAATCCAGAGCTTTTGCTGGCCTACGTGGTTTTTGTCGCGCTGCGCCCACGTCTGCCACGCTGCCGCTTCGGCGTCGTCTACATAGTAGCCTGTCCACCAATTCCAGCCGTAATCCTGCTCAACCGCTGCAGCCAGTTTCGGGGCCGCCGCTTTGAACGCGGCGTATCCCTCGGGGTCTTCGGCGGCGCAACGTTCTATGCAGATCTCGGCGCGCTGCCCGTAGTTCTGCATCATGCCTATAGTTATAGGGTCTGCACGGTATACTCCCGTCCAGTCCCAATTGCTCTCCACTTCGCCGATAACGTACATGGCGTACATGATCGTGTTTTCTCGCGTCGGCATGCTCTCACCTCCATAACCAAAAAAGGCGGGCAATGTGCCCGCCCGAGATTGCTTTCCGCGCCTATCCTGCGAGGAACGTCAGGACGCCCGTTGCGCCCTCTGTTTGCGACTGTCCCGTTATCATGTTGATGAAAACATTGCCCGATGTATCGACCTGCAAGAAGCCCGTTCGGTTGGAACCGCTGCTCGAGCTCGCCACAAGGCCAGTCGCCGTTACGGGTGGAGCATACTGCGCGCCAAGCGTGCCGATCTGCGTTTTCTGGTTGCCTGGAACGGAGACGCCCGAACATACCACCGTTACGACGTTGCCCCACGCGCAGGCCGTGCAGCCGCTGCTCATGGCAGTACCGATCGCCCTAGTCCCGCCGCTCCACTGTACCCAAGCGTTGTTTCCGTTGTTGACCAGCGTCGCAACGCCGCTTGCGAGCTTCTCGCTGGTGACAGCGCCGTTCAGCACCTTATCGGTCGTTACCGCTCCCGCGGTAAGCTTGCCCGCGGTAACCGTCCCGTCGTTCAATGCCATGTCTCCCGTGCTCGCGTTAACCGAGATATCGCCAGATCCGCGCACGCCGCCAAGCGAGGTTGTGCCTGCAATTGGCAAGGTGTAATCTTCGGGAATGCTGCCAGCCACTCCGAACAGCGCGGCATCGACCGAGTTCGCAAGGCCGTTTATCGCGTTCACGCCGTCGATGGTGTCCGTGCCGTTGATGGTCGGGAAGTTGTAATGGGATGTTGCCATTTTATCAGCTCCTTAGTCGGTATAGCCGGGTGTGTTGACGTCGATATGGTCGATAGGCGTTAACTTCGCCCGCTGCTGCCCGTCGCCCCAGTAGATGTTTCCGAACATGTCCGCTTCGAACCAGCTATGCCCCGATGCCTTGAGCTCGTCCCACGTCTTGCCCGTGTTCGCGAGCTCGTCCCACGTGCAGGCATACGTGCGAAGCATGTCGTACATCTGCTTGCTGACTTGATAGGCGTAGTCGCGCATACCCGTAACGGGGTTTCGCTGCGCGGTAATGCCGCCTTCGAGCTTCGATAGCTCGTCCTCAAGCGCTGCGATGAGCGAGCCGAGATATTGCTTTAGCGCGGCGTCGGCGTTGACGTAACCGTTCGTCACGCTCTGCACCGCATCCGCGATCTGCTCGGAGAGGTAGTCGGCGCTCACTCCCTCGGCGCTCACCTTCAAAACAGCCTGCAAAAGCCAATTGATCTGGTCTTGCTGCCGAACGGCATATTTCCAACTAGGCGGAAGCGGATACTGGTACCCTTTATAAGCGAAATCGAAATCGCCGATGTTCTCGATAACTGCCATGCTCTTTCACCTCCCTAATCGAAGATTTGCAGATAATAAGGCTCAAGGCCATTATACACGAGGTATAAGGCGTTGTTTACCGAGGTCGCCCAGCTCGTGAGCATGTCGCCCGCGGGCATGCTTCGGCCAGACGTTTTCGTGCTTTCGCTGCTCGTGCTGTCCGTTAGGTTCGTCGCGTAGTTCTCGGCGGCCGACAGCTGCGTTTGCGGCGTTGCGGAAAAAAGCTGCCGCGCCTCGCTGTCGTGCTCGGCAGCGCTCGCGTACCCCGCCAATATGTCTATCTCCCCGTCCAGCGCGGAGAACATGGGATTGAGCGCCGGCATCATCTCGTGCATGGTGCGCCTAATCAAACGGAAATGGTCGGAAGGGGTTTCCTGCGCGATCTCCCTATAGGCGAAGTGCTCGTAGATCCTCGTGTTGAGCCACTCCCGTTTGCCCTCGTCGAAAATAGGGTAATCGCTCATGGTCTGCTGCCAGTCCATACCGTAGAGCTCCACGCAGTCGTGCAGTGTGGGGCCGTCATCGGTAATCAACATCGCTTTCTCCCTCCTCGCTCGCGTCCCCGGCAGGATCTCCCACCCCGCCCAGGTCGTTCAAATCCTCGTACTCGTGGCGCGCTGCCCAGGTCGCATACGGGCGGATACCGAACACACGTTCGCACGCGTCGGAAAACAGGTCTCGCGCCCCCTGGAAATTGCGGCGCGCGAGCATAACCTGCTCGTTGTTCTGCAATACCTCAAGCGAAACCTTGCGTTCGCGTTTCTGCGCGTTGGGGTCGTTATCAACACCCATAACGGATAGCGCTTGATTGAGAATACGCTGCTGGTCGCTTAAGAGGTCGCCCGAAACGTAAGGCGCTTCGGTTTGGAGCACCTGCACCGCTGCCCCCACGTCGAAGCCCGCCGCGTTGTAGGTGATATACTGGTCGTTGTTCTCAAGCTTGCGCACGATCCGCGCGGCTGTCTTCTTCTGACCCTCTCCGCTTGCGATAATCCACGGCGTGCGCTGCGCTCCCATGTTCACTTGCACGATCCTATCGATCTCGGCAAGGCGGATAGCGTAGTTCTTGAGCATCGCGAACAACGGCCGGCGCAAAAGCGAATCGAAGCAGATTGCCACGTCGGGGGCGCACACACGAGGAACGTCCTCGCCGTCAACGGCAACCGCGTAGGCCTGCGCGTGCCGCTGCCACAACCCGCCCGCAGGTGACGTTAGATTGACATCGTTGGGGTTGTAGTACATGTTCATACCGTCGCCGTAGCTCGCTTGCGCGAACAGGTACCCGCCGTTGTCCATGAACAGCCCGGCCACGCCGAAGCGGTACAGGATGAACTCCACCGCGCGGGGGTCGATTCCCGCGGGCAAATCGTGCCACTCGAAGCGGGACAGCGCGATACCTTCGAGGTACTGCATCCAAAAACGGTACTGCCACATCTCATAGCGCTCGTCTCTGGTGTGAACCTGCCGCATATACGAGGCCCCCGCCGCCATGTCCAGCAGCTCGGGAACCTCGTTGTCGTCGTAGTATTTTGCTACCTTCTGCCCCACGTTGTAACCTCCTTACCTAGTTCGGCGTGTTGTTATAAGGCAAAACGTTGCCGATTCGAGCAGGATCGCGCCACACGGTAACGCCTTTCGCGAAGATTCCTCGTATTGCGTCCTTGTCGGCCTCTGCGCATTCTGCCTGCTCGATATAGATGTCCGTAAACTTCCAGTAGCTATAATAGCGCATCTGGTTAAGCGAGCAGCGCGACATGTCCACCACCTCATGGGCGGCATAGCCGTACTTTCCCCAGTAGTCGCCGATGACCCGCGCCATCTGCTCGTTAACCGTCTTGTAACGGACCTCGATGCCCATATAGCCGTTTGCCAGGTTGAACCCGTCGCCGCCCGACTGCCCGACTATCGAGGGCTGCGTTAACGCCGCATCCTGCACGCTCGCGTTTATCTGCGCGATGGTCTGCTCGTAGTCCCCTTGGTTCGCCCAGTTCGCGAGGTTGTAATTTTGCGTAGCCTGCGAGGAAGCGAGGTTCTGCGTGTTGGCGAACTGCATGTTGCTCGATACAAGCCCGATCGCCGTGCCTGCACCGCCCATAGCAGCGCCCAGCACGTTTCCGCTTGCGAGCGAGCCGACAGCAGAGAGCGCGCCGCCCGCCGCATCGGCAATGTTTTGAATGTCCTTGTTCTGCCGCGCGGTGTCGAGCGCCCGCATCGTCTGCGAGTAGCCCAGCTGGTTCGCCGCGTTGCTCTTCGCAAGGCTCCAGCCCGCGCCTGCGTAGCTTGTGTTGAGCGAGTTGATTCGCTGCGCGATCGAAAGCGTTCCCTCGTCGTTTACCAGGGTGAACTTTGGAAAGCCTTGAAACCAAACTGCGTTATCGAGATTGTTACCTGTTCGGATAAACCCCTGTTTCGTTCCCGCCATGTCGGCGTAATCGTAGGCGATGACCTGATTAGAGTTGTCGAAGCCGCGCGCCCCGCCGTATAACGAGGGCCACACGGCAACGCGCATGCCTGGGTTAGCGGCGCAGCTCGTGGCGCGCATATAGATTTTACCCTCGGCGGTCGAGCACAGCTCGGGTTTGAGGAGAAGAGGCGACCCCTGATAGTTAGTCCACTCGATGACCGAGTAAGGATAGCAGTAGAACTTTCGCATCCAGCGATATTGCGGGGGTATCCCGTTGCTCAACTGCTCCCAGATGTTTTCCGTGTCGAACCAATCGAACGTGTCGGGCGTTTCTCCTAGGTAGTTTGCAGGCACGCCGCCGAGGCTCACTTCGTCCCCGTCCGATAGCAGAGCCGACGGAAAGCATGTTATATCAACGATCCCCTTTGCCGCCCAGGGTGCGTTTTTGATAGCGCTCATGAACGTTGGGAACCTGTCCGTTGCCATGGTATATACGTTGCAGCCTCCGATGAGCCCGTCCACGCGTTGGCCCTTCGCGCATTCCAGGTTGGGGCTTGACGAGGTGCCCCATTCTGCCGTGAGGTCGACCGTGGACGTGATGAGGACTTTCCAGCCTCCGCCCGAGGCGTTGGAAATGTCTTTCCATTCGTGATTGACGACGACGTACTCGCTGCCGATATCCAGACCCTCGGGCGTGGTGCACCAGCGCCGAAGGTTTTCGCTACCGATGCCGCCGATGCTCCCGCCGTCGGCATCGTATACCTGTCTCATAGGCAGGTGACCGCGCTCAAGGAAGCCCGTGCCCAGGCTGCACCCGTAGATATAGGTCGTCCACACGTCGAGCTGCAATTCGAGCGCGGTAGTGTTCGGCGCGACATACGATACCGACGTGACGAAATAGTAGAGCACGGGCGGGGTCGTCTCCCCAGGCACGGGAAGCTCAGGGTTCACCGCGCGCAGATAGTTGTAACGGTACGCGCGCGAATAGGGGACGTTCACGGTCACAGGCTCGCGGGGCTTGAGGTACGTCATCTTATCAAGGCAAACGCTTTCGGCGCTCGTGCAAACCGCGTCGAAGTACTCGTCGCGCGCCTGTGCGCTCTCGAAGCAAACCACATCCTTATAAGCCGCGTCCCACGGCACTTTGCACAAGGTCACGCGCGAATCTGTCGGCCACTCGACCGGGCTGAAAGCCATGTCTCACCTCCATATCGAAAAGGGGCGGGATAACCCGCCCCGATTGAACCTGCTCGCGCTGCTATGAAGCGGTGCCAAGCGTGATGTTACCGCTCTTGGTCGGGTCGTGAGTTGCGACGGCGGTAACCACGATCGTCTCATAGTCGCTGTTCTCGCTCACGTGCAGCACCCCGAAGCGGTCCACGTACGTTCCCGTGTCGGGAAGGATAACGGGAAGCTTGCCGGCCGCTGCCTGCGCCGCCGTGCCCGCAGTGACGATGAAATAGGCGTTTGCATCGGTCGCGTTGTCGGAGTAGGTGACCGTCGGAACAAGCTGCACCACCAGGCCGGGCTTAAGCTTGGAAACGCCGCCCGCGGGGTCGGTCGCGACGGTGACGGATTTGACGGTGCGGCCCACGGTTGCGGCTCCTTCGGTGTCGGCGTCGGTCGAGAAACGAACGGCGTTTCTCTGCTTGGACGTGGCGTAGATGCCGCGCACGTGCAAATAGGTGTACGTTGCGTCGGTCTTCGGATTGTAGATAGACGCCGACTTGTTCAGGATGTCGTACACGCGGAAGAACTCTCCGTCAGCGAGAATAGCCTGCGTGCCCTTCAGCTCGTCGGGCCACTCGTCGATGACCACCTGTCGTCCCACGAACTCGGCGAACGGAAGGTTGAACGCCGCGGAAAGCACGTTCACATCGACCGCAGAAGCAACCGTGCTGTCAATCAACAGCATCATGTTAGAGGCCATGCTGTCGCACTTCTCGGCGTTGAACTTTCGCGAGTAGAAGCCGTTCATCCGCAGGTACATGGAACGGATGCGCTCGACGAGGGTCTTTCCGTCCGCCTCCTTCGAGGTTGACGTTGCGAGATCGGGAACGTTGATGTTGTAAAAACCCGAACCGTTCTCGTACTCGGCAAGCGAGTTGAGCATGATCTTGTACTCATCCCATGCTGCAGACTGGTTCGGCGCGTTGAACATCATGTTCACAAGCCCCGAAAGCTGACCCTCGTTCTCGGCTGCTTCGGCGATAAGCGCCTCGTTCGTCTGCACGCCGTACACATCGGCGCGGTTGCGGACGTAGTAGTTTGCCACCACGTCGGCGGGCGTCGCCGTCCAGGGGTTCGTGTCGAGCTGGTCGTAGTTCTCGGCCTCGATGAGGTTGTTACCGACTTCCATCGCGATGGAACCCCAGCTCATGCCCGACTTGAAGGGTGCCAAGGGATTGTTGAACTGATAGGCGTTGAAAAGCATGAGCCCGATACGGTTCACGAGGATGTCGATGAACTCGTTCCATACCACGGGATAATCGCGAATAGTCCGCGCCGTGCGAGCGAGGTTAGCCTGCGTCGCCACGGGAACGCGGTCTTTATATTCCAGGCTCGCCGATTTTCGAATCCTGTTCAAGATGTCCACATTGGACGCGTTGAGCTGTCCCTGCATATTCCATCACTCCTTAATCTTCGAAAAGGTCGCCGAAAAGCTCCTCATCGCTTTCGGGCTCCTCGTCTTCGCCCTCGTCGACCTCGTCGCCCTCGTCGGCGGGGGCGGTCGCCGCCTGCGCCATCTCCCAAAGCTTCGCGGCGGTCTCGGTGTACTTTTGAGACAGTTCGGCGTTTGCCGCTTCAAGCTCGGCGATCCGCGCGTTTGCGCCCTCGCTCACCCTCGAAAGCTCTCCCAACCCGTCGCGCAAGCCGTCCAGATCGAGCTCGTCGGCTTCGAGCATTGCCAACAGTGTTGCGAAATCCATGTTTACCTCCCTTATGCAAGTGTGCGCGGGGTTATGCCTTGCTCGGCTCCCCCGCGCACGGTAAAGGTTGCCGGATCTACCGCGACCACCGCTAAAAGCCTTGCCGTAGGCCGAACACGTGCGGGCTCGCGCGAGCGAGTGGCTCCCCGTGCTCTACTTGCGGCAGTTCGCGGAATCTCGGCTATACTGTATTATACACGACTGAACCGACAAGGAAAGAAGGGCAACATGCGCGCAACATATAGCGGCGGTAAGTCAAATCCTTTTTACGTCGAGATAACGGCGAACCCCGACAAGCGCCGCCGCACCGCGGAAATCGAGACAACTGTGTATTGGGACGACGGCGAGCGACCGCGCCGCGCGACGTGCACAAGGGAGGTTGACCGCCAGCGCGAAGCCGATCGCCTGTTCTCCGAAGCGCTCGCCTTGCTCGCGCGGGCGGGAATCTACCCGACGCCCGAAGAGTCGGACGAGGTTCGCGAGCTCCTCGCGCGGGTCTGCATGGTCGTGAAAGAGGCGTAAAGAAAGCCCGAGCACCTGCTCGGGCTTTCCAACGTCTGTTAACAACCTGTCGATAGTTCGCGATATAGCTACCCCAGCTTCTCGATGAGCTTGTCGAGCTTCGCATCGACCGCTTGAATGGCGGCGGCGTTGTCGACAACCGCCTTGGCAATCCACTTGATATGATCGTGGTCGTTGAGCTCCATGCCGCGCCCCGTGGGGTCGTACGTGCCCGTTACCTGCTCGTAGATGGTGACTAAAAGCTTGTCCTGATGCTCGGTCAACATGTCTTCCTCCTTGTTCTTGTAATCTCCGCCCAGCCCGCGCACTACCGCGCCGCAGAGGGCGTTCCAGCTCGTCGCGTGCCAGGCGTCTGCGTCCGCCTCGTTATCCACGAAGCACACCTCGATGAGGATGGCGGGCATTTCCGTGTGATTCAAGACGTAAAGCCCCGCGGTGCTCTTCGCTCCTCGGTTCGGCAAGCCAAGAGCCGATGCCAGCTCGCGGCTCACTTCCCGCGCGCAAGTCTCGGCGATCGAATAAGGGTAGTGCCATACCTCGGTACCCGTCCCGCCGCCCGCATTGAAATGAACGGCTATGAAGAGATCGGCTCCCGACGCGTTGGCGATTCGGCACTCCTCGCGAAGCTCTGCGGAAACGTCGGGCTCCTCGTTAGAGCAGTCGGTGACGTACCAGCCTTGCGCATCGAAAGCGTCTATAAGCTGGGCGACGAAAGCGCGGTCGCACTCGTACTCGTCGAGGTAGCCCGACGCTCCCCTCGCGACGGCGGAATGTCCGCCCGCAATCGCAATGTGCATCTCCTAAGCCTCCTTCGGATCGTCGTAGGTCATCGCCTGCTCGCTGTCCCCCACGCCCGCCGTGGTCGGGTCTGCGACGATGCCCAGAATCGCGAGCACGGCAAACAGCGCGTTCACGATCGCCACCAGCTGCGCCTGCAGCTCACCGAAGTCCAGAGTCACGCCGAAAACGCCGCACACCTGCTGGATTAGCAGCAGAAGCGCGGGGATGAGCGCGACCCAGAAGGCCTTGTTCCTCGCTCGTACTTTCCAATTGATGCTCACTGTGTTCCTCCAATCTTCATGTCTTCCAGTCTTTCCACGCGATCGGCCAGCTCGTCGTGCCGCTTCCAGGCGGTCGCCGCGTCGGTCTCGAGCTTGTACGTGCGCTCGATGACGCTGTTGTGCTTCTCGACTTTTGATGACAGCCCGTCCATCTTGGTCTCCAAGACGGACAATCGGTTGCTTATCGCCACATACACGCCGCACGCCGCGAAGACGGCCGAGAGCACGGCCGACGCGATGGGCACGACAAGAGTAGATATCTCAAGCTCTATCACGTTGTGCGAACCTCCTACCTAATAGAGAACGGCGAAGGCAAAAGCACCACGCCGCCGCGAACCTGTCTCGGTTTAAGCCCCCAGTTTCTCGCGTTACTATAGCACGTTTCGCAGTCGCGCCCACAGCCACCAGGCAAATAATAGGGGCATTCGTGCGTTTGAAAACCGTTGCGAAAATCCTCCCATCTCATTATATCCTTGAGCGATTGCGACATGCCCGCGCAAGTGTACTCCTCTTTACCGTCCACCGTCTCAACGTATGTTTTCGCCCGGACGAAGCGCGCGCGCTCGAATGTTGCCTCGTGCTTCCAGGCCCCCAGCTTCTTCGGGTGTATCTCGACGTCTTCGGGAATCTCCTCCCCGATCGCGTGGATGCTGTCCGTGTCCGCGTAGCAAAAGCGGTCGCCGAACTCGCAAGCGGTGAGTATCGTTTTTCGCCGCGCATACGCCGTGATGAAGATGCCCATCGGCAAATAAACAGGCTCGCGCTCGCTTTCCTTGCCTTCGAGAAAGCAAAGTACCCCGTCAGAGTCCAAGGCGGGAACTTGACCGCGCTGCAAGATCTTCTGCGCAAGCTTTCCGTACAGGCCGTTTAACATCAGTTTCGACTCGGCGCGCTCGCCTGGCGTTCTCGCGTTTTGCTTCTGCTTCATATAGGTGTCTATATAATCGTCGAACACTCCCTCGCGCTGCGCGAAGCTCCAGCCACCGTCCCAGCTCCAAACTTCGATGTCGTACATTTCGCACCAAAGCTCGTAATCGACGCTGCACACGACAAGCGGCGTCGGCTCGGGTACCGAGTCCGTATACTCGCGCTCTCCGAAAATCGAAGAGCCTTTGAGCTGAATGCAAGGCAACTTGCCCGGCTTGAGACGCGCCGTGATAGTGACTCCTGCAATCCACAGCGGGCGCTCGGGCGTGGGGTTCGGCTTGCCAGTGAAATAATATGGGTTGCCGACTGGAAGGGGATTGTATCGCATCGCCCAGGGATAGAGCGAGTTCACGTCAAGGCGGATGCCGCGCCCCACGTCCTCGCCTTTGTGCTTCGGGTTGACGTATACCCAGCCGCCGCGGTACGCGCACCTCATCGCCGCATCGATAACGCTGTTGATGATCGGCATCGTCGCGCGGTAGCGCGCTTTTCCGTAGAGGTCGCGGAAAATCTCCAAGCAGTCGCTTGAGGTGGTCAGTTTCGTGCCCGTGAGCAGTCGCACGCTCATAGCTTGCGCCATGATGAGCACATCGCGCCGCAGATAGTCCAGCTCATCGGGCGTGAGCACGTGGCCAACGGGGCGGTAGCGGTTGTAATCGATCTCTCCTTTTGACATTTCCAGGCCGTACGTTTTCGCAACGGCGCGAACCGGCATGGTAATCTTTTTGTAGCTGTCCGCGAACTTCACTTCGGTACCGACGGCGATAGAGTAAAACTTGCCTAAATCGTCGATGAGCGCGGAGAACTGCCCGGCGCGCGGCCTGTCCTCGGTATGCTCGTAGCCGTGGGAAAGCAGCCACGAGGTTATAAAACTGCCGTCGAACTTGAGGTTATGGAACCAATACCGCCCAGGGTGTGCGAACACATGCTCCATAAACCCATCCAAAGTTGTACCGTACTCAAACGTATCCTCGGGGTTCTCGCAAATGTCGGCGGCTCCCCATGCCCAGACGTGGCAATCGTCTATATAGGCGTTCGTCTCGAAGTCGGCGCAATACTCGCGCATTGTCTACTTCTTATCTTTTGCGGCGTTGTTCTGCGAGAACCTATCGACAAGGCCGATCATATAGCGGCTGCTCTCGTCCTGTGCAGCTTCCAGCCCGCGCTCGCGCGAATGGCCCTGCACCGTGAAATAATCCTGATAAGGAAAGTCGGTCATGCGGACGTTGAAATCGGTAAGGGTTATCATTTCTAAAAATTCTTTTGCGCTCATGCGCTCGATCGCATCGGCAAGCTCGCGCTGGTTGTTGTCTATAAGCATGTTGCGCGCCGCACGCCGCCATCTCTCGCTCTTCTTAAGCGCTCTGCTCATCGAGGACGTCGCGCCCAGAAGCGTTTGCATTGCGCGGGCTATCTGCTTCGATGAGGTAAAAGGCTCGGTCCGCTTTAGAGGCGATAGGTTGCGCGATACGTAGTGATTGAAGTCCCATTCGCTCATGCTGCTAACGTCAACACCGGGCGCTCCGAACTGGTAATAAGCGCCGCCCTTTATGATGTTGTCGAGCGTCCTCTTTCGCGTCTTGTTCACGCCCTCTACCATCGCACCGAAGCGCTCTTGAGCTTTCGAGGAGATAAAGCGCCCG
Source organism: Clostridiales bacterium (assembly GCA_004558025.1). Classification (GTDB taxonomy): domain Bacteria; phylum Bacillota; class Clostridia; order Oscillospirales; family Oscillospiraceae; genus F23-B02. Next base: position 13,937 of record SFEG01000027.1, read on the forward strand.
CCGCCCGTAGAGGTGTACTTGTTTTCGCGCTCGTTGAAGTCCTTGAGCTGACGCAAAAACTCGGCCTTCTCGCGCGCGTTCAACTCGCCTTTACGATAACGCTCGTACAGCGTTGCCGAGCCGGGCGCGCCGCCGCGGCTTGACTGCCAATCGGTTTTTCGCGGGTCGATAGCGGCAATCTCGCTCGCGCTTGCGCCTTTCTTTTTAAGGCGGTATACTTTGTTGCGCGTGCCATGCAAGGCTTTTCCGATGGCCTCATCCAGGTTGCTGCGCTTCCTTTTCGCCATGGCCGCCCCTTTCTTCCTTGCGCCCGCCTGTCATCAAGGCGGGCGTTGTTTTATATCTGCGTTACGCTTTCATATTCTAGCGCCTGCGCAGGCGATAAAAAAGGGGTTGACTCGCGCCAACCCCATGCACTAGACCAGCGCTAGACTACAGGACATCGAGGAACTTGAAACGGCGTCCCTTCGCGGTGTTGGTCTCACGGCAAACCACCGTGAGCGGCTCGGACCAGCCTTGCGGGTCTCCGAACATGCTCATGATGTTCATGGCAGACCTGATGACCCCGTTCGATGAAGATACGTACGCAGTTCCTGCGCTGTCGATGAGGTACACGCCCATGACCTGCTCCACATCGCCAACCTCGGTTGTAACGGTAGTCGGCGAGAACACGAACGAAGTGACAGCAATTGGCGTTTCCATGAAATCGCGGAGCAGCTTGCTCGCATTAGTTGCCTTGTAGAGCAGCTTCTGCCCTTCGAGGTTGTCCGTAGGGAAGGTGGAGAAGAAGCCTTCTTCGCGAACGTGCTGGATGATCCTCTCGGAAAAACTCATCTCTTCGTTCTTCGCGATACCCTGCTCGGATTCCATCATCATGATTTCGTCAGCCATTTTAGTTTCCTTTCTTCTCATGGCTTTCTATTCGCTAACGGCCTTGTCGCCGCCAACTTCGAGATAAACATCGCCCGTTATGGCATCGCACACGGTAAGTAGGGGCTCTCGCTTATCGTGATGCACGGTGCCGCCGTTGCCGGCATCGAGATCGGCTTTACCCATTCTCTCGGCGTGCTCAACGAACTCATCAACGTCCATAACGTATATGTCTTCACTCGTTACGACGTTGCGCACCGTTAAAAGCGGGTTGCCCTTGTCTCGGCGCGCGATGTTGGCCATGCGCGGGGCTGAAACCTGCCCGCCGACCTCCATCGTTCCAAGGCGATTGCCGTTCTCGTCGTACACCTCGGCGGTGGTGCGCTTGATTTTGCGCTTGATAATACGGCTCATGATTATACCTCCTTCCTTTGTACATACAGCTTATTGTAAATCGCTATAACGTCGCGGTCGATTTCCTGGTAGCTCTTACCTGTTAGCACCTTAACCGTCTCAAGCATGGTGCTATACCGATCGGCGTAGTGCTTGTAGCGCCTGGGCTCTACAAGCTCCGAGCTGAGCGCTTCGAAACGACAGCGGGCAAGCGTATATATTACCTCTTGATAGCCGCTTGACCATTGTTCGCTAATCAACTGATCTCCCTATCCTTTTCGTATCGCCTAGCAAGGGCCCACGCGTCGGCTTCGATGTCATGAATCATAGCACCTGTTATGATGTTGAGTACATCGACCCCGCCGGTGTAATTGCCGTAGTGCTCCAACATTTTATCGCGCTCATACCCGGGATTGAGCGCCAACTCGCAGCCGTCGGGCTTTTCGGGGTGCCAGGAGCTGTATAGTTCTTCGGCGAGGTAGTCTATCACCTCGTTGTACAGCACATCAGGGATTGTTACTTCGGTGTTCATTTCACTTCCTTTCTTCCCGTTCCCTTTCGACGTGTTTATTATAGCACGAATTGTGCGATATTTGCAAGCGCGAATTTTTCCGAATTTC
>SFEG01000048.1 GCA_004558025.1 Clostridiales bacterium
AAGATCCAGCGAGGCTGCTCGGTACGCGTGCTGAGAGACAATATCGTCATCCACGAGGGCGAGCTTGCGTCGCTGCGCCGCTTCAAGGACGACGTTAAGGAAGTCGCCAGCGGCTACGAGTGCGGCATGCAGGTCGAAAAGTTCAACGACATCAAGGTCGGCGACGTTATTGAGTGCTTTGTTATGGAGCAGATAAAAGTTTGATAAATCATTTTGGGCGGTCTTTCAGGCCGCCCGACTCATAGATACAGGAGGAGAAAAATGCCTTCAAATAAACTGGCAAGAACAAATGACGATATTCAGCTTGTCATGAGCAAGCTCCTGCGCGAGATAAAGGATCCGCGCGTAAATCAGGGCATGATAAGCGTAACGCGCGTTGAGACCACCGGCGATATGCGCTATTGCAAGATATGGCTGTCGGTCATGGGACTTCAGAACGAAAAGGAATTTAAGAAAGGTCTCAAGTCCGCCTCCGGCTGGCTCAGACGCGAGCTTGGCAATTCGCTCAAGCTGCGCAACACGCCAGAACCCGTGTTCGAGCTCGACCACAGCATCGAATACGGCGCGCATATAAACGAGATAATAAGCGGTCTCGATATAAAACACGACGAGGACGAGGAATGAATATCAGAGAATGTGCGGCGTGGCTTGATGCGCATGATAATATTCTGCTCTTAACGCATGTCCGCCCGGACGGCGATACGCTCGGAGGGGCGGCCGCTTTGTGCTCGGCGCTGAGTAGAATGGGAAAAAATGCTGCGCTTTATAATAATCCGGATATAACGCCGAAGTATATGAAGTATGTTAAGGATTATATTGCCGACGGCTTTGAATACGACTGCACCGTTGCGGTCGACGTTGCCGAGGCGCATATGCTGCCGGCAGGCTTCACCGGCGAGGTGGATGCATGCATAGATCATCACCCGTCAAATTCGCATTACGCGAAGGAGCTGCTGCTCGACGGCAGCAAGGCTTCCTGCGGTGAGATCGTGCTGGAGGTCATAAAGGAATTGTGCGGCGGCCTCACCGCGCAGGAGGCAAGCCTTTTGTATATGGCCGTGTCTACCGACTGCGGCTGCTTCCGCTATGCAAACGTGACGAGCGAGACCTTTGCCGCGGCAAGCGAGCTGCTTTCTTGCGGCGCCGAGGTACAGAAGCTGAACTTTGATCTCTTCCGTCAGGTGTCTCGCGCACGCATGACGCTCGAGGGCAGCATACTCTCGGGGCTTAAGTATTTCTTCGACGGCAAGGTTGTTGCCGCGACGGTAACGCGCAAAATGATGCAGGATGCCGGAGCGATTGAAAACGACTGCGATGATATAGCCGGTATCCCCGGAAAGGTCGAGGGCTGCATAGTCAGCCTTGTTATCCGCGAGATGGGCGATAATAAGTGCAAGGTATCTGTCAGATCGCACGAAGTATTCGACAGCAGTGCCCTCTGCGCCCGCTTCGGCGGCGGCGGCCATAAGATGGCCTCGGGCTGTACTATCACGGCCTCTCCCGCGGAAACGCTCGATATGCTTGTCTCCGCAATAGGTGAGGTGCTTTGATGAACGGCATCATCCTTGTCGATAAACCGCAGGATTGGACGAGCCACGATGTTGTTGCCAAGCTGCGCGGCGTGCTGCACGAGCGGCGCATCGGCCACTCGGGAACGCTTGATCCGCTTGCAACGGGACTTTTGGTCGTGTTCGTCGGCAGAGCCACGCGCGCTGTGGAGTTTTCCGAGGCCGACAGCAAGGAGTATCTTGCCGGACTGCGCCTCGGAGTGAGCACCGATACGCAGGACATAACGGGCAATGTTATAGCCAAATGCGACGCGCTGCCCGATGAAGCCGCAGTGCGTGAAACACTATGCCGCTTTATCGGCGATATAGAGCAGATACCGCCCATGTATTCCGCGATCAAAATAGGCGGCAAAAAGCTGTACGAGCTTGCCAGAAGAGGGGAGAGCGTTGAGCGTACCCCGCGAAAGATCACGGTCTCGTCTATCGACATTGTCGATAAGGACGGCACCGATTATATTTTGAACATCTCCTGCTCCAAGGGTACGTATGTACGCACACTGTGCAATGATATCGGCGATGCCCTCGGCTGCGGAGCGTGCATGAGCAGCTTGCGAAGAACGCGCGCGGGCGCATTTTCCGTCGATGAGGCGCACAGCCTTGAGGATATCGAGGCTGCCGCGCTTGAGGACAGACTTTCCGACATCATTTTGCCGGTGGACGCGCTGTTTGCGCCTTTTCCGAAGCTCACTGTCAGTGAAAGTGCGGCAAAACGACTGAAAAACGGGAATGTAATAAAAGTCTCCGCCGAAGACGGTGATTACAGGGTCTATTCGGATTCCGAAGAATTTCTGCTGCTGGGCAGAGTCGAGGACGGAAAACTTAAAACGATAAAAAGCTTTTTTGAGGTAAGCTGATGACAAAACAGAAAGTAATGGCGCTCGGATTTTTTGACGGCATCCACATCGGCCATGCGGCGCTCATAAACATGATAAAGCAGCGTGCGCAGGAAACGGGTGCGGAGCCTGCCGTGCTCACCTTTGATATTCACCCGGACAATCTTGTTTTCCACAAGACCGTTCCGCTCATAAACAGCGCCGAGGACAGGGAGCACATACTGAAGCGATACTTCGACATAGACGACGTTGTCGTCATCCACTTCAGCCAGCGCGTTATGCATATGGATTGGCAGGATTTCATTGATGAGCTTATCGACGAAATGAACCTGCGCTGGATCGTCGTCGGACACGATTTCTGCTTTGGCCATAAGGGTCTCGGCACGGCTGCAAAGCTCAAGGAATACTGCGAGGAGCGCGGCGTTGGCTGTGATATCATCCCGGCGGTGTGCCGCGACGGAGTTGTTGTCAGCTCAACGCTTATACGAGAGCTCATCGAAAGCGGCGAGATGGAAAAGGCGAACGAATACCTCGGCCATCCGCACACGCTCACCGATGTTGTCCGCAGCGGCTACCACCTCGGAACGCAGATGGGCACGCCGACTATCAACATGGGCTTTCCCCAAGGCGTCATCATCCCGCGCCACGGAGTTTACGCTGCAAAGGCGTATATCGACGGGCAGGAGTACATGTCGGTCACAAATGTAGGTGTACGCCCGACGGTGAGCGAATCGGGCAATGTCAATGTCGAGAGCTT
>SFEG01000028.1 GCA_004558025.1 Clostridiales bacterium
ATAAGAAAGTAAAAGGGGAACAACGATGAATAAATACACGATCATCATAGCGCAGGTGTGCGCGATTCTGCTGGCGCTGATAGTCATGATACTGCTTGCGCTTGATAAAGGGGGAAGCAATGCCGATGCGGACGGTGTACCGCCTGAGGTTGATACGGACGGATTGTGCGTCGTGGAAGTGGCAGAGCCTGAGTACGAGATGTACTTTACCGAGGCCGATGTTACCGCCCTTGCGCAGATGCTATATGGCGAGGCGAGGGGCTGCACGGTAGACAATCAGATGAAATGCGTGTGGTGCGTACTTAACCGCGTTGATGACAGCCGTTTCCCCGATACCATTATCGGCGTATTGTCTCAGCCGTCGCAGTTTCACGGTTATAGCCCCGATTTCCCCGTATGGGACGAATTGAAAGAAGTTGCTCTTGACGTTCTTACCCGTTGGAGCCTTGAAAAACAAGGCGTGACCGTCGAGCGGGAACTGCCGAATACATATCTGTGGTTCACCGGCGACTCCGTGCAAAATCATTTTAGGGAGGAGTACTAATGAAAGCCTTTATTCAGCTCACAAATAACCGCTCGTGCCTCCTCCGTGCGGACGAGATAAAAGCCGACTATGAGCTGTGTATATGACTGAGCAGAGGAAGGAGACTGACAATGGATGCTATCGTTTTTATTGAGGTGAGTGTGTGATAAACCGAAGTACAGACGGAAAGCAACGAGTCTTGAGCTTGTCCTACGGCAAAGACAGCCTTGCTTGTTTGGGGGCAATCGAACAGCTTGGGCTTCCACTTGACCGCATTGTCCACGCCGAAGTGTGGGCAACCGATACGATACAAGCCGACCTGCCTCCGATGGTCGAGTTTAAGGCGAAAGCCGATGCAATTATTAAGGAACGATGGGGCTTTGAGGTTGAACATTATGCAGCTCAGAATGTTGATGGTGTTTATAAAAACAAAATTTCATTTAACGATGTCTTTTATAAAACATTAGGCAAAGGTAAACACGCAGGCTCAATTAAAGGATTTCCAATGTCAACCGGTCGATGGTGTCAAAAGTTAAAGCTAAAAGCTGTTGAGTTAGCAAGAAATAAAAACCTCGATTGCATTGGTTATATCGGAATTGCCGCAGACGAGCCAAACAGATTTTCAAATTTATCTGATAAGCAAATATCTCCGCTTGTTGAAATAAGCTGGACTGAGGCTGATTGCCGTAAATGGTGCGAAGATAATGACTTGTTATCACCAATCTATACAAGCAGCGCAAGGGGTGGTTGTTGGTTTTGCCCTGTGCAGCCTTTAGAACAGCTCCGGATTTTGCGAAAAAGATATCCCGATTTATGGGCATTGCTTTTAAAGTGGGATAACGATAGTCCCGTTACGTTCAAGGCAGATGGTCATACAGTTCACGATTTCGACCGCCGATTTCAGTTTGAAGATGAGGGCTTAATCGACTCGAAAGCGACATTCAGATGGTCGATGCTCGATTACGATTTGCAGTATACCATTTTTAAGGATTGAGGTTAGTGAAGGAGACTGACAATGGATGTTAGAGAGAAGCTGGTGGAGTTGTGTGAGTATTTGGAAATATTGCCTTGTTGCGCTACATACGAAGGACAGGCGGAATATCTCATCTCCCACGGCGTAACGGTGCAGAAGTGGATTTCGGTTGATGATAGGTTGCCAAATAATAAAGGCTGCTATCTGCTGACAGTAAAGCACTGGTTTGATGGCGAGCCGGTCGTGCGAGAAGCGTGTTGGAACGGCAAGGACTGGTTTTCGTGCGATGATAGGCGATACAAAATCACACCGCGCGTCACTCATTGGATGCCGCTGCCGGATGCGCCAAAAGGAGAATGATTATGGCAACCAGATTTAATACACAGGTCAGTAACGGAGAATACCGTTTGCAATTTGAAACTGACAATAAAGAATACTATCTGCTTATGCAGTCAACAGCGCGTCGATGCGTGGACTGTGTACATATGACAAACGCAAACCGCATCCGCTCTATGACTGATGAGGAGTTGGCCCTCTGGATTTGTGGCGTTTATGACATCGAAGAAGAGAATGGGAAGTTTATCAACGGGATAATCATTCCAGGATATGCACCGCATGATATTGAAGAATGGCTCCAGCAGCCAGTGAAGGAGAATGATTATGAGACTGATTAAAGGACGTTCTTTCTACAAAGAACCATGGTACGGTAGCTACCATTCCATGATGGACAGATGCTATCGAAAAACAGCAAATAACTATCCGTTTTACGGAGGTCGTGGGATTTCTGTTTGTGATGAATGGCACGATATTGAAGCGTTTGAGAGATGGACGAAAGAAAGCGGATTCTGCAAGGGGATGTCTTTAGAACGCAGAGATGTAAACGGGAACTACTGCCCCGATAACTGCACATGGGCTACCCCAAAAGAACAGGCAAACAATCGCAGGAACACCGTATATCTGGAATATAACGGAGAAAAGCACACGGTCAGCGAATGGGCGGATATCCTCGGTATCAATAGAAGCACGCTTAATAACCGTGTGCATAGAGGCTGGACGGCAGAAAAAGCCCTTGCAAGGAGGAATTATCGTGTCTCGGTTAATTGACGCTGATGCGCTCATAGAAGAGGCTCTTACTGAGGGTGCTTATGGATATGTAGACGCAAAACAAATTGCAGATGCTCCCACCGTAGATGCAGTTGAGGTTGTATGGTGCAAGGACTGTTTATATTCAAGAGAACGATACGGGCACATAGAATGTATACATGGAGTTTCATATAGAAATACATGGAACAAACCAGATTTTTACTGCGCCTACGGAGAAAGAAAAAGAAAAGGATGTGACGATAATGACTGAATATATTGACAAGGAGGCGGCGCTTTCATTAGTGCAACCGGACACACCAGAGGATGAAAAAGCTGCCATTACAATCGCAACTGCCAAGAAACTCATTCGGAGCATTATACAGCGTACGCCCGCCGCCGACGTTGAAAAAATGTCAGACGGATACCACACTTTCGCTGACTTGTATGAACAAAGGCTCATTTTGTCTGCCGCTCTTGCCAAAAATAATCCGCATGCATGGAAAAGCAAGCGGCATGAGGACGGCAGCGTTCCTTTCGGCGGGGGATGGTTCATCATGGGTTTTGACACCGACGAAGGATGTTACACATACCACTATGAGTTAAAAGACTGGGATCTGTTTCAGTGCGAGGAATTGGACAAAGGAAAGCCGTGGGACGGTCACACGTCAAAAGATGTCCGGAGATTGCTTTTAATTCCTGCTGCCGACGTTGCGCCGGTAGTGCATGGGCGGTGGATTGAGCAAGAGAAATATACTTTTGGCACAATGTATGACTGCTCTATTTGCGGTAATCGCATTCTTGACAATGGGCATTCATGGAACTACTGCCCCAACTGCGGGGCAAAGATGGATGAGGTGAGCGAATGACAGCAGCAGAAGCTAAAAGGATTATACACCCCGACACTACGGTAGAAGCGCTTGAATGGGAAGAATAAAAAGGAGGACTGACAAAAATGATGACAAAACAGCAGATACTGGACGCGCTCGATATAGAGAAGGATCGCATTCTCGCGGGCATAGTTAACGCAGATCCACTCAGTACGGAGTATCACACCGGTCTGAGCAATTACTCCGGAATACTCAGCCTTGAGGGATGGTTTCTTAGTCAGGGCACAGGGGCACCGGCAAAAGCACCGGCAGCGGCACCAGCGGAGGAGCCGACACCCGAACCCGCGCAGCCCGAGCCCGCGCAGCCCGAGCCCGCGCAGCCCGAGCCCGCGCAGAACCAGACCTCCGCAGCACCGACGTACACTAAGGCGCAGGTGCGCAAGCTGCTCGGCGAGGCCCAGACACAGCATCCCACGCTCGACCTGCCCTCAATCATCCGCTCATTCGGTGCTCAGGTGTTGAGCGATGTACCGGCGGAGCGGTACGCGGAGCTACTGGAAAAGGTCAATGCCTCGACCAAGGAGCTGAGCTGATGCCCGGACTCCACGCTACACTCTCGGCCTCCGGCGCTAAGCGCTGGATGAGCTGCCCGCCCTCAGCGCGATTAGAGGAGCGGCTGCGCGGCATATTCGGTGAGAAGTCAACGCCCTTCGCGGAGGAAGGCACGAAAGCCCACTCGCTGGCCGAGCTGAAGCTCCTGCGCGAAAAGGGCAGACTCAGCGAGGACGACGGCATTAACGACTTCAACTACGACCTGCGGCGCAAGGCGCTCGGCGACATCCCCAAGGAGATGGACGAGGCTACTGACTACTACGCCGAGATCATAATCGAGAAATTCCTGACCGCGAGGCAGAGCTGCCCCGATGCGCAACTCAAGCTTGAGCAGAGACTGGACTTCTCAAGATGGGTCCCTGACGGCTTCGGTACGGGCGATGCAGTCATCGTCAGTGAGGAGCTGCTTGAGGTGTGTGACCTCAAGTACGGCAAGGGCGTCCCTGTATTCGCCGAAAACAACCCGCAGGCTCGATGCTACGGCCTCGGCGCTCTGCACTGCTACGGTGTGCTATACGGCTTCAAGCATGTACGCAACACCATTATCCAGCCAAGGCTTGACAGCGTGACGGAGGAAATGCTCACCACGGACGAGCTGCTTCAATGGGCTGAGACAGAGCTCAAGCCCGCCGCCGAGCTGGCGTGGAAGGGCAAGGGCGAGTTCAACCCCGGCGACCACTGCAAGTTCTGCGCCGCCCGCGCCATATGCTACGCCCGTGCGACAAAGGCCATGACCATATTCAAGCACGGCTTTGAGACCCCCGGCGTTATCCCCGATGATGCTATCCCGGAGATACTCGCCGTTGCGGACACTGCCATTGACTGGATAAAAGACCTGCAAGCGTATGCGCTGAGTCAGGCGCTGCGCGGTCAGGAATGGCCGGGTTACAAGCTCGTCCGAGGCAAGCGCCCGCCGCGTAAGTGGGTTGACGAGGAGGAGGCCAAGCATCAGCTCATCCGTGCGGGGTATGAGCCGGAGGTCTACACCGAGACTAAGTTCAAGTCACCGAGCAACATAGAAAAGCTCGTCGGCAAGCAGGCGTTCGAGGCTATATTCGCGACGCTCGTTACTCAGGGCGACGGCGCGCTTACTCTCGTACCGGAGTCCGATAAACGCACAGAGTTCACATCCGCGGAAGCGGATTTCAGTGACATAACTAATTAAATTTTAAAGGAGAAAACACATTATGGGAAAGTACACCAAGAAAATCACAGAGACCAACATTCGTATCGGCGAGGTTCGATTCAGCTACGCCAACGTATTCGCGCCGCGCAAATCCGACGACTCAAGCGACGGAAAATACTCCGTCTGCATCCTTATCCCGAAGAACGATAAGGCGACCATCACCGCGATAGAGGAGGCGGTCAACGCCGCAAAGCAGAAGGGCAAGACCGAGAAGTGGGGCGGTAAGATACCCGCGAACGTGCGCACCCCTCTGCGTGACGGCGATATCGAGAAGGAGGACGACCCCACCTTTGAGGGCTGCTACTTCTTCAACGCCAGCTGCAAGAGCAAGCCCGGTGTTCGCGTACTGGACGGCGGCACAAACTACGAAGCCATGGACTCGGACGATTTCTACTCCGGTTGCTACGGCGCGGTGACGATCAACTTCTTCCCCTACGAGAACAGCGGCAACAAAGGAGTTGCGGCGGGGCTGAACAACCTCATCAAGACCCGCGACGGTGAGCGCCTGAGCGGTGGCCGTACCGCTGACGAGGACTTCGGCGACATGGGCGGCGGCAGCGTACTGGACTAAGCCATGCCGAAAACGCTCTCTATAGACCTTGAGACGTTTTCGCCCGTGGACATCCGCGACTGCGGCTCGTTCCGGTACATCGACGACCCGGAGTTCGAGATACTCCTTTTCGGCTACGCCTTTGGAGAGGACGAACCAACCGTCGTTGACCTGTGCTCGGGAGAGGCAATACCCGACGAGGTAACAGATGCGCTCTACAGCTCAGACTATATCAAGACGGGCTACAACAACGCATTCGAGCGTTATGCGCTGTGGAAGCATTTCGGACGGTATTGCCCTCCCGAGCAGTGGGAGGACACCATGGTACTGGCCGCAGTCTGCGGTCTCCCCCTCGGCCTCGGCGCAGTCGGTTCAGCGCTGGGGCTGCCGGAGGACAAGGCCAAGGACAAGGCGGGCAAGGCACTCATTAAATACTTCTGCTGCCCGTGCAAGCCGACCAAGACCAACGGCGGCAGGGAGCGAAACTACCCCGAACACGCACCCGAAAAGTGGGCGCAGTTCATTGAGTATAACCGGCAGGACATCGTGACCGAGCGGCATATACGCAATATGCTCCTGCGCTGGAAGCCCGACGAGACCGAGCACCGTTTCTGGTGCTTGGACGCAAGGATAAACGAACGCGGCATGAGAGTGGACACGCAGCTCGTGCGCAACGCGCTCGACTTCGACGCACGGTACAAGGCTGAGCTCACCGAAAAGGCCGTCACGCTGTCAGGGCTGGATAACCCCAAGAGCGTCGCGCAGATAAAGGACTGGCTGTACCAGCAGGAGGGCATCACCGTCGCAAGTCTGAACAAAGCCGTGGTCGCGGACGTGATAAAGCAGCTCAACACCGATAAGGCGCGTGAGTTCATGGCCGTTCGCGCAGAGCTGAGCAAGACAAGCACAATGAAGTACGAGGCGATGCGCCGGAGCGTGTGCCCGGACGGACACATAAAAGGCTGCTTCCAGTTCTACGGCGCATCCCGTACCGGCAGATTTGCCGGGAGGCTCGTGCAGCTGCAAAACCTGCCACAGAACCACATGGAAGATTTAGCGACAGCCCGCGCTCTGGTCAGCGCGGGTCAGTACGAGACGGTCAAGGCACTGTATGAGAGTGTGTCCGGCACCCTCTCCGAGCTGATTAGAACAGCGCTTATACCCGAGCCGGGCTGCCGCTTTATCGTTTGCGACTACTCCGCTATAGAGGCGAGAGTCATCGCATGGCTTGCCGATGAGCAGTGGAGACTCGATGTTTTCCGCAGCGGCGGGGATATCTACTGTGCATCGGCGAGCCAGATGTTTAAAGTCCCCGTCGTTAAGCACGGCGAGAATGGACACCTTCGACAGAAGGGGAAAATCGCGGAGTTGGCGCTCGGCTACGGCGGCGGAGTGAATGCGCTCAAAGCGTTCGGCGCGGACAAGATGGGCATGAGCGATGAGGATATGGTCGAGACCGTTGACCTGTGGAGAAGCGCAAGCCCCCGTATCTGCGCACTGTGGAAGTCCTTAGAACGTGCCATGATGAAGTGCATCGTCCGCAAGTGCAGCACCGTGTCAACGATAGGGCATATACGCTTCGACTGGGAACAGGGCATCGTATGGATGCGCCTGCCGAGCGGACGGCGTATAGCCTACTACGGCGCACAGTACGGCGAGTCAAGGTGGAAAAACGGCAACGCGATAAGCTACATGGGTCAAGACCAGCGGACTAAGAAATGGGCGCGCCTTGAAACGTGGGGCGGGAAACTGGTAGAAAATGCTATCCAGAGCATTGCCCGTGACTGCCTGAGAGAGTCCATGCTCGCACTCGATGCAGCGGGCTGCGATATACGGGCGCATGTACACGATGAGGTCATTATATCCGAGCCAAGAGACGGACGCAGCGTAGAGGACATCGCCGAGATCATGGGCAGGCCGCTGCCGTGGGCGGAGGGCTTGCCGCTTCGGGGTGACGGTTACGAATGCGATTTTTACATGAAGGATTAACAGACTATGCACGACTTTGATTTTGACATTATGGAGAAAAAGCGCATTGCTCAGGGCGCTCGGGCGCGTAAATGCGGCTCAAAGAGCCGGAAATGCACCTTGCCGAGTGATTACCTCACAGCAGCGCAGAAGAAAGGACTGAACGGAAAAGTGAGTACCTACAACCTGTCTGGGCCTATGACGTATAGCAAGTTCCGCGTCATGCCAGATGACCTACAAAAAGAATACCTACTGAAGCTGCGAAACGAGATGGGCGCGTCCCAGACCGCGATAGGCGAAATGATGCAATGCTCCCCCGAAACGGTACGTCAGACGCTCATACGCCATGGCCTCTCCACTAAGCTCTTGCGTATGAGCTTCGAGAGCAAGCTACGCTGGGACGCGTGGCTGAAGGGCGAGCAGTTAAATAATGACCGAGCCGAAGCCCCTGCCCCCGCGCCCTCAGAAACGCCCGTGAGCGAGGATAAGCCCGTGCCAACACCGTATATGCCCTGCGCCTTAAACAGCTGCGACATGCAGCTCAGGGGCACTAAGGATGAGATACTGGCCACGCTCGGAACGCTGCTGTCCTGTATGGGCGACGGGCGGCTGGAGCTGCGCACCGAGATATTTAAAATACGCGAGGAGGACGACGAATGACTGAACATAACAAACTCAAAGACTGGGTCGCGGCGAAGGTAGACCTGATAAAGACCATCCTGTTCAACACCTTCGCCCCGAACCTGACCAAGCATATTACGCGGCGCTACTGGGAGATGTACGACGCACTCCGTGACCGAGATGAGGAGTACGAGACCGATCTGAACGACGCATGGGAGCGTATACGCGAGCTCGAAGCAGAGCTTAAGCAGCTCAAGGGTGAAAAGTAACAAATGTGTTACCAAAGCCCACGCACGGAAGGAAGTGATGACAAATGATTTACAGCCCGCGAAAGCATCAGGCAATAGCCGAGGCGTTCTGCATGGAGCATCCGAGAGCGGCGCTCCTGCTGGACATGGGCTTGGGTTAGCAAAACCGTAATCACCCTGACCGTGCTCAACCGGCTCAAGTACGAGGAGTTCGCCATACGCAAGGCACTGGTCATCGCACCCAAGCGTGTGGCCGAGGACACGTGGAGCCGAGAACAGGCCAAATGGGAGCACCTTAAGCATCTCAAGGTCGTAAAGGTGATGGGCACGAAGGATAAACGCCTTGCCGCCCTGAAGGAGCAGGCTGATATCTACATCATCAACCGTGAGAACGTGGAGTGGCTTGTCGAAACGCTCGGCGCGAGATGGTGCTTTGACGCGGTGGTCATAGACGAGCTCAGTTCGTTCAAGTCGGCCAAGTCCAAGCGCTGGAAGGCCCTGCGCAAGGTCATCTTCGGCAGCAGGTATGTATACGGGCTAACGGGTACGCCCGCGTCAAACGGATATCTCGACCTGTGGCCGGAGATGTACCTGCTCGACCACGGCGAACGGCTCGGCAAGACGCTCGGCGCGTATCGCAGCACATACTTCAACCCCGGTGCGCACAAAGGCCATGTCGTTTTCGAGTGGCGGCTCAAGCCGGGGGCGAGAGAGCGAATAGACGCAAGGCTCTCAGATATATGCCTGAGCATGAGCAAGGAGGATTGGCTTGACCTGCCGGAGCGGACGTATAACACAATACCTGTGCAGCTCGACAGCAAAGCGCGTAAGCTCTACGACCAGTTTAAGCGAGATAAGATACTCCCTCTTGTGCACGAGCACGAAAAACTGGCCGTAGCGCAGGGCATGGACTACGACACAGCCGTTGTGGGCGATATGGCCGCGCAGGTAAGCGGAAAGCTGCTGCAAATGGCAAACGGCGCGGTGTACGACGATGACGGGGAGGTCTTCCATATCCACGATGCAAAGCTCGATATGCTCGCGGAGATCGCGGACACCAGCGCCGGACAGCCCATACTCGTGTTTTACAACTACAAGCATGACCTGAAGCGGCTGCAAGAGCGCTTCCCCGATGCGGTGAAGATGGGCGGCGAAGATGTTATATCCGCGTGGAACCGAGGCGAGATACCGATGCTCCTGTGCCAGCCCGCAAGCGCGGGGCACGGCCTGAACCTACAGGACGGGGGGCATATCATCGTGTGGTTTGGCCTGACATGGAGCTTGGAGCTGTACCAGCAGGCCAACGACAGGCTGCACCGGATGGGGCAGCGCAGCGCGGTCATCGTGCATCACCTCGTAGCTGAGGACACGATAGACGAGAAAGTCATGGCCGCGCTCACCGCAAAGGACGCTACACAAAAGGGACTTTTGGACGCCCTTAAACAATATCTACAGGAGGAACTGAGATGACCCTCAAGACAAGAACAGCAGACCGAGCACTCCCGCCCGCGGTGGCGGTGGACTTCGACGGTACGCTCTGCACGAACCACTGGCCAAGGATAGGCAGCCCGTGCTACGAGGTCATAGACGATCTCAAGGCGATGCGCCGTGACGGCTGGCGTGTAATACTCTGGACATGCCGCTCGGGGGACAGACTCGATGAAGCCGTCGCATGGTGCGCGGATATGGGACTGTACTTCGACGCGGTCAACGCGAACCTGCCGGAGCGCATTGCATACTTCGGCGGGGATTGCAGAAAGATTTCAGCGGACGAATACTGGGACGACCGCGCTGTCGTGGTCAAAGCGGAGGTAAGCAATGGCGTATCGAATGTCTAACCTTGACCCGGTGAGGGAGTTTTTAAACTCGGTACGCTATGCGCGTATCGAATACAACCGACTTAGCGAACGCATAAAGGCATTAGAATCCCGGTGCATGAGTATAACCGCCTCGCTCAACTCCGCTCCCGGCGGCGGTAATGCGGACGCGGAGGAGCTGTGGGCGGCGCTCGCTGACGAGTCGGCCAAGCTCTACCCGCAGCTCCGGCAGGCGCGGGAGGTCGAGCGCGAGGTGGACAGGTTCATAGATACCCTGCCCGACCCCGCACACCGGCTCGTGCTGAAGCTGAGATACATAGACGTGCTGAGCTGGGAGGACGTTATACAGCGCATGACACAGGGCGGGCTGTTCTACTCCGCCCGACAGGTATACCGCATACACGGCGAGGCGCTTGAGGTCGCCCGTGCATTATGGAACGAAACACACAAGGAGGATAAAGAGGATGAGTAAGGACACGATATATCACCCCGAATGGGATAAGAAGCTGCTCGGTCAGGCAGAGCCGGCGAAGGAGTTCAGAAAAGCCGACCGACCGATGCGGGCGTCGGTGCTCGACGAGGCCAAGAGCTGTGTATGCACGGACAGGAACAGCCAGTACGGCGAGCCGGAGGACAACTTCAAGGTCATCGCGGAGCTGTGGACGCAGTATCTCACACGCTCCTGCGGCGCTCTGATGAAACCGCTGACCGACTACGACGTGGGTATGCTGATGACACTGTTCAAGATAGGTCGCATGGAGACGGGCGTACATAAGCGAGACAGCTTTGTCGATGCGATAGGCTACCTCGCGTGTGCGGCAGAGATTGCGCTGCGCGGGAAAGGAGACCGCGAGAATGCTTAACAAACAGAGAATACAGCTCGACACACGCGGCGCGGCCATGACGCGGGCGCGTATGAAGGAGGGCTTAAGCCAGTTAGAGCTTGCGCAGCTCGCAGGAGTCAGCTTAACGTCCCTTGCGCGATGGGAGCGGGACGAGACCAATGCGAGCATATCAAGCCTTGAGCTCGTCGCGGATGTACTCGGCATAAGCATAGACGAGTATGTCGGGCACAAGGTAAGGGGGCACAAAAGATGACGCTCGAACAATGGCGACAGACACAGAAAGCGGACACCCTTATAAGCGTAGGCTCCCGGAGCGGGTATATGTTCATAGGCACACTCACTGAGTACGACGACAGCATAGACGAGGTGAGCCGGGAGGTAAAGGCCCAAATCGAGAAAACGCTGAGAAGTACGGAGGACACGGTACGCAGCGTAGAAAAAGCCCTCAGCGCCGGGAAAATGCGCAGAGGCGATATATCCCCTGCATCACTGCAAAAAAGGTTCAACGAGTTCACGAAAAGACGCGAAAATACCGCGGCGGAGCTCCGGCATTTCAAGCCGCTGCGCGACCGCGAGGTGCTTGATGTATACCCGCGCTTAAACCCCGACGACGGACTGTGCGTCATCGTCGAGGGCGACGAGAACGGCGCGGTGTGGTTCAAAGCGGAATACGACGTACTAAGGACGCGTAAGCGCAGATGGGGGATGTAACAATGGATAACCGGATAACCTACACAAGAGCACTTGAGACTTACGGTGCTCACGCCCAGATCATGATGGTGTTTGAGGAGACCGCCGAGCTGCAAAAGGAGCTGTGTAAGAATATGCGCGGCGCGGACAACCGTGACCATATCTCCGAGGAAATCGCGGACGTGCTCATCATGCTCGACCAGATGATGCTCCTGTATGACAACGAGGAAAGAGTCGCGGAATATAAGGCCGAAAAGGTTAAACGGCTCAGGGCGCGTTTGGACGCATACGACGCGGCGGTGATGACGAGATGAGCTTTAAGACGTTGAAAATAAAGCACCTACCCGATGACAGCTATGAGGTCACGGTTGACGGGACAAGCCGTCTCGTGCCTGACCTGCGCTCGCTCAACGAGATCATAGCGGAGATAGACCGCGCACCTACACAGAGCGCGGACGAGATCGATGAGGAAAACTTACTCTGACGAAGGGAGCCAAACCATGGCAATTAAACTTAGAGACCGGCTGCTGGACATGCTCGGCGGCATAGACGCGGAGAAGGCGTTCGCGCTTGAGGCCGAGGCAGAGGCCAAGGCACACGCGTATCACAAAGGCAAGATCAGGTTCTACGAGGGCTACACCCAACAGC
Source organism: Clostridiales bacterium (assembly GCA_004558025.1). GTDB lineage: Bacteria > Bacillota > Clostridia > Oscillospirales > Oscillospiraceae > F23-B02. The sequence goes on from SFEG01000028.1 coordinate 12,592, forward strand.
TCACGGACGAGAACCACCGGCTGCGCGAGGTCGTGCGTGAAATATGCCGCAGCACTGACACGCAGTATTACGACTGGGCGTGTGAGTTCTGCAAGGCCGACTGCGACAAGCCCCGCGGCTGGTGTCGGAGGTTCACGGTATGAAGCGCCCCGAACAGCCCTGCAAACGCGACTGCGCGGGACGGCACATAGGCTGTCATGCCACGTGCGACGATTACTCCGACTATGAGTTCAAAAGACATCTCTGGTACGCCTATGTCGCCGATCTCGAAAAGAAAAGAAACCTGCCCATGTCACTTATAGTAGCCGCTCAGGAGAAGCAGCGCAAACGGCGACGGGCACGATAGGAGGGAAAAAATGTACCTTGAACCGATAGAACACCCCGATATCACGCGAGCGTGTGAGACCGGCTACCCGTGGAGCAGCTACAGCGGCGAGGACGCGGACACCGACGAGCCGAGCGAGTGCGACGACTGCGACTACGACATATGTGAGGAATGCCGGGCGGGAGACGACTGCTTCGTCTACGATGACGACGGCGAGCTCGAATACATCTGCGATGACTGTCCTTACGGGGAGGGAGGTGATGACGATGAAGATAGCGGTCGCGGGCAGCAGGACGAGTAAAAACTGGCGCACACAGGATATCACGTGGCAGCAGATGCTCGACCGACTCCGGCAGTTCAAGCGCACGGGCGAGACGCTGGCCGAGTACCACCGCATGTCCCGCGACGAGCAGGCAGCGCGAAAGGACGTCGGCGGCTTCGTCGGCGGCGCTCTGAACGGTAAGCGCAGAACGAACGGCGCGGTTACGGAGCGCTGGCTCATCACGCTCGACGCGGACAACAACGCGAGCATGAAGCAGTGTCGGGACTTCGCCGCGCTGTTCGGCTACGAGATGGCGGTCTACTCTACCCACTCGTCAACGCCGGATAAGCTCAGGCTGCGCTACATCCTGCCGATGACAAGGGCTGTGTCGAGAGACGAGTACGGCGCTATAGCCCGATGGGTAGCCGCACGTATCGACATTGAGTCAATGGACACCTCAACGTATCAGCCGGAGCGGCTTATGTACTGGCCGAGCTACCCGGAGGACGCGGACCCGGTGTTCGAGCACTACAGGGGAGATACGCTCGACCCCGATGAGGTGCTGAGCATGTACGGGGACAATGACGCGTGGCGTAATATGGCGCTGTGGCCTACCGGCAGTAGAGAGGATGAAGTGGTCAGGCGTGACGCGCAGAAGCAGGGCGACCCCACAACCAAGCCGGGCATCGTCGGTAAATTCTGCCGCGCATACGACGTTGAGGAAGCCATTGCCGCCTTCCTCCCTGACGTGTACGATAAATGCGAGACATGGAGCGGTAAGCCGCGCTACACCTACTCCGCGGGCAGCTCGTCAGGCGGCGCGGTCGTGGAGGACGGGGGCAAGTTCCTCTACTCCCACCATGCCACAGACCCGGCAAGCGAGACGCTGTGCAACGCCTTCGACCTCGTGCGCATACACAAGTTCGGCGCAATGGATGAGGGCAAGGAGCAGCAGGAGATCACACGCAGACCGAGCTATCAGGCGATGTGCGACTTTGCCGTGCAAGATGAGGGCTTCCGACGCTCTGTGCTCGCCGAACGCCTTGAGTGTATCAACGCGGACTTCGCGGATATATGCGTGGACGAGAGCGCCGCCGATGCTGTCGATGCGGCAGACGAGACGGACGGACGCGGAGAGCCGGACAAGGACGCAGATATTGACCTCGACCTCGAATGGACAAACGCACTCACGCTCAACGGCAAGACCGGAGAAGTTGAGCAATCCATCGAAAACGCCGAGTGCATCATGCGCAACGACCCGAGGCTCAAGGGCGCTATCGCTCTCAACCGGCTGAGCGGGCGCATAGTCATACGCCGCGCCCTGCCGTGGAGGCAACTTGCCAAGAGCGAGAGCGATAACACGTGGCGCGACTCGGACGACTCTAACCTCATGCTGTACCTTGAGCGCTGCTGGAAGCTCACCAACGAGGGCAAGATACGCCATGCCTTTGCGGTCGTGGCGGAGGAAAACGCCTACCACCCCATACGCGAATACCTCGATGCGCTGCCCGAATGGGACGGCGTAGAGCGCGTGGACGAGCTGCTGATACGCTACATGGCCGCAGAGGACAACCCCTACGTCCGTGCGGCCACGCGTAAGTGGATGTGCGCGGCGGTGAAGCGCATATACAACCCCGGCTGTAAGTTCGACGATATGATCGTGCTCGTGGGCAAGCAGGGTCTGGGCAAGTCGCGCCTGCCCATGACGCTCTCGCGTGGCTGGTTCACCGATTCGCTCACGGGGCTGGGCACTAAAGAGGCATTTGAGTCGATAGCGGGGGCATGGATTGTGGAGCTTGCCGAGCTTGCCGCCACTAAACGCGCCGAGGTCGAGACGATAAAAAACTTCATCTCTAAGCAGGAGGACACGTTCAGACCCGCTTACGGGCGCAACGTGGTCACAAGGCCGAGGCAGTGCGTGTTCTTCGGCACCACGAACGAGGTAGAGTTCCTGCGCGACCGTACAGGCAACCGCCGCTTCTGGCCTATCACCGTGCAGGGCGTCGGACGCGGTGAGCTGCACGGCCTTGAGGATGAGGTCGATCAGCTCTGGGCAGAGGCCAAATACTACGCGATGGTGCGGAACGAAACGCTGTGGATGGATAACGCAGAGTTATATGCCATGGCTACAGCCGCCCAGCAGGAGCACACCACTCAGGACGAGCTTACCGGCATCCTGCAAGCCGCGCTCGACAAGCCGATACCCGTCACGTGGGACTCCCTCACGCCGGAGGAAAAGCGCGATTTCATGCAGGGCGGCGTCACCGCTCTGGGCGCGGACA
>SFEG01000013.1 GCA_004558025.1 Clostridiales bacterium
GCCACAAGCGACAGCTTGAACATCACATGGAAAATCTGACTGGCGGCACCCCTCCCGTCAGATACCTACCCTGTGTAGTCCCTTGTAAACTGTACTTTAGCGCTGATGAAATACATTTATTGCGGTGGCCCGGTTCGGAACATTGGTGTAAACCGTAGCGAGTAGATAGCGGACAGCTGATGGCTGATAGCTATAGGTGTGCGCTGCAAATCTGCACCGCACAAACGGAATGCGAAACAATATGGGGTGTTCCGCTGTTTCGATACCGGGCACCGGTAATTACCGTATCCGTAAGTGCGGCAGTTCGCCACTGAAAACACAACCCCACCGGCTCGGCTAAAGCCGACCCGCCTCCCCTTACACAGGGGAGGCTTTTTCGGAGGCGCACGAACACCATACCGATACGTTCGTTGTGTCAGCCCGGTATCGAAAATGCGGAGGAAACCGTGAGCTTGCCGCACCCCATTGGCTCCCCTGCGTAAGGGGAGCTGGCAGCGAAGCTGCCTGAGGGGTCGTTTTTTAGTTGCGTATCAAAATTGTGCCGATACATTTCTTGCAGCAGCCCGACCGATGACTGCGCAGAAAGCCATAAAAAAGGGCGGGCAATGCCCGCCCCTACGATATGGATTTTAGTGCAGATAAAGCTTTTAGAAGCGGAATGGGCAAGCCCATTCCCTACACGGATACGGCGGAGCACCGTATTGCACTCGCAAGATCTGCACCTCACTTGCGGGAAGCGGCAGTTTTACGGTTTTATCAGAAGTCTCGACACCGGGCTACCGCAATTAACGTATCCGTAGGTGCGTTAATGCGCCTCTAAAAATTCGCCTCGTTATAAGCTTCGATGCCCTTTTTGAGGAGCTCCATGCAGCGGGTGATGTCGGCCTCGTTTATGACGTAGGCCATGCGGATCTCGTTTACGCCCGTGTGCGGAGTTTTGTAAAAGCTCTCGGCGGGGGTGAACATCAGGGTGTCGCCGTTATCGTCAAATTCCTCGAGCATCCAGATCTGGAACTTCTCCGCGTCGTCGACGGGCAGCGCGGCCATGACGTAGAACGCGCCCTTGGGCTCGGAGTACACAACGCCGGGGATCTTCTTGAGACCCTCGACAAGGGTATCCTTGCGTGCGCAGTATTCCTTGCGCACCGCGTCGAAGTACTCGGGACCTACGGTGTAGAGCGCTGCCGATGCTACCTGGTCGATGGTCGATGCGCACAGACGGCCCTGGCACCACTTCATTGCGTGGTTGTAAAGCTCCTTGTTTCTCGTTATCACGCAGCCGATGCGCGCGCCGCATGCAGAAAAGCGCTTGGACACGGAGTCGATGACGACGACGTTATCCTCATAGCCCTCGAGCTGGAGAAGGCTCATGAGCTTCTCGCCGCCGTAGACAAATTCGCGGTAGACCTCGTCGCCGATGATGAACAGATTGTGCTCCTTTGCGATGTCGGCCATGAGCTTGAGCTCCTCCTCGGTGAGGATGGTGCCGGTCGGGTTGCCGGGGTTTGTGAACATGATAGCGCGGGTGTGCTCGTTGATGCAGGCCTCGATGCGCTCGCGGATGGCGAACTTATAGCCCTCCTCGGGCTTGGTGGTGACGGGGCGGATTGTTGCGCCGGTGAGCGTCACGAAGGTGGAATAGTTGGGGTAGAAGGGCTCGGGAACGATTATCTCGTCGCCCTCGTCGAGGATGCACGACAGCGCGATCTGCAGGGCCTCCGAGCCGCCGGTCGTGATAAGCACCTGCTTGTTGGTTATCGGTGCGCCGATCTTGCCGTAGTAGTCGACTATCGCGTCGAGCATCACGGGAACGCCGTCGGACGGGGCATAGGCCAGAACGGGCTGAGAGAAGCTCTTGACCGCGTCAAAATATGCCTCGGGAGTCGCAATGTCGGGCTGTCCGATGTTCAGATGATATACCTTTTTGCCTTTTTTGACCGCTTCGGCGGCGTAAGGGGCGAACTTTCTCATCGGGGAAAGACCACATTTTTCGATCTTGCTTGAAAATTTCATCATATTATCTCCCTTTTCAAAAATGTTGAATTACCATTTAATGAACGCTTTGCGAGACAAAATCGAATTTTGCCCGCCATGATTGCGTTAAAAATGCAACAGTTTGGGCGCGATATTGCCGCAAAGCTCTTGAAAATGCGCTTGATTTGCAGCAATATTGTATCACCACCGCGCGGTATATTCAATAATTTCCCCTCAAAAAACATTGACAAGTTATTTTCAATTTCGCATTGGGAGCGTACCGATACGTTTATTGCGGCGGCCCGGTATCGAAACTGCCGGCGAAACCGGGAGACTGTCGCTTCCCGAGACTTCTCTCGGCTTATTTAATTGACTGTCAAGGGCTTTATGTGTTATATAATAAAGTATAAAAACTTGTGCGGAGGTGCGAAATGCCCTATAAAGCAAAAAGCGATCTTACGAAGGCCGCCATCAAAAAGAGCTTTTTAGAGCTTCTGAACGAAAAGCCAATAAATCAGATAAGCGTCCGCGACATTGCCGAGGGCTGCGGCTTCAACAGAAATACAATATATTATCACTATGACGATATTCCCTGCCTTGTTGAGGAGATAGTTATCGACACGGCTGAGAAGATAATCAGCGAATATACCGACTATCATTCGCTGGAGGCCTGCCTTGAGAAAATGGCGGCCTTTGCGCTTGAGCATAAGCGCATTGTGCTGAATATATATAACTCCTCAAACCGCAGCGTGTATGAGCTGTACCTCATGAAGGTCTGCGGCAGCGTTGTCGAAAACTATCTGCATACGGTGTTCGGCGATGTTCAGGCCGACCCCGAAAGCCGCGAGATACTCGTGCGCTTTTACAAGTGCGAGTGTTTTGGGCAGATAATCGACTGGCTCAACTGCGCGATGAACTATAACGTCTGCGATCAATTTTCAAAGCTGTGCAGGCTGCGCGAGGGCTTTGTCGAGATCCTTGTCGAGCGCTGTCGTATCGACAAATGAGACAGATCGTTTATAATTAGATAAAGCGTACAAATCCTCTGCGCTGATTTTGGCGAAATCGGCGAAAAAAAGTATATTTACATAAAAACGGGAGCTTTGATAAAATTAATCACGGCAGATCCAAATGTAAATTACTTAGGAGGAAACGATGAAAACGAGATTATTGAGTTTAATGCTCGTGCTGCTGATGACGTTGACTCTTATACCGGTTGACGCATTGGCAGAAACGGCCGCGGAAAACAGCTGCGGCAGCAAGGGAGACAATTTAAAATGGGCGCTGGATGAAAACGGCGTGCTGACGATCAGCGGAAACGGAGACATGGCTGATTACAGCGTCGAAGCTCCGGCGCCATGGGCTGAGTGTAATATAGAAACAGTCAGCATAGGGGAAGGCGTGACCGGTATCGGCGATTACGCCTTTTATTATTTCTCGGCGTTCTCGTTTGTGCTTCCCGACACACTTGAGAGCATCGGCGCATACGCCTTTGCAGGTATATGTTTGACAACGCTCACGATACCTGAGTCGGTCAAAACGATCGGAACTGGAGCCTTTTTCGACTGCGCGAGTCTGGTAAGCGCTGCGCTGCCGCAAGGACTCACGGAGCTGCCCGATAAGCTGTTTGACAGCTGCTCCGGGCTGACGGGAGTGAACATACCCGAGAGCGTCGTAAGCATCGGAGCGGGAGCGTTTAAGGGATGCAAAGCGCTCACTGTCACGAGCATTCCCAACGGCGTAAAGACCATCGGCGAGGAGGCATTCAGCTCCTGCGCCTCGGTAAAAGAGCTTAATATACCAGCAAGCGTGGAGAGAATCGGCAAAAACGCGTTCTTAAGTATGAGCATAGAAGAGAGCGCGGCGTTTGACGGTACGCCGTTGCGCTGGACGGAGATAGGCGGCGATGATTCCGGCATAGACAAAGAGCGTATGACCTTCCTTAAGCACAGCTGTGATTTCGGTACCGAATGGCGCAGAGATAAGGACAGCCATTGGCATGAATGCAGCGGCTGCGGCAAAATTGAGGATAAGGCCGCGCACGAGGATGACGGAAACGGCAGCTGCAAGGTCTGCGGCGCAAAGCTTTCCGACGTGCTCGCCGAGGGAACGCTGTCGGGTCTGAGCTGGTCGCTTACGCGCAGCGGAGTTCTGACGATAAGCGGCAGCGGCGATGTACCAGAAACGGCAAACGACGGCTCGGCCGCGCTTTGGAAAGCATATAAGGACAAAATTCTCGAGGTCGTTATAGAAAGCGGCGTCACGGGTGTCGGAAGCGGCGCGTTCACGGGCTGCACGGGGGTTAAAAGGGTCGGAGTTTCCGACACGGTCGAAAAGCTTGATCTTAAGGCCTTCTCCGGCTGCACCGCGCTTGAGGCCTTTGCGGTAGCCGAGGGGAACAAGACCTATGCCTCCGTCGACGGAGTTCTGTTTGACGCCGGAAAAACGCGGCTTATATGCTATCCCGCCGGCAAATCGGGCAGCTCGTATACCGTTCCCGAAACGGTGAAGGAGATCGAAAAATCGGCATTTGCGGGTGCAAAGCTCGAGAGCATCGGCATGTCCGACACCGTGACCGCCATCGGCGAGGGCGCGTTTTCAAATTGCGCAAAGCTCAAAAGCGTTGTTCTGTCCAAGGGACTGGCTGAATTAAAGGCGAGCCTTTTCTCGGGCTGCTCATCCCTTGCGGCGATAAGCGTTCCGGACAGCGTAAAGACGCTCGGCGAGGGCGTTTTCTCCCTCTGCTCGTCGATCAAGACGGTTAAGATACCCGGCGAGGTCACCGTTATACCGAAAAATGCGTTTTCCGGCTGCGCAGCGCTTGAAAGCGTCACTATACCGGCGGGCGTGACGGCTGTCGGTGAAGCGGCGTTTGACGGATGTACCTCTCTCAAGCGCGTTACGTTTCTCGGAAAAGATTATGAGTGGGGCAAAGTGACGATAGCGGGAAAAAATGATGCGCTCGATTCGGCAACAAAAAACTTCCCCAATCACACGCACAGCTATGTCGATACAGTCGTTGCGCCGACCTGCACCGAAAACGGCTATACCGTCCACAAATGCTCCTGCGGCGATACCAAGACGGACAGCTACACGAAAATGCTCGGTCACAATTATCGGGGCGGCATTTGCACACGCTGCGGCGTGCTCGAGGATCATAAGCATGATTTTAAATCCACCGTGACCGCGCCGACCTGCACGACTGAGGGCTACACTACCTACACCTGCTCCTGCGGAGAGAGCTACAAAAAGGATTACGTCAGCGCGCTTGAGCACAAGCTCGAGCTCAAAAACGAGAAAAAGGCGGGCTGCCTTACAGGCGGCTACACCGGCGATGAGGTCTGCGCCGTCTGCGGCAAGGTGTTAAAAACCGGCACGGTCATACTCGCCCTCGGCCACAGCACCGAGCTTCGAAACGAAAAGGCGGCGACGTGCACCGCCGGCGGCTATACCAGCGACCTTGTGTGCGTTCGCTGCGGCGATATGATCGGGCAGGGCAAGGCAACAAATGCCTTGGGGCACAAATTCTCCGGTGGTAAATGCTCTGTGTGCGGTGCAAAGGAAACGTCCTCCGAGCCCGCCGCTCCAAAGAGCTTTGACGATGTCCTTCCCGGCACGTTTTATTATGACGCCGTTAAGTGGGCCGTAGAAAATAACATCACCAAGGGTACCGGCGCTTCCACATTCTCGCCCGGCGACAGCTGCTCGCGCTATCAGATAGTCACCTTCCTTTGGCGCGCCTGCGGATGTCCGACGGCAGCGAGCGCCGTAAGCTTTTCGGACGTGAGCCCCACCGACAGCTTTTACGAGGCCGTCCGCTGGGCGGTCGAGCGCGGCATAACAAAGGGAACGGGCGGCTCAAGGTTTTCGCCCTACGCGACGTGCACACGCGCACAGATAGTGACCTTCCTCTACCGCGCGGCGGGCTCGCCCGCGGTGAGCTCCGGCATCCGCTTCTTCGATGTCGCGCCGAACGCGTTTTACCGCGACGCGGTGGCCTGGGCAACCGAGCGGGGTATAACAAAGGGCACGAGCGACACGACCTTCTCACCCGACGCGATATGCACGAGAGCGGAGGTCGTAACGCTGCTGTACCGCACGTTAAATAAATAACTGCGCAGCCGCGGTGTCCGATCTCAGGATCTGCCACGGACGCCACGGCAATGTCAGTGGAGCTTCCGCACCTTAGGCGCGGAAGCTTTTTATATTTTCGTGACAAGCGGGCGGCGATTTGGTATAATATAATGTAAAACAAAAAACGAGGACAATTCGCCATGGAAAACAATGATATAAAAATCGAGCGCGCGGTACTGGCCGGACTTGCGGCCGCTTCAATGGAGCCGTCGGAGCGCTCGAGCGAGATATCTATGCAGGAGCTTGCAGCGCTGGTCGAAACGGCGGGCGGCGAGGCGATCGGCATGATGATACAGAACCGCCCGACGCCCGATCCGCGCAGCTTCATCGGCGACGGTAAGGTCGCCGAGCTCAAGGCGTTTATAGATATGAACGACTGTGACCTCGCGGTGTTCGATAACGAGCTTTCACCCTCGCAGATGCGCGTTTTGGGCGAGGAGCTCGGCGTAAAGGTGCTCGACCGCTCGGGGCTCATTCTCGATATCTTCGCCCAGCGCGCGCAGACGCGCGAGGGTCAGCTTCAGGTCGAGCTTGCGCAGTATAAATATCTGATGCCGCGCCTTACGGGCATGTGGACGCACCTTGTGCGCCAGACGGCCTCCGGCGGCTCGTCGCCTATCGGCACGCGCGGCCCCGGCGAAACGCAGCTGGAAACAGACCGCCGCCATATCCGCAGAAAGATACAGAAGCTCGAGGAGGAGCTTGCCGCCGTGCGCAAGGTGCGCTCGACCCAGCGCCGCAAGCGCGAGAAAAACGATGTTCCCGTCGTCGCCCTCGTCGGCTACACCAATGCCGGAAAATCGACGCTTCTAAACTGCCTGACCGACGCCGGCATCCCGGCAAACGACCGCCTTTTCGACACGCTGGACACAACGACGCGAAAGCTGCGCATCGACGAGGTGACCGAGGTGCTGATCTCCGACACGGTCGGCTTTATCCGCAAGCTTCCGCACCATCTTGTCGAGGCCTTCAAGGCCACGCTCGAGGAGCTCAGCTACGCGGACGTTCTGCTGCACGTTATAGATATCTCAAACCCCGACTGGGAGGAGCAGGCGCGCGTTGTAGACGAGCTCATTCGTCAGCTCGGCGCGGAAAAGACGCCCTGCATCCGCGTGTTTAATAAGTGCGACGCTTACATCGGCATACTGCCGCACGGCGAGGATGTCATATGCCTTTCGGCAAAAAGCGGCGAGGGCGTGCAGGAGCTCGTCGGGAGGCTCTCCGCGCTGCTCGACCGCGGCAACCACCATGTCACGCTGAGCATACCGTATTCCGACGCGGGCGTTATGGATCTTTTGAACCGTGAGGCCGCCGTTACGAGCCTTGAGTATCTCGATGACGGCATAAAGGCCGAGGTCACTGTGCCACCGGAGGTCTTCGGCAGGATAAAGCGGTATATACCCGGCTACACCGAGCCCAAGGAGGACTGGGAGGATTGAGCGAATATTTCGTGCCCGCCGGAAGCGGCGAGGCGGAATTTGTTGAAAAGCGGTCGAGCTTTCTCGGCCATGTGCGCTTTGTTGAAACCGAGGACGCGGCGCGCGAGTTCATAAACGAAATGAAGAAAAAGCACTACGACGCGCGGCATAACTGCTGGTGCTACATCGTCCGCGGCGGCGCCGTGCGCTATTCCGACGACGGCGAGCCGCAGGGCACGGCGGGGCTGCCGATGCTCGAGGTGTTCAAACGCGAGGGCGTGGAGAACGTAGTGTGCGTCGTAACGCGCTACTTCGGCGGCGTGCTGCTCGGAACGGGCGGACTGCTGCGCGCGTACACAAAAAGTGCCAAGGACGCGCTGGACGCGGCTGGTATCGCCGCCGTGCGCCGCTGGGTGAAGTTAGAGGCGGCCTGCCCGTATTCGCTGCTCGAGCGCATGAAAACGGAATGCCTCGCGCTCGAGGGCGCGGTGAGCGATGTCGAGTACGGCGCGGACGTGCGCATGACGTTCCTGCTGCCCGAGTCAAGGAGTGAGGAATTCCAGGCCCGCGTCACCGAGCTCAGCGCCGGACAGAGCAGCGCACAAGCCGTCGGCGAGGAGCTCATGCCCGTGAGGGTGAAATAGAAGACGGGGCGTTGACATTTTCGGAAAAATTGCATATACTGTTTTCAGAAGCACCGCGACGTGCGGGGGCGTTTTGCCCCCCTATCTGGTCTCTTTTTATGAGATCAAGCTCGTCGGCGGTGTTTTCTTTTCTTGTGGTTCTCTATGTGCTTTCGATACCGGGCTGACGCAATATGCATATCCGTAGCTGCGCCAGTGTGCAATAAAAAAACGACCCCTCAGCCGACTTTGTCGGCAGCTCCCCTTACGCAGGGGAGCCAATGGGGTGCGCAAAATTTCGCTGCATCTGCGGGAAGCGAAACGCCATGGTTTCCTCCAATATCCCGATACCGGGCCACCGCAATAAATGTATCAGTAGAGGCGCTAATGCGCCTCTAAAAAAATTTGAGAAAAAATAAAGGGAAATATGAATTTGCGTCGTATAAAGGTAATGAAGAGAAATTTGCAGCATTTTTGATAGGAGGCAACAGCATGGCGTGTCCGAGAGAAAAACGCGAAATACTCGAGCGGACGCTCGTCGGCGAGTACGGCGTAAGAGCCGAGAACTCGAGAGGCAGAGCAGAGCCTGAGCCCGAGTGCGAGATAAGAACCTGCTTTCAGCGCGACGTCGACAGGATAACTCACTCCAAGGCCTTCCGAAGATTAAAGCACAAAACACAGGTCTACCTCCTGCCGGAGGGCGACCATTACAGAACGCGCCTCACGCATACGCTTGAGGTCTCGCGCCTTGCGCGGACGATAGCGAGGGCGCTCGACTTAAACGAGGATCTGACGGAGGCGATAGCGCTCGGCCACGATCTCGGGCACACGCCGTTCGGCCATGCGGGAGAGCGCGCGCTAAACAGAATATATGAGAATGGCTTCAAGCACTACGAGCAGTCGCTGCGCGTTGTAGATATTCTCGAGCGCGACGGCAGAGGCCTGAACCTGTGCTATGAAACGCGCATGGGCATCCTGCACCATACGCACGGTGCGCCGGACGATACGACCGAGGCGACAGTTGTGCGCCTGTCCGATCGCATAGCGTACATAAACCACGACCTTGACGATACTATACGCGCCGGCATACTGCGCGCCGAGGACGTGCCGGAGATGATACGCACGCGATGCGGCGAGCGCAACAGTGAGAGGATAAACTCCATTGTGCTCGACCTTATCGAAAACAGCGGCGGCGGAGTGATAAAAATGAGCGATTACATGCAGGAGACGGTGGATTTCTTCCACGCGTTCATGTATTCGGATGTGTACACAAACCCCATCGCCAAGGGCGAGGAGAGCAAGGTCGACGGCATCATCGGCGGCTTGTTTGATTACTACACAGATCACCCCGAGAAAATGCCGGACGAGATGCGGCTCATAGCGGACAGGGAGGGTGTATCCCGCGCCGTGTGCGACTATATATCCGGCATGACCGACGGCTACGCCATGGAAAAGTACAGCGAAATTTTCATCCCCATGTCGTGGACGGTGAAATGAGCTGATAGTGGATAGCCGATAGCTTAAAGTTAATATGCGTTTGCCTGCGGCAAGCGGATCTGATTACACCTCATCCGTCACCTGCGGTGACACCATCCACTCAAGGGGAAGGCAAGAGTGCATGCTATGCCTGAAAGTGAATGGTGAATAGGTGAAGTGTGCGCTTTGTGCACGAATTTGAAAGGCGACCCCTCAGTCGACTACGTCGCCAGCTCCCCTTACGCAGGGGAGCCAACGGTATGCGTCATAAATTTTCACCGCACTATTGGGAAGCGGCAATTTTACGGTTTTGTCGGCATTTTCGACACCGGGCTGACGCAAAACTTTCACCGTACCCATGGGGTGCGAAACGATCCGGTTTCCGCCGCTGCTTCGCTGCCGGGTTCACGCAAAACTTTCACCGCACCCATGTGGTGCGAAACGCCCCGGTTTCCTCCGCTGCTTCGCTGCCGGGTTCACGCAAGGTTTCCTCCGCTGTTTCGACACCGGGCTGACGCAAAAAACGTATAAGTACATTCTTAAAGCGCCTCTAAAAAAGCGCCTCTAAAAAAGGAGGGATGGGAGATGGCCATTCCGGAGAGCTTCCTGCAGGAGCTCGTCGAGAAAAACGATATAGTGGATGTCGTGAGCGAGTATGTGCGCCTTACCAAGCGCTCGGGCTCGAACCGCTTCGGCCTGTGCCCGTTCCACAGCGAGAAAACGCCGTCGTTTTCCGTGTCGCCGGATAAGCAGATATACCACTGCTTCGGCTGCGGCAAGGGCGGAGGCGTCATAAATTTCATAATGGAGGTCGAAAACCTCAGCTTTCCCGAGGCAGTGGAGTTTCTGGCAAAGCGCGTCGGTATGACGATGCCCGAGCAGGAGGATAACCGCGAGGCGAAAAAGCGCCGCAGGCTTTTGGATTTAAACCGCGACGCGGCGAAGTTTTTCTACTCGTGCCTCAGTAAGCCCGAGGGGCAGCCCGCGCTCGACTATATGCAGCGGCGGCAGATAACGCCGCACACGGCAAAGTGCTTCGGGCTCGGCTATGCGCCGGATACATGGGACAGCCTCATAAACGCGATGCGTGCAAAGGGATATTCCGAATATGAGATGTTCGACGCGGGGCTGGTGCGCAAGGGCAAAAACGGCGGGCATTACGATACCTTCCGCAATCGGCTCATGTTCCCGGTCATCGACGTAAGAGGCGACGTTATAGGCTTTTCCGGCAGAATACTCGGCGACGGTGAGCCAAAATACATGAACAGCCCGGAAACGATGGTGTTCAACAAAAGCCGTAATCTTTTTGCGCTGAATCTGGCTAAAAAGTCGAAGAGCGGACATATAATACTTGCTGAGGGCAACGTCGACGTCGTGATGATGCATCAGGCGGGCTTTGACGGGGCGGTCGCGTCGCTGGGCACCTCGCTCACGCCGGAGCAGGCAAGGCTCATATCGCACTACACGAGCGAGGTCATCATCGCTTACGATAACGACGGCGCGGGGAAAAAGGCCTCGCAGCGCGCGATAGGACTTTTGGAGAAGCTCGACCTCAAGGTCAAGGTGCTGTCGATGAGCGGCGCGAAGGACCCGGACGAGTATATAAAAACAAAGGGCGCGGATGCGTTCCGCAACCTGATAGACAAGTCGGAAAACCATATCGACTATCAGCTCCAGCGTGTCACGGACAAGTATGACCTCAGCGTCGACGAGCAGAAGGTCGCGTTTTTGAAGGAAGCGTCGGATATGGTAGCGCATCTGCCCGGCAGCGTCGAGCGCCAGGTCTACGCGATGCGCGTCGCGTCCATGGCCGGGGTCGGCAGCGACGTTGTGTCGCAGGAGGTCGAGCGAAGGCGAAAGCGCCTTGTGCGCACGGCGCAGCGTGCCGATGCTAAGAATACGGCGCATCCCGAGCGGCAGCTTCAGCCGAAGGAAAAGGAGCTGCGCTATGATGACCCGGAGTCTGCCGCGGCGGAGGAGGGCATCATAAGGATACTCTATCTCGACCAGGGCCTGTGCCGGGGCAAGGAGCTTCCGCCGCCGGAGATGTTCTCGTCGCCGGCTCTGGCGCGGATATATTCCGTGCTGAAAGGAAAATTTGAAAACGGCGATATAATCAGCATGGCCTCGATGAGCGCCGCGCTGCTTCCGCAGGAGGCCGCGCTTTTAGCCTCGGTGCTGCAAAAGCCCGAGGCGCTGCGCAACGGCGACAAGGCGCTTGCCGATTACATAGAAAGGATCAAAAACCGCCACGAGCTCAAGCAATCGGGCGGAGATCTCAGACAGCTTGCAAACAGACTTAAAGAAACTAAAGGATATGAGGGGTAAAGCTATGGACAAGAAAACCGAAACCATGACCGAGCAGGAGCTCGAGCGCGCAGCCGACGAGCTGCTGGCAGCAAGCGAAATTAAGGATGCGCCGAAGAAAAAGAGCACCCGCCGCGCAAAGACCGAGGAGAAGCCCGCCGAGGAGCCGACCGAGGTAAAAACCACGGAGGATATCCTCAACGAGCTCATGGAAAAGGCAAAAAAGAGCGGCAAGATCACTACCAAGGAGATAGCGACGCTCGAGGAAAAGGGCGTCGACGCCGAGTCCATTACGAAGTTTTACGACGCGCTCGAGGCCAATAAGATCGAGATAGATATAAGCGACGACGACGCGGTGCCCATCCTCGACGATATCGACATGCCCGAGATCGAGGAGCTCAACGAGATCGAGGAGGTCACCGAGGAGGAGATGGCCGAGGTCAAGGTCGATGACAGTTACAGCACCGACGATCCCGTGCGTATGTTCCTCAAGGAGATAGGCAAGGTGCCCCTGCTTACTGCCGAGGAGGAGGTAGAGCTGGCCATCAGAATGAGCCAGGGCGATGAGGAGGCAAAGCGCCGCATGACCGAGGCTAACCTGCGCCTGGTCGTTTCGATAGCAAAGCGCTATGTCGGCCGCGGCATGCTGTTTCTCGACCTCATCCAGGAGGGCAATCTCGGCCTTATCAAGGCGGTCGAGAAGTTCGACTACACCAAGGGCTATAAATTCTCGACCTACGCGACGTGGTGGATCCGCCAGGCGATCACCCGCGCCATCGCCGACCAGGCGAGGACGATACGCATTCCCGTTCACATGGTCGAAACGATAAACAAGGTCATCCGCGTTTCACGCCAGCTTCTGCAGGAGCTCGGCCACGACCCCAGCGCGGAGGAGATAGCCGCCGAGATGGGCATGCCCGTCGACAAGGTGCGCGAGATACTCAAGATCGCCCAGGAGCCCGTGTCGCTCGAAACGCCTATCGGCGAGGAGGAGGACTCTCACCTCGGCGACTTTATCCCCGATGAGGACGCGTCCGAGCCGAGCGAGGCCGCCAGCTTCTCACTTTTGAAGGAGCAGCTCATGGAGGTGCTCGACACGCTCACCCCGCGCGAGAAAAAGGTGCTCGAGCTGCGCTTCGGCATCGTCGACGGCCGCACCCGCACCCTTGAGGAGGTCGGCAAGGAGTTCAACGTCACCCGTGAGCGCATCCGCCAGATCGAGGCCAAGGCTCTGCGCAAGCTCCGCCATCCCAGCCGCAGCAAGAAGCTGAGAGACTTTTTGAATTGAATAATTAGTTGATAGCTGATAGCTATATGTGTTTGCCTGAGGCAAACGGATTTGAAAAAAGAGTGCGGATTTTCGTCTGCGCTCTTTTTTGTTCAAATCTGTGCGCTTTGCGTACACCTTGGACTATCGGCTATCTGCTTGCCCCGGTTTCCGCGGCCGCATCGAACCGGGCCGTTGCAATTACCGTATCCGTAGAAATCTAAAACTCGCAAATAAAAATATATAAATTTTTGCACGAATTTTTTAATAAAAGCCTTGACAAGAATATAAAACAGTGCTATATTAGCACTCGAAGGCTAAGAGTGCCAACAAACGGGGAGCTTGAGTGCAAAATGAGTATAAGCGAAAGAAAAAAGAAAATACTCGGCGCACTGGTCGATGAATATATAAAAACGGCCGAGCCCGTCGGAAGTAAGGCCATTGCGGGCGTCGCCGATATCGGATGCAGCAGCGCAACGATAAGAAACGAGCTTGCAGAGCTCACGGCTCTGGGCTATCTCGAACAGCCGCACACCTCGGCCGGACGCATCCCGACCCCCGCGGGCTACAGGATGTATGTAAACGAGCTCATGGAAAAGCAAAAGCTCTCACTTGAGGAGACCGAGGCGATAAACCGAAGCCTGAACGAGCGCCTTACGCAGCTTGACGAGCAGATGCGTGATGTCGTAAAGCTCACCTCGCAGCTGACCGATTATCCGGCGCTTGCGCTTGCGGCTTACGCCCCGGCGACGATAAAGCGCTTCGATCTTATCTATATTGATGCCAACACGTTCATAATAGTCGTGATGCTCAGCAACAATACGGTCAAGAATAAGCTCGTCAATCTCCCGGTGTCGGTCGATCAGCAGATGATACAGAAGCTTGCAACGCTGTTTAACGCAAACTTCACCGGGATCTCCGGCGATAAGGTCACGCCGCTGCTGATATCCTCGACAGAGCGCGCGGCGGGCGATACCATGGGACTTACGGCGGTCATCGCGTCATTTACGATGGAGACGCTTGAGAGCCAGCGCGGAGTCGAGGCCTATGTAACGGGCGAGAACAGACTGCTCAGTCAGCCGGAGTTCCGCGATCCGGACAAGGCGCACAAGCTGATGAATTACCTCGCCGACGGCAGCCACGTCATAGCGGATGCGGAAAACGGGCTGTTCGACGATGACTCCGAGGTACGCGTCCTCATAGGACCGGAGAATATCGCCGAGGAGCTCAAGGACTCGAGCGTTGTTATAGCAAGCTATGACATGGGCGATAATACAAAGGGACTCATAGGTGTCGTAGGGCCGACGAGAATGGATTATTCCGCAGTCGCCGCGAAGCTGAGCTTTTTGGCGGCGGGACTTTCAAGGCGGCTCGGCGCGGGAGGCGCTCCCCCGTCGGGCATGCATAATAAGCTTATAATCAAGGGAGATGACATAATAGATGAGCAGTAAAAAAGATAAAAACGGGCAGGAGCCTCAGACCGAGGAAATAAAGGAAGAAACGGTCGAGACCGCCGCCGAGGAAATAAAGGAAGAAACGGTCGAGACCGCCGCCGAGGAAATAAAGGAAGAAGCAAAGGAAGAGTCCAAAGAAGCGAAAAAAGAAAAAAAGCAGAAGAAGGAGAGCAAAAAAGAGGCCGAGATAAAGGAAACGGCCGAAAAGCTCATCCAGGCGGAAAAGGAAAAGTACCTCAGGCTCTGTGCCGAGTACGATAATTTCCGCAAGCGCAGCCAGAAGGAGCGCGAGGGTCTGTACGCCGACATAAAGGCGGACACGCTGCTCAAGTTCCTGCCGGTGTACGACAATCTTGAAAGAGCGCTGGCAACGCCTACAGCCGACGAAGCGTACCGCAAGGGCGTGGAGATGACGATGGTGCAGTTTAACCAGACTCTCGAAAAGCTCGGCATAACTGAGATCGAAGCTCTCGGTAAGCCGTTTGACCCCAATGTGCATAACGCAGTCATGCATGTTGAGGACGAGTCCTTCGGCGAAAACGAAGTCGTCGAGGTGTTCCAGAAGGGCTTCAAGCTCAATGACAAGGTGATCCGTTTCGCTATGGTAAAAGTAGCGAACTGATTATAAATTTAATTAAGTATATTATTGACTTTCAAATAGGAGGATTTACATTATGGGTAAGATTATAGGTATTGACCTCGGTACAACTAACAGCTGCGTTTCCGTTATGGAAGGCGGCGAGGCTGTCGTTATCGCAAACGCAGAGGGTGCTCGCACCACTCCGTCCGTTGTCGCATTCACCAAGACCGGCGAGAGAATGGTAGGCCAGGTCGCAAAGCGTCAGGCTATCACGAACCCCGACAGGACCATTTCGTCTATAAAGCGTGAAATGGGCTCTGCGTACAAAGTTACCATTGACAATAAATCATACACTCCGCAGGAGATCTCCGCGATGATCCTTCAGAAGCTGAAGGCCGACGCAGAGAGCTACCTCGGCCAGACCGTGACCGAAGCTGTCATCACCGTTCCCGCGTACTTCACCGACGCACAGCGTCAGGCGACCAAGGACGCAGGCCGCATCGCGGGTCTTGACGTAAAGCGTATCATCAACGAGCCTACCGCGGCCGCGCTTGCATACGGCCTGGATAAGGAAAGCGATCAGAAGATCATGGTCTACGACCTCGGCGGCGGCACCTTCGACGTTTCCGTCCTCGAGATCGGCGACGGTGTCATCGAGGTTCTCGCTACCGCCGGCAACAACCGCCTGGGCGGCGATGACTTCGACGCATGCATCACCAAGTACCTCGTCGACGAGTTCAAGAAGGCCGAGGGCATCGACCTGTCCGGCGATAAGGTCGCAATGCAGCGTCTGCGCGAGGCTGCCGAGAAGGCGAAGATCGAGCTGTCCGGCGTTACCACCTCGAACATCAATCTGCCTTACATCACCGCAGATGCAACAGGCCCCAAGCACCTCGACGTGACCCTCAGCCGCGCAAAGTTCAACGAGCTGACTCATCACCTCGTCGAGAAGACCATGGGTCCTGTAAAGCAGGCACTGTCCGACTCCGGCCTGTCCGCTTCCGATATCTCCAAGGTCCTGATGGTCGGCGGCTCGAGCCGTATCCCCGCAGTTCAGGAGATGGTAAAGCAGCTGACCGGCAAGGAAGGCTTCAAGGGCATCAACCCCGATGAGTGCGTTGCTATCGGCGCAGCTATCCAGGGCGGCGTTCTCGCGGGCGACGTAAAGGGCGTTCTGCTTCTGGACGTAACTCCGCTGTCCCTCGGTATCGAGACTCTCGGCGGCGTATGCACCCGCCTTATTGAGCGCAACACCACCATCCCGACTAAGAAGAGCCAGATATTCTCCACCGCGGCCGATAATCAGACCGCAGTTGAAATAAACGTCCTGCAGGGCGAGCGCGAGATGGCTCAGTACAATAAGAGCCTCGGCCGCTTCAACCTCGACGGTATCGCACCGGCACGCCGCGGCACTCCGCAGATCGAAGTCACCTTCGATATCGACGCAAACGGTATCGTAAACGTTTCGGCAAAGGATCTCGGCACCGGCAAGGAGCAGCACATCACCATCACCTCCTCGACCAACATGTCCAAGGAGGACATCGACAAGGCCGTTAAGGACGCGGAGATGTACGCTGCCGAGGACGCAAAGCGCAAGGAAGAGGTCGACGCCCGCAACGAAGGCGATCAGATCGTATATCAGACCGAGAAGACACTCGAAGAGATGGGTGACAAGGTTGATCCGAGCATCAAGAGCGAGATCGAGGCAAAGCTTCAGGCGCTCAAGACTGCGCTGACCGGTACCGACACCGCGGCCATCAAGAACGCGACCAAGGAGCTGACCGACGTGTTCGGCAAGCTCTACGAGGCAGCTCAGGCGGCTCAGGCAGCCCAGGGCGGCGCGGGCTTTGACCCCAACGCTCAGGCAGGCGGCGCAAACAACGGCCAGGATTACTACGACGCAGATTACACCGTAGTCGATGACGACGACAAGAAGTAATCGAAACAGAGATCAAATATGGGCGCACCCTGTGCGCCCATATAAAGCAAAAGCTCAGACTTTTGCTTTAGGTGCACGCCACATTTTTTGTGAATAAGTTTTCACAAAAAATCTCGCTATGCTCGTCAAAAAGTCCTGACGGACATTTTTGATGACTATTTATCTGGTTTCGAGCGGGGCCTTTGCCCCCTCGAGCACCCCTGCTGCTCTGTTATTTGATGAATGAGCAGAATGGTTTTGGCGCACGTTGTGCGCCTATTTGAGCGTTTGAATAAGTCAATGGTCTTTTGAACGCAGCAAAAATGAGGTGGCTTTATGGCAGAAAAAAGAGATTATTATGAGGTTCTCGGCGTATCCAAGGACGCGACCGAGGATCAGCTCAAAAAAGCATACAGAAAGCTTGCCAAAGAAAATCACCCCGATCTTCATCCCGGCGACAAAGCGTGCGAAGCGCGGTTTAAAGAGATAAACGAGGCCTATGAGGTCCTTTCCGATGCTGATAAGCGCGCAAAGTACGATCGTTTCGGCCATGCCGCCTTTGACCCGAGCCAGGGCTACGGCGGAGGCGGTTTCGGCGGCTTCGGCGATTTCGGCGGTTTCGGTGATTTCGGCGGCTTCGGCGATATATTCGGCGACATTTTCGGCTTCGGCGGCGGTGGTGGCGGCAAGAACTCCAACGCTCCGCGAAAGGGCGAAAATCTGCGTGCGAATGTCAACATAAAGTTCGAGGAAGCGGCCTTCGGCGTGAAAAAGGAAGTCTTCGTCACGCGCGTCGAGCAGTGCCCCGACTGTAAGGGCACGGGCTGCGCCGAGGGCACGACCGCGGAGGTCTGCCCCGACTGCAAGGGCTCGGGTCAGGTCAAGACCACGCAGCGCACTCCGTTCGGCATGATGCAGCAGAACACGCGATGCAATAAGTGCAAGGGACGAGGCAAGATAATCCACAGCCCCTGCGGTACCTGCCACGGTGTCGGCAGCATCCGCCGCCAGCACAAGGTCAGCATCAGCATCCCCGCCGGTATCGACGACGGACAGACCATATCACTGCGCGGACAGGGCAACTCCGGCGTTAACGGCGGCCCTGCCGGCGATCTTATGGTCACGGTGCTCGTCCAGCCCCACGCTAGATTCGAGCGCGAGGGAGCGTCGGTGCTCCTGAATCAGGACATATCATTCGCCGAGGCGGCACTCGGCGCGGAGATCGAGGTGCAGACGCTCGACGGCAAGGTGAAGCTCAACATACCCGAAGGCACGCAGACAGGCACGACCTTCCGACTCAAGGGCAAGGGCATACCCTTCCTGCGCTCCGGCGGCAGAGGCGACCAGTTTGTCACCGTCAAGGTGGCGGTGCCGAAGAAGCTCACCTCGGCGCAGAAGGAAGCCCTGCGCGGCTTTGCGTCCGCCATGGGCGAGACTATTGAGCCGAAAAGCGGCATGTTCGGCAAGCACAAATAAAGAAAAATAAGGAAAAGACAGCATTTTGCTGTCTTTTTATAATTTCTTCTGACGAAAAATTGACAAATTGACGAAAATATATTAAAATGGTTCAAAAATCCGCAACAATTGCCGTCCGTCTATGAAGAAAGGGGAGGTCAGAGTGCTGCAAGATAACTTTTTGGAAGTGTACGATAAGTTCAAGCTGGAGTTTTTCAGGAGGATATTCGAGCTCGTGCGTGAGCGCGAGGGCTCGCTGACGGCCATGGAGGCGTTTTCGATCGAGATCATCCATGCGCTCAACGAGCCGACAATCGGCCGCTTTGCCGAGTTTTTGAACATTTCGCAGTCGAACGCAACGTATAAGGTCAACAGCCTCATCAAAAAAGGCTATCTTAAAAAGCAGAACTCCGACACCGACCGCAGGGAGTATCACCTCGTTTTGTCGGAGAAATATTATAATTACACGGACATCATGCGCAGCTATGTCAAAACCGTCCTCGGCCGAATAGAGGACAGCTTCTCGCACGAGGAAACGGAGCTGTTTTCAAACATGCTCATGCGCATCTCCGCGGAAATGATGCCCGAGGCCGGAAACTTTGAATAAGATAAGCGCACCAGTGCAAAAAGAGCACGGGTGCGTTTTTTCTGCGCCTCATTGACAATGACGGCGGTATCGTGATACAATGCGCACAGATAGGTAACGCGCGTTACCTATGAGGAGGTGAGCATATGGCGCCGGAAACGCAGTTTTCCGCGGGAAGGATAATAGACGCGGCGATAAGCATAACGCGCGCGCAGGGCATCGCCTTTGTTACGGCGCGCAGCCTTGCAAAGGAGCTCAAATGCTCCGTTAAGCCCATATTCACGGCCTTTGACAATATGGACGAGGTCATCTCCGCGACGGCGGAGAGAGCCAAGGGCATTTTCGTCGACTTCATGCAGCAGCCGTATGAAAAGCTCTCGTTCATGCGCATCGGCCTTCGCTGGATAGACTTCGCGCGCAGCGAGCCGAATCTTTACAAGCTGCTGTTCGTGCCGGCGGTGCGCGGCGCGAGGCTTACCACGCCGCTGAACGTTTTCATGAATTTCGAAGGGCTGACGGAAAAGGTCATACCCATAATCGTTGACGAATTCGGCCTTGACCGAGAGCATGCATACAGGCTGTATAACCAGATGATAATCCACGCGCACGGCATGGCCTGTATACTCGTCAGCGGGCAGACGGATTTTAACGAGCAGAGCATAAGGGAAATTTTCTCCGAGACTGTCGAAAGTCTTGTGGAGCATTATAAAAATCGGGAGGAATAGGGTTTGAGGTTTGTTTTTCTTGTCCTTTTTGCGGTGTCGAGCATAGCGCATCTGTACTACAGCTGGAGGGATGAAAAGCGCGGCAGAGCGATCACGAAGCCGTTTCTGCTGCTGTTTCTCGCGCTGTACTATGTGTTCTCTACCGAGAACGTGTCGTATCTTCTGCTGCTTGCACTGCTGACGAGCTGGCTCGGCGATGTGCTTCTGATCCCCAAGGGGCATGTGTGGTTCTCCGCCGGCGGCGTGAGCTTCATGGCGAGCCATTTTCTTTTCATAGCCGTGTATGTCCAGCGCATAAGCTTTGCGGATGTACCCTGGCTGCCGGTCATCGTCCTGGCGCTCATATACTGCGGCGTTGCGGCGAAGATCATATCAATGGTGTGGAAAACTACGCCGAAGCTCATGCGCGGGGTCATGTACATATACCTTTTGGCAAACAGCGCGATGAACGTTTTCGCCTTCATGCAGCTGCTCACGGTCGGCACGGCCGGCGCCGTTGTCGCTTATATCGGCGCACTGCTGTTCTTTGCTTCCGATTGCAGCCTGTTTCTCGTGCGTTATTACGGCGGACGTGAGATCGTGTATAAAAAGCACTTCACCGTCATGCTGACTTATATCCTCGGCGAGCTGCTCATAACTCAGGGAATACTCATGCTTACAATATAAAAACGGAGGGTCAAGAGATGAAATATGTATTCATAATCAATCCCCACGCCGGCGAGGCCGACAATGAAGAGAAGATCCGCCGCGAGGCGGAGGGCATCGAGGGCTGCGAGTTCTATGTCACCAAATCCGTCGGCGACGCGACGGAATTTGTGCGAAATTGGTGCAAGGATCACGCGGGCGAGGTCGTCAGATTCATCGCCTGCGGCGGCGACGGCACGATAAACGAGGTCTTTAACGGCGCTGTAGGGCAGAAAAACGCAAGCGTCACCTGCTATCCCTGCGGCAGCGGCAACGACTTTGTCAAGGCCTTTGGCGGAGCCGAGGCGTTTTTGGACATCGCAAAGCTCACAAGCGCGCCGACGCGCAAGCTCGACCTTCTCAAGGTCGGCGACAGATACAGCAACAATGTAGTCAACTTCGGCTTTGATACGACCGTTGCCATCACCATCAACAAGGAGCGCGACAAGACCGGTCACGGCGGCAAAAACGCCTACACCAAGGGTGTGGTCACGGCTCTTATCAAAAGCATGAACAACCGCTGCACCGTCATTGCCGACGGCGAGACGCTAAACCCCGACGGAAAGCTTCTTTTGTGCACGCTGGCAAACGGCCAATATGTCGGCGGCTCGTTCAAGTGCGCGCCGAGATCGAAGCCGGATGACGGGCTGATAGATGTGTGCATGATAAAGCCGATATCGCGCCTGCGCTTTGTCAAGGTGCTCACGCCCTACACGAACGGCGAGCATCTCGACGATGAGAGCATGAAGGATATCGTCACCTATCGTCAGGCAAAAAAGATCGAGGTCATCGGCGGCGAGGGCTTTGCCTTCTCGCTCGACGGCGAGATAATCTACTCCGAGCACTTCACCGTCGAGATCGCACCCGCGGCGCTCGATTTTGCCGTGCCCGAAATATAAACAGTAAAGCGGGAGCTGCATTTTGCAGCTTCCGTTGTGCATCTTGATGCAAAATTGGGCCGCGAAACGACGGCTTGTTGTTGACAATATCATGCACAGGGTATACAATATATATGTTAATTCCATAACAAGAAAGATGGAGGAAGTGATTCATATGAAGCTTACACCCGAACAGCAGGCCATGCTAAACGGTGAAAAGGGGGAGACCATGGCAAAGGTCGTGAAGACCCTTGTCATGTACGGCGATACGTTTGGCGCAGAGCGCATGGTGCCGATAACGTCCAAATACGGGCACACCGTTATCAGCTTCGGCCTGAAGGTCATGAAGCCGGTGTATGATCTGTATCAGGAGATCATCGATGCCGGCCTTACGTCCGACCAGAAGTTCACCGCCGATCCAAAGCCGCTGGATAAGCATGTTCCGAGCAGCCTGATAGAGGATCTCGTGTTCAAAAAATTCATGTACACCTATCAGGACAGCTACGAGCAGCAGCTGCGCGAGCTCGGCATAACGAACGACGATGACTACACCTGCACCTGCTATCTCGATCAGGTCGGCAACAAGCCGAATAAGGGCGAGGTGCTCTCCTGGGCGGAGTCGTCGGCCGTCGTTTACGCAAACTCCGTGCTCGGCGCGAGATGCAACCGCAACTCCGGCATGATAGAGCTCATGGGCTCGATAGCGGGCTTCGTTCCCGAGTTCGGCCTTCTGCTTGACGAAAACCGCAAGGCGACATGGATCATAGAGGTGAAATGCTCGAAGAAGCCCGAGGCGCAGCTTCTCGGCTCCGCTATCGGCATGAAGGTCATGGAGGAGGTGCCCTATGTAAAGGGCCTGGATAAATGGCTGGGCACAAAGCTCGACGAAGAAGCCTGCACCTATCTCAAGGATTTCGGCGCGGCTACAGCCTCAAACGGCGCTGTCGGCCTGTATCACATCGAAAATCTCACGCCCGAAGCCGTCGAGCAGGGCGAGAGCATAATAGCCGAGGGCGCGCAGGTATACGTTATCGACGATGCAGAGCTCGAGCGCGTCAAGGCAAATTACCCCGTCATCTGGAAAGATCCAGACGCGGAGCCGCAGCTGTGCTTTGTCGGCTGCCCGCATATGACGCTCAGACAGCTTATCGACTGGACGACCGCCGTCGGCGAGGAGCTCGGCAAAAACGGCCTTAAAAAAGTCACCGTGCCCACGGTGTTCACCGCCTCCACGCCCGTTATCAAGGAATTTGAGAAAACGCCGTATTACAAGCAGCTCAAGCGTCAGGGCATCATACTGAGCTATATCTGCCCGCTGATGTACATGAATAACCCCTTGTGCAAGAAAAAAGCTGTCATAACCTCGTCGAATAAGCTGCGCACCTACACCAGCGCACGCTACTACACCGAGGAAGAGATACTGCACACCATCACCACGAAGAGGGAGGGCAAAAAATGAAGACTTTCAAAGGAAGAGTAGTCGTTCCCGGCACATGCACGGCCGAGGCGCTCGTGTCCCACGGCGGCTTCAATACGCTCGCCTCGTATCAGATGGGCATGATGTTCGGCGATAAGCAGATGAAGTGCGGCGATCAGAATAACGCCGAGATATACAAAAAGCCCATGATCGGCAAGGCCATGTGCCTGCCCATGACCATAGGCTCGACGACCGGCGGCATGGTTCTGTTTACGGTCTGTGCCCTCGGCAAGCAGGCCGCGTGCATGCTGTTTTCAAAGCCGATTGACCCGCTGGCAGCCTCGGGTGCAATACTCGGCGATGTGTGGACGGATGCAAAGATGCCCGTTGTCGACAGCTTGGGTGATGAGTTCCTCGAATACGTCAAAACCGGCGCAAAGATCACCGTAAAGGATGACGGCGTCGTTGAGGTCGAGTAAAATTCAGAACATGCAAAAAGCTCAGGACTTTTGCCTGAGCTTTTTTTGCGTTCATGTTTACTTTTCCTGCTCTTTGATTTTTCTGACCCAGCATTTGTGGCACATGGCAACATAGCTGTCGTTTCCGCCGAGAAAGACCTGATCGCCGTGGGTGATGATGCGCCCGTTTTCGTCGATGCGGGCGTTTACCGTGGCCTTGCGGCCGCAGGCGCAGACGGTTTTTATTTCAGTGATGGAGTCGGCAAGCTCCATGAGCCTGCGCGCGCCGGGGAAGAAGTGCGTCAAAAAGTCCGTGCGCAGGCCGAAGCACAGGACGGGCAGGTTCTCCTCATCGACGAGCTCGCGCAGCTGGTCGATCTGCTCGGGCGTGAAAAACTGCGCCTCGTCGGCGATGATGACATCGTGCCGGCCGGCCTTCGCGTAGGCTTCGATTATGTCCTGTTCGGGGGTTATGACCTCGGCCGAGCGCCGGAGGCCGATGCGGCTCTGCACGATATCCGCGCCGTCGCGCGTGTCGATACTCGGCTTTATCAGCCAGACGCTCATGCCGAGCTCCTCGTAGTTAAACTGCGTTATAAGCGCCTGAGCCGATTTTGACGAGCCCATCGCGCCGTATTTGAAATATAGCTTTGCCATGTTATATCCTCAATTCTTCGCAAGATGCGCGCGTACGCGCTCAAGCACCATGTCCAGCGCGACCTGGTTGTGTCCACCCTCGGGGATGATGATATCAGCCTTGCGCTTACTCGGCTCAACAAACTGCTCATGCATGGGCTTAACGGTAGTCAGATACTGGTTCACGACGCTCTCGAGGCTTCTGCCGCGGTCGCGCACGTCGCGCACGATCCTGCGCAGGATGCGCACATCAGCGTCCGTGTCGACATAGATCTTTATATCCATCAGGTCGCACAGCTCCTGACTCTGGAATATCAGCAGTCCCTCGACGATGATGACGCGTGAGGGCTTTACCGTCACTGTCTTTTCCGCGCGGTCGTGGATCGTGTAGTCGTAGGTCGGGCAATGGATCGTCTCGCCGCGGCGCAGCTTTTTGAGATCCTCGATGAGAAGCTCTGTGTCGAACGCGTCGGGGTGGTCGTAGTTGAGCTTTGTGCGCTCCTCAAAGCTCATGCCGTGGTGCGCCTTGTAGTAGTTGTCGTGGTAGATGACGCTGACGTTGCCGCCGAAATGCTGCATGATCTTTCGCGTGATCGTCGTTTTGCCGCTGCCCGTGCCGCCGGCAATGCCGATGACGATGATGTTGCCGTCTTTCATATCCTATCTCCCGTGTATTATTTGTTTTTCTTATTTTCTTACATAATACCACACTGTGTCGGCCTGTACAATATTTTTAGTGGCGAATTGAGACTGTGCTTAGACGGATGTTACAGATGCCCGGTTTTGTCGGCAGTTTAGACACCGGGCTACCGCAATAAATGCATCCGTATCAATGTCCATTCGCCTCTGAAAATTCGCTACTGAAAACTTGACTAAGGATTGGGATGCAGATATAATTTGGTCAAAACACTTAAAATCACCTAAGGAGGAAACACCATGCCTATTCCCACTCCGCATATAGCGGCAAAGAAAGAGGACATCGCAAAGACAGTCCTCATGCCCGGCGATCCGCTGAGAGCAAAATTCATCGCAGAGACTTTCCTTGAAAATCCCGTGCTCGTCAATAACGTCCGCGGTGTTCAGGGACACACCGGCACCTGGAAGGGCGTTCCCGTGACCGTTATGGCGAGCGGCATGGGCATCCCCGCCATCGGCATCTACAGCTGGGAGCTGTATAATTTCTACGACGTTGACAACATCATACGCATCGGCTCGGCCGGCGCTCTGCGCGACGATCTCAAGCTCATGGACATCGTCGCGGCTCAGGGAGCTTGCACGGACTCGAATTTCGTTCACCAGTTTGAGCTCAACGGTACTTTCGCTCCCATCTCCGACTACACGCTTCTGAGCACCGCCGTCGAGACGGCAAAGGAGCACGGCGTCGACATGAAGGTCGGAAACATCCTCTCCGGCGATAACTTCTACTCGCCCGCAGGCTGCGACAGCAACGATAAGTGGCGCGATATGGGCGTCATGGCCGTCGAGATGGAGGCAGCGGGCCTTTACATGAACGCCGCCAAGGCCGGAAAGCGCGCTCTGTGCATCTGCACGATCTCCGATCATATCTACCGCAGCGAGGCACTGTCGCCCGAGGAAAGACAGTTGTCCTTCACTCAGATGATGGAGATAGCGCTCGACACTGCCGCAAAGATGGATAAAGTATAAATTTTGCGCGATTTGGCGTAAAAAGCGGTCGCTTTTGGACAAATTGCTAAATTATACTTGCCTTTAACACAGTAACAGTGGTATACTGTGCATAGTACGCGATAAGTGTACATATCACTTTCGTTCGCAAAAACTAAATTTATACGGAGGAAAAAACATGAAAAGAATTCTCGCACTGGTTCTCGCTCTGTGCATGGTCTTTGCTCTTTGCGCCTGCGGTAACGGCGACAAGGATGCCAAGGAAACCGACACCCCGAATGAGACCACCTACAAAGTCGCGATGATCACCGACTCCGGTGATATCACCGACAAGTCTTTTAACCAGACTACCTATGAAGCCTGCAAGGCATTCTGCGCAGACAACGATGTCGATTTCCAGTATTACAAGCCCACGGCAGATACAACCGAGGCTCGCGTTGAGATGATCGACCAGGCAGTCGCAGACGGCTACAATGTCATTGTAATGCCCGGCTATCTGTTTGCGGGCGCAATCGTTGAAGCTGCTCCTCAGAACAAGGATGTCAAGTTCATCGCTCTTGACGTTTCGCTCGGCGATCTCCTCGAGGCCGGTGTTACCGCAAAGGGTGAGACGTATGACTACGAGCCCGATAACTGGAAGCTGGAAGACTATGTTGACATGAGCAACGTATACTGTGCAGTTTATCAGGAAGAGCTGTGCGGCTATATGGCAGGCTACGCTGCTGTTAATCTCGGCTACACCAAGCTCGGCTTCCTCGGCGGCATGGCAGTTCCCGCAGTTATCCGTTACGGTTACGGCTTTGTTCAGGGCGCAAACGCAGCGGCTGTAGAGCTCGATACCAAGATCGAGATCAACTATGTTTACGGCGGCCAGTTCCAGGGTGATGCCGACATAACTGCAAAGATGGATACATGGTATGCAAACGGCACCGAGGTCGTCTTCGCATGCGGCGGCGGCATCTACACCTCTGCTGCTGAGGCAGCTGCAAAGGTCAATGCAAAGGTCATCGGCGTTGATGTTGATCAGGCCGGTATCATTGATGGCGACTACGGCGACGGCATAACCGTTACCTCCGCAATGAAGGGCCTGTACCCTGCAACCTACGATACTCTTACTGATGTTATCGTAAACGGCAAGTGGGCTGACTACGTTGGCAAGATCGAGACCCTCGGCCTCGTCTCCGGCGATGATCCCACTCTCAACTACGTTCAGATCCCCATGGACAGC
This sequence comes from Clostridiales bacterium, assembly GCA_004558025.1. Classification (GTDB taxonomy): domain Bacteria; phylum Bacillota; class Clostridia; order Oscillospirales; family Oscillospiraceae; genus F23-B02. The sequence continues at coordinate 26,863 of SFEG01000013.1, forward strand.
ACTCAGTGGGATGACAACTTCACCAAGGACGATTACAAGGCACTTGTTAAGGCAATGTTCGACGGCACTGTTAAGGTCTCCAACGATACCACCGCAATGCCTGCTGTTGACGAGAACCACACCACCGTCAGCGATCAGGGTAAGATCAAGTAATCTTAAATACAGCTTTAGACAGACGGGCTTTGCCCGTCTGTCCTTTTTTTGTTCATAATTCCGACAATTTTATTTGCAATGCACCCCTTACTATTGTATAATTAATTATTAACACATTGGAACACAAGAAACTTTGCATACGAAAGGGGAGATTTGGGTTTTGGAACAGGCATATGCGATAGAAATGCTGCATATAACAAAGCGCTTTCCGGGCATAGTCGCCAATGATGATATTACCCTTCAGCTCAAAAAAGGCGAGATACATGCTCTGCTCGGCGAAAACGGCGCGGGCAAGAGTACCCTTATGAGCGTTTTGTTCGGCCTGTATCAGGCGGAAGAGGGCGTTATCAAAAAAGACGGCAAAGAGGTCGAGATCAAAGACCCCAATGATGCCAACCGCCTCGGCATCGGCATGGTGCATCAGCACTTCAAGCTCGTCGAGTGCTTCTCGGTCCTCGATAACATTATCCTCGGCGACGAGCCGACGAGCAAGGGCGGCTTTCTAAGGAAGGATGCCGCGCGCAAAAAGATCGTGGAGCTGAGCGACAAATACGGCCTGAGCGTCGACCCCGACGCGCTTATTGAGGATATCACCGTCGGCATGCAGCAGCGCACCGAGATCCTCAAAATGCTCTACCGCGAAAACGAGATACTTATCTTCGACGAGCCCACGGCGGTTTTGACTCCGCAGGAGATCGAGGAGCTCATGCAGATCATGAAAAACCTCTCCAAAGAGGGCAAGAGCATCCTGTTCATCTCGCACAAGCTCAACGAGATCATGGAGGTCGCTGACCGCTGCACCGTCCTGCGCAAGGGCAAGTACATCGGCACGGTCGAGATCAAAGACACCAGCAAGGAGGAGCTCTCGCACATGATGGTCGGCCGCGACGTTGACTTCGTCGTGCACAAGGAGGAGGCAAAGCCGGGCGACGTTATCCTCGACGTCGAGGGCATGACGGTCGCATCGAAGGTGCACCACAATAACGCTGTCAGGAACGTGTCGTTCAAGGTCCGCGCGGGCGAGATAGTCTGCATAGCCGGTATCGACGGCAACGGCCAGACAGAGCTCGTCTACGGACTCACGGGTCTTGAGCCGCTCAAGGAGGGCAAGATCACCCTCTGCGGCAGAGACATTACCCATGCCTCCATCCGTGACCGCAATACCCACGGCATGAGCCACATCCCCGAGGACAGACATAAGCACGGTCTGGTTCTCGACTATTCGCTTGAGTATAACATGGTGCTTCAGCGCTATTTTGAACCGCAGTTTGTCTCCGGAGCGGGCTTTTTGAAGCGCAAAAATATCCGCGAGTATTCCGATAAGCTCATCGAGCAGTACGATGTCCGCTCCGGTCAGGGCTCTGTTACGATAGCGCGCAGCATGTCCGGCGGCAACCAGCAGAAGGCCATCGTCGCACGCGAGATCGACAAGGAGCCCGAGCTCCTCGTCGCCGTCCAGCCGACCCGCGGCCTTGACGTCGGCGCTATAGAATACATCCACAAGCAGCTCGTCGCCGTGCGCGACGCGGGACGCGCCGTGCTTCTGGTGTCGCTCGAGCTTGACGAGGTCATGAGCGTTTCCGACCGCATCCTTGTCATGTACGAAGGCGAGATCGTCGGCGAGCTCGACCCGAAGAAAACCACCGTTGAAGAGCTCGGCCTGTACATGGCCGGCGCAAAGAGAAATGAGGTGGCTAAATGAGAAAGTTTATGAAGAATAACGCTGTTCAGTCGATACTCATTTCTGTTTTGTGCATAATCCTCGGAATGCTGATAGGCTATATAGTCCTGCTGTTTATCGAGCCGTCAGGTGCAGCAGACGCTATTCTCAGTGTTATAAAGAACTTTTTCTTCTACCCAGAGGGCGCTGTAAGAACTAAGTATTTTGGTGCAACACTTGTAAAAACCGCTCCGCTGGTAATGTGCTCTCTGTCTATACTGTTTGCGTACAAGGTCGGCCTTTTCAATATCGGTGCAGCCGGACAATATGTTGCAGGTGCGGCTCTCGGCATTTATGCTGCTCTCGCGCTGGGATGTAACTGGTTCATATGCCTCCTTTTGGCCACTGCGGCAGGTGCTGCCCTTGGAGCGCTTACTGGTGCGCTGAAAGCATATTGCAACGTTAACGAGGTCATATCGGGCATCATGCTCAACTGGATAGCCCTGTATTCGACAAATATGCTGCTTACCGGAGTTAAAAATCCCAATACTCCCTATACCATCAATATCAGTGCAAAAAATCCCGATGCGCTTCTGCCGACTCTCGGACTCGATACGCTTTTAAACAATAAGTATGCGTCTGTCGCGATACCGCTTGTAATTCTGATTGTACTGCTGATATGGGTAATACTTTCAAAAACGAAATTCGGATATGAATTGCGTGCTACAGGCCTTAATAAGAATGCGGCAAAGTACTGCGGCATGAAGGAGAAGCGTAATATCATAGTAACTCTCATAATTTCAGGCGCGCTTGCGGGCATGGGTGCGGCGTTCCTGTATCTGACCGATATTGAGCAGTGGCAGTGCTCAGCATCTTCTGTGCCTGCGATGGGCTTTAACGGTATAGCGGCAGCATTCTTGGGTTGCCTTGATCCCATAGGCTCACTGCTTTCATCATTCTTTATTCAACATATCACAAGCGGCGGGGGCTATGTAGATAAGACGGTTTACTGTTCACAGATATCCGATCTCATTTCCTCCATAATCATTTACCTGTGCGGTTTCGTATTGTTCTTCCGTGAATACATAAATCGCCGCATAGCTCTCAGAGAGGAGAGAGAGCTTGAAAATGCTCTCGAAGCAGCGAAAGCTGAAGACTCCGACAACAAAGGGGGTGAAGGCAAATGATACTCCTGATCCAGTATACATTAATATTTGCTTCTGTTCTCATACTGGTGGCGCTCGGCGGCTGTATATCCGAGCACTCCGGCGTTATAAACCTTGGACTTGAGGGCATCATGGTCATAGGCGCTCTCGGCGGTGCGCTTATGATGAGGTTCATGCCTGAGGGGGCAAGCGCTTTTGTGATAATCATTTCGACTATTATTGTGGCAATAATCGCCGGCGTGCTTTATTCAGCCCTGCTTGCATTTGCCTGTATAAATTTCAAGGCAGATCAGACTATAGTCGGTACGGCTCTTAACATTCTCGGCGTTGCCGCCGCAGTTGTTATTGTTAAGGCAATAAATATTGCCCAAAATCCCGACAATCCGTCTCCGGAGCTTTCATATATAGCGCAGAAAAAAGCTTTTCTTGTGAATATTGGAGGCTTTGAATTCAACTGGTTTATGCTGGTGGCAATAATTGCGCTTATCCTTGTTGCAGTTATGCTGTATCGCACACGTTTCGGCCTGCGCCTGATGGCCTGCGGCGAGCATCCTCAGGCCGCGGACTCAGTCGGCATAAATGTCTATAAAATGCGCTGGGCCGGTGTTCTGCTGTCCGGAGCACTCGGCGGTCTCGGCGGCCTTGTTTATATAACGGCCGGTGTCAGCCAGTGGTCATTTGATATAGGTGTTGCCGGGTTTGGCTTCCTGTCGCTGGCGGTCATGATTTTTGGACAATGGCGCCCACAGCGCATAGCACTCGCAGCACTGCTGTTCGGCCTGTTCCGTGCATTGTCGAATGTCTATTCAGGCTTTGATTTTCTCACGGCTCTGAATATGCCGAGCACGGTTTACAACATGATGCCGTACATAATCTCGCTTATCGTTCTCGCGCTGACCTCCAAGAGCTCGCGCGCGCCGAAGGCCGAGGGCATCCCCTACGAAAAGGGACAGAGATAAATATTCAAAACAAAAATGCGGAGTCCAAACGGACTCCGCATTTTTTTATTCTTCAATATTTTCTTTCGGCGGGTATTTTTGAACGCCCCATATGCCGATGAGAACGACGAACATCGCGCCGAGCGAGACGGCGGTCAGCCTTTCGCCGAGGACCATTATTCCGGCCGCTACCGAAACGATGGTCGCGAGATTTTGAAAAATGATGACGTTTGCCATCGGCGCGTGAGATACGGCATAATTAAACAGCGAATACCCCGCCACCGACGCGCCCAAAGCGAGAAACAGCACGGCCAGCAGGAAACGAACATCGGCCGCCGGGGCGAGCACGGCCGCGACGCTGCCGCCGTTTTCGATAAGCGCGAGCGTCGTGAAGAATACGGCGCCCATGATCTGCATGAAATATGTCCGCTCGAACACCGAAAACCTGCCGGATACACCGCAGGATATGACGCTGTACGCCGAGCCGGTGACGACTGCGATGCACAGAAGTGCAAAGCCCTTGAACGTTATCGAGCCGCCGCTGTTTTCCGCGAGGGTTATAACGACGATGCCGAGGATCGACAGTGCGCTGAACATCCACTGCTTCTTGCTCGGCCGCTCCTTGAGGAATATCGCTGCGAAAATTATTGTGACGATGGGAATGACGGCGATCATTATGCCGGAGAATGCGGAGTTTGAATATTTCAGTCCGTACTGCTCGCCGATGAAATATATGCAAGGCTCCATTGCGCCGAGAAGCAGCAGAGGCTTAATGTTTTTGCCGCGCAAATTGAGCTTCTGCCTGCCCAGAAGTATTGGGATCGTAAGCGCGATGAGCGCAATGTCGAAGCGATAAGTCATCAAAACGAAGGGGGAGGCAGTCTCCTGCCCGATGCTCGACGCGAGAAAGCTCAGACCCCAGAATATCTGCGTAACGATAGCCGCAGCTATCGCCGCCGAGTAGTGCTTATCCTTCATGCGGCCCTCCTTTCCACGGTTATGCCGTCGCTGAATATGACAATGCTGCCGAGCTCGTCGGTTCTGTACACCGTGACGCCGGCGTCCTTGAGACGGCCGAGCGTCTCCTCGTGCGGGTGGCCGTAGTCGTTATCTCTTCCGCAGGAAATGACGGCGATCTTCGGCTCGGCCTCGTACAAAAATTGATAGTAGCTCGAGCCGGACGAGCCGTGGTGCCCGACCTTCAGTACGTCGCATTTTACGTTTTCACCGTCCTCTATGAGCTCCTTTTCGGCCTTGGCGGTCATATCGCCTGTGAAGAGAAAGCTCGTATCGCCGTAAGTAAGACGCATCACGAGGCTGTCGTCGTTCACGTTATTGTGATCTTCAAGCGGGCCTATGAACTCAAACCGCGCGTCGCCCAGGCGGTACTGCACGCCCTGATCGGGCACCTCGAGCGTGAGCTGCGCATTCTCGACCGTTTCGACAAAGCGCAGATATGATGCTGCGTCGCCCGCGTAGGGCGAGGTGAATATCGTGTCCACATCAAAGCTCTCAACAACGGCATCGAGGCCGCCGCAGTGGTCGGCGTGGCCGTGCGTGCACACAACATAGTCGAGCTTTTTTATGCCGAGATCCTGTATGTATTCAACCACCGTGTCTCCGGCCGAGGGTGTGCCCGCGTCGATGAGCATGTACCGACCGCCGCAGCAGACAAGCTCCGAGTCGCCCTGGCCGACATCGATATAATGGACATACAGCCCGTCCATCGGCACGGTGACCGTGGGTGTATTTTCCGATATGCGCTGGAATATAAGCAGCGCCGCCGCGATAACGACAATGATAAGCGCCGCGAGGGGATATTTTTTTGCAAATCCGGCGAACTTATTAACATCACTTTTTTTAACTTTCCTGCTCATAGCTCTCTCCAATAGGTTCAGATGTCTGATATTTTCTCATAACAGCGCGAAAAATGCAATATTGTGCTTTTCAAATCGACGATGATATTTTATAATGTTTCATATTCCGAATCCCAAAGCAAGGAGTGATAACAATGAAATACATTCTCATAATAGGCGACGGCATGGCCGATAACCCGGTTCCCGAGCTCGGCGGCCTGACTCCTCTTGAATATGCAAAAAAGCCCTTTATCGACGAGCTTGCCGCACGCGGCGAGGTCGGCAGCGTTCTTAACGTTCCGCGCGGTCTGCCCGCGGGAAGCGATACGGCGATAATGTCCATCTTCGGCTGCGACCCGAATCTTTACTACACGGGTCGCGCACCGCTCGAGGCCGCGGCGACGGGCATAAAGCTCAACGCCGGCGACGTTGCGTATCGCTGCAATATGGTCACCTATGAGGAGGGCGACATGCCCTTTGAGGAAAAACGTATCCTCTCGCACTCGGCAGGCTCGATAGACGGCGCTGTATCCGACGAGATAGTCACTGCCCTGTTTAACGACCCCGAGTTTGCGCCCCTTGCCGAGAAGGCGGGGATGAAGGTCAACCTCGGTCACTCGTTCCGCCATATTGCAGTGCAGTCGCAGGCAGATATAAAGGGCATCCGCCTCGCTCCGCCGCACGATCACCTCGGCGAGAAGATCGGCGCAATATTGCCCACCGGCTGCGCGAATGCCGATGTTCTGCGCGAGCTCATGGAGGCCGCAAACCGAATTCTTGAGCACCATCCTCTGAACGAGAAGCTTCGCGCCGAGGGCAAAATGCCCGCAAACGGCGTGTGGTTCTGGGCAGAGGGTACGGCTGTTAAGCTGCCAGACTTCAAGGCCGAGACGGGGCACGACGGAGTTGTCGTCTCCGCAGTTCCTCTGTGCCACGGTATAGCGGCGCTCACGGGTCTGAGCTTTATATGCCCCGAGGGCGCCACCGGAGAGAAGGATACAAATTACGAAAATAAGCTCGCCGCGGCGCTTGAGATACTAAAAACCCACGACTTTGCGGCCATCCACGTTGAAGCTCCCGACGAGTGCACGCATAACGGTGACCTTGAGGGCAAGCTCGAGGCCATCGGCTGGCTCGATACGCGCCTTATCCGCCCGCTGGACGAGGCAATGCGAGAACGCGGCTGGGATTACCGTCTGCTGTTTTTGTCCGACCACAAGACGCTGACCTCCACGCGCGGTCACGACGGCGACCCCGTGCCGTATATGCTCTATGACAGCCGTGTCGACACCAAAGCAGGGCTTCCGTATACCGAAAAAAGCGGCGAAAAGGGCCCATATGTTGATGCCGGTATCGCGCTGATGTCAATTCTGTTTGAAAAATGAACAGTATTAACGAAAAAGCCTATGCAAAAATAAATATCTCGCTCGACGTTACGGGAAAGCGCCCGGACGGCTATCACGATATGCTCATGGTCATGCAGACTATTACGCTGTGCGACGATGTCACCGTCACGCTCACGCCCGGCAAGGTCAGCCGCGCCGAAAGCAATCTCAGATTCGTGCCCTGCGATGAGCGCAATCTCGCCGTGCGCGCGGCAAATGTGTTCTTTGCCGAGACAGGGATCGAGAACATGGGTGTGCACATAAAAATGCAAAAGCGCATACCCGTCGGAGCGGGCATGGCGGGCGGCTCAAGCGATGCGGCGGCCGTGCTGCGCGCGCTCAATAAGCTGTGCGGAACTCGGCTCGACCGCGCCCGGCTCGAGGAGATAGCCGCGCACATCGGCTCGGACGTTGCCTTCTGCGTCTGCGGCGGAACCCAGCTCGCCTCCGGCAGGGGAGAGCTTCTGTCGCCGCTGCCGCCGATGCCCGAGTGCGGCGTAGTTGTCTGCAAGCCCGATTTTTCGGTCTCCACGCCTGAGCTGTTCAGGCGGCTCGACGCAGTGAAGCTGCGCTGCCACCCGGATACGCAGGGTATAATAGAGCTGCTGCACGAGGGTGACCTGCCCAAGATCGCTCGGAGAATGTACAATGTTTTCGAGGATGTGCCCGACCGCCGCCATAACGAGATCGCGGCCATAAAAAGCACGATGCTCGACTGCGGCGCACTTGGCGCTGTTATGACCGGCACCGGCTCTGCCGTGTTCGGCCTGTATGAAGATGATAAGGCCGCCGAAAGGTCGCTGAAGACTCTGCGCCGCGACTGGCGCTGCGTTTCGCCGGCAAAAATAATGCCGCGTATAGACGTTTAAAATTCAAAAACACCGCCGATACTGTAATTGCGATCGTGATTACATAGTAAAGGCGGTTTTTTTATGAAGGAATATAAACTCAGAGCCTGGGAGCTCGCGGCGCTGTGCGCACTCTGCGTATCGCTGTGCGTAGGAACATGGGCGCAGGGGCGGCAGCAGGATATAAGCTCGTCGCTCGTGCGGCTGCATGTTATCGCTGCCTCGGATGAATCGGGAGAGCAGGAGCTCAAGCTGCGCGTGCGCGATAATGTGCTCGAATATCTCACCCCGGTGCTCGACAAGGCCGGCAGCCCCGAGGAGGCGCAGAGAATAATAAGCGAGGAGCTTCCGAATATAAAAGCGGCTGCCGAGGAATGCGCTGAGGGGCGCAGAGTTTCCGTTACGCTCGGGCAGGAGTATTACCCGACGCGCGAGTATGAAGGTTTTTCTCTCCCGGCAGGGCAGTATAAGTCTCTGCGTGTTATGCTCGGCGAGGGAGAGGGACACAACTGGTGGTGCGTCGTATTCCCGCCGCTGTGCGTATCGGCCGCCGAGCAGAACAGGGCGCTCGATGCCATGAGCGAGCCTGAGCGCGGCCTCATCACCGAGGAAAACGGCTATGAGCTGCGCTTTCGCATCGTGGAGCTCTGGGGTGAGCTCATGGAAATACTCGATAAATGAAAAACAGCTCCCGGCGGGAGCTGTTTTTATACTTATTTGTCGTTTATGAGATGAATATTTAAGTGATCGTAGCACATCTCGACCTTGTGCTTATCGAAGCAGCTGCGCAGGTTTTCGTTCAGCGCAAAGTATACATCCCAATAGTCCTCCGTCCTGCACCATGCTCGCACTGTGTATTCTATCGAGCTGCTGCCGTAGCTTGCTATGGCGACGAAGGGGGGAGGAGCGGAAAGCGCCTTGTCGATCATAGCTATCGCGTCGAGACAGGCAGCGCGCACATCCTCGGTCGCGCTGTCGTAGGACGCGGTGACGGAGATGATGACCCTTCGCATATCCTCGGCCGAGTAGTTTATTATCTGCCCGGAGGTGACACTGCCGTTGGGCGCGTAGATCATGCGGTTATCGACCGTCGCAAGGCCTGTGTAGAACAGGCCGATGCTCTTTACCGTTCCACTCTGCCCGCTTATCTCGACATAGTCGCCGACCTTGAACGGGTGCGTCGTCAGAAGCGTTATGCCGGAAAAGAGGTTCGACAAAAGCCCCTGCAGAGCAAGCGACAGCGCAACGCCGGCTACCGACAGCACCGCCACGAGGCTCGTCACCGGTATGCCGAGCGTGCCAGCGATGATGATGACGGCGATGACCCACAGCACGGCCTTTATCGCGCTGCGGAAAAACGATTTGAGGCTTGCGTCGATGTGTCGGCTCGAATCGAGGATCTTTTCAAATGCCTTGCACAGTATCTTTATCACGATGTAGCAGATGATGTAGACGATGAGCGCCGAGATTACCGAGCTTGCCGAAACGTCTCCGAGCTTTATCGTGGAAAGCGAATCGAAAATATTCATTGCTTAACCCAGCCTCAGCTCACGGCAAGAGCCGTCGCCGAAGGCAGCCTCCATTTCAGACTTGTACTTCGGGAAGTACTCCGTCGGCATGAGCGCCTGCACGCAGCCAGCAAAGCCACCGCCGTGGACGCGCCATGCGCCAACACCGTCAAGCAGACGGCTGCTTAGGTACAGCCCGGTTTCGAGCTTGCGGTCGTCGGTGGCGCTCGTTACGATGTTGTTCAAAAGCTCCTCGGACGAGCGGCCGGACTCGTTCATAAGGCGCATATACTCCTTCGCGTCGCCGGAGATGAGCGCGTCGCGCATCTTGGGAACACGCGCGTTTTCATCGAAAAAGTGCTTTGCGCGGCGAACCGGACGGTCGGCGGTGTCCCACCTTTTTGCGTAGAACTCCGCGGGATCGACCTCGCCCAGAAGCTCCTTGCCGAAGAAGCTTGCGATATAGCGCATGTCCGCCGGGATGCGCGCATAGCTCGTATCGAGCCCCGCGTGACTGCCGCCGGTGTCGGTAAGGCACAGGGTCAGCCCCATGCGCGAAAAGTCCGCGTTCACAGGGATGACCTCGCCGGTCAGAAAGTCGATATATACGGCCTTGCCCAGTGCGCAGGCGAGCTGATCCATAAGCCCGCAGGGCTTGCCGAAATGAAGGTTCTCCGCCTGCTGAGCAATGCGGGCTATCGCCTGCGCCTCGAGCTCGGAGTTGTTGTACAAACCGTTGAAGATCCTGCACATGAGCACCGCGAACGCCGCCGAGGAGCTCAGACCCGCGCCCGCGGAAAGCTCGCTTTCGAGCGTTGCGTCAAAGCCGCCGAAGCTTGCGCCGATATCGTACATCGCGGCGGCAACACCGCGCACGAGGGCCGCCGAGGAGCCGAACTCCTCCGGGTGCACATCGAGATCAAGCAGGTTTATATTCATATCGGGGAAGCCGGCCGAGCGTATGCGCACAACGTTGTCGAAATTCGGCTCGACACGCGCGTGGATGCCCTTATCGACCGCCGAGGCGAGGACTCGCCCCTTTTGATGATCTGTATGGTTTCCGGCAAGCTCCGTTCTTCCGGGAGCAAAAAAGCTGTTCATATTGCGCCTCTTTATCCGGCTTATTGCCGGTAAGTTTTATTTTCTTTCGAGAACCTTCTCGATGCCTGCGATGACGCCGTTTGCGTCAACGCCGTACTTTGCCAGGAGCTCCTTATAGGGAGCCGATTCCGTAAAGGTGTCCTGAATGCCGACAAATTCGGTCGGAACACCGCAGCCGAAGTATGCGAGCACCTCGGAGACCGCCGAGCCGAGACCGCCGTGGACATTGTGCTCCTCGGCGCAGACGATGGCGCCGGTCTCCTCCGCGCACTGCTTTATGAGCTCGCGGTCGATGGGCTTTATGGAGTACATATCGACAACGCGCACGGAAATGCCGCGCTCTGCGAGGACATCCGCCGCCTCGATGGCCTTGTGTACCATGATACCGCAGGCAATGACGGTGACGTCCTTGCCGTCGCGGACTATTGCACCCTTGCCGAGCTCAAACTCCATGTTCTCGTCGTACAGATCGGGGTATACCTCGCGGCTCAGACGCAGGTACATCGGACCGTAGTTCTCAACGGCGTACTTCGTCGCCCAGCGGGCGGCGGCAGCGTCTGCCGGAGCTATGACCTTCATGTTGGGAAGTGCGCGCATGAAGGCGATATCCTCGGTGGCGTGGTGGCTTGCACCGTCGAGCGCGTCGGACATGCCGCAGTATGCGCCGCCGAACTTGACGTTGAGGTTCGCGTAGCATATCTGATCGCGCGCCGAGAGCAGACCCAGCGAGGTCAGGAACACCGTGAAGGTGTTTACAAACGGGATCTTGCCGCAGGTCGCCATGCCGGCGGCGGTGGCTACCATGTTCTGCTCGGCGATGCCCATGTTGAAAAAGCGCTCGGGATGAGCCTTGCCGAATATCGCGCTCTTTGTAGAGCCGGAAAGGTCGGCGTCGAGAACGACAATGTCCTTATTGGTCTCGCCCAGCTCCGCGAGCACCGAACCGTAAACTTCTCTTATCTGCTTAGGCATTGACCGCACCTCCCAGTTCCTCCATCGCTTTTGCGAAGCTTTCGTCGTCTATCGCCTTGCCGTGCCAGGCACTCTTGCCTTCCATAAAGGAGACACCCTTGCCCTTGACGGTGTTTGCGATGATAACGGTGGGAGCGCCGACAGCGCCGTCGGCTACGCTTATGCAGAAGTCGAGAGCCTCGAGGTCGTGGCCGTCGCACTCGAGCACCGTCCAGCCGAAGGCCTCCCACTTTGCCGCAAGGTCGCCCAGGGGCATGACCTCGTCGGTCGTGCCGTCAAGCTGCACCTTGTTATAGTCGACTATTGCGATGAGGTTATCGAGCTTAAACTTCGGAGCGCTCATTGCGGTCTCCCAGATAACGCCCTCGTCGAGCTCGCCGTCGCCGAGGACGGCATAGACCTTTGCGGGAGAGTTATTCAGCTTGAGCGCAAGCGCCATGCCCTGCGCGGCGGGGAAGCCCTGACCGAGCGGGCCTCCGGGTATCTCAACGCCGGGGGTGTGCATGCTCGGATGTCCCGCAAGACCGCCCATGCGGCGCAGAGTCATCATGTCCTCAACAGGGAAAAAGCCCTTTTCTGCAAGGTTGCGGTACAGCATCGGAGCTGCGTGACCCTTCGAGAGCACGAGTCTGTCGCGGTCGGGGTCATTGGGCCTCTGTGCGTCGATGTTCATGTGCTCCTGGTACAGATACGTCAGTATCTCGCACACGGAAAGCGAGCCGCCTGGGTGGCCGGATTGGGCTGCGTGTATAGCAGTCAAAACGTCGATTCTGAAACGTCTGCAAAGCTCGTTGAGCTCGGCATAGCGCTCGGCAGTTAAAGCCATGTTTTTTGTCCTCCGTTTGATAATTTTTTCTCTTTTCTAAGCTTAAATCTACATTCTTTATCATTATATAATATAGAACAAGCCTATGGTAAAGTCAAATATTTTTGGAGGCGCACGGACGCTATATCTATACGCAATAAGCGTATTCGTAGCTGCGTCCGTGCGCCTGCGGAAAAAGCGACTATAAAAAGAGATTTACAGATTGTATTGTATAGTGTATAATATTTTAGCTATTTTTATTGAGGAATGATCACAATGATAGAGTTTGAAGAGTATAAAGGAAAACTGAACGGCCTGAAGCCGACGCTCGACTCGCTGCGCGATGCGCTGCACCTTGAGTCTGCCGAGAAGGAGATCGAGGAGCTCGAGGGTCAGAGCGCGCGCGACGGCTTCTGGAACGATGTCGAGAAATCTCAGCGCGTGCAGAAGCGCTTAAAGCAGCTCAAAAGCAAGGTTGAGAATTATCAGAAGCTCTGCTCCGGCTGGGACGATCTGATGACGCTGTGCGAAATGGCCATCGAGGAGGATGACGACTCGATGCTGCCCGAGCTCCAGAGTGAGTACGCGGACTTTGAAAAGAAGCTTGAAGAGACGCGCCTGGGCACGCTGCTGACCGGCGAGTACGATGCCAATAATGCCATCCTCACCTTCCACGCGGGCGCCGGCGGCACCGAGGCTCAGGACTGGACGCAGATGCTCTACCGCATGTACAACATGTGGGCCGACCGCCACGGCTACACGGTCAAGCTCATGGACTATCTCGATGGCGACGAGGCCGGCATAAAAAGCGCTACGATCATGATCGAGGGCGAGAATGCCTACGGATTCCTGAAAAGCGAGCACGGCATCCATCGCCTCGTGCGCATATCGCCCTTTGACTCCTCCGGCCGCCGCCACACCTCGTTCTCCGCTATTGAGGTCATGCCCGAGATAAGCGACGATAACGAGATCGAGCTGCGCGATGAGGACATCAAAATGGACGTTTACCGCTCCTCCGGCGCGGGCGGACAAAAGGTCAACAAGACCTCCTCCGCCGTTCGTCTGACCCATATCCCGACCGGCATCGTCGTGTCTTCGCAGGTCGAGCGAAGCCACTTCCAGAACCTCGAAAACTGCCGCAACATGCTTCGCGCGCGCCTTGCCGAGATCAAGGAACGCGAGCATCTTGAAAAGATCAGCGACATCAAGGGCGTTCAGCAGAAGATAGAGTGGGGCAGCCAGATACGCTCCTACGTTTTCATGCCCTACACCCTCGCCAAGGATCACCGCACCGGCTTTGAAAACGGCAACATTCAAAATGTTATGGACGGCGACATAGACGGATTTATTAATGCCTTTCTCGCCATGAAGGCCAGCACCTGACAGGCCTATTTCCGCTCATGCGGCGTTGAAGCCCACAGGCCATACAAAAAAGTATTGTCCTGTGGGCTTCGCCTTGCCTGAACGAAAATATCCTCCGTCAGGCTTGGGCTTGCTCATACTGCGTTGAACGCATATGTCAAGGCAGATCAAAAAAGCACCGTCATTGACGGTGCTTTTTTGATATTCAGCCGTGCAGGAATCGTGACAGAAATTCCTTAGTCTTGTCGTTCTGCGGATTTTCGAATATGTCGCGGGGCTTGCCCTCTTCGCAGATGACGCCGCCGGACATGAACACGACGTTTGTCGACACGTCGCGCGCGAAGGCCATCTCGTGGGTGACGACTATCATCGTCAGTCCGTCGTCGGCGAGCGAGCGCATAACATCGAGCACCTCGCCGACCATCTGCGGGTCGAGCGCGCTCGTCGGCTCGTCGAACAGCAGCGCCTCCGGCTCCATGGCCAGTGCGCGGGCTATTGCGACGCGCTGCTTCTGGCCGCCCGAAAGCTGAGAGGGGCGCGCGTTTATGTACGGCGCCATGCCGACGCGCTCGAGGTATTTCATCGCGGTCGCCTCGGCCTCCTCGCGGCTGCGCTTTAAAACCGATACCTGGCCGGTGATGCAGTTATTGAGGGCGGTCATGTTGTTAAACAGATTAAAGCTCTGAAACACCATGCCGACCTTTGCGCGATACTGCGAAAGGTTCATATCGTGGGAGCTTATGTCCTTGCCGTGATAGAGTATCTGCCCCGAGCTCGGGGTCTCGAGCAGGTTTATGCATCTGAGCATCGTACTCTTGCCGGAGCCGGACGCGCCGATGATGCTGAGCACCTCGCCCTTGGATACGCTCAGGTTTATATCGCGCAGGACGGTGTTCTCGCCGAACTGCTTTTGAAGATGAACGAGCTCTATTACCTTTTCGGCCATGTCTTACGCCTCCCTGCTTATATGTATCTCGGCCGCGCTGTCCGACTGCGAGCCGAATATGACGTAGCTGTCGCCGCCGTCGAGCTTGCGCTCTACCCATCGCAGCAGGCGCGTGATCGTGAAGGTCAGTATGAAGTAGATGACGCAAATTACGAGATAGGTCTGGAACGTCTCGAAGCTCTGACGCTTTATGATGCCGGCGAAGTAGTAAAGCTCCGTTACGCCGATGACGTTGAGCACCGAGGTATCCTTGATGTTTATGACAAACTCGTTGCTGACCGAGGGGAGAATATTGCGCATGACCTGGGGGATTATGACCTTGAGCATGGTCTGCGAATGGGTCATGCCGATGCTCATCGCGCCCTCGAACTGGCCCTTGTCAATGGAGATGATGCCGCCGCGGACGATCTCGGCCATATATGCGCCGGTGTTTATCGAAACGATCAGGATGCCCGAGGGGATAAGCGGCAGGGTGCTGCCGCCGGTCGCGAAGGCATAGCCCCAGTAGATGACCATTGCCTGAACCATCATAGGCGTGCCGCGGAATATCTCGACATACACGGCGATGATGGCGTTGAGTATCTTGTGCAGCACGCGCAGCACCGCGTTTTTCGACAGCGGAGCTGTGCGCACAACACCGGTCAGGAGACCGATCACGAGACCGGCAACCGTGCCGATGAGCGCGATCAGCATGGTGTTGCCCACGCCGTCAAGCAGCTGCGGATAGTATCTGACAACTATATTTATAACATCGTTAAAAAAGCTCATGGCAGTTTACCGGCCTTTCGGTTTACTTAAAAACGGGGTTTGGATGCTCCCCTTATGCTTTTACTTGCGGATGATGACGACGAGGTTGGACTCGTAGTAGGTGTCGGTAAAGTCGATCTGCTGTGTGCGCTCGGCGGTGGGGCTCATGCCGGCCGCGATGGCGTCGATAGCGCCGGACTCGAGCGCGGGGATCAGGGAATCCCACTCGATGGAGTAGATCTCAAGCTTCATGCCGAGCTTGTTTGCTACATACTGTGCGATCTGAACGTCGTAGCCGTTTGCGTACAGGCCGTCCTTGCCCTCACCGGAGATGGGGACCGCGCCGAGGCTCGTGCCGTCCATGTCGGTCCAGTTATACGGCTCGTAGGCACATTCCATGCCGACTCTCAGAACGCCGTTGGTGGTCTCGGGTGCGGGGCAGCTTACCGCAAACTCTGAAACCTCGCCGCCGGACGAAAGAGTGACTATCTGCTCCATGAGCTCTGCGCGCTGCTCGTCGGTGATGGTCGCGAGCACTTCGTTTATGCGGGCTGTGAGCTCCGAGCCCTTCTTGAGGCCGATCGCGATGCCGACGTCGGCTGCCGTTGCGGTAAAGCCGGTGTCGTTATTCTTCAGGGGGATGTAGGTCAGACTATCGTCGGACTGGCAGACGGAGAAGGCCGTCGGCTCCTCGGCGACGTAGCCGTCGATAGCGCCGCTCTTGAGCGCGGTCAGAAGGTCTGCAAACTCGGGGTAGGTCGAGGACTGGACGTTCTCGATCTGGCTGAGTGCGTCGGCGTGGAAGGTGCCGGCCTGGGCGGCTATCTTGCGGCCTGCGAGGTCTGCTATGCTCGCTGCCTTCGTGAGGTCTGCCGCGGAATCATTTCCGCCGTTGTTGCTGCCGCAGCCGGAAAACAGGCACAGGCACATTACAGCTGCCATAAGCAGCGCGATCAGGTTTCTTGTTCTTCTCATTTTCTTGGAACTCCTTTTTTGATAAATTAATAAGCCTGCGACCCGAAGTGGTATCGCAGGCTTTGAAAAAAGAAATTCCAAAATTAAATTGCCTTCGATAGCGCTCCACATAAAATGTGACAGTCCGACGCTTATTCAGCGAAGTCCCAGCGTCAGCACGGCGGCAACCGTATCTGCGCTTCGGCGGAATTGCCTTTCCTCCGCAGCCGCTTGCCGGCGTATACCGTGGAGTACTCATCGTTTCCGCAACCTCTATCAGGTGCTGTCTTATTTGAGCCGAATTATAAAGCCGGCTTTTTTACTTGTCAATACCCTTTCCGCACTTTTAACACATTTGTACGAATTTTTAGTGGCGAATTAGGGCTGAACCTATACATTTATTACAGCTGCCCGGTTCGAGAATGCTGACGAAACCGGAAAGCTTACGCTTCACAACACTGCGCCGCGCCGTGTAGGGCATTCCGTTTGCGCTGGCTTTCTTAGTTCCCTCCGGTCGTGCTGACGCATAATATGTATCAGTGAAATTTAGATGCGCCTCTGAAAAAACAACCCCACCGGCTCGGCCAAGGCCGACCCACCTCCCCTTACACAGGGGAGGCGGCGCACCCCATTGGCGCCCCTGCGTAAGGGGAGCTGTCAGCCGCAGGCTGACTGAGGGGTCGCCGCACGCAGTTATTGTTCTGCTTTGGTGCAAAAATTTTGCCCGAACCGTGCCTTCCACTTGAGGGAAATGTGTCGCCGCAGCCGACGGATGAGGTGTGATCAAATCTGAGCGCTTTGCGCATACCACCGGCTATCCGCTATCAGCTGTCGACTATCAACTAAAGATAGGGAGTATCTTCGGGAGGGACGTACTCATTTTTGAGTATCTCGCTGAAGCCGGGATCATCGGCGGTGGTGTCTTCCGTGTCGCGCACGAAGTTAATAAACTCCGTCATGAGCTCCGACGGCTCGCGGTTTTTCATGCGAACGAGCACATATTCTATCTGCCGCGCGGGCTCGGTTATTATTTTTGTAACGAGCAGATCGTTCGGCGTGTACGTCGTGCGTGGGAATATGGTTATGCCGATATCGAGCTCGGACATCGCGACGGCGTCGAGATAATTTGACAGCGTGCATATGATGTTCGGCTCGGCGTCCGCTTCGGCAAACCATGCGCGTATCGCGTCGATGCGCGAGGGGCGGCTCGGAACGATCAGCGGCTTTCCCGCGAGGCTTTGCAGCGGTATCTCATCGCCCGGGATCTGAGCGAGCTCGTTTGTGCGCGACATTATTGCGACCCACGGCCCGCGGCCGACGGTAATGCCCTCAAGGTGCTCAGTGTCGTATGGCGCGGCGATGACCGCGAGGTCAACAAGTCCCTGACGCAGTCTGTCGAGCACATCGTCGCTGCTGCCGTTCCACATGCTGTACTTTACCTTCGGGAACTCCTCCTTGAAGCCGGATATCCAGCGCGCTATGAGAAACGGTGCGCGCCCCTCGACGATGCCGAGGTTTATCGTTCCGCTCATGCCGCCTTCAAGGCTCATGACCTCGTGCTGTGCCTTGTCGGTCATGTCCAGTATCTGCGTTGCGCGAAGCAGCAGAAGCCTGCCTGCATCGGTAAGCTGAAGCTGCCGCTTGCCGCGGATGAACAGCTTGACTCCGAGCTCCTCCTCAAGAGCCTTCATCTGATTGCTCAGCGGCGGCTGGCTCATGCACAGCCTCTCGGCCGCGTGGGTTATGTTCAGCTCCTCGGCCACGACAGTAAAATATTTAAGTGTTCTCAGATCCATCTATATACCTCTCATCTCTGTATAGAGAGCATTATACCATACTTTTTCGATATAACAACCGCAATGGTATATGTATTTTATTTATCAAACTTCTTGTGCTAATATACCGCCATAAGGTCGAAGCAAGGAAATTCCTTGAACCTTATTTGTTGTAATCATTTGCTCTCTCATCTGTAAAACTGAAGTCTGCCGCATTCCTCTATGCGGCAGAATTTAGTTTTTTATAGGGCAGTGAAAACAATGCGAATTTAATACTGTAAATGCTATGACGAAGACAAGTAGCTCATATGCTCGGTCGCAGAGAGTCGGGGACAGTGCGAGCCCGATACCGGAGGATGAGTGAATAACACTTTACCAGCAGCAAGCTGAACGGGAAAACCAAGTAGGCAAGACGCGGAGTGCGGCGTTAAAGCACGAGGGCTTGTTTGAGCCCGCAAAAGTGATTGCTTCGGCAGTAAGTTAGGTGGCACCGCGGATTTGCAGCTATTCGTCCTAAAGTTTAGGGATAGCTGCCCAAAAAATTCGGAGGTGCATTTTTTATGTGTTCAATCATCGGTTTCACAAGCAAGGAGCTTTCTGCTCAGTCGGTCAGAGCATATTTTGACCGCACGGTCTCCCGCGGACCTGACGCAACGAGAATGGCGACGCTGCCCGGCGCGGTGCTGGGCTTCCACCGGCTGTCGATCATGGGTCTGGACGAGCGCGGCATGCAGCCGTTTTATCTCGGCGACGATGCCGTTGTCTGCAACGGAGAGCTGTACGGCTTCCGCAGCATGCGCGAGGAGCTTAAGAAAAAATACAGCTTCAAGAGCGAGTCCGACTGCGAGATCATCCTGCCGCTGTATCATGAATACGGGCTTGAGATGTTCAAAAAGCTCGACGCGGAATTTGCGATGATAATCTACGACAGCGAAAAGCAGGAGCTTATCGCAGCGCGCGATCCCATCGGCATCCGCCCGCTGTACTACGGACATTACTCCGACGGCAGCGTTATTTTTGCAAGCGAGGCGAAAAACCTCGTCGGCCTGTGCGATGATATCATGCCGTTCCCTCCCGGACACTATTATGCCGACGGAAAATTTACACGCTACGCCGATCTTACGAGCGTATCCGAGTATTCGACAGACGATATCGACACCGTTTGCGCCAAGATCCGCGAAAAGCTAATCGCGGGCGTTGAAAAACGCCTTGACGCGGACGCACCGCTCGGCTTCCTGCTGTCCGGCGGTCTGGATTCCAGCCTGGTGTGTGCCATATCCGCAAAGCTTCTCGGCAAGAAGATCCGCACCTTTGCAATAGGCATGGATCAGGATCCCATCGATCTCAAATACGCGCGCAAGGTCGCCGATTTCATAGGCTCGGAGCACATGGAGGTCACAATGACGCGCGACGAGGTCATCTCCTCGCTCGAGGAGGTCATCGCGATGCTGGGTACTTACGATATAACAACCATCCGCGCGAGCATGGGCATGTATCTTTGCTGCAAGGCGATACACGAGAAGACAGATGTGCGCGTACTGCTCACGGGCGAGATATCCGATGAGCTGTTCGGCTATAAATATACCGATTTCGCCCCCTCGCCGGAGGAGTTCCAGCGCGAGGCGAAGAAGAGAGTGGACGAGCTGCACATCTACGACGTTCTGCGTGCCGACCGCTGCATATCCGTAAACTCGCTCGAGGCGCGCGTACCCTTCGGCGATCTCGATTTTGTCCGCTATGTCATGAGCATAGACCCCAGGATGAAGATGAACATCTATGACATGGGCAAATATCTGCTGCGCCGCGCATTTGAGAAAGACGGCATCCTGCCCGACGAGATACTCTGGCGTCAGAAGGCCGCGTTTTCCGACGCTGTCGGCCACTCGATGGTCGACGATCTCAAGGCCTATGCTGAGAGCCGCTACAGCGACGAGGAATTTGCCGCAGGCTGCAAAAAATACGATTTTGCGACTCCCTTTACCAAGGAGAGTCTTTTGTATAGAGACATCTTCGAAAAGTACTATCCCGGTCAGGCGAAGATGGTCAAGGATTTCTGGATGCCTAACAAAACATGGCCGGGCTGTGACGTTGACGACCCCTCCGCACGAGTTCTCAAGAACTACGGCGCGAGCGGAAAATAAAAGGAGGATAAAACCATGAGCAGAGAAGTAAAAAAGATCCCTGAGCTTTTCGGCAGCTGTGTGTTCAATGAACGCACCATGCGCAAATACGTCAAGGAGAAGTACTTCCAGGAGTGGAAAAAGTGCCTTTCCGACGGGAAACCGCTGACCCTTGAAGTTGCCGACGGCATCGCCGAGGGCATGAAGCAGTGGGCGCTGGAAAACGGTGCGACCCACTTCACTCACTGGTTCCAGCCCCTGACCGGCATCACCGCCGAGAAGCACGACAGCTTCATTTCACCCGCAGGCGGCGGCGCGATAACGATGGAGTTCTCCGGCAAGGAGCTCGTGCGCGGCGAGCCCGACGCGTCGAGCTTCCCCTCCGGCGGCCTGCGCGCGACGTTCGAGGCGCGCGGCTACAGCGCGTGGGATCCCACCGCGTTTGCATTTATAAAAGACGGAACGCTGTGCATCCCGACCGTGTTCTGCTCGTATTCCGGCGAGGCTCTGGATAAGAAAACGCCGCTGCTGCGTTCGTGCGACGCAGTGAGCCGCCAGGCGGTGAGAATACTGCGCCTGTTCGGCGATACCGAAACGCAGAAGGTCATCGCGCAGGTCGGCCCCGAGCAGGAGTATTTCCTTATAGATAAAGAGCTGTTTCTCGAGCGCGAGGATCTGAGACTGTGCGGCAGAACGCTGTTCGGCTCGAAGCCGCCCAAGGGTCAGGAGCTTGAGGATCACTATTTCGGCACTATCCGTCCGCGTGTTGCCGAGTATATGCAGGATCTCGACGAGGAACTGTGGAAGCTCGGCGTTTTGTCCAAAACGCGCCACAACGAGGTCGCCCCGGCTCAGCACGAGATGGCTCCGGTCTACTCCGACGCGAACACCGCAAACGATCAGAACCAGATCAGCATGGAGATCATGCAGAAGGTCGCCGACCGCCACGGCCTCGTGTGCCTGCTGCACGAAAAGCCCTTCGCGGGAGTCAACGGCTCGGGCAAGCACAACAACTGGTCGCTCGGCACCGATACGGGCAAGAACCTGTTCTCCCCGGGCAAGACCCCGAGTCAGAACGCGCAGTTTCTGCTGTTCCTCGCGGCCTTTGTCAGAGGCGTTGATAAATATCAGGAGCTTCTGAGATGCTCTGTCGCCTTTGCGGGCAACGACCACCGCCTCGGCGCGCAGGAAGCGCCCCCGGCGATAATCTCCGTGTTCCTCGGCGAGGAGCTCGAGGGCATAGTCGATTCCATCGTCAATGATACGGGCTACACCGAAAAGAGCAAGAGCACGCTGCGCATCGGCGTCGACGTTCTGCCGCCGATACCGAAGGATACGACAGACCGCAACCGCACCTCACCCATCGCCTTCACCGGCAACAAGTTTGAGTTCCGCATGCCCGGCTCGAGCCAGTCGATAGCGGGACCGACGACGGTCCTGAACACCATCATCGCAGACTCCCTGTGCGTTTTTGCCGACGAGCTTGAAAAAGCGACGGATTTCACAGCGGCTCTGCACGAGCTCATAAAGCGCACGTTCAAGGATCACGGACGCATCCTCTTCGGCGGCAACGGCTATGATGAGAGCTGGGTCGAGGAGGCCGAAAAGCGCGGACTTAAAAACCTCAAGAATTCCTCGACGGCGCTTCCCGAGTACATGCTGCCAAAGAACATCGAGCTTCTGACCAAATACGGCGTTTACACCGAGTCGGAGATCGTAGCGCGAAACGAGATACACATGGAGCACTACTGCAAGGTCATCGCCATCGAGGGCGAGACGCTCGTAGATATGGTGCAGCACGGCATACTCAACGCCGTTTCCGAATATACCGCCGCGCTGAGCGAAACGCTCATCAAAAAGCGCAAGGCTCTGCCCGAGGTGCCCTGCCGCGTCGAAAGCGCGCTCATCGGAACGCTCAGCAGCTTGAACGAGAGTCTGCTGGACAAGATGGTGTCGCTTAAATCCGCGCTTGAGACTGCGCCGAGCGTAGGTAATGCCGAGCTCATGAAGTATTACCACGACGAGGTGTTCCTCAAGATGGAGGATATGCGCACGGTTATCGACAAGCTCGAAACGCTAACGGCGGTAGAGTACTGGCCGTACCCGAGTTATTACGATATGTTATTCTCGGTCTGAGAACAGATGAAGTAAGATAAAATTTTAATGAGAGAGAGTAAATGATGATGAAGTATGTATTCGTAACAGGCGGAGTCGTGTCGGGGCTGGGCAAGGGAATATGCGCGGCCTCGCTCGGCAGACTTCTGAAGCAGCGCGGACTGCGTGTGAAAAACCAGAAATTCGACCCCTATCTCAACGTTGATCCGGGCACTATGAGTCCGTATCAGCACGGCGAGGTCTTCGTCACCGACGACGGCGCGGAGACCGACCTCGACCTCGGCCACTATGAAAGATTCGTCGACGAGAGCCTGAGCGGAAACTCCTCGGTCTCCGCAGGACGTATATACTGGAATGTTCTCAACCGTGAGCGTCAGGGCGGATACCTCGGCGGCACGGTGCAGATAATACCCCATGTGACCGACGAGATAAAGCAGAGCGTTTACGCCATGGAGGACGAGAACATCGACGTTCTCATCTGCGAGATCGGCGGCACGGTCGGCGATATCGAAAGCCAGCCGTTTCTGGAGGCCATACGTCAGGTCGCCGTCGAAAAGGGCAGGCAGAACGTGCTGTTTATCCACGTTCCGCTGATCGTTCGGATCCCCGGCACGGGTGAGCTCAAGAGCAAGCCCACGCAGCACTCGGTAAAGGAACTTTTGTCCGTCGGTATCCAGCCGGATATCCTCGTGTGCCGAACCGACGCCCCGATAAGCGACGATATCCGCAGAAAGATCGCGCTTTTCTGCAATGTCGAGCCCGAGTGTGTCATCCAGAACGCAACGGCCTCGACGCTGTACGAAGCGCCGCTGCTTCTGGAGCACGAGGGCCTTTCCTCGGTCGTATGCCGCAAGCTCGGCATCGACTGCCCCGAGCCCGATCTTGCCGAGTGGAAGGCCATGGTCGGAAAGATAAAGGGCGCGCACCGCGCGGTAAAGATCGCCCTTGTCGGCAAATATGTTCAGCTGCACGACGCGTACCTGTCGGTTGCGGAGTCTCTTAACCACGCGGCGGCGGCAAACGATGCCGTGATGGAGATAAAGTGGGTCGATTCCGAGGAGCTCACGGAGGATAACATTGCCTCCGTTCTCGGAGACTGCGGCGGCATACTCGTGCCCGGCGGCTTCGGCGACCGCGGCATCGAGGGCATGATTTTAGCTGCCAAATACGCGCGCGAAAACGACATGCCGTATCTCGGCATATGCCTCGGCCTTCAGATAGCTGTCATCGAATTTGCCCGCCATGTTCTCGGCTGGAAGGACGCAAACTCCGCCGAGTTCACGGCCGACTCGCAGCATCTTGTCATAGACCTCATGCCCGAGCAGCAGGGAATAACCGCAAAGGGCGGTACGATGCGCCTGGGCAAATACCCCTGCGTTCTCTCGCCCGAGAGCAGAGCCTACGAATACTACGGCGAGGGGCTTATATACGAGCGCCATCGCCACAGATACGAAGTAAACAACGACTTCCGCGAGGATATCGTCGCGCGCGGACTTCTGCCGGTCGGCCTGAGCCCCGACGGGAGCCTCGTCGAAATGGTGGAAAACCCGGCCTGCCGCTGGTTCATAGCGGCGCAGTTCCACCCCGAATTCAAAAGCAGACCCAACAAGCCGCATCCGCTGTTTAACGGCTTCGTGAAAGCGGCGCTTGAAAAGTGATCTTAAAAAGGTGATTTTAAATGAGAAACTACGAAAAGGAATATGCTCAGAGGATCCAGTTTATCCGCTGCGCCGTGCGCGAGAGCGGGGCTGACGGCATTGTTTACGGAAACTCCGGCGGCAAGGACTCCGCGCTTGTCGGCATTCTGTGCAAGGCTGCGTGCGACAATACAGTCGGCATCATCATGCCCTGTACCTCGGCGCGAAATTACGACATGGATAAGCGCGACGGCGAGACCGTTGCCGCGCAGTACGGCATCGAGACGCGTTATGCCGAACTCACAGCCGTAAAGGAGGCCGAAAAGGCCGTTTTGGCAAGCGGCGTGACAAAGCTCACGGCTGCTGCCGAGGCAAATATCGCGCCGAGACTCAGAATGGCAACGCTGTACGCTGTGGCAGCCACCGAAAACCGTCTCGTGGCGGGCACCGGCAACCGCAGCGAGAGCTATGTCGGCTACTTCACCAAGTGGGGCGACGGAGCGTGCGACTTTAACCCCATATGCGATCTGACCGTAACGGAGATATATGAATTTCTGCGCTGGCTGAAGGCTCCGCAGTGCGTCATAGAAAAAGCGCCCTCGGCCGGCCTGTTCGACGGACAGACCGATGAGGGCGAAATGGGATTTACCTATAAAGAGCTTGACACTTACCTCAGCGGTGGTAAAATAGACGACGCGGTGCTTGAAAAGATACAGCGTATGCATGCAAGGAGCGAGCATAAGCGCAAGCCGATCATGCAAGCGAGCTTTTAAATCGCACCGCAGTATACTGACATTCTGAGGTGCAAATATTGAAGACTAAGGATATGGCCTACATCGCCCTGATGGCGGTGCTCATATCGGTCTGCTCATGGCTGTCGGTTCCGGCAGCCATTCCTTTTACCATGCAGACCTTCGCGGTTTTTACCGCGCTGCTGCTTTTGGGCGGCAGACGCGGCAGCATAGCCGTTGCGGTGTACATAGCGCTCGGCGCTGTGGGACTTCCGGTGTTCTCCGGCTTTGCCGGCGGCGTCGGCAAGCTCATGGGACCCAGCGGTGGATATATCTTCGGCTTTGTGCTCACCGGCCTGTGCTACTGGCTCGGCGAGAAGCTTTTGGGCAAAAAGCTGTGGGTTAAGATAGTTTCGCTCATCATCGGCCTTGCCTTGTGCTATGCTTTCGGAACGGTATGGTTTGTCAAGGTCTATTCGGCGGCAAAGCCCATAAGCTACGCCTCCGCCCTCGGCCTGTGCGTGTTCCCGTTCATCATTCCGGATGCCGCAAAAATGGCGCTTGCGTTTCTGACAGACCGTGTCATACGAAAGCATGTGAATATCGAGTGATTGAGCAGCAAAAAACTCCCGCTTCAGCGAAGCGGGAGTTTTTAAATGCTTTGATTTACTTCATTGCAACGACTGCATCGAAGTCCTCGCAGATCTTTGCGTCGGGAGCCTTGGTCAGCAGGGAAACGATAACGATGAAGATGCAGGAGGTCACGAACGCGGGAAGCAGCTCGTAGATCGCGAACGCTCCGCCGATGGGGGCGATTACGTACTTCCAGATGAAGACCATCGCAGCGCCGGAGAACATGCCGGCGATAGCGCCCCACTTGTTGCAGCGCTTCCAGTACAGCGAGAACAGAACGATGGGGCCGAAGGTTGCGCCGAAGCCTGCCCATGCAAAGGAGACAACGCGGAAGATGGAGCTCGTGGGGTCAAGAGCGAACAGCACGCCGCAGATCGCAATGCACAGAACGGTCACGCGTGCAACGACCATGCTCTTCTTGTCGCTCAGCTCAACGCCGAACACACCGCGGATAATGTTCTGCGCAATGGCGCTTGCCGCGGCAAGGAGCTGAACGTCGGCGGTGGACATTGTAGCCGCGAGAATGCCGGCCAAAACAAGACCCGCGAGGATGGCGAAGAATGCGCCGTACTCGGACAGGACTGCCGCGATGGAGACGATCAGAGACTCAGCCGAGGATGCATCTCCGAACATGGTGACGATGTTCTCCTTGGCCATGGAATAGCCGACGATACCGATGATGACCGCGACGGACAGGGAAACGACGACCCAAATGGTAGCTACACGGCGGCTGAGCTTGAGCTTGTTTTCGTCCTCAATAGCCATGAAGTGCAGAATGACGTGGGGCATACCGAAGTAGCCGAGCGACCATGCAAGGGTGGAGATGATCTTGAGCGTTCCGAACTCACCCGCCTCGGCAGCCATGATGTTGGTGGATGCGGTGAAGCTCAGGTAGCCGGGGATAGCCTTCGCGTTTGCGACGACCTGCTCCCAACCGCCGACGGAATTTATGCCGAAGATAAGGACAACTGCCAGCGCAAAGACCATGATGAGGCTCTGAACAAGGCTCGTTACCGATGCCGCCTTGAAGCCGCCGCATGCGGTGTAGGCAACGATGACAGCTGCGCTGATGATCATTGTGGGGACGTAGTCAAAGCCGAACAGGGTTCCGAAAAGCTTGCCGCAGGCCGAGAAGCCGGATGCGGTGTAGGGGACGTAGAACACGATGATCGTGATAGCGCCGAGCAGCTCGATGAGCTTGGTGTCGTCATAGAAGCGCTTGGATATGTACTCGGGCAAAGTCAGAGCGCCGAGACGCACCGAGTAGCGGCGCAGACGCTTTGCAACGAACAGCCAGTTGAGATAGGTGCCTATCGCAAGGCCGATAGCTGTCCAGCTTGCTTCCGCGACACCGCAGAAGAACGCAAGACCCGGAACGCCCATGAGCAGATACGCGCTCATGTCCGAGGCCTCGGTGGAAAGCGCCGTAACGATAGGCCCGAGCTTGCGGCCGCCGAGGTAGAACTCGTGCGTGTCGGACTGGCCCTTGGAATAGTAAACGCCGATAGCTACCATGCCTGCAAGGTAGACGACAATGGCGATAAGAATACAAATGATATTAGCTGACATGTTTCTTTCTCCAATCATTTTTAAACGATGTTTGCATTATAGACTCGCAAAAAATGCATTGCAAGGCGAAAGTCAGCAAAAACAACTTGATTTTTCGGGAAAATGGGGTATATTATTACCATGCCTAATAATTTTCATGTCAACATGAATTAAATTCATACAAATCCCCGGAGGACACAAATGAGCATTTCAAAATATGAGACGCTGGCCAAGGTCGTGGAGCTCGGCAGCCTTACGCGGGCGGCGGACGCTCTGGGCTGTACGCAGTCGGCGGTCAGCCATACTATTAATAACTTAGAGGCCGAGCTCGGCTTTTCGGTCATAACCCGCTCGCGCGCGGGAGTTAAGCTGACAGGCGACGGCGAGCGCATAATGCCGTCTATACGCGGCATGCTCAACTATGAAGAGCAGCTGCGGCAAACGGCCTCCGCCATACGCGGCCTCGATTCCGGCACCGTGCGCATTGGGGCGTTCACCTCCGTCGCCGTTCACTGGCTGCCCGGCGTCATAAAGGAATTTCAGCACGATTATCCCAACGTCGACTTAAAGCTTCTCAACGGCGACTATTACGATGTCGAGCGCTGGATAGAGGAGGGGAGCATCGACCTCGGCTTCGTAAACGTTCCGACGCAGCTGCGGTGCGAGTGCATACCGCTGATGGAGGACAGACTGCTGGCCATACTCCCGCACGGGCACAAGTTCGAGTCATATCCCAAGTTTCCGCTCGTCGAGTGTGAGACGGAGGCATTCATAACGCTTTTGGAGGAATCAAACCACGACGCGAACCGCGCCCTCGCCGCTGCCGGAGTAAAGCCGAACATCCGCTTTTCAACAAAGGATGACTACGCCATCATAGCGATGGTCGAAAAGGGGCTCGGCATATCTATCATGCCGGAGCTTCTGCTGAGCGGGCGGCACGACGATATCGTCATAAAGGAGCTCGTTCCGCCCTCAAAGCGCGTCATCGGCCTTGCAATAACCGAAACCAGCCGCAACAGCCCCGCCACACGCAAATTCGCCGACTACACCGTCGATTGGGTGCGCCGCGGCGGTATTAGCTGACGGAAGTCGAACACCCCCGTCAGCTATTGCTGAAGTATATATTTCGTGCTAATAAAAAATTTACGAATTTTCCGTTTAGAGAGGATATGAAATGAAGATCGTAATAGTCGGCGCGGCATTAGCTATCAGCTAATTTTTTTAGTAACAAATTGATTGCGCATGCAATCGATTTGTTACTAAAAAAATTCACAAAAATGCTTGAAACCTGCGATAGCGTATGCTATAATCAAGAAAAATATGTTTGGAGAGGATTTTCGTCCGAATTCAAGCGTATTTGACAAAACTTTTTCAACCCAATATCTTAAACGGAGGTAAACAAGAGAAAATGAAAAAGAGACTGTTGAGCATGCTGATGGCTGTTCTCATGATCGCATCTCTGGTTCCTGCT
>SFEG01000029.1 GCA_004558025.1 Clostridiales bacterium
GTTGGTGTTTTTAACGGTGAGGGTCCACCCGTTCCCATTCCGAACACGGAAGTTAAGCTCACCAGTGCCGACAATACTTGTCTGGAGACGGACCGGGAAAATAGGTCAATGCCAACACGGAAGACCGCTGCATTCGCAGCGGTCTTTTTCTTGCGTTTTTGCGCTGGTGTGATAATATTGGATAAGACATCTCGGAGGTAAGATATGAATTACAAGGTGATCGACTACGAAAGCTGGCCGCGGCGCGAGAAGTATGAGTTTTTCTGCTCGGCCGATCAGCCGTTTTACAACCTCGGCTACAGGCTCGACGTCACGAACGCGTACAGCTTTGCGAAGAAAAACGGAGTGTCATTCTACATGGTGCTGACTTACCTCGTGACGAAGGCTATAAACTCTGTCGAGGCCTTCCGCTACGCAAAGCTCGACGGGCAGATAGTGCTGTTTGACGAGCTGATGCCGAGCTTCACCGATCTCAAGCCCGGCAGCGACAGCTTCCACATTGTCACCATGCCCGCCGGAGACGACATTCTCGCTTTCTGCCGCGAGGCGAAGCGCCGCAGTCTGGCGCAGGACTGCTTCATCGACCTGAGCGTTGAGGGGCAGAACCTCATTTACATCTCCTGCGTACCCTGGATCGACCTTACCGCCATGTCGCACGAGCGCAAGTTTGAGCCCGACGACGCGATCCCGCGCGTGGCCTGGGGCAAGTTCGTCGATGACGGCGCGGGCCGCAAGGAGCTCGGCATGACGCTCGAGCTCAACCATCGCTTCATCGACGGCTACTACATAGGTCAGTTCAACGCCGCCCTCTGCTCATTTTTAGAGGCGCTTTGAGGGAGCTACGGATACGTTTATTGCGGCAGCCCGGTATCGAAAATGCCGACGAAACCGTGAAACTGCTGCTTCCCGCAAGCGCGATGCAAATTTCCGCGGCTTTCTCCGTACCTTCGATACCGGGCTGCCGCAATAAACGTATCCGTAGGAGCGTTGATGCGCCTCTAAAAAAGAGAGTGCAGATCTTAATCTGCACTCTCTTTTATTTACAACACAAGTTATTTAAGCCGATCAGGGATTGACAGAATCGAAAATGCTGCCGAGATAGTCCTGGAGGCCGTCGACGAAGGTCTTGGGAGTTTTAATGATTTCCTCAACGTTGCCCTTGTCGTATGCATTGCCGATGCCCTCGAGCATTCCCACGAAATCGTCGGTAGCGCTCTCGACGCCCGACTCGACCTTATCGCCGTAATTCCAAAGGTTTTCGAGCTGGCTGACGTCGGAGCCGACGCTCTCGCTGACGGCGGCCTCGATCTCTGCGAGCTTTGCGGTGACGGTTGCCTGGGTCTTCTCGACAGCGGCGGCGGCGGCGACGCCGGTATCGTTATCTGCAAGGCTTACGGGTGCGAACGCGACAGCGAAGATCATGATCACTGCGAGCGCGGCAGCCAGTATCATTACAGCATTCTTTTTCAGAGTGTTGGTCATTTTGATACCTCCATAATTGCGGTTTTTGTTTAATTCTATACTTTTTCCCCTTGATAATATAGATTAAACCACATCACGGAGCAGATTGCAAGAGTTTTTTATTGATTTTAATAAAAATTTTCCACAGAGGCAGTTTTTGTCCCAAAATGAAGGCCAGCTCGCCGAAGAACAAGCCGCCGATGACGTCCGCGACGACGTGCTGCTTTACAAACAGCGTTGACAGGCACACGAGAACAGTGAACACGCCGCAGAAGACCTTAAAGCGCGGCCGTGCGTTTGGCGTGCGCAGCGACTGACGGAACACGAGGTAGGCGAACAGGCAGTGCATCGACGGGAAGCAGTTTGTCGGTGTATCGAACGAATACACGACCGACAGAGCCCAGATATAGCCGCCCTCTGAGGGGTCGAGTACGGGGCGCGGGATGCAGCTCGGGAAGGCGAGGAAAATGACGCCGCATATGAGGTCGGCGATGACGGCGCCCGCGGCGAAGCGGCAGCACAGCTGCTCGTCCTGACTCGCTATCAGCAGCAGACCCAGCCCCCAGAACAGGAACGTTGCGACGTATATGATGACCCACTCCGGCCGAAGGGGAAACAGAGCGTCGATGCCGAGCGTTACGTCAAACGCGCGTGAGAAGTCCGCCAGCGACTTTGTGCTCAGCCACACGAGCGCATGCGCCAAGCATATCGCCAGCAGCGGCACGATCGCGTATGCGTGGAATATGGTTTTTCTGCTGTCTGCCATGTTGAGCTCCTAACTGTATGATTTAAAACCGTACAGTTAATATAAATGACTGCTCAAGCATTGTCAAGCTATTTTTAGAGGCGATTTTTCAGAGGCGCTTTAGCGCCGCTGCCAATACATTTATTGCGGTTGCCAGGCAGTGCAGGCTATGCTTGAAAATGAATAAATAATAATGAATAATTGAGGCGTGCGCAAAGCGCACTGATTTGAATAGGCAACCCCACCGGCTCAGCTGAAGCCTACCCACGGTAGGATAACATGGCTCACTCCTTGTAAGTGTTTTTGTGGTGATTACATTTTACACAAGATTGGCCATGTTGTCTTTCTATTTTTAGGTGTTGCACTTCAGATGATAATCTGTCCCACCTCCCCTCAAGGGGAAGGCAATGGTGCGGCGCAAAATTTTGCACTAAATCAGCATAATTTCGCGTGATGCGAAACACCGTGGTTTCTACCGCTGTTTCGATACCGGGCTGACGCAATAAGCGTATCCGTAGGCGATTTAATTCGCCTCTAAAAAAACGCCGCACTCGCTGATAACGGGTGCGGCGTTTTCTACGTATTTCTTTCGAGGCGTTTAGTACGGCCAATCGAAAAACTGATTACCGAAAAACCAAAAGAAAAATTTGATCATGATATCTTCCTCCGTTTTTAATATTTTGCTTCCTCAATTATTAAAGACAGATTAAAAATACAGATATTTCACGGTTTAAAAACTTTTTTAATGGCGTATTGAGGCTGTACCAATACATCTCTTGCGTCAGCCCGACAGGAGAGCGCGGCGCAAACACGGTTTCGTCAGCGCCTTCGACACCGGGCTGCCGAAATATGCGTATCCGTAGGCGCTCCAAAGCGCTTATGGAAGAGCGTATTTTTCGGAATAGCGGCGGTACTGATCGGAGAATTCGGGCACATCCTCGCGCTCATGCTGAGTCTCGTGGGCGCTGAGGGTGTGCTTTTTCATGTCTAAAACGCACAGCGCGATATTCGAGCAGTGATCGGACGCGCGCTCGAGGTCTGTCAGAAGATCGGACCACACAAAGCCCGCCTCGATGCTGCACTCGCCCTTTTTCATGCGCAGGATATGCCGCGTGCGAAGCTCGTTTTTCAGATCGTCCACGACCTGCTCGAGCGGCTCGACGGCCTTTGCCGCCTGAGTGTCATTATCCGCGAAGGCCTTGACCGCAAGGTCGAGCACCTCGCAGACTGCGGCGGTCATGACCGACAGCTCATATTTTGCGCCGCGCGTGAACTCAAGCTGCTTTTCGTGCAGCTCCTCGGCCGATTCGACGATATTCACCGCGTGATCGCCGATACGCTCGAAGTCGCCGATGAGCTTCAAAAGCTCCGTGACCTCCTCGCTGTTCTCGTCGCTCAGCGGCTCCGCGCCGAGCTTGAGCAGATATGTGCCGAGCATGTCCTCGTATTTATCCGTCTCGTCTTCGCTCTCGCGCACCTCCTGCGCGGCATTGGGGTCGAATTCCATGACGCAGTCGATGGCCTTTTTCATCGCGCCCGCTGCGTAATAGGCCATGTCCTCGGTCACGACGCTGCACTGCTCAAGCGCGAGCGGCGGCGTTGCGAGCAGGCGCTCGTCGAGCGTGACCTCGGTCTCCTTTTTCTTGCCGTCCGGCACGAGGCGGACAGCAAGCTTTTCGAGCAGCCCCGAGGCCGGGAGCAGTATTGCGGTGCACGCGATGTTGAAGGCCGAGTGCGCTATCGCGATGCCGTACATCGTCGCGCTCTCGCCGAGTATCGCCGGGGCGGCCACGGCGCGCACGATGCAGAACGCCGTAAGCCACACGACTGTGCCGATGACGTTAAACGACAGGTGCACGACGGCGGCGCGCTTTGCGTTGCGGCTCGTGCCAACGGAGGAAATGAGCGCCGTGACGCAGGTGCCGATGTTCTGACCCATGATGATGGGGATGGCCGCGCCGTAGCTGACCTGGCCGGACAGCGCCAGCGCCTGGAGTATGCCGACCGAGGCCGAGCTCGACTGGATGATCGCCGTCAGCGCAGCGCCCGCGAGCACGCCGAGCAGGGGATTGGTGAAGGCGATGAACATCTGCCTGAACGCCGGAACGTCGCGCAGGCCGGACACCGCGCCGGACATCGTTTCCATGCCGAACATGAGCGTGGCAAAGCCCAGCAGGATCATACCGGTGTCGTTTTTGCGGCTGTCCTTGCTGAACATATACATTATAATACCGACAAGCGCCAGCACCGGCGTGAACGACGTGGGCTTGAGAAGCTGCACCCACACAGCGTCGCCGCTGATGCCGCCGAGACTGAGTAGCCACGCGGTCACGGTCGTGCCGATGTTCGCGCCCATGATGACGCCGATGGCCTGCTTTAAGGTCATAAGCCCCGAGTTTACAAAGCCGACGACCATGACCGTCGTTGCCGACGAGCTCTGGATAATGGCGGTGACCACAAGGCCGGTGAGAAAGCCCGTCATCGTTTTGCCGGTCATTTTGCTCAGCGTCGTGCGCAGCCTGCTGCCCGCGCGGCGCTCGAGCGCCTGACCCATTATGTTCATGCCGAAAATAAATAGGCACAGCCCGCCTATCATTTCCAGCGCGTCGAATATATCCATCAAATGTCCCTCTCTTTACAATCCATTTTACAATCACCATTTTATCCGCGCTTTATAAAATCAATAATCATGACATTGTAAAATCGGCGTAAAATCAGGTTTTTAGAGGCGCATTGAGGCACCTACGGATACGTTCATTGCGTGAACCCGGTGTCGCCGCCTGCTGACAAAACCGGGAGACTGTCGCCTCCCGTAGATGCTGTGCAAATTACGTCGGCCCGGTGTCGAAGCTGCGCAAAAAACCGGTATTGCATCGCGCTGCGGCACTGCGCCGCACTATGTAGGGGCGAGCAATGCTCGCCCGTCTGCTCCGGTTTACACCGGTGTTCCGATACCGGGCGCCGGCAGTCACCGTATCCGCAGCAGCCTCAAAGCGCCTCTGAAATATTCATGGTTTGTTCACAATTGATTGGGCAAATTGTGTATAATATGTAAACAGGAGATTGCGACATATCTGACGATTTGGCAGTAAGTATTTAATGCCGTGCCGGTCGGATCGTATTTTTGAGCAAAATTACTAAGAAAAAAGTTAAAAATTTTTCAAATTATCTGTCATTTTCTCTTTACTATTTTGACATAGTGTGTTACACTGACAAAAGTCAAACGAAATCGGCGGATATGTATTGGTTTATACATAATAACGAAACGTCATTAAGTAATATTTATATAAAAAGTTAGGGAGGAATACAATGAAACGAGTATTACTTATGGTCTTCAGCATCATCCTTATCCTCGCGTGCATATTCGGTCTGTTCGCCTGCGTCGCCGGCGTCCGTGACGTTCTGAATATCCAGGATTATAAGAGTGCTGACGCAGCTTTTGCGAGAGAGAATATCAAGATCGCACAGGCAGGCATCGATCAGCTGAAGGAAAATGAAGAGACCTACCTCACCGGCGTAGGCACCTACACCGACGGCCTCAGCCAGTACGCCAAGGGCAAGAGCGACTATGCCGCAGGTCAGGCGACCCTCGCCGCCGGCGAGAAGACCCTTGCAGAGGGCTATGCAGCCTACGAGGCCGGCAAGAAGACCCTTGCAGAGGGCCAGGCAAAGATCGACGCCAACACCCAGGCTTACAACGAAGGCAAGGAAAAGCTCGCAAAGATCGAGCCCCTGCTGCCTTATCTGAATCAGTACGTTCAGTTCCGTGACGGCACCATCGCAAACCTGCCCGGCTTCACCAACGCTCAGGCATGGTTCGTTTCCGTCGTCCGTCCCCTCGCCGCCCGTCTCGGACTCGAGATCCCCGCGGATGTGACCGACTTCCCCGCATACATCAATCAGATGGTAGCCGACGGCAAGGCTCAGCTCAAGGAGTATGAGGACGGCCTCGTTGCCATCGAGGAAGGCAAGAAGCAGCTGGCAGAGGCCGAGAAGGCTCTGGCAGAGGGCGAAGCAAAGCTCGCGGCAGGCCGTCAGGATCTTGCCGAGGGCGCAGCAAAGCTCACCGCAGCCGAAGGCCAGCTTGCCGACGGCAAGGCTCAGCTTTCCGTTTTCGAGCAGGGCGAGATCACCCTTGCCGACGGCGCAAGGGCTATGTTTGAAGGCGAGCGGCCCTGCTTCAGCTTCTACGGCGGCGAGCAGACCATAAAGAGTCTGCCCGAGTACCTGGCAGTTGAGTTCGGCCTCGACATCCCCGACAACCTCATCATCAAGGAAGACGGTAAGGCAGTTGTCAACGAGGAAGCATACGAAGAGTTCGGCGAGTATGTCCTCAGCAACATGTACAAGGTCGACGAGAACGGCGAGGTCGTCGTCAAGAACGGCTTCCCGATGCTCGACCTCGACAAGTTCGACACTCTCTTCGTGCTGGCTGAGCAGTATCTGCAGGATCAGGAAGCCGATATCAAGAACGAGGGATTTGTCCGCCTCGGTATGTACGTTGCTCTCGCAGTTGCAGCTATCCTCGGCATCATCGCAGGTATCTTCGGTATCGTTGCAGCCGTCAACGGCAGCAAGCGCACCGGCAAGACCCTGGGCCTTATCTCCGCTATCATGGCAGTCGCAGTCCTCGTGACCGGCATTGTCACCAAGTTCCACGACTATACCTACACCATCCGTGTCGACGCAGCCGGCAACTATGTCGGCGAGACAGCCGCGAAGCTCGACTTCACTCCCATTCAGGAGTACACCGGCTCCCTCCACCTGACCGCTATCTGCGTCCTCACAGGCGCTGCGATACTCGGCGTTATCTTCGCCTTCATCGCAAGCAAGGCAGCCAAGGATAAGGAAGCAGCTCTCGCAGCGGCAGCCGCCGAGGATAACGACGATATGTACGGCGACACCGCAAGCGCTTACGCGGCAGGCTACGCGGCAGCAGAGGCTGCAGCAGCTGCTGCAGCAGCCGAAAAGGCAGCAGACGAGAAGGTGATCGAGGCTGAAAAGCCCGCCGAGGCAGCCTCCGACGAGGAGACCGTCAAGGAATAAGCTCCGATAAAAAATATTAAGCCGATGACCATGCGAGACGGTATGCAGATCGTTCTCCGGTCCGGGGTGAGCACGTGATGACCCCAACGGCTGAAACCGGCAGGATGGATATCCTGCCGGTTTTTTTCTTTTTAGCGGCGCATTGAGGATTTTCAAATACGCAGATTACTGGTGCCCGGTGACGAAAGTGCCGACGAAACCGTAAGCCTGTCGCCTCCCGCAGGTGCGCTGCGGATTTTACATAGTGTTTACGGGATGCGAAACGTCATGGCTTATTTCGATGTTTCGATACCGGGCACCTGCAATCACAGTATAGGTACGGCCTTAATGCGCCTCTAAAAATGCGCCTCTAAAAATGCGCCTCTAAAAATGCGTCACCAAAAAAGTGGAGGGGTAGTAGTGCGCGAGGATCTCGCGGTAATCTGCGCCCTTTTTGGCCATGGCGTTTGCGCCGTACTGGCTCATGCCGATGCCGTGGCCGTAGCCGTGGACGGTGAAGGTGAACTTCCCGTCATTGTAACTGAGCTCAAAATCGGTAGAACGGAGCCCAAAAAGCGTCCGCAGCTCGCTGCCGGTGAAGCTTACCCCGCCTATCACGACGCTTGCGACGCGGCCGGAGGAGGAGAGCTCTGTCTTGCCGATCCAGGCCGACGCGTCGCCGGTCATGTCCGCCTCGGGCTTGAGGTATAGTATCGTGTCGCGGAAGTCGAGCTCGGAGAGCTCGACGGTGCTTATGAAGTTCGGCACGCTGTCGCCGGTCTCGGGCGAGGAGACGCTTTTGAGGTACGGCACGTCCGACCACAGAGCGCTCGCGTCCTCGGTTGCGCCGTCTGAGGAGGAGTGGAACGCCGCGAGCGCGGGAGCTCCGTCATAGCTGAGATATTCGCCGTCGGTCGCCCCGACGGCATCGCTTATCTTTTGTATGTACTTCTCGTACTTGTCCCCCCAGCTCGCCTTGAGCTGCTCGCAAGTCAGATACGCCTGACAGCAGTTCGAGTCCGCGCAGATATCCGCGCCCTCGTGCTTTGGGGAATTTATCGCCCGCTGGAGATAGCTTCGCGCGGCGACCGACTGCGCCTTGAGCGCCTCCGGCTCGAAGGAAACGGGCATCTCGGCGGCTACGACGCCCGTGAGATAGTCGGAAACGCTTATCTCGCTTACCGTATCGCCGCACAGCAGGCGGATATTGCGCTTTGAGTCCGATTCGAGCCTCTCGGCGGCCTTGTCCGAGCCGCTTTCCGTCGGCATTTCGGCGCTTTGTATGGGAAAAAGCCGCGGCAGACTCACGACGATAAGCGTCATGAAAAGCGCGGCGCAAAGTATTCTTTTCATCCGGCATCACCCTTTCATCTTGACTGTCAGTACAAAAAAGTATAGAATTACTACTGATATAAATTTTACTCGTATAGGATTGATACTATGCTTAAAAACAACAAGAAGGCCAACGACGCGCTTATCATGCTGTGCTATGTCTGCGCGCTCGGCGCATTCGGCGCGTTTTTCCGCTGGCTGCAGATGCAGGTAGCGCGCGACTCCGAGACGGGGCTTATTAACCCCAGCATCCTCAACTTCCTGCTTCCGGCGGTCATCATCGCCGCGGCGGTCGTCCTTTGGCTGAGGACAAAAAAGCTGACTGATGGCGAGACGGTGTTCCCGACCGGGATGAGCGAGGCGCTGCGCGGCCTTTCGCTTGTGTATATCATATTCGCGTGGGTCATAGCGGCTATCGCCGTCATCGGCGGCATCATGACCATCGTGAGCACCGCACTTGACAGTCTGCACACGATGTATGTCATCATCGCGGTGCTGGCGATGCTCAGCGGCCTGAGCTTTCCGCTCATATGCAGCGCCTCGCGAAGCCACTATTCCCCCTCGCTCGTCAGCGTTTTCATGACGATCCCCATCCTCATGTACTGCGTGTGGCTCATCGCAAGCTACCGGGCAAATGCCAACAACCCGAACGTGTGGATGTTTGCCATCGAGATAATCGCAATCTGCTGCGCCATTCTCGCGCTGTTTTACGTCGCCGGCTATGCCTTCGGCCGCCCGAGTCCGCAGAAGGCCTGCTTCCTGAGCCTTTTCGGCGCGTTCATGTGCATAACCACTCTGTCGGACAGCAGGTATATGGGGCTTGAGCTCATAATCCTCGCAACGGCGGGCATGCTTCTGATGTACGGCTGGCTGATCGTCAAAAACCGCTGCGCGAAGGAGGATCTCCCCGCCCGGCCCGAGCCTGTCAAGGCTCCCGAGCCGGAGCCCGAACCCGAAGATGAGGATACGGTCATCGAGGCCGCTCCGGACGACGCGTCTCCCGAGCCCACCATCGAGGCTCCGACGCGCAAGCCCAAGGCCGAGCCCAAGACCGATGAGGTCGAGGAGATCATAAAAGAGTATAATAAGTAATAAAGTAAAAGGCAGGCGTTGTTTATCAACGCCTGCTTAGTTTTTGCATTGTAAAAAACTGCGCTGCTGAGTAAAGATAACCGCGCAGCGGGGGAGTTTGAGGGGTAGCGAAGCGTCGGCGCGGGAGTGAATGACATGCCGGTGGCATGTCAGAGCCGTGCCGTGACCGAGCCGCAGCGAGAAAAGACCCGCCTCAAGTTTGATTATAGCCATCAAAAATGTCCGGTACGGACTTTTTGACGAGCGCAGCGAGATTTTTCGTGAAGATTTATTTTCACAAAAAATGTGGCGCAGCTTTAAGCGCTTCAAAAACATAGTTTTTTGAAGTGCTTAAAGCAGGTATTAAAATTTTTAATACCTGCTTTAATTATGCTGTAGTCGTTTGAGGTAAAATAGGCGTTAAATAATATGTAGAATTCTTGACAAAACCACATGGATTTGTATAATTATCTTTGGTTTAAAATAACTACAGACACATATTCGGAGGAACGACCCAATGAGAGGAATGGAGACCGGCAAAACACGAATAAGGCACGAGGTTTTTACGGAGATCGCGCGCATGGCATATGAGGGCGGAGACTACGCAAAAAAGCTCGAGGAGCTGCCGTATAAAATATGTCCGGGCGACCCGGATGAGATAGGCCCGTTCAGGAACAATCTTCTGATTGAGCGTGCCGTAGTCGGCGAAAGGCTGCGCCTCGCGATGGGTCTGCCGATGCGCAAGCTCGGCGAGCACAATAACATCTCCGACGGCGTCGAGGAGACCGTCATTGCCGAGAAATATTACGAGCCGCCGCTTATAAACGTCATCAAGTTTGCCTGCAACCGCTGTCCGGATAATCTCATCAAGGTCACTAACGGCTGCCAGGGCTGCATTGAGCATCCCTGCATCGAGATATGTCCCAAGAAGGCCATCAGCAAAGTCAACGGTCATGCGCACGTCGACACGGAAAAGTGCGTCCGCTGCGGCAGATGTATGGACGCGTGCTCCTTCTCCGCGATCATCCGCCAGGAGCGCCCGTGCAAAAAGGCCTGCGGCATCGCCGCCATCGGCAAGGACGAGCTCGGCCGCGCGGCGATAGATTATAAAAAGTGCACCTCCTGCGGTCAGTGTCTGGTCAACTGCCCCTTCGGCGCGATAAGCGATAAGAGCCAGATCTTCCAGACCATCATGGCTATAAAAAGCGGAGTTCCCGTTTACGTTGTGCTCGCTCCGGCCTTCGTCGGCCAGTTCGGCCCGGACGCAACGCCGGAGAAGATGAAGCCCGCGTTCCAGCGCCTGGGCTTTACCGACGTGTACGAGGCCGCCATCGGCGCGGATCTTTGCGTCATCGAGGAGGCCGCAGACTTCCTGGAGGAGGTCCCGGCAAAGCACCGCTTCATGGTCACCTCCTGCTGCCCCTCATGGAGCGACATGGTCAAGAAAATGTTCCCCGATATGGCCGAAAATATCTCCGTCGCGATGACGCCCATGGTGCTCACCGCGCGCTTTGTGAAGAAAACCCACCCCGGCTGCAAGGTCGTTTTCGTCGGCCCCTGCGACGCCAAGAAGCTCGAGGCCAGCCGCCGCACCGTGCGCAGCGACGTCGACTTCGTCCTCACCTTCGAGGAGGTGCTCGGCATGTTCGCGGCCAAGGGCGTTGATAAGGAGTGCATCCCCGCCGATGAGGCGCAGAAGCTCTCGCAGGCAGGCGCGGACGCGCGCAAGTTCGCCGTTTCCGGCGGCGTCGCGCAGGCTGTCGTTAATGCCATCAAGTCCATAGCCCCGACGCGCGAGGTCAAGATCGCAAAGGCCACCGGCCTGCACGAGTGCCGCAAGCTGCTTATGATGGCGCGTGACGGAAAGTATGACGGATATCTGCTCGAGGGCATGGCCTGTCCCGGCGGCTGCGTCGCCGGCGCGGGCACGCTTCAGCCGATCGACCGCTCGACCCGCGCCGTGGCGAAGTTCGCCGACTGCGCCGAGTACTCCTGCGCATATGATACGCAGTATAAGGACTTCCTCCCGCTTATAGAGGAAAAGGAATCGGAGGCGCATTGAGGCTGTACCGATACGCATATTGCGGCGGCTCGATTCGGAACATTGGCGGAAACCGATTCTGCATCGACCTACAGTACTGTACGTACTCACGGGCGGCGGAAGTTTTACGGTTTTGCCGGCACTTTCGATGCCGGGCAACTGCAATAAGCGTATTGGCACAATGTAAAAACGCGACTAAAAAAGTGCAGATGAAAATCTGCACTTTTTTTAATGGCGCCTTGCGCACACCGCAGGCTATCGGCTATCGGCTATTCACCATCAGCTTACATGCTGCGCGTAGCGCAGCATGTCCTCGATGCTCACGCCGTAGCCCGAGGTCGGGTCGTTTACGAAAACGTGCGTGACAGCGCCGACGAGTCTGCCGTTCTGGATGATGGGGCTTCCGGACATACCCTGCACTATGCCGCCCGTGAGCGCGATGAGCTCGGGGTCGGTGACCGTCAGCATAACGGTCGTGCCCTCCGATGAGGAGTACACCTTTTTGATCTCGATGCCGTACTCGCGCGTTTGGCTCCCCTCAAGCGTGCAGCGTATGGTCGCAGGGCCTGTCTCAAACTCGCCGGTATCCATGGTCTCGCCGTCGAAATCGGCCGTGCCGAAGATGCCGCAGCCGCAGTTTATGCGGATATCTCCGAGAAATGCCGCGGCGTCGGTTTTGCCGTCGAGCTGCCCCGGAGCACCGACGGTGCCCTGCACGATGCCGACTATCTCCGCGCCGTAGATGCCGCCGTCGCCGAGCGGCAGAGCCTCGCCGTCATCGCCGCTGATGCAGTGACCCAGCGCACCGTAAACGCCGGTCGCGGGGTCATAAAACGTCAGTGTGCCCACGCCGCTTATGCCGTCGCGCAGCCAGAGCCCGAGCTTCCACGCGCCGTCGGTGCCCTGCGCGGGCGTGATGTTCAGCTGCTTCTGCTTGCCGCCGCGCTCAAAGGTCACGGTCGTTTTGCTGCCGTCGAGCGCGCTCAGCGCTGCCTTGAAGTCCTGCGCCGTTGCGATTTCGCTGCCGCCCAGCCGCGTGATGACGTCGCCCTTTTTAAGCCCCGCGTCCGCTGCCGGACTGCGCTTGCCGCTTGAGGTCTCGACCTCGGAAATTCCCGCGACGACAACGCCGTCGGTCGTCATGCGTATGCCCACCGCGCCGCCGCCCGGCACAAGAGACTCCGCAAGCGCCGCCGCCGACAGCATAAAGCACAGCACCGTCGCCGTTATCGCCGCCATGATTTTTTTGATCGTCATATCTCACCTCCACACATAAAGCATGTACCGCCGAGCATAAAATATATAAGCCTTTTTTCAGTAGCGAATTCACATTGTACCAATACGGCTTTTGCGGTCGCCCGGTATCGAAAGTACCTACAAAACCGGAAAACCGCCGCTTCCCATTGGCTCCCCTGCGTAAGGGGAGCTGTCGACGCAGTCGACTGATGGGTCGCTGTACGCAGTTGTTGTTCTGATTTAGTGCAAAACTTTTGCCTGCACATTGCCTTCCACTTATAGGGGAAGGTGTCGGCGCAGCCGACGGATGAGGTAAAAATCAAATCCGTGCGCTTTGCGCACACATATAGCTATCAGCTATCCACTGTCAACTGTCTGCTGATTTCTATAAGGAGGACATATATGAAGCTTTTAAAACACGGCTCGGTCGGGCCGTCGGTCGAGCTTTTGCAGCTGGCGCTTCGCCGCGCGGGAGCGCAGGCGCTCAATATCGACGGCGTTTTCGGAAGCGCAACAAAGGACGCGCTGCGCATTTTTCAGGCCGATAACGGACTTGCGGCCGACGGCATCGCGGGATCTGCGACGCACCGAGCGCTCGCGCCGTACTACACCGGCTTTGCCGAGCACCGCATCCATCGCGGCGACACGCTGTTTTCGCTCGCGCGGCAGTACAATGTGCCGCTGTCGGCGATACTGACGGCAAATCCCGGCATAAAAGCCGAAAATCTTAACGTCGGCGGCAGCCTCGTCATTCCGCTCCCGTTTGATATTGTGCCCACAAACGTAAAATTTACTTCGACGCTCGTGTCGTTTTGCGTGCGCGGCATCGCGGCGCGATATCCTTTTGTCAAAGCCGGGCAGCTCGGCAAGTCGGTCATGGGAAAGCCGCTGTGGTATCTCGCGCTCGGAGAGGGCGAAAAGCGCGTTTTCCATAACGCCGCGCACCACGCAAACGAGTGGATAACCATCCCCGTGCTGCTTAAATTTGCCGAGCAGCTTGCGCGCGCATATGCGGAAGGAGGTAAAATTTTCGGACAGAGCGCGCGGGAGCTTTTAGAAAATGCGTCAGTCTACATAGCGCCCTGCGTTGACCCGGACGGCATCGACCTCGTGACGGGCGAGCTCACGGGCGGCGAGTACTATGACGGGGCAGTGCGCATCGCGCAAAGCTACCCCGACGTGCCGTTTCCCTCGGGCTGGAAGGCGAACATACGCGGCGTAGACCTCAATTTGCAGTATCCGGCCGGCTGGGAGCAGGCGCGCGAGAATAAATTTGCCCTCGGCGTCGTGAGTCCCGCACCGGCCGATTACGTCGGCGCGTCGCCGCTGTCCGCGCCGGAGAGCCGTGCGATGTACGATTTTACGCTTGCGCTGTCGCCTCGGCTGACGCTTGCCTACCACACGCAGGGCGAGGTCATCTACTGGCGCTATCTCGACTTTGAGCCACCCGGCTCGCGCGATATCGCCGATACCTTCGCCGCCGTTTCGGGCTACAGTGTCGAGGATACACCCTTTGCCTCGGGCTTTGCAGGCTACAAGGACTGGTTCATTCAGGATTTCGACCGCCCCGGCTACACGATCGAGGCAGGTCTCGGCCGAAATCCCTTGCCACTCAGCCAATTCGACAAAATTTACGCCGACAATTTGGGCATTCTGACTCTTTCTATGGCGCTTTGACGCTCCTACCGATACGGTGATTGCGGTAGCCCGGTATCGTACCTACCGGCGAAACCGGGAAACTGCCGCTTCACGATGGTGCGATGCAAAACTTTTGCCTGCACATTGCCTTCCCCCCCCTTCGATGGAAAGGGTGACAGATTATCATCTGAAGTGCAACACCTAAAAATAGAAAGACAACATGGCCACTCTTGTGTAAAATGTAATCACCACAAAAACACTTACAAGGAGTGAGCCATGTTGTCCTACACACATTTTACACATGATGAGCGCATTAGTCTACACAATTTTTTAAAAGAAGGCCTCGGCATACGCGAGATCGCTCGCAGGCTCGGCCGAGATCCGTCCACGATCTGCCGCGAAGTCAAACGCAACAGCAGCTCAAAGGGCTATGATTTTCGCTCTCTGTCGCAGGCACAGCTGGACGTGGTCGTTGATCTTTTGAACGACCGCCCGAGAAAATGCCTCGGTTGGAAAACTC
>SFEG01000014.1 GCA_004558025.1 Clostridiales bacterium
GGTTCGAGCTGGCAGAGCGCCGTGATGAGCTGGCGCCTGAAGCTCGACTTCTCTTCCTTGAGCACCTCGCCGAGCATTCCCCACAGCGGGTCGGTATCCAGCTTCGGGAACATCTCCCCTTCTCCGGTTCGTAACCACTGCTCGCTGACGCCATGCACGGCACAGATTGAAATGATCAGCCGCTCTGGGATTGGGTTTTGCCCGCATTCATACGCAATGAATGTTCTTTTGGGGATTCCGAGCGATTCGGCAAATTTCTCCTGAGTCAGATTCAGAGCTTTACGTGCCTCTTTTATTCGCGTTTGCAAGTCCATATTATCACCTCCGTATATATTATAACATAGGATGTAATTTTTGTCAAGTATTTTT
Organism: Clostridiales bacterium; assembly: GCA_004558025.1. Taxonomy (GTDB): domain Bacteria; phylum Bacillota; class Clostridia; order Oscillospirales; family Oscillospiraceae; genus F23-B02. The sequence goes on from SFEG01000014.1 coordinate 370, forward strand.
TAAAAACCTCTTGACAAATCTTACATGATATGATATAATAGTATCAGAGAAAGATACATGGTATGTAAATTCGACATCATGCCATGTTATGAGGAGGTGATAGGGTTGGAACGGGCATATAAAACAGCCCACCGGGCTGATAAGGAAAAGTACGGCAGGCTGCTGCAATGTCAAGGAGGAGTAAACATTATGTTAGTAGAAAAGGATTTTACAAAAATCTGGAAAATCGCAGCGAACTACAGCGACAGGAACGAAGTCGGAGAAGAGTTTATCGCGTTTGCAAACCGTATGGTCGGTTTCTTCAAGAAGATCACATATTCGCATATGTTTTACGAATATTCAGCTCTTCTTGGTATAAACGATAAAGAAGAAATCACCGAACTGCTTAACGATTACTCGTTCGAATCAGACGATACGGATTGGAATGTTGATGAATACAATATGCTTCACATCGACTTCGATACCTTGTCCGAGTTCGACATCTGGCTCAGACGGAAGTATAAGGGTAACATACTCAAGGCACAGCAGAGGCGCAGAAACAGTAAGTATAATGACGATATGCAGAGCGGATGCAGCGCGCTTCTCAAAACTATGCCGACCGAAAAACTGGTTGAAGAGCTTGCAACCCGAAAGAATGTTCAGACATACCCTGTCGGATCGGATAAGAAAATCAAAGTCAAGGTTAGAGGCGCGGCTGTTGTGCTTGTCATTGCAGAATGAATGCCTTGCCATAGATAAACGAAAAGAGGTGAGAGGGTTGGAACGGGCATATAAAACATCCCACCGGGCTGATAAGGAAAAGTACGGCAGGCTGCTGCGGGTGACCGCGACGAAAACGATGCAGGTCAGAATGTATGAAAGGGCTACGGTCTTCGTACCGTTAACCGGTTGTCTGGCAGTCGCTCAATACACCAGTTCGTCCGAACTTCCGCACGGTCTGCGGTTAGATCATATTCCATGATCAGCCCGCAGGTGTAAGTCACCCTCGTGATAATGCGATCCGCTTTCTGAATCGACTCGGTCTTGGCAGTAGCGAGGTCGGCTTCAGGCGGAAAAACAATATTCACGTTAGCGTTCATATAATCACCTCCATTTGAGTTGATTATACCACGAAATTCATCAAAAGTCAAGGAGGATAAACATGAGAACAAAGAACGAAGCCGAGAAGATAATCGAGACCGCGATGAAGATCGTCAACGCGATTCCGGACAACATGACCGATACCGAGAGAAGCTACATACTCGGAATCATCGACGGCATGAACGCGTTCAAGTCGATGCACAAGGACGCGCCGGAGAAGACGGCATGAAGACCCGGGTCAATCCCCGGGTCGGGACGGTCAGATACCGCGACGCGGACGGGAACATGACCGGCTTTCAAAAGCCGGTCGGGCGCTCGTCTTCCGACACCGCGGCGCTCGAAAACCGGGCGCTGGACAAGCTCTATGGGATGTTCCTTTCAGAGAATACGGCGCTCGCGGAATACTTAAAGGAGATGGAAAACGATGGATAAGAATGAGGCATTCAAGGTCGCTTTCGCGGAATGTGACAAAGCGTTCTGCGCAGCGGTCAGTCGCAAGATCGAGCAGGGCTCACACGGAACGCTGATTATCGACTTCAACGCGAAACCGGTTTCCGGAGGGCTTGCCATGGGGCTCTACGAATTCGCGCTGGCTTGCGGATACGAACCGCGGTTCTGCGAAAAAGCGCGTTTCAACACGTCGGCGCGCTACACCTTCGAGATTCAGAACGACGGCGGCTCGGTCGATTACATTTCGGTGATCAGAGAGTCGCCTGTGAAATTCAAAAAGGCGGAAAGGTGGTGCAAACACAATGGAGCTGAAAAAGTCAGACGCAAACGCCGCGATGGTCGCTGAGAAGCCGGTCCGGTTTCAGGGACGCGTCTACAAGCGGATAAACGCGATAATCGCGCGCCGGTTTGTCGGGAACGATCCGCGGACGATGGGCGATGTCGTAGACCAGCCGGAGAACACGCAGGTGCTCGTTGAGCTGTGCGACATGAACGCGAACTCGGTGACGGTGGCGCTTTTGAAGGATGTGGAACTCGTCGGGGAATGAAAACGTGGTATAACTACGGTCGTGCCGACAACGGACGCGCGAACGAGTTCCGGATCATCCTCGAGGACGGAGGAATCCCGCTGATACTTTACCGGGCGTTCTGGAATCCGAAGCGCGGGACTTACAGGCTGTATCCGCACACGGTGTTCGTGCCGGGCGAGTACAGGTTTGAGCCGTTCGTTCTCCGAATGAGCGAGGTCGAGCGAAAGAAAAGGCTCTGAGCGCGAACTCAGAGCCAGAAAGAGAGTCGAATGGATACCCTGTGAGGGGCACATAGTACCACCGACATGTACATTATACCACAATTCAGGCAAAAAGTCAAGGATATTAAAAAATATTTTCAAAGGAGAGTTGAAGATGGAACAGAAATTACTGAGGGACGTGACCGCCGAGGAGATGCGCGAGCACTTCGACGCGGTCGAGGAGGCGGCGAGACTGCGTGAACAGCTCGCCGCGATGAAGGCGAAACTCGTCTCGATGGCGCAGGAAGCCGCGAGACGCGAGTCAGAGCTCGATGTCACGCTCGAGATTGTGCACAACGATTTCGGGCGGTACGGAGAGATTGTCTTCGGAGGCGCAATAATCGGGAGATGAGCAGACCGAGCAGGGATTACATCATAAGGCGCGGCGTGATTGCGAATGACGCTTACCTGTACTGGCTGAACGGTCACACGATTTCGGACACAGCCGAGTGCTTCGGAATGTCGCGCGATGAGATGTCACTATACATTAAGTCCGAGCGCGAGCGCGACAACAAGGCGGCTGAAGCCGGAGTGAAGATCAAACGCGAGTTCTCGCCGGTCAGCTTTGAGTCGCCGACGCGCTGGATGAGCGACGAGGAAATCCGGCGCGACTGGCGGCTCGCCGCGGACAAGCAGCGGCAGGTCGCGATACTCGCACAGATGAACGGGCTTTCGCCGCTGGCGATTGAGAAGATCATCGGAGGGACGGCATGAGTTATTTTGACGGAAAGCTCGGGTACGATGTGCTGCTTGACCGGGTGTACATCGAGCGCGGGACAGTCTTCGGCGAAACGCTGGTGCACTGGCTCCAGAACGGCGAGCGGATCATGATAAAGAAGCAGAACGCCTGGACGACGGCGATACTGAGGCGAGACCTTGGCGGCTGGTTTCTCGAGGCGAGGGGGATAAAAGACCCCAGAAGATTTGAGGGACGCCGGGCGAGGGCTCGGCGCGATGAATGAAAGAGAGGAATTTTACATGGGTTATCCGATAGGAACAAGAGTCAGAGTCAGGCGCGATCTCGAGGTCGGCAAGACCTACGGCGATGAGCGCAGCGAAGTACCGGTTCAAGTAGAAGGAGGGATGGCGCGGATGCGCGGCAAGGTCACGACGATCACGGACAATGAGGGCGCGGACTACGGCGTCTACAAGCTCGGCGACGATGGATTCTTTTACAATCGGCAGATGTTTGACGTTCTGCCGCCGGAGAGAACGGAGGCGAAGGCTACATGGATGATATGATCGAAACGAGCGGGCGCGAGGTCACGCCCGATGTGCTCGAGGCGAGGGAGGTGCACGCCGAGATAATGGCGTCGAAGAAAACGGTGGCACTCGGAATCTACGAGCTTGCCCGCGGGCTGAAACGGATGCGCGACGATGAGCTTTACAAGGAACTCGGGTTCGACGACTTCCGCGACTACTGCGAGAAAATGGCGAAGGTCAACGCCTCGCAGGCGTACAAGTACATAAGGACTTATGAGAGTCTGGGCGACGCCGCTTTACAGTCGGCCGGAAGTCTCGGCATTGAGAAGCTCTTTTTGGTAACACAGCTCCCGCCGGAGGAGAGAGGCGACGCGCTGGGCGAGCCCGGAAAGATCGAGGGGATGAGCGTGAAGGAGCTCCGCGAGTTCGTCGCGAAGGCGAGACAGTGGGGAGATCAGCTGACGTTCCTTGAGCATGAGTTAGAGGCTTCGGACGATGACCGGCGCGAGGCTGAGGAAAAGCTCGAGGAGGTCACGAAGAAGCTCGCGGCGGTGGAAGAGGAGAGTCAGCGGAAGTTAAGCAATCAGTATAGCGCGATGAACAGTCAGCTCGAGGAGCTGAAAGCCGAGCACGCGCGAAAAATCTCGGAAATGAAGATCGAGCACGCGAAGGCATGCGCTTCTATCGCGGCTGAGCAGGCGGACAAGCGCCCGGTCAGACACGCTGCGGATGACGAGCTCCGTGCGGCGCGTGAGGAGGGCAGAAAAGCCGGAAAGCGCGAGGGCGAGGAAGAACTCGAGAAGCAGAAAAAAGCGTTCGAGGAGCTTCAGAAACAGCTCTCGGGGGTCAATTCCGGGGAGAGCCCGACGCGCGAATATGACATCGAGAGCACGTTTCTGTTCTTTATTGACCAGATGGAGCTGGTGTTTGATAATTTCGAGGACGCGCTTTTTGAAGGCTCTTGCGGATACGATCTCAACCGAGCGGAGCGCGACAAGTGGACGGGCGAGATATTCGCGAAAATGCACAACTTCATCCGGGACACCTCAAAGCGGAACAGCGAGACCGAGGTCACGGAGCGGGACATCGAGGAGTACAAGAAAAGAGAGAGCAGATGATCTGGACGAAGCAGAAGATTGAAGCCTTCTGGGCGATGAAAGACCAAGGGTTCTCGCTAGAGGAGATCGCGGCGGAGCTCGGCTGCACGAAAAGCGCGGCGCAGAACAAGGCGCACGAATTGAAGGTCAAGGAAAAAGCCCGGAAGGCAAATGCTGAAAAGGCAACAAACAAAACTAAGACGAAAAAGGAGAACGAGAAAATGGAAGTGGGCGCAAAACCGGAAGTCACAGAGGCTGAGAGAGAATACGATCCGACTCTGAAGGACGAATTTGCCGCGAAGCTCGCGGAGGAGGCGAAAAAGGCTGAAAACCTTCCTGCCGACACTGGCAAAAAGGTCGAGACGGTCGCGGAGGAGCATTTTGCGGGGATGCGCAATATGGTCGAGGACAAGAAAGTGACGCTGGGAACGACGGTGAGTACGTCGGACTTCACATGCACGACTGATGTCAAAAAAGTCGAAGTCAATCATTCTGCCGGGGGTGGCATAACGATCACACGCGCGGAAATCCTCGATGCCGCGAAGGCAATTGTCACCGGCGAGAGGGAACAGCAGTACGGCAAGCCGGAGGACAATTTCCGGATGATCGGAAACTTATGGGAAATATATCTGAAAGCGAGATGCCTTGACAGCTGCGGCGGGCTTGACATTCTGCCGGAGGATGTGGCGATGATGATGTCGCTGCTGAAAATCGCGCGGATCGCGAGCGGGAACTACAAGGCGGACAGCTTTGTTGATCTCGCCGGGTATGCTGCCTGCGCCGGGGAGTGCGCGGAGAGGAGTCGGAAATGACGCCCGCGGAACAGCTGAAGCTCGACATACGCCGCCAGAAGTCGATGGCGATGCGCTTCAAGAAACCGGCGCTCGCGGACATGGGGTATGAGAACCTCGTCGAGGGGCTGCGGACGATAATCGACGACTGCGACGAGATCAGATACTTCGTCGATAATGACGACGGCTCGGACGGCGGGCTGATGGCTTCGACTGATGGTGACGAAGACCTGGCGGAGGAGTTCAAGATGGCTTTCGTCGGAATCTCTGATGACGCCGACATGCTGTGGGAGCTGCTCGAGCGGGTGGATACTGACCTTGATGAGCAGACCTACAATGACTGCACCTGCGCGCTGATCGGAAACCGATACAACATGGTCGGCTTCGATGATTTCGAGGTCGACTATTACGCGCTGGTCGGCTACGAGTCTGAGCTCGCTCAGAGCGAGGCGGGCGAGCGGCTGATGCGGAAGACGAAAAAAGAGATGATCTCGACGATCGGGCAGTGCATGGGTGTGGCGATGGCTTATCAGGATTTAAGACTGCGGTTTGACTACCTGAAAGCCGCGATGGATGTGCAGATAGGGATTAACCTCGAGCTTCTGAAAGTCTCGAGGGAGATTGACGAGGCGTATGAGAAAGAGGACTGGAGGACGCTTGAGCGGATGATCGGAAAGCTGCCCGAGCGCGCCTGGGTCGAGTGAAAGGAGTATGTCATGGAGAAGAAACCGAGGAGCGGGAAGAAGATTGTTTCGGCTGGAAGCGTCGCTGTGAAGAAGGGCACAAAGGTTGCCACGAAGAAGCGCGCCGTGAAGACGGCGCGCGCGACGGGAAAGCGGAAGGTGGATGATGGGCGGTGAGCTGATGGAGGGCGTTCGGGTTCTGAACACCATTCCTGAGGTGAAAACGATGGGAATAGGATTCTATCTCGGAATCGGGATTCTGGCATGGTTTTTGATTTCCCTTGTGGCAGGTATGGTGATCGGGCGCGATTGCGAGATATTCTTTATAATACTGGTGTCTGTCATCGTCAGCGTCATGGTCGGAACGGTATTTGGCGTAATGTATTGGGTCATCGACTCCGCGAAGGACATGCCTGAGACCTATGAGGTGATTATTTCGGATGGTGCTGACGCGAGGGAGTTCAACGAACGGTTTGAGGTCGTCGAGAAGAACGGCGAGATTTACAGAGTGAAGGAGAGGGAGTAATGACGGATATTGAGTACATCGCGTCGAGACTGAGCAATGAGGAGCTGCTGTGTCAGCTCGCGGAGGAAGCCGCCGAACTCGCGCAAGCGGCGCTGAAATTGCGCAGGGTGATCACCGGGACGAATCCGACACCGATGAATTACCGTGACGCCTGCGACAATCTGATAGAGGAAATCGCCGACGTGAGAGCCGCAGAGCGGGTTGTGATTTGCGCGGGAACAGAAGACACTTCTACAGCTAACCTGGCTATTGAAAGCAAGATGGAGTACAAAACCTACCGCTGGGCAAAGCGGCTTAGAGAGAAGGAGGACGGTGATGATAAAGATTAATAACATCGTCGAGTACAAGCGCGCGGGCGATCCGGAATGGCGGTTTGTCTCCGGGGGGAGCGACTATGAGAAGGCGCTCGAGCGCTTCGAGGACGCGAAGAAGACGATTACGGACGCCGCCGAAATCAGAATCCGGGTGAAGGTCACGCAGTCGCAGATCGCTGAGGAATGGAGGAGAGGTGAAGCTGATGCCTGAATACATCAGCGCGGATGCGCCCCACGCGTATCTGGTAAAATGCGGAAAAGAGTTCGACAAAGCGGTGTCGGAAAATCGGATGAAACAGGGTACGGCTGTTTTGGCGCGCAGCATGTTCAAAGGCATTATGGACGCGATAGGCGGCTGCGATTTGCCTTTCGCCGCCGATGTTGAAGAAAGGCAGCATGGGCACTGGATTCACAAGCATTTTCGCGAGTGGGGCGTGACAATCTGCTCGGTGTGCGGCAGCCGCAACAGCACGGACGATGGTCATGAAAACACGTGCAAACCGTACTGCCCGAAATGCGGCGCTGAGATGGATGAACCGGGTGAATCTTGAAATTGACAAGCTGCTGAAAAATCCGGATGGTATCTTATGGAGAAAAAGGAGAAAAACAAATGAAAATACGATGTGCTGAGTGCCTGTACTGCATCGGGCTCGAGGACAAGTTCGGCGACGAGCGCCACATCTGCGTGAACAATGACAGCGAGCACTTCATGAAAGAAGTCGACGCGGGCGACACCTGCGGCTCAGCTGTCGATGACACCGATCTGGATGGGGAGTTTGAAAAGGATGAGTAATGGAACATTTGTGAAGCTCGCGAAGGGCTTAGTCTGCGAATGGTACAACGACCCGGAGAGGGTCAGGAAAACGAACACGCTGATGGATGAAGACGACGTTTATGTCGTCTGGCTCAGCAAAACCTTGCAGAACAACAAGGCGCTGCTTTCGACCGATGTGCCGGACGACATGTATTTCGAAGTGACTTACAACGGAGACAAGCGCGAGGCTTATTTCGACGCTTACCAGAAGGTCGAAAACAGGTGTGTTAAGGAGGAAGAAAATGATCAGAGTAGGGACTGACCCGGAAAACGATAGCCGGTTGAAGGTCGAGCTCGAGGGGAAACCCTTTGAGCTCATTGAGGAGATGAAAACGCTTCTGAACGAAATGTGCCGTGCGTTGACGGATGGTGTTGACAAAGCGGCTTTTATATGCCAGTTGGCGCTGACGGTGCTAATGCTCGAAAAGGAGCTGGACGCTTCGAACGAGTCCGAACGGAAGGCAGTCCGGAAACGGGTGCTTGAGAATCTTACTAAACAGCTTGCCGAGGCGGTGGCGGAAGATGCTGAAAGCTGAAATTGACTCAGTCAACAAGACCTGCCATCTTGACATAAGGGGCAAGCTCGGAGACGTGACCTGTGAAACGCAGTACCTCGTCGGGAGTCTGGCGAGTAGCATCGAGGACGCTGACATGCGGTATGTGTTCCTGAAGGACATGCTGGCGTTCATTGTCAAGAAAATGAAGGATATAGAGAAAAATGCGTGATGAGGAGAAGATAGGACAGCCCTGCCGGTACTGCGACGGGAAACATGGGATTCCTTACGAGGAAAGCGGGCATATGCTGACGCCTTATCAGGATACATTCAGAACGAAGCTGTTCATCGGTGATCTCCCGTGGGCGGGTAAGGCTTTGTTTGTAAGAAGCTACTACTGCCCGACCTACGGTGACAGTTATTGTAACCGACCGAGGATGGATTCGTTTCAAATCAATTTCTGCCCGCACTGCGGGCGCAACCTGAGAGAAGATAGGAAAGATGGACGCGGTTGAGCTTTCATCGAGAGAACTTCCTGTCCCGACTACCGAGAGCGGTACTGGCTCGCAGAGATAAAAGACAACGAAGCGAAGACAGAGTAAATTCCGTCTACAAAAATAGCAGACCGGAGACCCTGACGTGCACCGCCGCGTCGTCGTAACATAAATCTACCTTATATATAAAGCTCGACCATCTGCTGATGGCTTTATCCGGGGGCAACCCCGGATGCGGGCTTGTAATGGGTATTAACAAGTCGTGATTGGAAATCAAAAAAACCGCTGTCGGGTTCGATCAGAGACAAAGCGGCGTCGGAGCTTGTCGGAGACGCCGCGATATTAAAAGCGAGATGTGAGGAAAGAGAAATGGCGTTCGTTCGGGAAAGACAGATATACACCTCGACCCGCAAGGGGGAGGAGATGAAGGAAGTCGAAATATATTTGATGACCGAGGGGAAGATGAAGTACTACGGTTCGCATCGCTCCCGGAAAAGAGTCGCGCTCACCTGCCCGAAGCAGGCGAATCTCAATGACAAGCGCTCGCGCGTTTATTTCGACCGTCTCGCGAACACCAATTTCGGAATTGGAGATTTTCACGAGTCGCTTACATACACTGACAAGCACCTTCCGATCGACATAGCGGAGGGTGAAGCGAACATGAACCGATATATCGCAAGAATCAGACCGATCTATGAAAAAGCGGGGATTCCATTCCGGTACATCTGGCTGACTTCCTACTACACCGACTCGGACGACATTCCGGTACGCATGCACCATCACATTTTACTTCCGGGCGGAGTTGACCGCGATCTGCTCGAGGACATGTGGCGCGCGAAGTCTCCGAAACGCGGGAAGCTCGGGGAGAAGCTCGGCGCTGTGAACTGCGACCGGATTCAGCCGGACGGAAACGGAATCTCAGCGCTCTGCGCCTACCTCGCGCGTCAGCCGAAGGAAGGGCGGATGAGACGCTGGCACGCGTCGATCGGGCTGAAGAAGCCGACGGTCACCGAACCTGACGATGACAGGTATGATTTACGTGACCTTAAGAAAATGGTCGAGGACAATGCCGACCGCCCGGATGTCGCTTTCTGGGAAAAGAACTATCCCGGCTGGACGCTTCAGGACGACCGGGAATATGCCTACACCGTCGCAAACTCGGAAATCTCGGGGGCGTCGCTGCGGGTTAAGCTCCGGAAATTAACCGAAAGAGAGCTTGCGAGCCGGTACGACGAGCGGATCAAGAGACGGAAAAAGCAGCTTGTTAAGCGGCTTGTGAAAAATCTCCGCCGGTTATCAAGGCAGAAATACAAAATGAGGAGATGAGAAAATGAGCAGACCGAAGTATCACAAGTGGACAACAGCCGAGGATCAGACTCTGCGCAGGCTCGCCGGCGAGGGAAAGAGAAGCGCTGAGATAGCGAGAGCACTTGGGCTGAGAACCGCGCAGGTTTATCACTATGCGCACGACCATGAAATAAGCGTTCGCACGCGCGGTTACATACGCACGCATGCAGCCAACGTCGAGCCGCGTCCATGGACGGACAGCGAGCTGATGATGCTGACGCTGCTACGCTGGCAGCGAAAGAGCATTGATTACTGCGCCGGGTTTCTCGGGCGTCCGCGCTGGGAGTGCACGAAGATGCTCGAGAGGCATCCGGACTATTTCACGGAGAGGGAGGCGGCGATATGATGTTTTTACTCGGGTTTTTTGCCGGGACAATACTCGGCGTGATTATTATAGCCGTGCTGTCGGCGGGAGGTGACGACGATGATCGGTGGTAAGGCGTGTCATCCGAGCGAGGATCAGGAGCAGGAGGCGCTTTTTGAGTGGGCGACCGCGGCTTCGGCGGCTTATCCGGTGCTGAGGCTTCTTTTCCATGTGCCCAACGGCGGGCGGAGGGATGCCGCGACCGGTCGGGCTCTGAAGCGGCGGGGCGTGAAGGCTGGTGTGCCGGACTTGTTTCTGCCGGTCGCGACGTCCCGATATCACGGGCTTTTTATCGAACTCAAGGTCGGGGACAACAAACCGACCGAAAATCAGCGCCGGTGGATCGGGGAACTGAAGGCGCAGGGATACTGCGTCGCTGTCTGCTATGGATGGCGCGAAGCGCGCGAAACTATCGAAAATTATCTCGGAGGTGCTTATGGCAAACTTTAATCTCAACAAGGTGATACTCGGGGGACGTCTGACTGCCGCTCCCGAGCTGAAGTCGACGCAGTCAGGCGTGATGGTGTTATCGTTTTCGATTGCCGTCGCGCGCCGTGCCGCGCCTAAAAAGGAAGACGGGACGAAGGGCGAGGCGGTCTCGGATTTCATCAACTGCGTCGCCTGGCGCGAGAGGGCAGAATTTATCGCGAAGTACTTTAAAAAGGGCTCGTCGATCTGTGTCGTCGGCTCGATCCAGACGCGCAGCTATCAAGACCAGCAGGGGAACAAGCGGTACGCGACCGAGGTTATCGTCGATGAGGTGATGTTCGTCGACGCGAAGGGCGACCAGAGCGGACGAGCGCCAGCGCCTTCGGACTCAGACGCTCCGCCGGTTTATGTGCCGCAGAGCGCCGCCGGTACTGACGCGCCGCATTTCGAGCTTGTCGAGGACGAGGATGTTCTGCCATTCTGAAAGGAGACTTGTATGAAAAATCGTGAGCACTTTTCGAAAATTCCGAGCGTGAAGCTCGGCGTGAACAAGCAGGGGATGGTTTTCTATCTCTGCCGGAACTACTACAACTTTAGCGAAAGCAAGCGGAAGATCATGGATGACGCCTTCGAGAGGGCGGGCGGGGATTACGCCGCGGCGCTGAAAAGGTTCATGACCTCGTCGGACACTGCCGTCAAGGTCTGCATGGACGAGCACATCGGTTCGGTGACGACGCTTTACACGGTCGTCAGGCGACTGTACGAGTGCTTTCCGCTCGGGCGGTTTTACAAGTGAGCATAAAGAAAACGGATACCGGTCTGGTATCCGTTTTTTGTTTTCGAGAAGAAGGCAAACCGGCGAGAGACCCGACGGGCTGAGCTGATGATTCCTGACTCGATTGTCGCGCGTGCGCGCGCGATTCCTTTTTATACACCATGCTATAATTTGTAGTTATAGCAGGGTGTTTTGTGCTATGATATAGGCATAACAGACAGAGAAAGGGGAGAGCGCTATGGCGCCGCCGCGCAAATATACCGTAAAGAAATTCACACAGGCTGTTGAGAAATACTTCCATTCGCGGATGACGCTGCGCGAGACCGGGGAGGAAGACCTCGACGGGAATGAAATCACGTATGTCGATTTCGCGATTCCGCCGTCCGAGTCTGATCTATGCGTCGAGCTCGGCTTGACGCGCGAGACCTTCCGACAGTACGCCCGGACAGAGGGCTACGCCGAGGTCTGCGAGAGGGCGAAGACTCTGATTGAGTCCTGGCTTGTGCGAGAACTCGGCAAGCGCGACAAGGTCGAGGGGATAAAGTTTAATCTTTCCTGCAATTACGGCTGGTCGCCCGCTGAGCGGCGTGAGCTTGAGCTCGGTAGCAAAACTCGCGAGACTATCTCCGCGGCGGCTGTGCCGATGGAGGAAAAGCTCGCGCTTATCTCGTCGGTTTTTGGCGAAATCGGCACGCGGCGCGACGAGGTCGGAGAAAGCGGTCGGCGCGACGAGACGGACGACGAGGTTGTCGTGGGCGGTCGGGACGACGGGCTCGGCGGTGTCGGTTACTATGACGACGAGGACTCGCCGCATGGCGCGGTCGATTACTCCGCGCGCTCTCGAGATGGATGAACACGGGAGGATCGCGGCGGGGCGGCTCGGGGAGTCGGTGGAGGCGGGATGACCGGAAGATAGACGCGGCTTATGCCGCCGCGCTGTGGTACAGAAGTCTTCAGGAGACTTCAAATGACACCTTCATGCCGCTGTTCTTCGACCAGCACCGCTTTCTGGTGCTCAAGGGCGGCGGCGGCTCGGGGAAATCGGTTTTCGCGGCGCGAAAAGTCGTCGAGAGGGCGGTTTCTGAGCCGGGGCACAGATTCTTAGTCGCCCGGAAGGTCGGAAACACGCTCAGGCACTCGTGCTTTGAGGACATCTGCGCGACGATCTCGCGCTTTTATCCGGACTCGGGGGCGACGATCTACACAGGCGAAATGCGGATTATCTTCCCCAACGGCTCGGACATCATTTTCAAAGGGCTTGATAATGCCGAGAAGCTGAAGTCGATTCACGAGGTCACGGACGTCTGGATCGAGGAGGCGACCGAGCTTACCGAGTCGGATTTCAACCAGCTCGACATCCGTATGCGCGGCGCGACGAGGTGGTATCAACAGATGATTATCACCTTCAACCCGATCTCGATTCTGCATTGGATCAAAAAAAGATTCTTCGACTGCGACGAGCCGGAGCTGCGCGCCGACATCAGGACGCACGAGTCGACCTATCTCGACAATCGCTTCCTGCCGGAGCGCAACAAGAAGGTTCTCGAGAAATTCCGGTTCACCGATCCTTACTTCTACCAGGTTTATTGCCTTGGCGAGTGGGGCGTGACCGGAAAGACGGTTTTCCCGGCGATGATTCTCGCCGAGAGACTGCGGTATTTGCAGTCGACCGGAATCCGCGAGCGGGCTTTGCTCGGGGCTTTCGACGTTGCCGAGTCCGGGGAGCGGATCGACTACACGGCGTCAAAATTCACGGCGTCGGACGCGGGATTCATCCGGGTTTATCGCAAGCCCGAGAAGGGCGTGCCTTATGTCATCGGCGCGGACACTGCGGGCGAGGGCTCGGACTGGTTCGTCGCCCAGGTGCTTGACAACCGCACCGGCGAACAGGTCGCTGTCCTGCGAAAGCAGATGGACGAGGACATGTTTGTAAAGCAGGTTTACTGCCTGGGACGCTGGTACAACGACGCGCTGATCGCGCCTGAGACAAACTTCTCTACCTTCCCTGTCCGCGAGCTTCAGCGACTGCGCTATCCGCGGATGTTCGTACGCGACTCGATCGACGACTACGGCAAGCGGACGACGAGGACGTTCGGTTTCCGGACGGACACGAAGTCACGCCCGGTTATCATCGCGGAGCTTGTGCGTGTGGTTCGCGAGCATCCGGAGGTGCTGAACGATATTGACACGATCGGCGAGATGTTGACATTCGTCCGCGACGAGAACTTCAAACCCTGCGCCGAGGAGGGCGCGCACGACGACTGCGTCATGTCGCTGGCAATCGCGCACTACTTACGACCTTATCAGGATTGTATCGCGAAGAGCCCGGAGACCGACGAGAGAGTCGAATGGCATCCTTCCCAGTGGGAGGACTACGACAACGCGACGGCTGAGGAAAAACGGCAGCTTATAAAGCTGTGGGGCAGACCGAAACCGAGGCGTTAACGCTGAGTCAGCGTTATAACGCTGATTATTGCGTCAGAAACGCATTGCGGTTGATTTTGAAACTGTTGCACCAACAAAGCACCAACCGCGGCTTGATTGGAACTTGTTGGAACTTGTTGGAACTTGCTTCAAACTTGCTTCAAACTTGATTTCAGACTAAGCAAACCAAGTCGCAAGAAGGAGATTAACATGGCTGAAAAGACTGAGCACGGCGAGAACGCGAAGCTACGGATGTGGAAAGACCGATTTTCCACGGCTTACGCGGCTTATACCGGGGAGCTTGACAAGATCGGCGAGAGGGACAGGGCTTATCACGGCATTGTGACGCCGCGCAGGGCTTATGTCGGCAACGACAAGAACGTCGCCGATGACACGCATCACAGAAACATCATCTACGAGCTTATCGAGACGCAGATTGACACGTCAATCCCGCAGCCGAAGGTCACGGCGAAGCGGAAAGAGGACGAGATTCTGGCGCGGACTATCGAGGACATGCTGCGCGAGGAGCTCGACCGGCTGTCGTTCGAGGTGATCAACGACCGCGCCGAGCGGATGAGCCCGATTCAGGGCGGGTGTTTCTACCTTTGCGAGTGGGACGAGACGAAACGGTCGCACACGACGGTCGGCGAGAATCTGGTGACGCTGCTGAATCCCTTGCAGGTGATCCCGCAGGCGGGTGTGACCGAGCTGGAGGAGATGGACTATATTTTCATCCGGATCGCGAAGACGAAGGAGTATGTCAGGAAGCGCTACGGAGTCGAGTTTGACGACCAGGACGCCGAGGAAGATCCCGGAATCAGGGACGCGGACGACGCCGGAGAGAGATCAAAGGATCTGGTGACGCAGTACATCGCGTACTATCGCGCCGAAAACGGCGGAATCGGCATGTATTCGTGGGTACTTGACACCGAGCTCTGCGACCTTGAGGATTATCAGGCGCGGAGGCGGTTTGTGTGCGCCGACTGCGGTGCGAGCGTTCCGCCGCCGGCGAACGACGGGTCTGACGCTTGTCCGGTCTGCGGTTCGAAAAAGCTGAAGGAGATCGAGGACAAGGACGAAATTGTGACGAAGCCGCTGGTGCTGTCGGACGGGACGACGATTCAGGCGGATGAGCTGAACCCGCTGCGAGTTCCCTACTACCGACCGGATATTTTCCCGGTGGTGCTTCAGAGAAACGTTTCGGAATTCAGTCGGCTGCTCGGCGGCTCGGACGTCGACGTGATCTATGACCAGCAGGCGACTACCAATCGAATCTCGGCGAGGATTGTCGAGAAGCTGCTGACCGGCGGCTCGCTGACGACGCTGCCTTCCGAGGCGGACATCCGGACGGACAACGCCATCGGAAAGACTATGCAGCTCCAGAACGCCGCGGACAAGGATATGATCTCCCAGATTGATCTGACCTGCGACATCTCACAGGAGCTCGCCTTCCTCGCGAAGGTCTACGAGGAGGCGCGCGAGACGCTCGGAATCACGGATTCATTCCAGGGGCGGACGGACTCGACGGCGACGTCGAAGGTCGCGAAGGAGTTCGCGGCAAAGCAGTCGGCGGGGCGGCTTGAGTCTAAGCGGCAGATGAAGAATTTCGCCTACTCGAAGCTGTTCGAGATTCTTTTCAAGTTCAAGCTGGCGTACGCGGACGAGCCGCGACCGGTTCTCGCGACTGACGCGGAGGGCAACCGGGTTTACGAGGCGTTTGACAGGTTTGATTTCCTCCGGCAGGACGATTCGGGGGCGCTATACTGGAACGATGATTTCACCTTCTCGGTCGACGCGTCGTCGCCGCTGGCTTCAAACCGCGAGGCGATGTGGCAGGAGACGCGCATGAACCTGGAGTCGGGGGCTTTCGGCGATCCGGCTTCGCTCGAGACGCTGATTCTCTTCTGGTCAAAGATGGAGATGCTGCACTATCCGGGAGCTGGCGAGACGAAACGGTATCTGCTTGACATGAAAAAACAGCAGCAGATGATGGCAGAACAGCAGATGGCGGCGCAGCAGGAGCAGATGAACGGCGTGATGCGGCAGGTCGACGCGCAGGCGCGTGCCGACGCTGAGGCGGCTGTACAGAAGCAGGCACAGGATGAAGCCGCGGCACAGCAGGCGATAGCCCGGGCGGAGCCGCAGAACGATCCGGCGGGGCTGTTTCAGTAATTTTGTTACAATCGCAGGGAAAGCGCAAAAATCCCGCGGGGCGCGAGGCGTTATGAGCGCGGAATACCGAAGAAAGGAGGAACACGAGGATGGCTGAGAAAACAAACTGCCTTGTCGGCAAGATCAGCAACTCCGGTTCGCAGACGATAAAAGCGCCTGTGAATCAGAACATTCACAAGGGCAAGTCTTCCGTCAAGGAAGGCTCTGACCTGCGTAACAAGGGCAGAAAGTAATTATCAGACATGTACAACAACCCTCCCGACATGTCAATCAGATTGCCGGCTCACGTCGCCAATCTGATACGCTGAGGTCGGGCTATCATACATGTCTACGCATGACGCGCGGTTCGACGGCGTGAAGCGCGGGAAGGCAGCCGGTTACAGTCGGCTGGAACGCCGGACATTTCGCAGGAAAAAGCGTAAAAATCCCGACGCTGCGATTTCGCAGCGGTGAAGAAGGAGCAAGCATGGACGAGAACATGATAAACGAGGCTTTAGGCTACGACGGATCGTCGGGCGGAGCGGATACGGGCGCGGATAACGGCGCGCCGGAAAGCACGAGTACTTCAGAAAGCACAGCCGGAACGTCGGCTGAGAACGCTGGGTCTCCGGGCGCGGAAACCACGCCGGGTGACGGCAATCAAGGAAATACCGCTGACACCGGAGACCACACGGACGAGCATACGCAGAGTCCCGAGGAGAACTCGCGTTACGCCGCGGCGAGAAGGCACGCTGAGAGGGAACGCGACCGCGCTATAGCGGAGGAACGTGAACGCTCGGCGCGCGAGGCTGACCGGATGGTCGAGTCGCTCGGGATGGTCAATCCGTACACCGGGCAGATGATAAAGACCAAGGCGGAGTACGACGCTTACGCGACGGCGAAGGCGGGCGAGGCGAAAAAGAACTTTCTTGAGCAGTCGGGCATCACGGAGGCGCAGTATCAGCAGATGATACAGTCGCTGCCGGAGGTGCAGGAGGCTCTGAGGGCGAAGGCTGAGAGTGAGCGCGCGGCGGCTGAGTACCGCCAAGCGCAGGCGAAGAGCCGACTCGACGAGCAGATGAAGGAGGTCACGAAGCTCGATCCGGAGATCAGGACTATAGACGATCTCTCGAAGATGGAGAACTACGACGCCTTCTACGCGCTGGTCAAAAAGGGCAATTCGTTCGCGGACGCATACAGGCTCGCGAACTTTGACAAGTTAGTCGAGCGCTCGAACGCCGCGGAAAAGCAGAGAGTGCTCAACGCGTCGGCAGGAAAGCAGCACATGACGACGGTTTCGTCGTCGCAGAGCTCGGGGCTCGACGCTGTGCCGCCTGAGACGCGCGAGATTTACCGCACAATGTTCCCGGACATGAATGACGAACAAATCGCGAAGGAATTCGCGAGATTCACGAAAGCAAAATGATCTCACGGCTGACAACGTGAGACTCAACGTGAAATTCACGGTGATATTCGCGGTGGGCGGCTGACAACGCTTTTACCGCGAAAGAAAGGAAAAAAACACATGAAAGGATTCATCCCCCACATCGTCACGGGCGGCGCGACCACGCTTGAGTATCAGCCCGCCGCGGCGATTACTCCGAAGGTCGGACTCGCGCTCGCATGGTCGTCCGGCAAGCTGGCTGTCTGCGGCGCGACCGCAAAGCCGGATTACATCTGCATGACCGACGCGGCTGCGGCTGTGACCGCCGGAACTCTGATTCCGGTCATTCCGGTCGACTGCCATATCATTTTCGGCGTACCGGCGCAGGCTGCCATGACCTCTGTCAACCTCGGCGACAAGGTGACGCTTCACACCGACGGTCTTCAGGTCACGGCGACCAAGACGGCGGGCGTCGCGCAGATTGTCGACCGCGAGGGTACCGCGGTCGGAGACATCCAGTACGTCAGATTCTCGGAGATTCAGCCTGCGGCGGCATCTTGATGATCTGACGCGCGAAAAAAGAAAAGAAAGGAAAAGTAAATTATGCCTAACATTACGTTTACGTTCGGCTCTTCGAAAGCCGATCTCATCTTCGGCAAATGCCAAGAGCCCATCGCGTCTTACATCACTAAGCGCGGCGAGGCTTACGAGTCCGGCTCGCTCATCAAGCGACTCTTCGTGACAAAGAAGTCGACTCACTTTGCTGAGCGCTACGGATCGGCAACCGCTATGGAGGGCTTCAAGCCGGTCGGCGAGAATGGTCCTCATCCTTCTGACGGCTTTGAGGACAGCTACTCGAAGACCATCAACAACGAGACCTGGAAGAGCTCCTTCTCGATCTCGCGCGAGGCTATGGACGACGCTCAGGTGATGAACCTGACCGAGAAGCCCGACGCTTTTATCTCCTCGTACTACAGAACCCGCGACAGATTTGGCGCGGCAATGTACGGCGCGGCGATGAAGCTCAGCGATGAATGCACCTTCGGAACAAAGAAGTTTGACGTGCTCTGTGCGGATGGCGAGAAGCTCTTCTCGAAGGCTCATCCGTCGAAGCTCGGCAAGAAGGCTCAGTCGAACCTTTTCAAGGACGCGCTCTCGACCGCCTCGATCGGCGCGATGGAGACCGCAATGCAGAACTTCTGCGGAGATCAGCAGGAGATTCTCGACATCGCTCCCGACACCATCCTGATTCCGAACGATTACAAGGCGAAGAACAAGGTGTTCGAGGCTATCGGCTCAGACAAAGACCCGGCGACCTCGAACAATGGCTACAACTATCAGTTCGGACGCTGGAACATCATTGTCTGCCCCTACCTCAACGAGTGGCTCGGCGCGGACTCGGGGCTCTGGGTGATGCTCGATTCGAAGGCGAACGAGCGCTACAAGGGTGCTATCTGGCAGGAGCGCAAAGCGCTTGAGGTCAGGTCGTACATAAACAACGACAACGACGCGAACGTCTGGAACGGCTACGCGCGCTTCTCGGCTGGTTTCTCCGAGTGGAGATTCGCGGCTATCGGCGGCGTATCCTCCGGCAATCAGCTCGTATCCGCGTGATTTACCCGGTCGGCGGCGGTTTTCCGCCGCTGACCGATTTTTATTATCATGACTATAGGTAAAGTAATAAGGCTCGCCGACGCGCTCAAGCCCAACGCGATCGGCAGGGAGCAGAAATATCAGTACATCAATGAGGTCGAGGGGCTTGTGCAGTCCGAGGTGATGTTACTTGTCTCGGACGACATCGTTACCTACGACTGCGACGCGACCGGCGCGGACGACACCGTGCTGCTTGTGAAGCCGCCGCACGACAAGTTATATATTGCCTACCTTGTGGCGATGATCGATTTCGCGAACGGCGAGTACAACAAGTACGCGAACACAATCGAGCAGTTCAACACCTACTACGCCGAGTATCACAGGTGGTACTTCAAGCACTTTCACCCGGCGGATGGGGAGTGTACAGAGAGAGGGTATTATCTTTCGGCTTACACGCTCGCGGTGCTGCACGGCTTTGTGGGCGACGAGGACGCTTTCGTCGCGTCGATGGTCGGCAAGTCGCCCGAGATGCGGTACACGGCGGACGGGAAAAAGCTCGAATGGAAGTACACGGACGAGGGCGACGACGCCTGGCGCGAGCTGATCGATCTCGGCACTGTAACGACAGTCAGAGATGAGGCGATCAGTGCGGCAGTTACCGCCGGGGAAAATGCTGCGATCGCACAGCAGGCTGTGACCGATGCGCAGAACTATGCAAACCAGGCTGAGGACTTTAAGAACAGAGCCAATCAAAATGCCAACTATGCGTTAGAGGCTAATAGTTCGGCTTATCAGCATGAGCAGAATGCCAAGAACTATGCCGAGCAGGCGAAGGAAAGCTCGACGCTTGGCATGACTGCGGCTAATGTGGGCGACTATGCGAAGGTCGCAGAGGTCGACGAAAACGGCGTTCCGACGCGGTTTGAGGCTGCCGAAGGATCGGGCGGGTCGTTTGTGGTCACACTCACGAAAACAGACAGTGTATACAGTGCCGACCGGACTTTTGCCGAAATTACAACGGCGTTCGAAAACGGGCTGACTGTTATCGTAAGGTACGGTGCTTTTGTCTACAATCTGATTATCAAAAGCGATGATGTAGCCTATTTCTCGCTGTTGTCCACGTTTGAACAGGGTGCTGCGATCCTGATGCTGCAATGCAGGAGCGACGATATCTGGTCAGCAGCCGAGACGTTTATAGAGCAGACTGCGAACCGCGTCACGCAGGTGACATCGGCGTCAACAGACACAGAGTACCCGTCGGCAAAAGCGGCATATACACTCGCGGCGAACTCCAAGACGATAATTGTCAAGGTCACACAGGGCAGCACGATCACGGCGGACAAGACCTTTGCACAGATATCGACTGCCATAAACAGCGGGCGGTTGGTCGCAGTGCTGTACTCCAATTGTGTAATGACACCGATCAGCTACTACAATTCGAGCACGCAGGAGATATCGTTCGCGGCGTTATCGCCGGCTACAGGGTACACACTGCTGAAGAAACTCAAATGCACGTCGGCGAATGAATGGACATACAGCGAATACAGTCTCGAACACAGAAATAATCTTGTGACTTCGATTGGGGCTGGATCGGGCAACACGCAGTATCCTTCCGCGAAGGCCGTATACAATTTCGTCAACACACAGCTCGGCGACGTGAAAACCCTCATAGATGGGATGTGATCAAATGGCAAGAAACAGTGAAACGGTCGCCGGGGCGATCTCGGCGGTGAACGCGATTGTCTCGTCGCAGGCGGCGGCTCTCGCTGAATTGAAGGCTCTCGTTCAGACCAAAGCAGCGGGGTCTGGCGGCGCGTCCCTCTTCGGCGTCATCTGCGACGACTCAACGCTTTATCCGATCTCGGGGGTCACAGTCTCCGAGGCGGACGGCGTGATAACACTTGGAGGCTGATATGGCTAATGTAACGATAAATGGGCAGTCTTACTCGGGGATAACCTCGGTGAAGCTCCTGAAGACAGGGACGGTGGATCAGTATGAGGAGTTCAAGGCGGACGCGGGGGCGAACCTCGCCGACGTCGAAATCTTCGTCGGCGATCTGACAGACTCGACTTCCTACACCATCACGAAAGGCGCGGTCGATGGCTACAAACGGACGATCATCAGTTGACCGCGAATTTGTCATCGGAAACCGCGCGCAGGAGCTTTTCGTGGAGGTTATCGGGATATGCGATCCCCGCAAGGACAAATCGCATTTTCCGGCGTACTGCCGCGACGAGACTGGCGGTGAGATGATCAGGGCGGCTCGCGAGATTCTTCGCGGTTGCCTCTTCGCCAACGGATGCCGGGACGAGAAGCGGACGGAGTATCAGAGGGACGCGTACAACAATATCGTCTACCTGAACTTTCTGACGCGCACGGCTTACGACAACAAGTGGATAAACGAAAAGCAGCACGACCGGATACTGCGGTACACCGGGGAGCTGACGAAACGTATCTACAACTGGCGGCGGGCGACAGGAGCGATCAAATGAGCCGCGAGGGACACTCTGCATTGAAGCCGGGACGGCGTGCAACTGGTGGTTGCGCTCTGCGAATTCCTCGACGCAGTTTCGGAACGTGAACAACAACGGCAACGCGAACAGCAACAACGCGTCGAACTCGTGGAACTGGCTTCGCCCGCTCTATCGGCACGATGGCTGTGGAGGCTATAAGGGCTGTTTATGCCATCATCGTGTGCCTATAAAGGAGGGTGTCCCTTAACAGGAGGTATCAATGCCGGAGTCGCAAGAACTATCGGCTACGTATGATACATGGTTTACACATATAAGAAACTCGAAGCGGCATGGCGCAAGGAGGTCAGCGGAAAGCATGGGCAGGAGAATCAGGCGAATTACGAGTACAATCGAGAATACCGCCTGCTCGCGCTCAAAGACGCGCTTATCCGGAAGACCTTCACGCCGAAGCCGCTCAAAAACAAACAAATCTACATCCCGAAAAGACGGGTCGCGCAAGTGCCGGGACTCGAAGACAAGATCGTGCAGCATCTGATTTGCGACGACAATGTTTACCGCGACGTGACGAAGCCGCTTATCCGGAGTACGTTCGCCTGCCTGAAAGGGCGCGGGTCGGATGACGCGGACAAGTGTCTGAAGGAACAGATGCGGCGATTCTGGCGGCTGTATCATAAGCAGCCGTACATCCTGAAATGCGATATACACAGCTATTTCGCGTCGATTGACCACGATCGGCTGAAGGAGATTATCGGACGATACATTACCGATGACGACTCGCGCGGAATCGTCTGCAAGTTCCTCGACCTGACCGAGGTCGGCTTACCGCTTGGTCTGGAGCAGAATCAATTGCTCGCGAATCTGTATCTCTCGGAACTCGACCACATGGCGAAATCAAAGTGGCACGCGGAGTTTTACGGAAGATACATGGACGACTTTTATATCATATCCGGTGACATGGAGTACTTGCAGTGGCTCTGGCGCGAGATCGACGACTATGTGCGGTCGATCGGACTGACGCTGAACCCGAAGACGGCTATATGCCGGGGACGGTTCGACTTTCTGGGCTTTACTTACTTTCTCACGGACACCGGGAAGGTCGTAAAAAGGCTCACGAAGTCGAAGCGGAAGACGCAGCGGAATCGGTGTCGGCTTATCGCAAGGCAGCTCGGCGAAGGGAAAATCGCGCCGGAAAAGGCGGCTGAGTCGTACCGGAGCTGGCGCGAGCACGCCATGCAGGGAGACTGCCGGAAGCTCGTTCTCGCGATGGATGAGCATTTCAGGCGGCACTTGAAATCGGCGGGATTCGAGCTGAAAATCGAGTCCTACCGGAAGAACAACAAAATCAAAGAAAGGGTGACAATATGTCGCGAACACTCAGCCAGTTAGCGGCTGGCACAAAAATTTACTGCAACACGACTCTCAGCGGAGAGGACGCGGCGACGGCGTTTATCGTGATGGGTATGTCCGAACAGGGCAACTCGGTGCTGCTGATGCCTGAGCTGGTTTATCAGCAGAAGCGCATGAACGCGACCGACGTAGCGGAGTACAACGGCTGCGAGATGGATACGTATCTGTCCGCCGAGACCGACGGATTTCGCACGGCGTATCTCTCCGAGGCGTTCAGAAACTGCCTTGTTCCGACGCAGATCAAATGCTATTCGCTTACGGATTCGCAGGAAATCACGATAGCGCGGGACATTTTCGTCCCGTCGTACACCGAAATGGGCTGGACGTCCGATCATCCGGAGGGCGCGTCGCTTCTGGCGGCTCTGAAGACCTTTAAGGGCGTTACGAATGACAATCAGGCGCGAATCGCGAACAACACAGCCGGGACGGCGTGCGTCTGGTGGTTGCGCTCTGCGGATTCCTCGGCGCAGTTTCGGTACGTGTACATCAGCGGCTACGCGGGCAGCAACTACGCGTCGAACTTGTGGAACTGGCTTCGCCCGCTTTTATCCGTCGCGCCAGCGACACTCGTGTCCGACGAAGGGGAGGACACAATCTATCTCTTCCCCGACTCGGCAGCCGCATATCGTGAGATCGACATAAAAATCAGTATGGGGCAGTCGGCGAAACGCCCGAAGAAAGCGCGGGTACTCGTGGATATCACAAACGCGACCGAATCGAGCGTCAAGGTTACGAACAACTACAAGGACGAGTCCCCCACATGGGTGACTGTGCCGGGCGGCGGAGTCGCGACGCTCGAAAACACAGCGAAGACGAGTGAGAACTGGGAACTCGGACTGCAAATCTACGCGAAATCAGGCGGCAGGGCGACGGTGCAAGAGCCGATATTGGTGGTTGAGACGGAGGAGACGGCATGAAGCTGAGTGAGTATATAAAGAAGCGGAACACGAACCGCGAGGCGGAGATCAAGGCGATGGAAAGCAAGATCGCCGAGAACAGCGAGAAAGCCGAGGCACTCGATATCATCCTCGGCGAGGATGGAGGTGACGCGAATGGCGGAAACGAAGACCCCGCTTGAAGCGAATGGGGACACGATCGCGGAGATCAAGACGCTGGTGGACGGGCTGCCGGATGCTAATACAAGCACGATTACCGGATTGTCAGCCGGTGATATTATCGAAATAACAGCGGTGGACTCGAACGGCACACCGACTGCATGGACTAAGGTCACGACATAACCGATAAATGGAGGTGAATGAGATGACACTTATCGAAAAGGCGCGGGAGCTGAGATGGCTTATTGAAGAGGCGGTGCAGTCGCTTGATGATGAGAAGGCATCAAAAGCGCCGACACTGTTTCCACGCTTGAAGCAGGACGGCAGTCTTGTCAGAGCCGGAACGCGAATCTGCCACAACGGAGAAGTCAAAAAGGCAGCTGTTGACCTCTGGGACACGGCAGACAACAGCCCGGACAAAGCAGCTGATTTGTGGGAGACACTGGAATACAAGGACGGATATCGGATTATACCGAGTACGATCACTGTAACCGGAGCATTCGCCAAAGGAGAGCGCGGCTGGTGGAACGGTGTACTGTATGAGTCGACCGCGGAAAACAATGTATACACGCCTGAGCAGTACGCGCCGCACTGGACGGAAGTTACCGAATAAAACCCGAAAGAAAGGAAAAGAAAATGACTTGGGAAATTGTAGCGGGACTGATCACCATCATTGGCTGCCTGATCGCGCTCGGCGGCGTGCTTGTAAAGCTGATATCGACACTGACGCGGCTCGACGACACGATGAAGCAGCTGCGCGGCGATCTTGACCGTCAGCGCGACGAAAACAAGGAGTCGCACAAACGAATCTATGACAAGCTCGACGACCATGAGCACCGGATCGTGGAGCTCGAGAAAAAATAATGGAGGTAACAGCAATGAAAGCAATGATGTCTCAGCCGATAGCTGGCAAAACGGAACAGGAAATCAGGGAAACGCGCGAGAAGGCAATCGCCGCGCTTGAAGAAAAAGGCTATCAGGTGATAAACACCTTGTTCACGGATGAGTGGTACAGCGATGAAAATATGCGAAAGCGCGGAGTCGAGCAGAAACCGCTCTGCTTTCTCGCGAAGTCGCTCGAGAACATGAGTCTTTGCCATGCCGCTTACTTTTGCAAGGGATGGGAAAACGCCCGCGGGTGCAGGATAGAGCATGAAGCGGCGAAGGCTTATGGACTCGAAGTAATCTACGAGGAATGAGATTCCTCAAGCGGCTGATCATTGCGGTGCTCGTCTATATTGCGGTCTATCTTCCGTTCATCGCCATTTTGCAGGCGGTGAGCGGAGGGGACTTCACGGCGGCTTATTCGGTCGGCGGGATTGTCGGAGCAGTGGAGCTCGCGCTCGGGTCGGTCATCAAGATAACCGAGAACAAGAAAATCAAGAAAAAGGAAAACACGGAGGATACTACGTATGGACAAGATCAACTGGAAGCAGAAACTTTCGAGCCGGAAATTCTGGGCGGCGGTCGCGGGGTTTGTGACCGCGATAATGGTGGCTTTCAGGGTGGAGAACGGCACGGCTGAGCAGATCACCGCGATCATTACCGCCGGCGGCGTTCTCGTTGCGTACATTCTCGGCGAGTCGGCGGTTGACGCGAACCGCGACTACACGAACGCCGGGAACGTGAAGCCGGGTACATCGGACGGTACGGACACGAAGACGGACAAGCCGGACGGCACGGAGGGCGAGGACAATGGCGACTAAGGGCATAGACGTTTCGAGGCATCAGACAATACCCGACTATGCCGCGCTGAAAGCCGACGGTATCGACTTCGTGATAGTCCGCGCCGGGTACGGCGGAATCGTCGACTCGCGCTTCAAGGAGCATATCACGGCGGCGAAGAAAGCCGGGATGAAGGTCGGCGTCTACTGGTTCTGCTACGCGCTCGACGCTGACGGCGCGGAGAGGGAGGCGGACAAGTGTCTCGGGGTCATCAAGGGAATCGGGCTCGATCTTCCGGTTTTCTACGATTTCGAGTATGACACTGAACGCTACGCGAATCAGCATGGCACGGTGTACACGCCGAAGCTCCGGACGGATATTATCTGCGCGTTCTGCAAGCGGGTACAGTCGGCTGGATATGAGGTCGGCGTTTACACGAATCCCGACTACTGGAACTATCGTCTCGTTCGCGGACGGCTGTCTGGGTACAGGCTCTGGATCGCGTTGTATGTACGGCGCGACTGCAAGGGCGATTTCGCTGTGACAAAGCCGGAGGACATTCCGGCGAAGTTCCGGGACGCTTACATATGGCAGTTCGGGCACTGCAATCTCGGCGGGCAGGAAATCGACGTGAATTACGGATACTTCCCGGACGACACGGGTACGATCAAGGTCGGCGACAAGTACACGCTGAGAGAGGGCGACGTTTACTCGAACGGCGTGAGAGTGCCCGCGAGACTCTGGGGCAAGGTCTGCACGGTCTCGCAGGTGAGAAACGCTGAGGGGCGGGCTCTTCTCGCCGAGATAAAGAGCTGGGTGAGGATATAAATGCCGACGACATTCCAGTCGCTGGAGCAGTCGCTTCCGAGGGCGGATGACCGGCGCGCGCTGCCTGAGAAGGTCGACGGGGTTTATCAGTACCTCTACCAGCTGATGGAGCTTCTCAGGTACACGCTCGACAATCTCGGGGTCGACAACTTCAACGACAAGGAGCTTACCGATCTCTCGGCGACGATCTCCGCGCCGATATACAAGCGCATCGAGGACGCGGAGGGGAATATAAACGAGATTTCCGCGACCGCCGACTCGATTTCAGCGAGACTTACGAACGCCGAGGGAAACATATCCTCGCTCACGCTGACGGCGGAGATGAACTCTTCGAGGCTCACCGACGCTGAGGGGCATATCTCGACTCTGACGCAGACATCGCAATCGCTGTCAAGCCGGATTTCGGACGCGGAGGGGAACATATCGAACCTTACGCAGACGGCGAACTCGCTGACGTCGCGCATCTCGAGCACCGAGGGGGATGTATCGAGTCTATCACAGACGGTTGGGTCGTTCTCGTCGAGAATCTCGAGTGTCGAGGGGGATGTGTCGAGCATCTCGCAGACGGTCGACAGTATCACGCTGTCGGTAACGAGCGGCACTTCGGGGACTACGGTCGCGCTATTGAAGGACGGCGTCGTCGTGTCAAGCGGCGATATAGTCATCGCGGGTTATGTCACGTTCACCGATCTTTCGACATCGGGAAACACGACGATAAACGGCGACAACATCACGACCGGGACGCTGAATGTCGATCTTATTAAGCCGAACAACGGTGTATATGTTAGCTTTTCTCATCCGGTCGCGGCAAGCTCGTTCAACTCACATTATTTCACGCTCGGCGAGAATGCCGAAATCTGTCTTGGCAGTCAATCGACCGCAAGCAGCATCGCAAGCAATTATCCGAATGCGATCGTGCTTGAGGGTACAACGATTCTTCATTCGTCCGCCTATGCCTATACGTACAAGAACGGAAGCTATGGATTCTATGAGGTCATAACGGCGGCGAATATCGAGGACTATCTTGCCGACGTCGAGGTGACGGCGAGATTCGGGTGATGAGTTATGGCGTATCTAGAATTAGTTGACTATGATACTACCTATCTTGCCGTATGCGTTGCCGGGCTTGACAGCTCGTATTCCCGAGACGACCGATACATAGAATGGGAAATCGACGGTAGATCGAGCGGTTCGGGATCGCTGTCGGCGGGCGATACAAGCTCTTCGGCACAGTATTTCATCAGTCTTTCACCTTCTACCACCTACTATATATCGGCGACGATCTACTATTCATCAACGCCGACTTCGGGAGTCGACAGCTCGGTCACGGTCTCGGGTTCTTTTACAACCGACTCAGAGCCCGAGCCGGAACCCGAACCACGTCCCGCGTACTTTTCGTGGGACACATCAAAAACATCGGGCGGGAATTTCAACCTGACCGCTTCAGAGTGGAACGCCCTGATGACGAACATCAACTCGGTACGGTCTTGGCTCGGGCAAACGGCATACGCATGGCAGTCGGCACAATCGGGCGATATTTTCACGGCTTCCGATTACAACACAGCGGTGCGGGCGATCAATGGTATATCCCGGTTCTCGGGCTCGCTTTCGACGGTGTCGTCGGGAAGCAAGGTCTACGCGTCACAGCTCAATGATCTGCGCGACGCGATAAATTCAGTAAATTAGGAGAAACACAATGAACGAAGTGAAACAGAACATGGTCTACGAGAACGGAAACAGGGTCGAGACGGTCAAACGCACGTCGACCAAGGCGGATGACTGCGGGGCTATCGGCAACCGCTACATACAGCTCGCGGCGCTGCTGAGACGGCTCGCGACGGCGACTACCGACGAGGCGAAGACGGCAATAAGCTCTGAGATAACCAGGACGCAGAGCGAGATAAACATGTACGCGGGTTATCTCGCGGGCTATGACGCCGGGGAGGAGACTGTATGATGCTGTCAATAATGGTCTCCGCTTTCACGGCGCTGAACATGCTGAATGACACAAAGCTTGACGCGCAGTCGGCTTTCGGAGTCTACAAAATAAGGCGTGAGCTGCGCGACCATGTGAACTACTTTTTAGTCGAGGAGATGAAGCTCGCCGGAAAGTACGCCGCGATACGTGAGGACGGCGCGCCGGACATCCGTGACGGTCGCGTGTTCTTCGCCGGTGAGACCGACGAGGAGAAACACCGGAATGCGGAGGAGTACGCGCGAAAGCGCAAGGAGCTCTGCGAGGTCGACGCCGGGGAAATCGGCGAAAAGGTCACTATCAGAGTCCCCGCGGATATGAGGCTCGCTCCGGTCTTCTTTGAGCTGCTCGAGCCGTTCGCGGTGGTGGAGATCGATGGCGCTGCGCTATAACATTCCGAAATACTCCGACCGGATCGGGCAGGACGTGCAGGTGAAGTTCGGCGGGCTTGACAGACGGCTTGCCGCCTGCGACGGCGCTATCTGCGACATGACGAACATGTGCGGGGACGAGTTTCCGCTGGCGGCTGTGAGGAAGGGGCGGAAGGAACTGAGCGAATTCCAGAGTCTCAGATGCTATGCCTTGTGTTCTTATGGCGGCAAGCTGATGCTCGTCACGAATACGAGCTTCAATGTCCTGGAGGGTATGGAGTATAAGAAGAAAGGAACTGTCACGGCATCGCCGAAAATAATCGCGAATCTCGGAGACTATGTGATAATTCTCCCGGACAAGAAGTACTACCGAATGAGCGACGACAGCTTTGACTCGCTCGAAGCCTCGTGGAGCGGAACGGCGTCGTTCGTTGACGGAACGTACGCCGGAGAAGCTGCCGAGGGCTGCCGGATTGTGACGACCGGGACGGATTTTCCGTTCAAGGTCGGCGACGCGGTGACGATCTCGGGCGCGAAGACCGAGGCGAACAATCAGACGATAATCATCCGCGAGATTTCGGACGACAAGAAGTCGCTCGGATTCTATGAGCACTCGTTCACGGTCGAGGATGGACAGACGCTGGAGATTTCACGGAAAGTACCGGACATGGATTTCATCTGCGAGAACGAGAACCGGCTCTGGGGATGCAAGGGGAGCACGATATACGCGTCCAAGCCAGGCGATCCGTTCAACTGGAATGTGTTCGACGGTCTGGCGTCCGACTCCTACGCGGTCGATGTGGGGTCGGGAGGAGACTTCACGGCGTGCTGCTCTTATCTCGGCTATCCGATCTTCTTCAAGGAGGATCACATCTACAAGGTCTACGGCTCGAAGCCGTCGAATTATCAGGTCATGCCTTCGGCGACGCTCGGCGTCAAGGCGGGGTCGCACCTGTCATTGGCTGTCGCCGGGGAAATACTCTATTATCACTCCAAAGTGGGTATAATGGCGTACTCCGGAGGTGTTCCGCAATGTATTTCGCTGACGCTCGGGGATCGGACTTACAAGGACGCGACAGCGGGTTCTGATGGCGTGCATTATTATGTTTTCATGGCGGACGAAAATAGCGGAACGACTGATCTGTACTGTTACGACACGAATGTGAAACAGTGGTATCGCGAGGACACGCCGGGGAACGGATATATCATCGGCTTCACGTATTTTGGAAATCTGATCGCGTCAACAAAAAACGAGATACATGAGTTTGCGTCAGCGAAATCGAATGAAGGGCGAATTCCGTCCGAGCTTGAGTTCGCGGACTTTATCGAGGGCTCGCCGAACAAGAAGTCGACCGCGAAGCTGCTTGTCAGGGTTGAGCTTGAGGACAAGTCTGAGCTGACCGTGAAGATGTCTTTTGACGGCAGCGCTTATGAGACCGTGAAAACGCTCGTGTCGGGCGGAAAGCGGAGCTATTATCTGCCGATTCTTGTGAAGCGGTGCGACCGGTTCAGAGTGAAGTTCGAGGGCAAGGGAATGTGGCGGCTTTACTCGCTCACGCGCGAATACTCCGAGGGCTCGGCGAATTAGGAAGGAAGTAAAAACATATGGCAACAACCTTTACTTACGACGACGTGAAAAAGCGGCTGGCACAGGGAAATCACACGCTTTCGGATGCGGACTCGAAGCTCGCCGAGCGCAATCCCGACGCGGCTATGTCGATTCTGAACTACAAGGACGACTACATGAACGCGACGACCGACGAGGCGCGGGCTTTAGCGAACATGAACGCCGAGAATGTCCGCAGGAAATACGGCGGGTACACCGGCGGCGTCGACGGCTCAAACTACTATCTTTCAGATCCTTCGCCTTCGTCGTTCAGTGCCGGGAAAGCGCCGACATTCAGCTCGGGGTACACCGATGAGGTGAGGAGCGGCTACGACGCTTTGAAAAATTATCAGCCGTTTGAGTACAGCAAGACAGCGCCGGTTTTCGACGACAAGTACGCCTCGGAGCGCGACGACCTTATAAACCAGCTCGCGAACCCTGAGAAGTTCTCGTATGACCACAACACGGATGAAAGCTACAAGGCATACGCCAAACAGTACGCCAGGGAGGGACAGCGGGCGACCGCTGACGCGCTGGCGGCGGCATCGGCTCAGTCTGGCGGTATCGCGTCGTCCTACGCGCTGACGGCAGCCGGACAGCAGGGCAACTACTACGCTTCCCAGCTCGCAGACAAGATTCCTGAGCTCTATCAGAACGCCTACAATCGCTATCTCAACGAGTACAACATGAAGCGCGAGGCTCTGAACTCGATTCAGTCCGAGACGAACGCAGAGCATGACAGGTATCTCGGCGACTACAACGTCTTTAACACCGACCGGAACTTTGAGTACGCGAAGTATCAGAACGAGCTCGCGCGAAAGCAGGATTTACTGTCGCTCGCGAAGTCGCTCGAGGACAGCGATTACTCGCGGTATCGCGACCAGCGCTCGGACTATGAGAACGACCGGAACTTCGACTACAATCAGCTCCTTGACACGATCTTCAAGAATCGGCAGGACGACGCGACGGCGTATGAGCGCGCGAAGGATCAGGCATCATTCCGCGACTACTCGGGGCTCGAGGGCTACGGCTTCAACATGGACGCGCAGAGGGCGCAGGACGCGCTTTCTGACGAATACTCGCGGGTTCAGCTCGGGTCGGGATATGCCGATCTTGGCGACTATGATAATGTGGACAGGCTCGGGATAGACTCGACGAATCTCAGGAAGGACAAGGCGAACGAGCTTCTACAAGCGGTGCTCCAGAACGAGCTTTTGAAGAAGCAGAGTCAGAACTATGACAAGTCGTGGGCTGATGACGCTTACTCAAGGCAGCTCGAGCTCGCGAAGATCGCGGCAAGTCTGGACGACTTCTCGATGCTTGACAGTCTCGGGGTTGACACGACCGAGGCAAAAAAGGCGCTTGAGGCTTCGAAGAGCTCCGGGACGACTGACACGGCGACCGGGTCGACGACTTCCGACGCGGCGAAGCTTTATAAGGCGATGGCAGACTATCAGGCGGGCAAGGCGACCGAGGAGCAGTATGACATTCTCATCAACGCAGGGCTACTCAGCGCAGACGGTTCGGGCTCGCCGCCTGACACCTCGGGCATTCACCCGAACAGCCCAGCCGGACGAGCTCTCGGCGGCGTGAGGACGATCGAGGGTAAAAAGACGGCGGACAGCGGCACGGCGACCGGCGGTTACAGGTCGGTTTTCGAGGATGTCTCTTCGATGCTTCCCGATCCTGACCGGACGCTCTCGCGGACGGAGTGGAAGGTCTTCAAGGCTCGCGGGGTTGATCTGCCGGGTGTGGCGGACAGCAACACGTACGAGGAGTATCTCAAGTACCTTGACGATCTCGCGGAGTATCAGAAATATCTGGCACAGGAGGACTAAGACATGGCTGTGAATCTTTCGGGTGGAAACGGAAAGCTGAGTTTTGAGGAATGGAGAAGGCAGAGGGGCGGGAACACCGCCTCCGCCTCCGTGTCGTCGGCGACGGATGGGAAACTGAGTTTTGAGGAGTGGAGAGAGCAGCGGGATAAGGTGAAGAACTCGACCGCGTCTCCGGCTCTCCCTGAACCCGCGAAGGCGCTCGACAAGTCGGGGCTCACTTACGGCAACAGCGCCGGGCTGCCTTTACGGTATTATCCCGACCGGCTGGACGACGGAAAGAGTCTCGAGGCGGAGCGGCTGAGGACGGTCGCGGACAGACTTTCGGACAGCAGACTCGCGCTCAGCGATGAGGAGAGGAAGACTCTTGACACCGCGACGATGCTCCGGCAGAGCAGACGCGACCGCGAGGCTGACGCGCTTGACGCTTCGGTACGTGAAAAGCAGAGGCAGTATCTTTCGGATAACGCCGCGACGGTTCAGAAGCTCCGCGACAAGGCTTACACGACCGAGCAGGAGGGCATAAAGAAGTTCTTCGAGAAATTCGCGGCGAGCGATCCGGAATATCTGAGCAAAGCCGCGGCGGGTTATGAGGACAAGTCAAACCCGATTCAGAAACAGCGGCAGAGACAGCTCGCGAATCACGATGACCTCTTTGATGGGGTGGTTGACGGTTTCGCGCCTTTCGCCGCTACGCTCCAGGAACAGGTCGCAAACAGCAAGAACGGCAAGCGCACTCAGACGGGAATTCAGTATATGAACGGAGTCAACGCTTCCGACATGACTCCCGAAGAGCTCAGAACTTACTCGTACTGGTACAACAAGAGCCCGCACGCGGCGGAGCGCTATCTCGAGTCTATTTCGGCTGATGTGAACAGGCGCACCGCCGAGAGGGAGACGGCATATGTCGCGGAGGACACGCGGAAATGGCGTGACTCTGGCATTCCGGGTACTATCGCGGCGGGGCTCAGTCAGATAACGCTCGATACCTATACCGCGCCGCTGGCGCTCGCTTCGAACATCGGGGCGAAAATATCCGGGAAGGCTTACGATCCATATTCCGCGCTCAACCGCGGCATGCTCAACGCATCGGCTATGCAGGAAGGGCTCACGGGCGATCTTGTCGGCTTCGGAGGGTTTCTCGCGGACATTGGGTTATCGACGGCGCAGTACCTTTCGAGGATTCCGCTCGGCGCTGCCGGACTCGTAGTCATGGCTTCCGGCGCTGCCGGAAAGACGGCGAACGAGGTGAAGCGGAACGGCGGCTCGACCGATCAGGCGCTGAAGCTCGGAACTATCGCGGGTATCGCGGAATACGCTTTCGAGAAGATTCCGTTTGACAATGTAGTCGCGGCGTTCAATGGCGGAGAAAAGAAAGCGCTCTCAAAATTCCTCGCGGATAAATTCTACAAAGTATTCAAAACGAGCTTCGCTGAGAGCATGGGCGCGGTCGCGGGTTCGGCTGCCGAGGAAGGTCTCGAGGAGCTTATCACCGAGTACGTGAACAACATCGCGAATGGGTCGATCATGGGCGACGAGTCCGAAATGAAAAAATACGCCCGCGAGCTTGTCGAGAGCGGTATGGATTATGAAGAGGCTTGCCGGGCGGCGTTCAAGCAGTTTTATGTCACGAATCCGTTAGTGTCGTTCGCCGGCGGCGCGCTGTCGGGCGCGGTCATGACCGGAGCGGGCGAGGCATGGCACAAGCGTGGGGAGATAGGTCGGGCACTTGTGAATCCCGATGCCGAGAACCTCGCGTCAAGGATCGCCGGAAAACAGACACAGGTCAACACGACTCCCGGGCAGACCGGACAGACCGCGACGGCGGCTGAGAACGCGCAGACCGCGCCGATTGAACAAAAAGCGCAGACTGAGCAGACGGCAACAGAACAGGTGAACGAGCCGATCGTGAATCCGAAGGACGAGCAGTTCGACAAGGACGGGCATTTCATTCTGAGGACTGCCGAGCAGGAGAACCGCATCAGACGCGCGAAAGCGTCCAATGATGATATCGAGCGTTCGGGACGGCTCGCCGGGGCGACCGACTCGCAGATAAGGACAGCTCAGACTCTCTCGAAGGTCTTCGGGCGGAATATCATCTTCGACTCGACCGAGGCGAATGTCAACGGCAAGTTCGCAAACGGGACGATTTATGTGAATCCGAAGGGCACGGACAATGTCGGGACGATACTCGCGCATGAGTTCACGCACTCGCTTGAGGGGACGAAGCAGTACGACGGCGTCGTCAATATGCTGAAACAGATGGTAGCCGACAGGGGCGGGAACTGGAACGACCTCATGGATCAGGTACGCGCCGAGTACGAGGTTCGCTACGACAACATGGGACAGGAATTCACCGACGCTGACTGCGAGAATGAGACGCTGGCTAAGGTCGCGCAGTCGATGTTCAGTGACGACGCGGCTATTGAGAATTTCGCAAGGCAGAACCGGAACGCCGCGACGAGATTCTGGCATCGGCTGACGCAGGGCGCGAAAAGGCTCGCGGAGGATTTCAAGGCGAGATGGCAGTACGACCGCGACCGGCTGAATCTTGACGCGCGGAACGCTCAGCTCGCATTAAGGCAGGTTGAAGACCTCAGAGACAGGTTCGCGGCGGCGCTCAGGAAGACGAAGAAGGACTTCGGAGAGGGCAGAAACGCCAGCGTACAATACAGTCAGGCGGTAGATCACGATTTTCTTGACTTCATAAAGGAATGCGAGAACTCGACCGACGGAAAGATCAAACGTTACAACATATCGGATGTGTCGGAGCGGCAGGCGCGCGAACTGAAAAACCTCACGGGAGAGGACTTCAGCGATTATAAGAACTCGATCAACTCGGACACAATAAAACACATAAAGAAAAGACATGGCGAAAACGGTATACATGATACCACCATGTCTGATGACCTTGATATTGCGAGAATCGGGTATGTATTGAAGAACTTTGACTCGGTTGATTATGCACGCGATGAAGATGGGAATATTGCCAAAACGTGGGATGTCAGAGGTAAGGACAACCAACCAGCACCAATGGTAATATATAAACTTACAACGGATGACACGTATATCGCGGTTCAAGCCGTTGCGGATAATAATTACAAAAAGCTGTGGATAAAGTCAGCGTATCAGGTGAAAAAGAAAAACGGTGTTACGCAGGTGCTGGATGCCTCGCATAAAAGCGATCCCCTCAGCTTCACGTCCGAAACGACCCCTACTTCTCCACCGTCTGATAATATTATATCACACTCCGGCGAAAATGTCAATACCTCCGCGAAGGAAAATTCGGGTAAAACGAGATATTCACTCGCCAACTCGGCTCTCGCACGCGCAAAGCAGATGGAAACCGACGGTGAAAGTCCGTTTGCAATCAAGGAAGCTACCGGATGGTATCGCGACAACGAAGGCAACTGGAAGAAAGAGTGGCGTAAAGGCGATGATATGTTCGACGCTGAGCTTCCGAAGACTGAGCGAAGCGCTGACGGTGGTCTGAATGAGGCTCTTGATTCAACGCGGAAATCGTCTGCTGTGGACAGCGTCACAGCAGCAGCCAAAAAATTCTTCGGCACGACCTACGACTGGAACAAGACCGGATATCTTCTGACTGACGGCTCACAGCTTGACTTCTCGGGAAAACACGAGGGGTACGACTCCGGAATGCGGTCGGTCGACCATCGCGAGATTGAAAACGTATACACGGACGGCAAGGAAAGACTTGACGCTCTGAATGACTTCCTGCAAAAAGGCAATATCAGAATAATGCCGGAGGGCAACAGCATAAACCTCGCGACCTTACCCACGGGAAAACAGGAAACCGCGCTCAGACGCTACATAAACCGTGTCCGCGGAGAGGTCACGATTGATATTGACGACGCGAACGGCAACACGGTGAAAAGTCTCGAATACGATTCCGGAACGAGCGCCGTGAAGATACTCGATGACATTCATCAGTATTTTGAGCGATGCGCTGGAAGTGAATCTGACATTGCCATGTTCCACCGTATGGGCGACCAGTATTCCCTCGCCGACAGTCAGTACGGCACAAAGCCGCAGAACTCCGCCGAGGAGATCATGCGCAAGAAAGCGCTCGCGCTACTTGAACGCGGCAAAGACCCTGAGTATGTCTACTCGCTGACCGGCTGGTTCAGGGATGATTTCGGCAACCTCGTCGTCGACCACGGCGCGGAGATATTCTCATACGGCGAGAACGACACCGACAATGAGGTAAAGCTGAAGCGTGAGAACGAGGAACTGAAAAAGCAGACAGCCAGTATTCTCGAATCAAGAAAGAGTGAGGAGCTGAACGTCGAGGCGATGCACGAGGCGTATGAGCGCGGCAAGGCTGATACCCGCGAGGCGCTCGAAAAGGCGCTCCATACCGCGCCGAACATGACTCCCGACGCGAAGTATATCCGCAAGCTCTCGAAGGAGGTCATAGGCGACGACGTTTCGCAGTCGAAGCAAAAGAAGCTGACCAGGCGGATCACCGAGCTTTATGACCGCATGGGCGAAATTCAGTCTGCTGGACAGCAGGTATGGGGCAATGAGGAAATCTCGAAGGAGATGGACGCTATAGCGACCGAGATTCAGGACAGCCGGTTCGTGACCGACGGCGACAAGGCGGCTGAACGCGACACGATACTCAAGGAGTTCAAGACTCCGATGTTCCTGTCGCCG
Source organism: Clostridiales bacterium (assembly GCA_004558025.1). Classification (GTDB taxonomy): domain Bacteria; phylum Bacillota; class Clostridia; order Oscillospirales; family Oscillospiraceae; genus F23-B02. Next base: position 37,467 of record SFEG01000014.1, read on the forward strand.
AAAGCGCGCGGGGATTTCGCTGAGGGTTATTCCAACCTGAAAAAGCAGATGGGCAAGCGCATGACGCTCGTCGGCAGGGACAAGGGCGTTCCGGTCGATGTGCGCTACATGGAGCTGAACGAGCAGTTCGGAAACGGCTGGTTTCCGGCTGAGATTATCAACGAGGCTGACCAGTTCGCGCAGATGATGAACATCGTGAAGACGGTATCGGCGAGGGACTACGCGAAGAGATCGTACTATGATTTCTCCGGATGGGAAAAAGTGTACAAGGATGAGCACGCCGAGATCATGACGAAGCTCGCCGAGGGGTACGCGAATCTCGAACAGAGACCGAAGGACTGGAGCGACAAGATGGTATTCAATATCCGCAAGTCGTTCCAGCAGATGGAACGCGAACACGCGGCCGAGACCGAGAAGCTCGTCGCCGAGATGCAGGCGGAATACGAAAAGGTTCAGGCGGACTCCGAGAAGAAACTTTCGGAATACCAGGACTACATGAACAAGCGCATAAGTGACGCGGTTCAGGGCTCGCTGAAATACAAGGAGGAAAACGACAAGTTCTATCACTCGCGTGTGAACATGGCGATTGACCAGGCGAACAAGCGCGTCGAATACTACGAGGCGAAGGAGAAAGCGCGGCTTGACAAGGAAGCGGCTGACAAGGCGGCTCGGGCTCAGCGCCGGCATGACCGCGGCGGCGACATCTCAGCTGACAAGATAAGCGCGGCTGTCGAGGACGGCTCTTTCCATTCGAAGATGCTGAAGCTCTACGACACAGCAAAGGACCTCTCGGAGGAGTGCGCGAAGTACGCTGATGTCGACATCGAGTCGCTTTCGGAAGACCACAGAGCCGAGGTCAAGGAGTTGTTTGAGGAGCTTGACAATATCAACTCGTATATCAACAAGGTTCATCAGGTACAGAAGAAAGTGCGCGTCGACCGGGCGCTCGCCGAGATCGCCAAAGGCGACATCATGGCATGGAAGGACAAGAGCACGGGGTTCGGGTACGCCATTAACACGACGGAGCGGAACATCGAGGACATTTCGAAGGGCGACGAGCTCGGAAAGCAGATTATCGGGAAGTATTTCACGCCGGTTCACAAGCATGAGGCGATGAAACAGCGGTTCATGACCTCGATGCGCGAGAGAGTGAAGGCGCTCGATCTCAGCATGCAGGTCGTGGACGGAAACAAGCTCTCGGAGTCGGCTATGGTTCAGCTGCTCGGCGAGTGCCGGAGCAATATCGAGATGCTCGAGAACGGCAACGGCAACGCTGTCAACAGAAGCGGCGAGCCGATACGTGAGGGCAGGACGCTCGACGAGTGGCGCGCTATCCAGACGACCATACTCACTGAGAATCAGAACATGAACATGGAGAAGATCGAGGGAGCGATCACCGAGTTCCACGCGATCTACAACGAGCTTTTCGACGCGCTGAACCGCGCGAGAGTGCTCGCGGGTTACGCGCCGGTCGACTATCACGCCGGATATTTCCCGCACTTCAACAATCAGTCGGGGCAGGACGGAATTCTCGCGAATATCATGTCCGGGCTCGGGCTGTCGCTTGACAACGACGCGCTGCCGACGTCGATCAACGGACTGACGCACACCTTCCGACCGGGAATCAAGTACATGTCGAACGTCAACAAGCGTTCAGTCTACGGTGTCGGCGACATGTACAACGGCTTCACGCTGACTGCCGGAGCGGTTGAGGGCTTCGACCGGTACATTCAGACCGCGGCGGATGTCATCTATCACACCGAGGACATTCAGAATCTACGCGCGCTGTCGGACGCTATCAGATACTCGACGACCGACGAGGGACGAAAGAAGCAGATTGACACACTGCGCGCCGACTCGACGCTGACTCCGCAGGAGCAGGACAGTCGGATCGCGGAGCTTTTCGAGAACAAGCAGCATTACAGGCTGTCGAACTTCGTCGTGAATCTCGAGGAGTGGACGAACATAATCGCCGGAAAGAAGTCGATTCTGGACAGGCAGTTTGAGCAGCTTCTCGGACGGTCGATGTACCAGAACATGAAGCGGCTCGAGCAGAGAATCGCGGCGAATCAGGTGTCGCTCAATCCCGGCTCGTGGCTCACGAACTTTGTGCCGCTGACTCAGGCGGGTTCGGTTTTGACTCAGAAGCAGCTGCTGAACGCGATGTGGGACACGGTGAAGAACTACAAGCAGAGCGACGGATTCAGAGAGCGTTCAGACTTCCTGACGAACCGTTTCGGCTCGGAGAATCTTGTTCAGACGAAAGCCGACAAGCTCGCGAAGACGCTCGGGAAACCGATGGAGATTATCGACGGCTTCACGGCTGAGTCGATCGTCCGGGCGAGATACGCGCAGAATATCAAAAAAGGGCTCACTGAGTCGGACGCGATGAGCGAGGCGGACATGTTCGCCTACAAGCTGATGGCGAACCGCGCGAAGGGCGACATGCCGACGATCTTCCACGCGTCGAACCCAGTTCTGAAGCTCTTCACGCAGTATCAGCTCGAGGTCAACAATCAGCTGGCGTTCATCCTGAAGGATTTGCCGAAGGAAGCGAAAGCGCGTGACCCGAAGTGGGCGAAGGAGCTTGTGAAGATGCTCGTGAAGATGTGTCTCGGGGCTTGGCTGTACAACGAGGTTTACGAGCTTGTCGTCGGGCGGAGATGTGCGCTCGATCCTATCGACATATTCAACGATTTCGCCGGAGACCTCACCGGATACAAAGCACCAGGAATCGCGGATGTCGGTGACGCTGTGATCGGAAAGAAGAAATGGAGTGAGATCGCGAAGACAGACAGGAAAGACCTTGTGACGACCGGCTCGAATCTCGCGGTGAATGTCGCGTCCGAGATGCCGTTCATCGGCGGTGTACTTGGCGGCGGTCGAATTCCGATTCAGTCGGCGCTTCCCGATCTTGGCAATATAAAAAACGCGCTCACCGGAGACAAGGCTCTCAGCAGGCGCGCGGAAATGCTGGGGAAGGAGATTCTGAAACCGGCGGCTTACATTCTGCCTCCGTTCGGCGGCGGACAGATAAAGAAGGCGGTTGAGGGAACGATGGCGTTCGCGCAGGGCGGCTCATACACGCGCGACAACGACGGAAACAGGAAATTGCAGTATCCGGTCGAGAACAAGACGGTCGGAGATGCTGTGATGAATCTGCCGCGGTCTGTGCTTTTCGGAAAGACAGCTAACCGGTTCGGTCGCGATTGGGTTGACGACGGATTCGGCTCGCTCTCAGCGAAGGCGACGACGGCTTATGAAGCGCTGGTTGACGATGGTGTGGATCAGGGCGACGCATACGAGAGCATGAAGGAGATGAAGACATACTCGTCCAGAGCGGACAAGGTAAAGTATCTCCGCGGGCTCGATGGCGGCTCTGACGCGAAGCGTGTTGTCTTCGAGCAGATGATTCTCGGCTCGGCTGACTCTATCGAGAGCGCGAGCGACAAGCTCGACTCGCTCGATGACGCGAATATCAGCATTGACTACTATCTCGACGCTTACGAGGCTTATCTGAGAGGAGAAGGCGACGCGCGGAAGGTCGACACGGTGAACGCGATTCAGAGCTCGGGACTCTCGAGCGACCAGAAGGATGTGCTTTACTGCTGCTTCTACCGTGAGAAGGGGCTGCCGGACACTCCCTGGCACAATCTCGGCGGGCGGAAGATTATGGCGAACGAGAACGGGCTTGCCGAGCTGCCGAAGGTCTCTATGCCGACTATCAACATGCCGACTATAAATATGCCGAAGCTTAAGTGAGATAAAACGAAAAAGGACGGACGGTTATCCGTCTGTCCTTTTGATTCTCAGCATGAACAGGCGATCTGTCAGGATCGTCAGTGTTCGGATGCTACTTGTGGTGGTGGACGATTGCAAGTCGGAGTCGAACACTTCGCCCGTCTCCAATTCCTCGAGGTCGTCACACATTTCGATGTACGAAACCTGCTTTCCACCTTTTATGTTATAATAAATCACAATCTTGTCATCAAATACATAAACAGAGTTGACAAACGTGTCAATGATGCTCTGACGGAATTCCTGGTTTGCCGGGTCTCCGTTCGAAAAATTTTTCAGCCAGGTTTTATACTGGTCTACGGTGAAACTCTTTTTCGATAATATCTTCAATTTAGCGATGTCGATGTCGACGTCGCTTTTTTGCGCGCTCAGCTTCTCGAAACGCTCTTGCAGTCTCGGGATGATTTTCTCGTTGCCGGTGTTCTCGATCAGCGCGTCGACGCATTTCTCGATGTCCGCTTCGAGCTGCTTCTGGATCTTCTCGAGATTCTTCAGCTCGCGGTTTGAAAATTCTTTTTCGTATCGCTCGCGGAGCTTTTCGGCGAGATAGTCGATGCGCTCGGGCGTGAGGATGTATTCGACCGTCTGCTCGACGACGTAATACTCGAGAAAATCCTTCTTCTCGTTTTTCTTCTTGCAGGTGTGATTGCGCTTGCGGTCGGAGCAGGTATAGTAATGGTAGACCGCGCCGCTTCTTCCCCTGCCACACTCTCCGATCATCGGTGCGCCGCACATGCCGCAGAAAACTTTGCCTTGCAGCTGATAGTGCGTCTGGACTGTCGAGGGCTGTTTATATGTGCGGTTTATCACGATGCGCTTCTGTACCTCGTCGAACGTCTCGCGGTCGATGAGCGGCGGGTATATATCCGGGTATTCGACGCCGTCGAGCTCGTACTCTCCGATGTACTTCCGATTCCGAATCATGTAGTAGAAGCTGTTCATCGTGAACTTCTTATTGTTCCTCGGCTTATAACCGGCTTCGTCGAGTTTCTGGATAATCTCGCGCATGGGAATGCCTTTAGCGTATTCCTCGAAGACTCTGCGGACAATGCGCGATTCAGCTTCATTGGGGATGAGCTTATGATTTTCGACTTTGTATCCGTATGGGATGCTGCCGCCGGTGAAATTGCCGTGCTCTCTGGCGACGCGCATGCCGCGCGTGACGTTCTGGGCGAGGTTGCGGCTGTAGTACTCGGCAAGACCTTCGAGCATGGATTCGAGGATGATTCCCTCGGCTTCGTCGGAAATGTTTTCGGTGACCGACACGACCTTGACGCCGTTGACACGGAGCTTTGCCTTATAGCTGCCGGAGTCGACGCGATTGCGGGCGAAGCGGTCGAGCTTATAGACGAGAACGGTGTCGAAGACGCCTTTGCCGCTGTCCTTGATCATTCGCTGGAACTCGTCGCGGTGCTCGGCTTCCGTGCCGGACTTCGCGCGGTCGATGTATTCGCCGACTACCTGGAGACCGTTTTGCTCGGCGTACTTCATGCAGTCCTCGAGCTGTCCCTCGATGCTGCGCTCGTCCTGTCGGTAGGAACTATAGCGCGCGTAGATCACAGCGGTCTGAGCGGCGTGAGGTGGGTTTTTGAGTTTCATTTGAGTCTCTCCTTCCTATTTTTTGCAATAGTCCTTTATCTTTTGGACTGATTGGAGAAGGTGCTTGTATTCTTCGTTGACTCGCTTGACATCACGAATTTCTCTGTCAATTTCCTTGGAAGGCAAATCGTTGAAAAGTGCTAACATGTGAGCTAATCTGTACATGTGTTTGCATGGTATATCACTATGCTTACGGTGGTCTGGACAAGTGCAATTGTTAAGGCTTGTTTTATAAATATTGTTGTTTGAACCTCTGATTTTTGCGAGTACATCGATGCTCAAAACCTTGTAGTCGGGATGATTCTTTTGATCATCAAGATAGTTGAAAAGCCTTTTTTGCGCGAGCGGAGTGTAATTTATAAATCCATAAACAAGAGAGTCTTTTACATACGGATACAGAATGGAATTT
>SFEG01000030.1 GCA_004558025.1 Clostridiales bacterium
AAGAAATTAATTTAAGCTTTTCTTTTCGAAAAACTTGAACCCTTTTCCGGTGCTTATTTTGCATAAGCTGTTCTTACATTATCTAATTTTCAAGGTACAATTCGCGCCGCCGCTTTCAGCGGACAGCTTATTTACTTTACCACGAAGGTTCGTATTTGTCAAGAGGTCTTTTCAAACTTTTTTGAAGTTTTTTATTTCGCTCTCGCATCGATGCGGCGTTTTCTCTCGAGGCGCTTGCTTAGAATACCACCGACGACACAGTTTGTCAACACTTTTTCGACTATTTTCACAACAAATTTTTAAGATTTTCCGCCTACACTAAATATTGTGCCTAATGCCGCGCATAATAACAATATGGCTGATTTTAAGAACCTGTTCCGCCGCGAAAAATGCGGCGATGAGCCCCACGCACGGCGCGAGCCCGCGTACAGGGGCACGATAAGCGCAAAAACGCTCAATGACATATTCGACGGCTGCTCGGACTTTCAGTCGCGAGATATACGCCCGGGTCTCAGCGGCGATAAGACGCTTTTTGTCTGCTGGCTCGACGGCGTTGCCTCGGGCGACGACATTTCAAAGGACGTGCTGCGGCCCCTGACCGAGATTCTTCGCGCGGGAGTCGCACTTTCTCCGCAGAGGCTTCTCGACGGCGCGGTGTACAGCTCGCAGGCGACGCTGCGCACGACGCTCGACGATATAGTCGGCGATATAACGCAGGGCTGCTGCGCTGTCGTTTTCGAGGACGAAAGGTGCGCCGTGTGCTTTGAAAACCGCAGCGCGCAGATCCAGCGCGGCATCAGCGAGCCGACGCTTGAGAAATCCCTCAAAGGCGGCAAGGACAGCTTCACCGAGACCCTGCGCACCGACACCGCCCTCGTGCGAAAGCGCATCGCAAACCCCGCGCTGAAGATCAAAAGCACTCTTCTCGGCCGCAAGAGCCTGACAAAGGCGGCGATACTCTACGTCGACGGCGTGGCCGACCCCGCGGTCGTCTCCGAGCTCGAAAGGCGTATTAATAATATAAATGTAGACGGCGCCCTCTCGACCGGCATCATCGAGGAGTACGTCACCGACCGGCCGCGCTCTGTTTTTCCGCAGGTGCTGCACACCGAGCGCCCCGACCGCTTCGCGCGGCAGCTTTTAAACGGGCGCGTCGGGCTTATCATCGACGGCATACCGATCGCCTTTCTCGTGCCGGTCTCGTTTCCCGAATTTCTGCGCGTTCCGCAGGAGGAGAGCCAGAACTGCATCGTGTCCTCTGCTCTGAGCATCATCCGCTGGGCGGCGGTGCTTTTGGCGCTGGCGCTCCCGGCGTTTTACACGGCCATCGCCATGTACCATCAGGAGATGATCCCGACGCAGCTGCTGCTTTCGGTCATCTCCTCCAAGCAGGACGTACCGTTTTCGACGGCGCTGGAGCTTATCGGAATGCTCATTGCCTTCGAGCTTTTGCAGGAGGCCGGACTGCGTCTGCCCGATCCCATCGGCGACACGGTGAGCATCATAGGCGCACTCATCGTCGGCCAGTCGGCGGTCGAGGCGAAGGTCATATCGCCTATCGCCGTCATCGTCGTCGCGACGGCGGGCATCGCGGGCTACGCCCAGCCGAGTCAGGATCTCGGCGCGGCGCTTCGGATAAGCCGCTTTGCGCTGGTGCTCGCGGCGATAGCCGCGGGGCTGTACGGCGTTGTTATATCGCTGTGCTTTTTCGTTTGGTATCTGTGCACGATCGACTCCTTCGGCCGCAACTACACAGCGCCCTGGTCGGGCGGCAGACGCCGCAACCTCGCGCGCACCTTCCTGCGCCTTCCGCTGCCGGAGGAGAAAATGCGCGAGCCGGAGCTGAACACTCCCGACAGGAGGAAGCAGGCATGAAAAAATTCATCGCCGCCCTGTGCGCTCTGAGCCTTATGCTCACGGCCTCGGGCTGCTCGGGCGGCAGCATATATTCAAACTACCGCGACATTGCCGAGCTTCTGGTCATTCAGACGCTGGGCTTTGACCTCTCGGATGCCGGGGTGCGGCTTTCCGTCTCTGCCGAGGGCAGCACCGGCGCGGGCAAGGACAACGAGGGCAAGACCCCCGTGCGTCTGAGCGTCGACGCGCAGTCCATGACCGAGGCTCAGGATGCCCTGCAGCACTACAGCGGCGGACTTCGGCTGTTTTTCGGCCACACGGCCTACATCGTCCTCGGCGAGAACGTGCTCAATACCGACACCGCGCAGTTTTTCGACTGCATCGAGCGCGACGCGGCCTTTCGTCTGTGCATTCCCGTTTTCGCCGCCTCCGGCAGCGCGAGCGAGCTCGTCATGGGCGCGGGCGCGGATGAGCACGACGCGACGCGCCTTATGCGCGCCGTGACGGAAAACCTCCGCCTGCGCGGTGATGCGCACATCTTCACCGCCGCCGAGATCGTTTCGGCGCTCGATTCAAACGGCGCGGCGCTCATCTGCGCCGTGAAGGCCGTTCCGGCAGACACCATCGACCCCGATGCCGCCGAGGGCGAGATGGCCATCGTGCCCGACGGCTATACTATTATAAATAATAATAAGGCCGCAGGGCACATCCCGATGGAGCTTGCCCGCGGCGTGAGCCTCATCCTCAACGAGGCCGGTTCCTTGCCTGTCGTCGTCGGGAACGCGACGCTTCAGATCGACCGCAGCTCCTGCGAGCTCGAGCCCGTTTTCGGCGACGGGCTCGAAGGTGTTGCCATCAATATTAATATAAGCGCCTCCCTCGCCGAGGCGCGCGGCGATTTTGACCCAGGCGAGCTCACGCGCGAGTTTGAAGCCGAGGCTCGCAGCTGGGTCGAGGACGTGCTTGAGCTGCAAAAAAGCTCCGCCTGCGATTTTCTGCATCTGGGCAGCGCCCTCGAGATCCGGCACCCGCAGCGTCTGCGCGGCGCGTCCGAAAACTTCGCCCTCATCTCCCCCGGCCTCGACTTCACCGTCCGAGTCACCGCCGACCTCGACCGCAGCTTTCACCTCGATCTTTTTTAGAGGCGCACGGACGCACCTACGGATACGGTAATTGCGGTCGCCCGGTGTCGCACCACCTGCTGACGAAACCGTGAAACTGTCGCCTCCCGTAGGTGCTGTGCAAATTACGTCGGCCCGATGTCGAGGCTGCGGAGGAAACCGTAAAACTGCCGCACCCTTGTAGGGAACAGGCTTGCCTGTTCCGATTGTAATGTTTTTCTCCGTAGTTTCCGGTCGGGATATCGCAATAAATGTATAGGAAAGGAGTTAATGCGCCATTGAAAAGCTATGACAGGAGGCAGCTGAAGGCGATGTGCTTTGTCGCATCGCTCGCGCCGGTTACGCGGCTGCTGCCGAAGGCGACGGCTCAGCTTGCCGGGAGCGCGAGCTGGCTTGCGCCGCTGTGCGCGCTGCCGCCGCTGCTGCTGTTTCTTCTCGTGCTGACGGCTCTTATGAAAATGCGCCGCGAGGGCGAGGGGCTCGGCGAGGTCATAATGCGCCGCGCCGGACGCAGGGCGGGCAGCGTCGGCCTCGGCCTGATCGCCGCGTTCCAGCTCTTTTCCGCGGGCTTTATCCTGCGCACGGGCGCGCATCGACTTATTTCGACAATTTATCCCTCCGCGGGGCAGTGGTTTTTCATGGCGACGATGCTGCTCATGGGCACGCTGGCCGCGCTCGGGCCGGTGAAGGCGCTGCCGCGCGCCGCACGCGTGTTCGCGCCGGTGCTCCTGGCGGTAATGCTGCTCGCGCTCGTGCTGTCTCTCGACTCGGTCGATGCACGAAACCTCCTGCCGTTCACAAAAACGAGCCCCGGCGAGCTTTTCCTCTCGAGTCTCGCGGTCGTCGAGATATACGGCGGCGTGCTGTACTGCGCGGCGCTCATCGAAGACCGCGCGCCGCTTCATGGGCGGCGCTTTTCCTCGCACGCGGGCTGGCTCGCGCTCATCTGCGCACTGCTGACATTTTTCTGCGCGGTCATCATCGGCTGCTACGGAGCACAGCTCGTTGCGCGCTTTTCCCACCCGTTTTTCTCGACCGTGCGCGACGTGACGCTCATGAAGACCATCGAGCGCATCGAGGCGCTTGTCGCAACGCTGTGGGTGCTGTCCGACTTCGTCATTTTTTCGCTGCTTTTATGCTGCGCATCGCACATATTGCGCCTCATTTTCGGCTTTAAGCCGGAAAAAACGGACGCGCGCATGCTCGACATGTCAAACGGCCGCGTGCTCATTGTCATCTGCGCGGCTCTCGCCGCCGTCGTCGCGGCGCTCATCCCATCAAACGAGGAGACCATGCGCGGCATATCCCAGATGATCGTTCCCTGCGCGAGTCTCGCGATACTTTTCGTCATTCTTCCGGCACTGCTGCTCATCTCAAAGCTCCGTTGGCCGCGCGGCGGCGAAAAAATTTGATCTATGCTGAATTTTGTTCTATATTAGTGCAAAATGTCGACGTTTTTCGATTACAATCGACTTATCGACAGAGCGAAATTTTGCACCGATACGGAACAGGAGGAACGCTTATGAACAAGGCGTACGCAAACAGAGTGGGAACGCATTTATCCTGGCTGCGCAAGCAGAAAAAGCTCACGCAGGAGCAGCTCGCGGCGCGCATGCAGCTGCTCGGCTGCGACATTACGCGCTCGGCGATCGCAAAGATCGAGGTCGGCCAGCGCATGCTCTGCCCCGACGAGATCAAGGCTCTCCGCTCGGCCCTCGCCGTAAGCTACGACGACATACTTTTATAGGCGAATTGACGCACCTACCTATACGTTTATTGCGGCAGCCCGGTGTCGAAGGTGCAGGCAAAACCGTAGGGCTTCGCTTCCCGCAGGTGCGGCACAAATTTCTACGGTTTTTCCGCACATTCCGGTCGTGAAACCGCAAAAACCGTATCGGTAAAATGTAAAAACGCCACTAAAAAGAGAGTGCAGGCCTAATCTGCACTCTCTTTTTCATTCAAATCCGTGCGCAAAGCGCACACATTCGGCTATCGGCTATTGGCTATCCACTATTTCGGATCAGCCGTCTGCGGCGGCTGATCCGAAATCCTTTATAAACTTTCGCGCCTGGTCGACGATGCGCACATTTGATTTAAGGCGCAGGCTGACGCGCGGGGTCGTACCGGCCTCGACCTTGAGTACGCCTTTGTACTCGGGGCGCGCGTACAGCGCGGAAATGCGCTCCATGTCGAAATCGCGCAGGGCGAAGATGAGCTTGCCGGACTTCTGCGAAATGTCGCTTATTCCGGCGTTTCCGGCCTCGCCGCGCAAAAGCGCGACGTTTATGAGCGCGCTCACGCCCGAGGGCAGGTCGCCGAAGCGATCGATGAGCTCGTCGATAAGGTCGTCGGCCTCGTCCTCGGTGCGCAGGAGGGCTATGCGGCGGTAGATATCCATGCGCTGCCCCTCGGCGGGGATGTACGACTCCGGGATATTCGCCGCGACCGCGAGGTCTGCCGAGCACTCGGCGCGATGCTCGACCTTGATGCCGCGCTCCTCGAGAACGGCCTCGCTGAGTAATTTCATGTACATATCGTAGCCCACGTCGGTCATGTGCCCGGACTGCTCCGCGCCGAGCAGACTGCCCGCTCCGCGTATCTCAAGGTCGCGCATTGCGATCTTGAAGCCCGAGCCGAACTCTGCAAACTCGCGGATAGCCTCGAGGCGCTTTTCCGCGTCCTCGGTTAGCACCTTGTTCTGTCTGAACGTCAGATACGCCGAGGCGCGACGCGTGCTGCGGCCGACGCGGCCTCTTATCTGGTGCAGCTGGGCAAGACCCATTTTGTCCGCGTCCTCGATGATGAGGGTGTTGACGTTTGGGATATCTATGCCCGTTTCGATGATCGTCGTGCACACGAGCACCTGCGTTTTGCCCTCGGTCACGTCCTCCATGACGGAGGCGAGCATATCCTTATCCATCTGCCCGTGCGCGACGCCGACGGTGACCTCGTTATCGAGCATCTCGCGGATCTTTATCGCGGTGCGCTCGATGGTGTCGATGCGGTTGTGCAGATAATAAACCTGCCCGCCGCGCTGTATCTCGCGGCGTATCGCGTCGCAGAGTATGCCCCAGTCGTGCTCCATGACGAAGGTCTGCACCGGCAGGCGATCCTGCGGCGGCTCGTCGATCGACGACATGTCGCGTATGCCGGAAAGCGCCATGTTGAGCGTTCTCGGTATGGGCGTTGCCGACAGCGTGAGAACATCGACGCCGCGGCTCATTTCCTTTATGTGCTCCTTGTGGCCAACGCCGAAGCGCTGCTCCTCGTCGACGATGAGAAGCCCGAGGTTTTTGAATTTGACATCCTTCTGCAAAAGCCGGTGAGTGCCGACAACGAGGTCGCACTTGCCGGTTTTCAAGTCTTCGAGCGTTTTACTTACCTGCGCCGGGGTGCGGAAGCGGCTGAGCACCTCGACGGTGATCGGAAAGCCGAAAAAGCGCTGCACGGCGGTCTGATAATGCTGCTGGGCAAGCACCGTCGTCGGAACGAGTATCGCCGCCTGACGGTTATCGAGAATGCACTTCATCGCCGCGCGAAGGGCGACCTCGGTTTTGCCGTAGCCGACGTCGCCGCACAGAAGACGGTCCATCGGCGTCGTCGACTCCATATCGGCCTTTATCTCGGCGATGCTGCGCAGCTGATCGTCGGTCTCCGTGTAGCCGAAGTTATCCTCAAACTCGCGCTGCCAGGGCGAATCGGGCGCGAAGGCGTGGCCGGGAACGCGGGCGCGCTCGGCGTAGAGCTTTATGAGCTCGCCTGCCAGCTTTTTTGTCGCGGCCTTGGTGCGGCTCCTCGCCTTTGTCCACTCCGCGCCGCCCATTTTCGAGAGCTTAACGTGCTGATCCTCGGCCGCGCCGAGATATTTCGTCACCATGTCCAGCGCAGTCGCGGGAACGTACAGCGTGTCTGTTCCGGCGTAGCGGATCATGATATAATCCTTTTCGAAGCCGTCGACCTTCATCTTTTTTATGCCCGCGAAGCGGCCTATGCCGTGCACCTCGTGAACGACGAGGTCGCCCGGCTTGAGGTCGGCGTAGGAGTTTATGCGCTGTCTGTTTGACGGCGCTTTTTTCGACGCTTTGTGCTTATGCTCGCGCACGCGCAGAAGCTGCATATCGCTTATGACGGCAAGCTTTATCCCGGGGTACTCCATACCCGCGGACATGCCGCCGACGGAGATCGTGCAGTAGCCCTCCTCGGGCAGCCGTTCGAGCTTTTCCTGAAAGTAGGCTACAATGCCGGTGTCCTTCAAAAAGCTCTGCAGAAGCTCCGCGCGGCGCATATCGCCGGCCAGAACGACGACGCGAAAGCCCTGCTTTAAGTACGCCGAAACGTCCTCGGCCGCGGTTTTTACGGAGCCTGCATACGACGGCAGCTGCTTTGCCGGGATGCTCACGAGCGTTTTCGGCTCGACGGGGTAGCGCCCGACGGTGAAGGCATCGGCCATGTACACCGCGTGCTCGGAAAGCGCATTTGTCAGCTCATCCCATGATATTCTGAACGACGGCGCGTCGGTCGCGAGCATGCCCTTTTTGACGAGCTCGCCCACGTCCTCGCCGAGCTGCTTTACAAAGCCCTTCGCCCTGTCCGCGCACCTCGGCGGCTGGTCGATGAAAACGACGGCCTCCTCGGGGATATAGTCCGCGCCCGAGGCCTTTTCATACAAAAACGGCATGTAGCGGTCGGCATACTCGAGCTTCACATTCTGCCCGAGTTTTTCGATATCCGTGCGCAGGGTCTGCTCAAGCTCCCTGAGCTGCTGCGAGCTTTTATGGCGCGAGCACTTATCCGCAGCGGCCCTGAGCGCACCAATAAGCGCCTCAGCTCCGCCGGAAGCCAGCGTCGCAAGGCTCTCGGCAGCCGGGAGTATCCGACAGGCTTCGACAGACTCCGTCCTGCGCTGGGTCTTTATGTCGAAAAAGCCCATGCTGTCTATATCGTCGCCCCAAAATTCAATGCGCACGGGCTCTGGGTACGAGGGCGAGAAAAAGTCGACGATTCCGCCGCGGCGCGAAAACTGACCCGCGCCCTCGACCTGCTCGCATCTGGTGTAGCCGCATCTTATGAGCGCCCGTTCAAGCTCCTCCGGCGGGCATGGCTCGCCGTCAGTTACCGTGAACGCGGCCTTTCCGAGCGTCTGCGGCGGTATCGCCCTCTGCATGAGCGCCGATACCGTCGCCACCGTCAGCGGGCTTTCGCCGCATCTGAGCGCGTTTAAAACGTAAAGGCGCTTCTGCTCTGCCTCGCGCGAGGCGGCAAGCGACGAATAGAACGTAAAATCGCGCGAATAGAGGGTATTGACCCTCGCGCCCGTCATCGACTCAAGGTCGCGCGAAAAGCTCTCGGCCGAGCTGTCGTCGGGGCATACGACGAATACCGGCAGCTCCAGTTTTTCATACAGCGCCGCGGCCAGATTCACCCTGTGGATGCCCGAAAGTCCGGAAACGAGCGCGGGAAGTCCTCCGCTCTCCATCAGACCCGGGAGGGCGGCGGCTTCCTTGTTTTCAAATATCTGCTGATTGAGTATTTTCATAGTCCTGATATTATAGTCTTTTTTGCTTGCGATTGCAAATAATTCATGTCTTTTATTGCGCTGCCCCGACGGAGAGAGTGGATAGCAGACAGCCGATAGCCGATAGCTGAATGTGTTTGCCTGCGGCAAACTAATTTAATCACAGCTCATTCGTCGCGCAAGCGCGACACCTTCCCCTCAAGGGAAAGGCAAGGCAGGCTGCGCCTGCAAGTGAATAGGTAATAGTGAATAGGTGAGGTGTGCGCAGAGCGCATAAATTTGAACAGACAACCCCACCGGCTCGGCTAAGGCCGACCCACCTCCCCTTACACAGGGGCGCCAATTGGGTGAGGCAGTTTTTCGGTTTTGTCGGCAGGTGCGACACCGGGCAAGCGCAATAAATGTATCGGTGCAGACTTAATGCGCCTCTGAAAATGCGCCTCTAAAAAGCCTACTATATTAAAATATATATTGCAATGAAGTTGAGGATTTGATATAATGTATTAGTTTCAAAAATGGGGTAATTTGCGAAAAAACGAGGACACAGATATGAGCGTAAATTCACTGAACGATATATGGCAGGCGGTGCTGGGCGTACTGGGCGAGCACCTGACGGATACGGCCATCTCCACCTGGTTCGAGGATTGCGAACCGGTCGAGATAAACGGCTCGACCCTCGTTTTAAAGACAAGCTCCGATTTTAAGCGCGATATCATCGTAAAGCGTTTTTCAGAGACCATAAAGCGCGCGATGAGCGACATTTTTTCGACCGAATTCACCATAAAGGTCCTTACCGAGGAGGAGCTCGGCGATTACGAGGAGCGCAAGGCAGACGACGATCCCCTGCCCGAGATGGCGGGATACACCTTTGACCGCTTCATCGTCGGAAACTCCAACAAATTTGCGCACAACGCCGCCGTCGCCGTGGCACACAAGCCCGGCAGCGCGTACAATCCGCTGTTTATCTACGGCAACTCCGGTCTCGGAAAGACGCATCTGCTGCTGGCTATCGGCCAGTATATCCGCGAGACCAACCCCGCAGCGAAGATCGCATACATAAAGGGCGACGAGTTCACGAACCAGCTGCTCAAATCCATAAAGGACGGCACGGGCGAGGAATTCCGCATGAAATACCGCAACGTCGACCTCTTCCTCGTCGATGATATACAGTTCATCGCCGGAAAGCAGGCAACTCAGGAGGAGTTTTTCCACACCTTCAATAACATTTACGAGGCCGGACATCAGATAGTCATCACCTCCGACCGTCCGCCGATCGAAATGAGCCTGCTCGACGACCGTCTCATGAGCCGCTTCCAGGGCGGCCTGATGGCGGATATACAGCCGCCCGATATAGAAACGCGCATGGTCATTACCCGCGCCAAGGCAGCGCAGCTCGGCCTCGTTTTAGAGGACGACGCCGTCGCGTACATTGCCGAGACCATAACCTCGAACGTGCGCCAGATAGAGGGCGTCGTAAAGCGCCTTACGGCCTACAGGGAGATACTCGACAGCACGATAGACACGGCCGCCGTCAAGCGCGCTATAAAGGACGTCGTGCGCATCGGAACGTTTATCCCCTCGCCGCAGCTCATCATCCGCGAGAGCGCGCGCTACTTCCAGCTGACCGAGGAGGATCTGCGCGGCCAGAACCGCAGCAAAAACACGGCCACGGCCCGTCAGATATCCATGTACCTTATCCGCACGCTCACAAATCTCCCGCTCAAGGAGATCGGCGCCGAGTACGGCGACAGAAACCACTCCACGGTCCTCTCCTCTATCCGCAAGGTCGAGGAGATGATAAAGGAAGACCCCATGTATTCCGCCGCCGTCAGAGACATCACCTCGAATATTAACTCCCAATGATTTTTCAGAGGCTTATTTTTAGAGGCGATCGGACGCAGCTACCGATACATTTATTGCGTGGACCCGGTATCGAAAGTGCCGGCAAAACCGGCAAACTGCCGCTTCCAATGAGTGCAGCACAAATTCTGCGGCGCACTCGCGGGAGGCGAAACGCCACTGTTTCCTCCATACTTTCGTCACCTGGCACCGCAAAATACGTATAAGTACAGCGTCAAAGCTCATCTGAAAAAGCTACCCCTCAGTCTACTACGTCGACAGCTCCCCTTACGCAGGGGAGCCAATGGGAGCGGCAACGTTACGGTTTTGCCGGCAGTATCGACACCGGGAAACCGCAATAAACGTATCCGTAGGTGCGTCAAAGCGCTATTAAAAAATTCAACATTGGATTGTTGATTGTTTGTTATAAAATGTTGAAAACTTAACTGAGAAATTCTGCATGTTGAAACCCTTAAATTTATGAACATTTTTATCAACACAAAATTTTGAGGCGCATCAGGCGATTTTTCGACTTTTCCACAATATTTTCAACTACTGCTAATACTACTGAACTTTTTTAAGATTTATTTATTAATCTATTTATTTTTTTCGTTTTTAACGGGAGGAGCCTTATGAAATTTTCATGTGAGAAGCACATTCTTCAGTCTGCCGTCGCGGTATGCGCGAGAGCGGCCGCGGCAAAAAGCCCGATCCCGACGCTCGAGGGCGTTCTGCTCGAGGCCGGAGAGCGGCTGAGAGTTACGGGCTATGACCTTAAAAAAGGCATATATACGACAGTCGAGGCCGAGGTTACAGAGCCCGGCAGCATCGTTCTGGACGCAAAGCTCTTCGGCGAGATGGTGCGCAGAATGCCCGACGGCATGGTGACAATATCCTCCGAGCCCGACAACAGAACGACCGTCAAGTGCGGAAAGACCGAATTTTCCTTCATGGGCATGGACAGCGGCGAGTACCCCGAGCTTCCGAGCGTCGACGGAATTAAAAGCTATAAAATAAAGCAGGGCGTGCTCAAGAGCATGATAAATCAGACGATGTTCGCAATAAGCGATAACGACAGCCGCCCGGTGTACACAGGCTCACTGTTCGAGGTCGAGGCCGGAGTTCTTGCCATGGTCTCAGTCGACGGATACCGCCTGGCGATCCGCCGCGAGGCGATCGAGGGACCCGAGGAGCACAACGAATTCATCGTTCCCGGCTCTGCGCTTTCGGATATAGAGCGCATCAGTGCAAACGAGTCCGAGGAGGATGTTAACATCTTCGTCGGCGCAAACCATGTCTCGTTCACCGTCGGAAATACAGTTGTAATAAGCCGCCGCCTGGAGGGTGACTTCCTCAACTACCGCAAGGCGATGCCCGACACATTCAAGATGCACATCAAGGTCGGCAGAGGCGAGCTTTTAAAGGTCGTCGACCGCGTAGCTCTCATCATCGACGAGAAGACGAAAAACCCCGTGCGCATGACCTTCAACGAAAATTTCATCGACTGCCTGTGCAACACCCCCATCGGCAAGGCCGAGGACGTGTGCTTTGCAGAGGGTAACGGCGAGGGGCTTGAGATCGGCTTTAACGGCAAGTACCTCATGGACGCTTTAAAGGCCGCCCCCGCGGACGAGATAGACCTCTGTCTCAACAGCAACACCTCACCCTGCATTATTGTCCCCTGCGACGGCAGCGATAAATTCAAATATATGATCCTGCCGATAAGATTAAGAAGTTAATTTTAGAGGCGAACCTCCGCACCTACCGATACGCTTATTGCGTGAACACGGTATCGCAGCTGCCGGAAAAACCGTAAAACTGCCGATTCACGGTAGTGCGGTGTGAATTTTGCGTCGCTTTTTCGGGCTGCAAAACTATATGGTTTGTTCCATTGTTTCGACACCGGGCAACCGCAACAGATGTATAGGAGAAGCGCAAAAGCGCCACTGAAAAAATGGATATACAAATAACAACAGAATTCATAAAGCTCGACGCGCTGCTTAAATTTGCGGCGCTCGTCGGCACGGGCGGCGAGGCAAAATACGTCATCGCCGAGGGTCTTGTCAAGGTAAACGGCGAAGTGTGCACCATGCGCGGCAAGAAGCTGCGCGCGGGCGACGTTGTTGAATTTGCCGGCGAGACGGTCAAGATAACGGAATGAAAATAAGCCGCATAGCTTTAAACGGCTTTCGCAATTACGACTTCGACACGGCCGACTTTTCGCCCGGCACGAATGTCATCTACGGCGAAAACGCGCAGGGAAAGACCAATCTTTTAGAGGCCGTGTACATGCTCGCAATGGGGCGCAGCTTCCGCACGCGCTTTGACAGGGAGCTCATCGGCTTCGGCTGCGACAGCGCGGAGATCCTGGCCGAGGTCGAAAGCCACGAGCGCGAGCAGACCGTGAGAATATTTCTCAGAAACGGAGTCCGGAAGCAGATAACGGTCAATGCCGTGAAAAAAACGGCCTCGGAGCTCGGCGAAACACTTAATGTCGTGCTGTTCTGCCCGGACGATCTCAACCTCATAAAGGAGGGTGCGGCGGCGCGAAGAAGGCTGATGGATAACGCCATAAGCCAGATCAGGCCGCGCTACGCCGAGTATCTTTCGCAATTTAACAAATTCTACGAGAGCAAAACGCGCATTTTGAAGGACTGGCGCGAAAAACCCTCGCTTCTGGATACGCTCGACGAGTTTTCCGACGGAATGTGCCGCGCCTCGGCGCAGCTTATCCGCTATCGCGCATCCTTCGCCGCGCGCCTTGCCGAGGAGGCAGCGCCAATTCACGGCGAATTTTCCGGCGCTGACGAAAAGCTCGGGATAGAGTATATGACCGTGTCCTCGGTCAAGGATCCGACCGCGTCGGCAAAGGAGATATTTTACGACCTGTGCGACCACATGGAGGCTCACAAAAGAGCCGAGCTCGACTCCGGCCAGTGCCTTTCCGGTGCGCACAAGGACGATCTTATAATCAGCATAAACGGCAAAAACGCGCGCAGCTTCGCAAGCCAGGGGCAGACGCGCACGGCCGCACTGTCAATTAAGCTTGCAGAACGCGAGATATATCTCAATGAAACGGGCGAATACCCGATACTGCTGCTCGACGACGTTCTCTCGGAGCTCGACACAAAGCGGCAGGAGTTTGTCCTCAACCGCATCGGCGGCGGACAGACGCTCATAACCTGCTGCGAGGATGAGGGCATCTCGCGCCGCACCGGCGGCAAGGTGCTGCACGTCAAAAACGGGAGGATCGGCTGATGTATCTGCATCTCGGCGCGGGCGCCGTTGTCCGCACGGACAGTATAATAGGCGTTTTTGACCTCGATAATACGAGCCAGTCGCACCTTACGCGGAGCTATCTGACCGCCGCCGAAAAAAGGGGGCAGGTCGTGAACGTCGCGGAGGATATCCCAAAAAGCTTCGTCGTCTGCCGCGACGGCGGCAAAACGATCGTGTACCTCAGCCAGATGTCGCCGCAGACGCTTCAGAGGCGAATTGAGGCTGTCCTTATACGGTGATCGCGCAAGCCCGGTATCGAAAGTGCGGAGAAAACCGTGAACCTGTCGCTTCCCGTGAGTGCCATGGTTTTCTCTGCACTCTCCGGTCGGGCCGACGCAATAAACGTATCGGCACAATGTAGGTGCGCCACTGAAAAAACACCTCATCCGCCGGCTTTGCCGACACGGTAGAAAGTCAAGCAAGTGCAACAAAAACCTCGCGCGGAGTTTTCCAACCGAGGCATTTTCTCGGGCGGTCGTTCAAAAGATCAACGACCACGTCCAGC
>SFEG01000015.1 GCA_004558025.1 Clostridiales bacterium
GTCAATGAAATTTATCATAGTACATCCTCTTCATTCTCTTTAGTAGTATTCGGGACATACTCAAGGAGGTCTGCAATCTCACATTCAAAGACCTCGCAAATCTTATCTAAAATGTGCAAGTCAATTTTCTTTATGTCCTCGCGGTATAAATCACCGATGGTATTGGGCCTTATGCCCGTTAGTTCTGACAGTTTTTTCCTCGTCATTTTTTCGCGTCCCATCAGTTCACACAATTTTATTTTTATCATTATTTCGTCCCCATATATCGATATTAAATAACGCATACCGTTATTTATTAGCTTACCGCTGTTAATAAATAACGTTTTTATTCTATCACTTTCGTCTTGATTTTTCAATAACCTCTACAAATTTTCTGAATATGCAAGTACCTTCGATAGTAGCGAATCTGTATCCTCAACCCTATGGTCAAAAACAGTTAATCTGTATTCTCGACCTACCGAAAGCAAATCTGTATTCTCAACCTCTACTGAACAGAGCGGTTGATTTGTTTCCGAGATAACAAAAAGGGATTTCCACCGTCCGGCATTTGATTGCCTGGATAGTAGAAATCCCTTTATTTGTGGGCATTTTCAGCCTTTATTTACTTACTCGTGACATCAATACTACCGTCTCCACATGGACAATACAAGAAAACAA
This sequence comes from Clostridiales bacterium, assembly GCA_004558025.1. Classification (GTDB taxonomy): domain Bacteria; phylum Bacillota; class Clostridia; order Oscillospirales; family Oscillospiraceae; genus F23-B02. Next base: position 658 of record SFEG01000015.1, read on the forward strand.
ATCCATTTATTATAGAAGAGAATTTTTTAATTCCGAAGTGTAGTAGTCACCTGGTAGAACCCCATTAACGATTATCAGCAGGGGGTGCATACTATATATACCCGATTAACGATTACCCTACACTCCTAGATTTAAAGTCGCTTACTCGTAGTCTCCCGGTAGTCTCATACCCTGGCAGACATCGAATTATGCCCCATTTTGCCCCATTATTCCGAGGATTGCGAGTAGTCATGGAGTCCTGCCGTGACAAACGAATAAGATTTTTGTCATTGCCGTTCTCCTCACGCTCGGTTTTTTATCACTATACCAAACAGCGCACAAAGGCGCAATACCTCAGCACGGCAGTTTTTCGGTTTTGCCGGCAGCTTCAGCACCGGGCAGCCTCGATCGCCGTGTTCGCAAATGACCGAATACGCCCGAAAAAGGTCTTGACAGACTCAGCGTTTATGTGTATTCTAACCGTATTAGAACAAACCACACAGTTAGCTATTACTTTCCGCGCCCTCGGGGGCAGGATAAGATCACGAAAGAATTTTAGGTGAGCGCATGAGCACTGTCGAAAAGATCAACTTTGTAATAATGTGCGTATTTTTTCTGTGCTATTCGTATCAGTTCGCATACATACCCATCGGGCTCTTGACTCAGCGGAAATATTCGTATCTCGAAAGCCGCGGCAAGCGCGTTGCGGTGCTCATCGCCGCGCGAAACGAGCAGGCCGTCATAGGCGAGCTCATCGACAGCATCCGCGCGCAGGACTATCCCCAGCACCTTATCGACATCGTAGTAGGCGCGGACAACTGCAGCGACCGCACCGCCGAGATAGCCCGCGAGCGCGGCGCGAGGGTCTTCGAGCGGCAGGACACCGAGCATGTCGGCAAGGGCTATGTTCTGAACTTCCTGCTGCATAAGCTGCGCTCGCTCGGCCTGAGCTACGACGCGTACATAGTCCTCGACGCGGACAACATCCTCGACCCCGGCTTCATCGCCGCCATGTGCGGCTGTGCCGAGCAGGGACACGACATCGTCACCTGCTACCGAAACTCGAAAAACTACGGCGACAACTGGATCTCCGCGGGCATCGGCCTGTGGTTTCTGCGTGAGTCGCGCTACCTTAACGGTGCGCGCGCCGCAGTCGGCAGCAGCTGCGCCGTCTCGGGTACGGGCTTTCTGTTCACGCGCAAAATTCTCGAGCGCTGCGGCGGCTGGCACTTCTTCCTGCTGACCGAGGATATCGAGTTTACCATCGACAATGTCACCGACGGCATCAAGATCGGCTACTGCCCGGACGCCGTGACCTACGATGAGCAGCCAGTGACCTTCAAACAGTCCTGGCGGCAGCGCATGCGCTGGTCGCGCGGCTACATGCAGGTGTTCGCGCGCTACGGCGGAAGGCTTCTTCGCGGGATGCTGCACGGCAGCTTTTCCTGCTACGACATGGCCATGAGCATCATGCCGGCTGCCATCCTCACGGGGCTGAGCATCGTTGTGAACATCGGCGCGGCGATAGCGAATCTCGTCGGCGGCGGCGATTGGGCATCTCTCGGCGCGGCGGGCTGGCAGACCTTTGTGGGGCTGTACTTCACGCTGTTTGCCGTCGGCGCAATAACGACGCTCTCGGAGTGGAAGTTCATACGCTGCACCGCGGCAAAAAAGCTGCTTTATGCCTTCACCTTCCCGCTGTTCATGCTGACCTTCGTGCCCATCTGCATTGCGGCGATGTTCAAAAACCCCGGCTGGCAGCCGATCGTCCACACGCGCACGATGGAAAGCACAGAAGTACAGGACATGAAGAAAACGCAGAAGATAAGTGCATGAAAAAAAGAGCGCAGATTTTATGTCTGCACTCTCTTTTTTTGCACCAATATAGAACGTTGCGCCGACGGATGAGGTGTAATCAAATCAGTTTGCCGAAGGCAAACACATTGGGCTATCGGCCATGAGCTATTAGCTATCTACTCTCTGCGGTCTTGACCGCAGCCTCGACACCGGGCTTGCGCAATCACCGTATCGGTACCAGCGTCAAATCGCCATCAGAAAGGAAAGCCCATGGGGGTGAGCTTGCTCATTGCCTCGTTGGTCGCGTTCTCGCTCTGCGTGATCGCCTCGTTGACTGCTGCAACGATCATGTCCTGCAGCATCTCGACATCGTCGGGATCGACCGCCGAGGGGTCTATCTCGATGCTCTTGAGCGCGCGCGTGCCGATCATCGTCGCCTTGACGGCGCCGCCGCCGACAGTGGAGGTGAACTCCTTACTCTCGAGCTCCTGCTGCATCTTCATGAATTCTTCCTGCATCTTCTGAGCCTGCTTCATCATATTGCCGCCGCCCATACCGCCGCGAAATCCGCCTTTTGCCATATCAAAATTCCTCCTAAATTGTTATACAAGATTATAATTATACGAAGCGAGTTTCCTTGAATTTTCTGAGTTCCTCGATGTCTCTTCTGGGCTTGCTGTTATCCTCGTGCAGCTCGGAGATCGTGACCTTAAGGCTGCGTCCGGTTATCGCGTTCGCCGCCTCACGCAGCCGCATGAGCACGGCCTGATTGTTCACCGCCGTAAAGAAAAAGCCGGGCACAACCTCGAGCGCGAGCGTATCATAGCTCACCGTGCAGCGCGTCTGCGCGGGATTTGAAAGGATCGGGATAACGCCGCGCGGAAGCTCCTCCTCCGCCTTTTCGACTATCGCCGTCCACAGAGCTTCGTTATCCTGCGGCGCGTCAGCCGCGCTTGCCGGAGCGTCGGGGTTGAGATCAACGGGCGAGGCCTTGTCCAAAAGATCGTCCTCCGGCTGATACTCGGCAAACTGCGCCGGGTCGAGCTCGTCCGCGGGGTCTTCCTCATACTGCGGGCGCGGCGCGGGCGGCTCGTCGAGGTCAAAGGGCGGCTCGTCGAGCGTGGAGCGGAACTCCTCTTCTTCCTCGTCCTCGGCCTCGTAAGCGGGCGCAAGCTTTCGAGCAGGCGCATGCTTCATATCCTCCTCGATGCGCGAAATCCTCGCGCGCAGCTCGTCGACTCCCTCGGTGAGGCGCGGATCGCACAGAGCTATTATGCACAGCTCGGCCGTAAGCTTTGCGCTTTTCGAGTCGCGTATCTTCAGAATATAGTCCGAGACCGTGTTTATGCGGTTTATGATCTCGGCCTTTGTGAGCCTTTTGCAGAAAACATTCAAAATATCTCGGCTGAAGCGGCCGGATATAAGATCCGCCCCGGCCTTGGGCGCGACAGACAGCATAAGGCAGTCGCGCAGGAGCGTGTTCGTCTCATACAGCAGCGTCGCGGGATCCTTACCGTCGCGCCAGAGCTGATCAAACAGCCTGAGCGCCTCGTCGGTGTTCCCCTTGACGGCATGATCCAGAAGCTGCGCCGTGCGGCGGTTGCCTGTCAGTCCCATGGCCGAGTATACGGTGTCGGTGTCTATATCGCTCTCGCCCGAGCACTGATCGAGCAGCGACAGCGCGTCGCGCATGCCGCCCTCGGCAAGTCCCGCAATGAGCTCGGCCGCACTGCGCTCGAGCCTGAGCCCCTCGCACTTTGCGACGTGCTCGAGATGCCCGGCTATAAGCTGCGCGTCAAGGCGCTTGAAGCTGTGCCGCTGGCAGCGCGAGAGTATCGTCGCCGGTACTTTATTGAGCTCCGTCGTTGCAAGGATGAACACCAGGTGCTCCGGCGGCTCCTCGAGAATTTTCAGCAGGGCATTGAACGCCGCCGTGGACAGCATGTGCACCTCGTCGATGATGTACACGCGCTTTTTGACAGAGACGGGCGAAAACACGGCCTCCTCGCGCAGCTGGCGGACGTTATCCACGCCGTTATTGGACGCGGCGTCGATCTCGACAACGTCCATGACGCTGCCGTCCTCGATGCCGAGGCAGGCAGGGCACTTCCCGCAGGGGTTGCCGTTTTCCGGGTGCTCGCAGTTGAGCGCCTTGGCGAGGATCTTGGCGCAGGTCGTCTTGCCCGTGCCGCGCGTTCCGATGAAAAGATACGCGTGCGAGGTCCTGCCCGTGGATATCTGATTTTTAAGCGTTTCCGTTATGTGCTTCTGCCCGACGACCTCGTCAAAGGTCTTCGGACGCCACTTCCGATATAAAGCCTGATACATAAGCAATGTCCCGTGATAAATTATAATGCGGATAAATATAATGCGGCCCTTGACAAGACTGCACACCCAACTTCGAAAACTGACATATGCCCGTTACGCCGGCAGCCGGCTCAGAACCGGCACCCTCGCGGCACACGAAAAGCACCGCTTAATGCTGCTCGGTTCCCCGCCTGACATGGTTCACGGGTTTCCGTTGCGCGAGACCGGCTCGTCAACGCTGCTTACCGGAGTCAGACGACACATGACAGATCCTATGTTGGGAATTCATTCCTGCTGTAGCGGATTGCAGGTAACAGGGCACCGCTGGCTCCCCAACTAGTGCAGCCTTGTCAAAAGCCGCGAAAGTATTATAACTCAAATAAGTGATATAATCAACAAATATTTTCTTTACTTTTCTGAAAAGTGTGTTATAATACTAAAGCTGATAGCACTTGGGCCCGTAGCGCAGCTGGGAGCGCGTTCGGTTCGCATCCGAGAGGTCGAGGGTTCGAATCCCTTCGGGTCCACCAAACAGGTATTGGACGAACACCTATTTCTTCAGCGGCGGTTTCGCCGTGAAGTGTTCGCTCTGATCCGCAACAGAAAAGCGCCGTCTTGGAAGTGATTCCGAGACGGCGCTTTTTTGCTATCCGCACATTCGATTTCCGCTAATCCTCCTGCTACAATGGTTGCAGAAAAGCAAAGGAGGTTATACGAATGGAGAGATTTGTCACAGATGAACGCACAGGACTGAAGTATGAATTGGTCGGTGACTACTACCTGATTGCCGGAGATGATGAGCCGGAGGAAAATCAGGCAATCGGGGTATGGTGGCAGCGGCATCTCCGTTATCTCAAGGAGTGCCACCGTGGGCGATATGCCAATCTGTTGACCAGCAGTGAATTGAATGCCTATCTTGCGGATATTGACCGGCAGGCAGAAGAACTTTTTCTTCGGGTGGTAAAACAAATCCTGCTGGATGGGGATGCTGCGAAATACCATTACGGTCATCGGTACAGATGAAAATCGGTAGTCATATCCGGTAAGAGGCGTATATGAGCAATGATGCGGCAGAAGTGGAAGGAATGGTCTGCGGCGGACAGATGAAGGTGTTGACCCAGGGAATCGGAGGATAAGCGAAGATGCTCAATCAGTTTTCAAGAACGCGGCTGCTTCTCGGCCGGGACGGCATGGAGCGGCTGTTTAATACCCGCGTGGCCGTGTTCGGCATCGGCGGAGTGGGCGGCTATACGGTGGAGGCGCTGGTGCGCAGCGGTGTGGTCGCGCTGGATCTCATCGATGACGACCGGGTGTGCCTGACGAATGTGAATCGCCAGATCTTCGCCACACGCAAGACCGTGGGGCAGTACAAGGTGGATGTGGCGGAGCAGCGCATCAAGGAGATCAATCCGAACGCCGTTGTCCGCACCTATAAGACATTTTATGCTCCGCAGACAGCGGAGCAGTTTGACTTTACGCAGTATGACTACTTCGTGGACGCAATCGACACCGTGACCGGTAAGCTGGAGCTCATCGAGCAGGCGCAGAAGGCCGTAAGCTGCCTGCGGAACGATCCGGCAAACAGCGCCCACATGCCCATGGGCATACCTATATATTTCACTATAGTGACCTCCTTATGTTCAACGAGCAGATAGCCGATTCACCTCATCTGCCTCTGAAAAATTGCGCTGTACTATTTGGAAGCGGCAGTTTTTCGGTTTGGTCGGCACCCTCGATACCGGGCTACCGCAAAATTCATGCCATACTCGCGGGGTGCGACGGTTGTACGGTTTCCTCCGCACCCTCGATACCGGGCTACCGCAATAAGCGTATCCGTAGGTGCGGTAGTTCGCCTCTAAAAAACCCCGAGGGATTTGAAAACCAGAGACCAGGCGAACATCGTAAAGCAGCACAGGGCGCTGGTGGATACGACGATATCGCCCGCGAGCTCATCGTCGCCGCCCATTTGCTGGGCCATCGTAAACGACGCGATGGCCGTAGCCGAGCCGAAGATGGCTATCATCCCGGCAAAGGCTATGCCGCGTATGCCGAGAAGATAGGCCGCGGTGAGGAATATACCGGGCATGATAACGAGCCTGCCGAGGCAGACCTCGACAAGATCCTTGACGTATTTATGTATGCCGCCCCACTGGAAGAACGCTCCGAGCATGAACAGCATCATGGGGTTGGTCGCTCCGGCGATCTGCTTTATCGTCGACAGCAGCGCATCGGGAAGCTTTATGCCCAGCAGCAGGAAGGCTATGCCCACGATCGTTCCGAGGATGAGCGGATTTTTGAATATATCCGCGATGATGTGCAGGGGCTTGGGCTTATTGCCGTTAAAAAGCTCAAGCGTCACGACGGCAATGGCGTTGAACATCGGGACGACCACGGCGATGAGCATGACGACCGCGCCCGCGTCCGCTCCGGGAACGAGCGCCGTCGCAAGCGGCAGGCCGATGATGACAAAGTTCGAGCGGTAAATGCCCTGGATCTTCACGCCGCGCTTTGCCGTTTCCTTCTCGGTCAGCATGACATAGGCAAGACTGAGGAAAAACTCGACGATAACGCCGGCGGCCGCGAATATGAGCAGCTTCGGCTGCACCGCGCTCGACAGGTCGGAGGTGTAGATGTTATAAAACAGCATCACCGGCATGAAGTAACGGAACAGCATTTTGTTGAGCTTCGGCACATCCGAGCGTTTTATAGCGCCCAGATGCCTCGCAAGGCAGCCGAGCGCCATGATGAGAAATATCGGAACGACCGCATTTAAGCATACCGAAAACGCTGTCATTTTCCGTCCTTCCTCTGAAGCTTATGCTTTTTCCCGTCGGGGGTCTGGATATAGGTGTTTTCAAGCACCTCTATTGCACCCTTGCGCCACTCTTCGATGTATTCCTTTCGCAGCGCGTCGCGCTCGGCAAGCTCCTCGGCGGTCAGCTCGCGCTCCTTTTTTATGCGGGCGAGCTCGTTTATTCTCTGAAGCTTTGAATTTTCCATTATTCTATCGTCCCCAATTCGTCAAGAGTCTTTTCGAACGCCGGAATGAAATGCTCGATGAAATACTCGGCCTCCGGCAGATTGTAGGCGTGGATCGCCGCAAGCGTCTGTTTTTCGGCGTTTAAAAATTCGTTGTTTCCGGCCTTGCGCTCCTCTATACATTTAATATAGGCGCTCAGCTTGTCGGCGGCCTTGACTATCGGGTGCAGCTCGCGCTGCGTCTCGCCGACGAGCACCGGTTCAAACGCCGCCTGAAGCTCCTGCGGCAGCATGCCCAGAAGCTTTTCCGACGCTATTGTCTCGACTCGGCGATAAGCGCTCATGATCTCCTCGTCGTGGTATTTTATCGGCGTGGGCAGATCGCCTGTGAGTATCTCGCTTGCGTCGTGATACAGAGCGACCGTCGCGCAGGCCTCGGGATCGCAGGGAATGCCGTACACGTCGCGGCGGATAACGCCCAAGGCGTGGGCGATAACGGCGACCATGTGGCTGTGCTCCTGAATGTTTTCATGTATGGAATTGCGCATCAGGCTCCAGCGCTCAATATAGCGCATGCGGGAGATGAGCGCGAAAAAATTACTGTCCATTTTTCTTTTCACCTCGTTCGGCAATTATGTTATCATATAGCTCAGGCAATATCAAATATTTGCGGAACATTTTTTCGCGATACTTCGTCATAGGACTCATCATGACCTTTAAAGGAGTAAATTTAAAAATGAAAAAGCTTAAAAATATCATCTGCTGCGCGCTGTGCCTTGCGATGGCCGCCGCGCTGTGCGCCTGCTCGGCTCAGGATAATAAAAGCACCGATAACAACAATCAGATAGCAAACCCCGTGCACGAATCGAGCGCCGAGGAATTCAAAGCAGCCGGCATCGTTATGCCCGAAATTGAGGGCAAAACGCCCGTTTACACGACCATCGACGGCGATACGACGCTGTATCAGGCCGATTAAGGCACATTTACCATCCGCGCGCAGAAAACGAATGAGCAGCAGGACATCTCCGGCATGCACTACACCTGGAAGGATGAGGGCTTCACAACGCTCGAGCTTTTGCAGGGCAACCCCATCTTAAAGCTCGACGGAAACGGCGCAGGCATAGTCTACTGGTACCTTGGCGGCTTCAGCTGGTCTGTCGGCATGTCGCAGGGCGCGAGCGCCGATACGCTCAAGGATCTCTATTTTAAAACCGTCGATGTGAACGCAAGCGGCGCGCCCGCGGTGGTCGGATAAAAAATATCTTTACAAAAGCCGCCGTAAGTGGTAATATTACAAGGCTAAGCCCGTGAACTCAGTATTCGGGAGACCTTTCATCCCTCTACTTAGTCACAGGGTATATGAAAATTCAGAAAGGGGTATAATTATGATCACCAAAGAGACCAAGACCGCCGTTATTGAGGCAAACAAGACCCACGAGAGCGACACCGGCTCTCCCGAGGTTCAGATCGCCATCCTCACTCAGCGCATCCGCGAGCTGACCGCTCACCTGAAGGTTCATCCCAACGACGACCACAGCCGTCTGGGCATGTACAAGATGGTCGGTAAGCGCCGCCGTCTGCTCGACTACCTCGCAAAGAAGGATATCGAGCGTTACCGCGCGATCATTGCAAAGCTGGGCATCCGCAAGTAAGTCCGGCATTTCCGAAGGGTATGAAGGTTTTAAGCAGGGGACAAGTGAATATGTCCCCTGCTTTTTTCATTGCAAAGCGATGAAAAAAGCAGGTTAGCCGATAGCCGATAGCTGACAGTGAATAGCTATATGTGTGCGCCGTTGGCGCACGGATTTAATCACACCTCATCCGCCGGCTTCGCCGACACCTTCCCCTCGAAGGGGAAGGCTTTTTCAGAGGCGTATTGACGCACCTACCGATACACATATTGCGCAAGCCCGGTGTCGAAAATTCCGACAAAACCGGAAAACTGCCGCTTCCCGTAAGTGCAGTATATATTTGCAGTGCACCCCATTGGCGCCCCTGCGTAAGGGGAGCTGGCAGCCGTAGGCTGACTGAGGGGTCGTTAGTGCGCAGCTGTTGTTCTGTATTGGTGCAAAAGCTTTGCCTGCACACTTAAAGCTATTCGTAGGGGCGAGCATTGCTCGCCCGCTATAGCGGTTTCGCCGGTACTCTCGAACCGGGGAAGCGCAATAAACGTATAAGTTCATTCTCAATTCGCCTCTAAAGGGGCTTAGTATTTGAAAATCTGTTCTGAGACAGAGCCGGTTTTCAAGTGCTATGCTCCGGCGATTTTGAAATATATAATGAAAAGGAGCAAACAAATGATAATCACTCACAAAGAATTTCCCGAGTACAGAAAATTCGAGATCGAGTACGAAGGCCGTCCTCTGAAGATGGAGGTCGGCAAGATGGCGGAGCTGTGCAACGCCGCAGTCCTCGTGACCTACGGCGAGACCACCGTTCTGGTCACCTGCACCGCCTCGGCTCGTCCCAAGGACGGCATCGACTACTTCCCTCTCGCAGTTGACTTCAACGAAAAGCTTTACGCAGTCGGCCGCATCCCCGGCAGCTTCATGCGCCGCGAGGGTAAGCCCAGCCTGCCCGCGGTCCTGGCCTCCCGCCTTATCGACCGCCCCATGCGCCCCCTGTTCCCCTCCGACCTGCGCAATGACGTCGTCATCGCCTGCGAGGTTCTGTCCGTCGACCGCGACTGCAGCCCCGAGATCACCGCAATGATCGGCGCATCGGCAGCAGTCAGCATCTCCGACGTTCCGTTTAACGGCCCCATCGCGGGCATCGTTCTCGGCTGGGACGGCGAAAAGTACCTGTTTAACCCCACCCAGGAGGAGCGCAAGACCAACCGCATGACCACCACCATCGCAGCAACTCACAAGAAGATCGTCATGATCGAGTCCGAGGCCGATCAGGTCCCCGAGGACGTCATGTACGAGGGCATCGTTCAGGCTCACGAGCATCTGCAGCCCGTTCTCGACCTCATCGACAAGATGGTAGCCGAGATCGGCAAGCCGAAGTTCGAGTACGAGCACGCTTCCTTTGACGAGGAGCTGTTTGGTAAGCTCGTCGAGAACGAGTTCGAGGGCATGGAATACTGCATGGATACCGACGACAAAAACGTCCGCGAAGCCCGCGTAAACGACTGGGTGACCGCAATGGAGGAAAAGTACTCCGAGGAGCACCCCGACATGATGCAGTACATGGACGAGATACTCTACAAGCTGCAGAAGAAGGTCGTCAAGAAGTGGCTGCTGGCCGGCAAGCGCGTAGACGGCCGCGCAATGAACGAGATCCGTCCCCTCGGCAGCGAGGTCGGCCTGATCCCCCGCGTTCACGGCTCGGCACTGTTCACCCGCGGCCAGACTCAGGTCCTGTCGATAGCGACGCTCGCAACTCTCTCCATGTCCCAGAAGCTCGACACCATCTGGGAAGAGGAAGAAAAGCGCTTCATGCACCACTACAATATGCCCTCCTACTCCACGGGCGAGGCTCGTGCCAGCCGCAGCACCGGCCGCCGCGAATACGGCCACGGCGCACTGGTAGAGAAAGCGCTTGAGAGCGTCATCCCCTCTGTCGAGGACTTCCCCTACACCATCCGCGTAGTCTCCGAGATCCTGTCCTCCAACGGCTCGACCTCTCAGGGCTCGATCTGCGGAACGACCCTTGCGCTCATGGACGCGGGCGTTCCTATCAAGGCTCCCGTTGCCGGTATCTCCTGCGGCCTTATCCAGGATGGCGACGACTTCACCACCTTCATCGACATCCAGGGCGTTGAGGACTTCCACGGCGAGATGGACTTCAAGGTCGCCGGCACCAAGGCCGGTATCACCGCCATCCAGATGGACCTCAAGAACGACGGACTCAAGCACGAGATCGTCAAGGAAGCTCTCGAGATCACCCGCGAAGCCCGCTATCAGATACTCGACGAGGTCATGCTCAAGGCTCTGCCCGAGCCGCGCAAGGAACTGGCCAAGACCGCTCCGAAGATGATCCAGATGAAGATCAATCCCGACAAGATCCGCGAGGTCATCGGCTCCGGCGGCAAGGTCATCCAGAAGATCACCGCCGACACCGGCTGCAAGATCGACATCGACGACGACGGCAGCATCTTCATCGCCTCCGAGGATATCGAGGCATGCCGCGCGGCACGTCAGACCATCGAAAACATCGTTTTCGAGCCCGAGGTCGGCGCGCTGTACTACGGCAAGGTCGTCCGCATCATCCCCATCGGCGCGTTCATCGAGCTCGCCCCGGGCAAGGACGGCATGTGCCACATCAAGGATCTTGAGTTCAAGCGCACCGAGAAGGTCGAGGACGTTCTGAACGTCGGCGACATGACCTGGGTCAAGGTCACCGAGATCGACGACCGCGGCAGAGTAAACCTCTCCCGCAAGGAAGCTCTCAAGGAGCGCGGCGAGGCATAATAAAATAAGCAAAACAGCTGCTCATTCTCTGAATAAGCAGCTGTTTTTAAAAAACCGAAAGGAGCTGCGGACTATGGAAAACGAGGCAAAGCGTGCCAAAAGAGGTATTATCATCGCCTTTTCGGTCCTTGTGTGCATATTGCTGGTGATCGCGGTCATCTTTTTCATGTACCGCTCTCAGCACACGTTCTCGCAGGAAAAGTGGCTGTCAAACGCGTCCGAGCGCTATATGATCGTCGACGACATGCTCGAAAAGCACCCGCTCATCGGCATTAGCGAGGATAACGTTATCGCGCTTCTGGGCGCAGAGGACGGCGACGGACAGAGCTCCTTCAAGCTCAGCGATAAAAACTATCCGCCGGAGACCACGCTCGTGTATTACCTCGGCGTAGATTACATGGACGACATGTGGCTCATCATATCGACAGACAACGGAACGGTCACGGAATACTGCATCGACGTGACCTGAGTTAAGAACGCGTTCAGAATTTGAATAAATATTATATTTCGCCCTTATGCGCTTGCATATGGGTGATTTTTATGTTATCATTTAACTAACAGTATTAGCAATAGGAGGCAAAAGCGTGCTGGATTACTCTATTCTTGCGGAAAAAATGCTCCTGCTCAGGGCACAGCTGAGTCATCTGCCGGCAGGCGAGGCGGTCAGCGATGCCTGCGGCGGCGAATTTTTAGAGGCGAATTAAGGCTGTACCGATACGTTTATTGCATAAGCCCGGTATCGAGGTTTCCGACAAAACCGTAAAACTGTCGCTTCCCGTAAGTGCGGTTCGAATTTTGCGTTTTTTCATCGACTTCCGGTCGGGCTGACTCAAAATCAGTATAAGTACAATGTAAAACCGCCTCTAAAAAAGAGAGTACAGATTCAAGTCTGCACTCTCTTTTTTGCATTTGTGTTAAATTTGCTTCCGACTATGCGGGCGAGCAATGCTCGCCCCTACGAGTCTGAACCGGCCCCGGCCAAAATTCCGGAGGCGGCAGTTTCACGGTTTCCTCCGCAGTTTCGACACCGGGACACGGCAATCACCGTATCCGTAGCTGCGTCAAAGCGTTTCTGAAACACCGTAGTGGTTTTTTAGGAATTTTACGAAGCGGCGCGCGGAGGTCGAGGCCAATTCGAGGGATTTTATAGCAACGCCGACGCGCACGACGACGGGCACCTCGAGGGGGATGGACTTGACCTGCCCCTCGTATCCTGCCAGCGAGAATGCCGACAACACCGATACGCCCAGCCCGCCGGCGACAAGCGACAGGATCGTAGCGTCGTCCGAGGCCTCGACCTGGATGCGCTTTGCGTTCGGCGGCAGCAGCTTTTCGGCGTACTGCTCGGCGCAGCTTATAAACGGCTCCTTCAAAAGCCGCTCGATGGAGATGCGCTCGCGGTCCCAACGGAACGACGGCGGCACGACCGCGACGAGAGGAACTCGCGTTAGCGGTATCCACTCAAAGCCCTCGGCGCAGGTCTCGTCCACAAGCGCAAGCTGAACCTCGCCCTTTGACAGAAGCTTCGGCAGCTCGTAGCCCCGGACGGTGACCTCAATATCAATATCGGTGTATGCTTTCTTGAACTCCTGCAGTATCGCCGGCAGCTCGGCGCGGGCAATGCTCGCAAAGCAGCCGAGGCTGAGCTGATGGCTCTGCGTCCGACTCTGAGCGGCGGCCTCCTGACGCAGCGCGTCGCAGGCATCGATCACGCCATTTATATACGGCAGAAGCTGCTCCCCCTCTTCGGAGAGGCGAACACCGTGACTGCCGCGATTGAGCAGAGTGCAGCCCAGCTCCGCTTCCAGATTATTTACAAGATGCGTCATTGCCGATTGCGTGTAGCCCAGCTCCGCCGCAGCCTTGCTGAAGCTGCCGCGCTCGACCGCCGTGAGCACCGCGCGCAGTTTTCCGTCATCCATAACGCTCCCACCTTTCTTACAATAGATTAATGTCTACAATATCGCCACGTAAATATACCACTTCAAATCGACAGATTCAATAACTTTTGGTTAACAATTTGTCATACCGGGGATGAAAAAAACTACTGCATAATATTAAAAATTTTAATATATCGATGAAAAACAGTAATTTCCGCTCTCATGAAAAAAATGATATCCTGTATTAAGATTTTTCAGTGCATACCGCTGCACTGTAAAACAGCAGAGAGAAAAGCAAATGATGAAAGAGGAAACAACAATGCAGCTTAATAAGAAACACGCCGTCCGCGACGTTATCGTTGTCGGATTTGCGCTGTTCGCGATGTTTTTCGGCGCGGGCAACGTTATTTTCCCCCCGTACCTCGGCGTTGAGGCCGGTCCCGACTGGCTCAGGGGCTTTTCGGCGTACTTTATCGCCGATATCGGCCTTGCGATGTTCGCCGTGTTCTCGCTCCTGCGTGTCGGCAGCAGCGAGGCGGTAACCGCACGCCTGGGCAAGATCCCTGCGGCAGTGCTCATGAGCGCACTTATCCTGTGCATCGGCCCCATGGTCGCCATCCCCCGCACGGCGGCTACCACCTTTGAAATGGCCATCGTTCCGAACATCAGCGGCGTATCCTCCGTTGTGTTCTCGATCCTGTTCTTCGCGCTGATCCTGTTTTTGTGCATCCGCCAGTCGGCCGTCGTCGATATCGTAGGCGCTGTGCTGACCCCGCTGCTGCTTATCGGCCTCGCGGTCATTATCGTCAAGGGCATTGCGACCCCGCTGGGCGAGATCTCGCTCACCCCGAACGCGGATAACGTCGTTCTCGGCGGCATCAAGGCCGGTTACCAGACCATGGACGCGCTGGCCGCGCTGCCGTTCGGCATAATCATCCTCCAGAGCGCCGCCTCCAAGGGCTATACCTCCAACGGCCAGAAGTTCAAGCTTGTCTCGGGCTCGGCCATCCTTGCAGGTGTGCTGCTGCTGGGCGTTTACATGGGTCTGTGCTATCTCGGTGCGACCGTTTCGACTCAGTACGGCCTTGAGATCGGCCGCGCAGAACTCGTCATGGCTATCGTTGAGGCTCTCATGGGCAAGGTCGGCATGGTCATCTTCGGCGTCGTCGTGGGACTGGCCTGCATGACCACCGCCATCGGCCTTACCAGCTCCGCGGCAGCCTACTTCACCGAGCTGTGCCGCGACAAGGTGCCCTACAAGGCATTCGTCATCATCATCTGCGTGTTCAGCGCAGTCGCATCCAACCTCGGCCTCGACCGCATCGTCGCCATCGCGGCTCCCGTGCTGGACATCGTCTATCCCCCCGCGCTCGTCGTTATTTTCATCTCCCTCGTCATGCCCAAGGTAAGCGACTATGTCAGCCGCGGCGCGGCGCTGGGCGCTGTCGGCTCGAGCATCCTGTGCGCGTTCAAGCTGCCCGCGATGGAGCATCTGCCCCTGTACGATATGGGTCTGTACTGGATACTCCCGGCCGTCATCTTCGGTCTGCTTGTCTTCGGCCTTGCGGCAATCGTAAAGCCCGAGAAGAAAAAAGCAAACGCCGAAGCAAAAATCTGATATCAAAAGCATTAAAGCCACGGTCACCCGTGGCTTTTTTTATATTCAGGAATCCGCAGCTGCGTCCGTGCGCCTCTAAAAACGGAGGAGGAGTTCGCGGTCGATCTCGACGCCGTTTTTGAAATACACGCGCGGGACGCGCTTGCTGACGGCGCAGACGAGCTCGTAGGGTATGGTACCGGCGAGCCGCGCGAGGGTCTCGACGGGGTTATGCGGCCCGAAGATCTCGACCTCGTCGCCGACGCCGACGTCGGGCAGCTTACTTAAATCGATCATGCTCATATCCATGCAGATCCTGCCGCGCTGCGGCGCGGGACCGTAGGAGGTCATGATGCTGCAGCGGTTGGAAAGGCAGCGGAAAAATCCGTCGGCGTAGCCGTAGGGTATAACGCCGATGCGCGTGGGAGCGCTCGTGCGGAACATGCGGCCGTAGCTTATGTCCGTGCCCTCGTCGTAAATTTTTATCGTGTTTATCATGGCCTTGAGCGTCATCGCCGGGCGCAGGCCGAGCCCGGCGGCAAACTCGCCATAGCCGTACAGCAGAAGACCGGGGCGCACCATGTCCATGTACGTTTCCGGATACAGGGCGACGGCGCCGGTGTTGGCGCAGTGGCGGATCGCTATGCGGCGGCCGAGGCGCTGCTCGACGGCGGAAACGGTGGCCCTAAACAGCTCAAACTGGCGCTTTGTGTAGTCGACATCGTCCGCGTCCGTCTCGTCGGCGACGGCAAAATGCGTGAAAATGCCCTCGACCTCGAGGTTCGGCATATTGCAGCTGTCGACAATGCCGTCGACTCCGGTGTCAAAATGCCGTCCGGCGCAGAGCACGCCGAGGCGCGACATGCCGGTGTCGACCTTCATGTGAACGCGCACCTTCCCTCCGAACTGCGCGGCGGCTTCGTTGTATTCCTGCGCCTTGGCAAGGCAGGTCACGGTCTGGGTAATGTTGTTGGCGATGAGGTTCGGCACCTGCTCTGCGGGCGTGTGCCCGAGGATGAGAATGGGCATGACGATGCCGTTTGCTCGAAGCTCCATCGCCTCGTCGAGGCTCGACACCGCGAGATAGTCAGCGCCCAGCTCCTGAAGCGTTTTCGCGACGTGCACCGCGCCGTGGCCGTATGCGTCGGCCTTCACGACGCCGAGGAACTTGATGTTCTCGCCGATGCGTGCGCGGAGCGTTTCATAGTTGTGCCTTATCGCGTCAAGGTCGACCTCGGCCCATGTTCTGCGAAGGGTGGATTTCATGCGATCACCTTCATCCCTGAATGTTTATCGTGCCGCCGGCTGTGACTCTGCTTATCTCAACGCCGCCGTAGACGCCGTTGAAGTTCCACGAGACGGACACGGGAACAGACGTCGCCTGACCGGTGGGAACGGTCACCTCAATGCTGCGGCTCGTGAGCAGCGCGTTGTTTCTCGCCTGCTCGCTCTTGTAGCTTATTGCGGGGCTCGTGAAGGCGTAGTCCTGCCCGGCGACGGTGATAACGCCGCTGTGCGCGCCGACATTGAGCGTGTAGGTGCTCAGGATAACATCGAGCTTTATGGTGACGGTCTCGCTGTTTTGCGAGGTCGCCGTCCAGTTTGCGTACATTATCATCTTCGTGCCGGTGTTGCTTTCAAAGCTGCCGGACTGATTTATCGTGCGGTTTACGACCCTGTTTGACGGCTGCGGCGCGTTTGTCTGCGTCGGCTTATCCGTCGCGTTTGGATCGTTCGTCGTGTTCGGGCTTGCCGAGGGCTCGGCGCTCTGCGCCGGCGCGGGGGTAGGGGTCGAGATGACGCTCGGCGTCAGCGCCGGAGTCGGCTGCTCGCTCTCCGTCGGGACTGTGTTATTTATATTGCGGCTGGTGAGAAGCGCGGAAACCGCGGCGATAACGATGAGCACCAGCACGAGCGCAATGAATATGTTGATTTTGTGCTTGTTCATAGATCATTACTCCGATCTGCCGGCCTGCGGCAAGTGATACCTCTGATTATATAACACACGCGGCGGCTAAGTCAATTCCCAGCTCATGTCGATGAGAAGGCGGAGCTTATCGTCCTCGACGGCGGAGAGCACGGCGCTTATCCAATGCTCCTTGTTCATGTGATAGGCGGGATAAAAGCCGGTTTCCGTGCGCAGAGCGTCAATAAGCAGCGGCTCGCATTTTAAGTTCATTATCGTCATCGGCTCGCTGCCCGAAAGCCCGAGCTTATTGCGAGGCACTTCCATCACAAGGCCGAACCACTTTCGGCTCGATTCGTGCCGGAACACCTCGTAGCTCGGGTCACTCAGCCACGGGAAGTCCGACACCGCGGCGTAGTTTTGCAGTATATAGTCTCTGAGCTCGTCTCTGTTCATTGCATCACCCCGTTAAAACGCCCTCCGAAAAGCTCGGAGGGCGGATGTGTTTATTTATCGTCGCTGACGCCGCGGCTGGCGGCCTCGAAGCGGCGGCGAGCCTCCTCGTATTCCCGGCGCGCCTTTTCGTAATCGTTCTGGAGAGCCTCTGCCTCGAGCCGTTCGGCCTCCTCGTTCAGGCGGCGGGTCTGCTCTGTGAGCTCGTCGATGTCGCTCGGCGCGGGTGCGGGCTTGTATTCGGCAGCGGCTTTTGCTCTTGCGGCCTTTTTCTTCTTGCTCGTATTGTCCTTGCGGCGGCGGGGCTTATAGTCCTCGTCGCTGTCGTCGTCCTCGGCATCGGGCGTTCCGCCGACGGCGGCCTCGACAGGAGCCTCGGGGCGGGTGTACTGCGGCTTCTCCTTGCCCTTGAGGACATCGGAGAAGGTGCGGCTGCACAGCATGGCAACGATCGCGGCGGCGACCGAAACACCCAGCAGCACGAGCATTGCGATAAGCTGAGTTTTTCCGCTGCCCGAGCCGTCCTCAAGGGCGTACACGAAGCTGCGGTAGCCGTTTGAAATGCCGTAGATGTTGAGAGCCAGCGCGGCGACTGCGGTTATGCCCGTCGCGCCGGAGGCCGCGAGAAGGCGGGTGCGGTTTGGCTTGCGCGCCGCGAGCACGCCGATAACACCGGCGATAACGCCGATGATGCTTATGATGCGGAGAATGTTGTACAGGTTCTGGCGCAGGTCGAGCTCGGCGTTGAGCTCTTCCGTGTCGGCCTCGACATAGTCGCGCGCGGCCCGGAGCACGGACTCGTAATCGCTTTCGTCGCTCACGCGCTCGGCGATGCCGTCGTTATCCATGAGCACCGCGATGCCCGACTTGACCGCTTCCTCGACATCGTCCTGCTCGGTGAGCGTCTCCTTGAGCTCATTCATTTTGTCGACGTTTTCGCTCAGCTGCTGCTGACCGGCATCGAGCTGATTTTTCGCTGCCGCGAGCTCGGCCTTGCCGTTATCAAGCTGCACCTTTGCGGCGGCGAGCTGCTCCTTGCCCTGATCGAGCTGGGTCTTTGCCGCGGCCAGCTGAGTTTTGCCGTTATTTATCTCCTGCTCGGCGGCGGCTATCTGAGTGTTCGCCTGCGCGAGGGCGGCCTGACCGTCCTCATAGGCCTTCATTTCGGCCTTGAGATCCTCTATGGAGGTGTAGCCGAACTTGGCCAGCGTCTGCGAGACGAGATCGCCCCAGCCGCCGAGACTCTGGATGAGATCATAAATGGGCTTTGCCTTCTGATATGCGGGCGTTGCCGCGTCAAGCTGAGCCTGCGCCGCGTCGCGCTGCGCCTTTGCGTCGTTGAGCTGCGCCTCGGCGTCGTTCAGGCGCTTTTCCGCCGCCTGATACTCGGCGAGCTTTGCGTTATACTGCGCCTCGGCCGCGTCGTACTCGGCCTGACCCTTGGCTATCTTCTCGGCTCCGGCATTATACTGCTGCTGACCGGCGGAAAGCTGCTCCGAGCCCTTCTGATCGGTCACGACGGACTCGGTATAATCCTTCTCATCGTCCGTGCGGTTTTCCTCGGTCTTGCGAAGCTCGGCCACGCGCCCGTCGAGGATATCGACAAAGTCGAGTATGTCCGACCTCTGCCCGCGCTTGAAGCGCAGGATGTCCGACAGCTCGTCCGAGCCGTTTCCTGCTGTGACGATACCGAAAACCGAGGATGCCGCGAGCAGTATGCTCAGGATCATTAACAGCGTTCTTTTCATATCTGTGCTCCTTTCTCCTGCGGAAGCATATTTCCCCCAAGGCTTCCGACGGAATTATTTTTCCGATGTTCCCCTCTGCTTCTGCGCGATCTGCTCGATGTCCTCAGAAAACAGCGGACGCAGACGGCGCTTATTTCTGAGCGTCGTGCGCATAATGAACCCGTCTCCCCAGACGAGTATCTGCGGCAGCACGAACAGCACCAGCAGCAGAGATATTATAGTTCCGCGCCCCAGCACAAGGCCTATGACGGAGATGATGCTCTCGGTGCTTATAAAGCCGATGAGCATACCTGCGATGACGAGGATGCTGCCGCTTGTTATAAGCGTCGGTAGTGCGCCGTTCAGGGCAAAGCGTATCGCCTTGCGGCGTGAAACGTACCGGTGCCGCAGATCGAGATAGCGGTTTGAAACGACTATAGCGTAGTCTATATTCGCGCCCATCTGAATGGCGCTGACGATAAGATACCCGACGAAGAACACCGGGCTCTGCGTGAAATACGAGACAGAGAAGTTGAGCCATATGCTGCCCTGAATGACGACGATCAGCAGCAGCGAAAGCCCGACCGAGCGGAACACGAGCATGATAACGATGACAACAAACAGCGCAGACAGCGCACTTACCATCACGTTATCCGTCGAGAACGATTCCTTCAGGTCCCGCGCAGCCGTCGCGTTGCCGGTGACGTAGACATCGTCGCCGTAATACTGCTCGGCGATGGCGTGGATCTCGGATATGAGGGCATAGCTTTCGTCCGACTGCACGGGCAGGTCCGAATATACCAGCATGCGGCTGTATCTTTCGCCCTGAAGCTGCGCCTTCGCATCGGCAAGCTGAGAATAGAGGCTTTCTATCATGTCGAGCTTATCCTGCGTAAGCTCAATGCTGCCTTCCTCGGCGATATCGTGCAGGAACAGAAACAGGTCTATAAGCGGAACCTTGTATTCGCGCATGTTCGACTGCACCTGATCGTAGTCGGCGTGGCGCGCGGCGTAGAACACGAACAGCGCCGAGGCTGTCGTATCGTCAAGCCCCGCAAGCTCGGAAAACTCCGCGATGCTGAGCTTATCGCTCAGGCGATAATCGCCCGCGACCTTAACCGAGGCTATGCCGAGCACCGAGGTGACGTTATCGAGCTGCGACACCTCGTCGAGCATCTTCGCCTGCGTCTCATAGTCGCCCGTCGGTACGACGAGCGCCATCATATTTTTGTTTCCGAAGGTTTTTATGATATCCTGATGCGCCTTCTGCGAGTCGTTCAGGCGCAGGGGCAGATCGTCGCTGGGGTTATACGAAAGCGGGCACATGCTCGAGAAGAAGAACGCGGCGGCGACGATGCATATAAACACCGGCGGCACGATCTTGCGCGATCGCCAGGCGAAGCGGCCGACTGCGTCAATGCTCGGCACGAAGCTGCGGTGCTTGGTTTTCTCGATCCGGCCGCTGAACATGAAAAGCAGGCCCGGCATGAGCAGGAACACCGTCAGCATAGAGATAAGTATGGATTTAATGAGCACCTTGCCGAGGTCGCCGCCGAGGCCGAACTGCATGAACGTCATGGCGACAAGGCCGCCTATGGTCGTAAGCGAAGAAGACGCGATCTCGGGTATTGCCTTGGCAAGCGCCTCTATCGCCGCGTCGTAGGCCTCAAAATGCCGCCGCTCCTCTGCAAAGCGGTTGCACAGGATAATAGCGTAGTCTATCGCCAGCGCGAGCTGCAGAATGAGCGTCACGGAGTTTGCGACATACGATATCTCTTTAAACAGGAAGTTCGAGCCCTGCTGCAAGGCCGCCGCCATCGCGAAGGTTATGAGCAGCACCGGCACCTCGGCATAGCTGCGCGAGGTGATAAGCAGCAGAATTATGACCGTCACGACGCTCAGTACGCCTGTAATGAGCATCTCGCCCAAAAGCTGACTGTTGAAGTCCGAGCCGACCTCGGTGTAAAGCTTCACATTGTCGGTATTATACCGGTGCGCGACGAGGGCGTTCATGTCCTCAAGGGCTTCTTTGCTCAGCTCGTCGTCCGACGTTCCGGCAAAGCTCACCGTTATGAGCGCCGTGCCGTCTTTATAGTGCTCCTCGGTATCGTCAAAGCTCGCCGAGCGCACGCCGCCAAGCTCCGCTATCTCCTGCGAAAGCTTGAGCGCACCGTCATACGATGCGTGCTCGATCATCAGGTCAGCCGTTGCGTAGGTTATAAACTCGCCCTCCATGGCCTTCAGGCCGCGGCGCGTCTCCGTTTCCTCCGGGAGAAAGTTAAAAATGTCGTTTTCGACCGTCGTGAGCTGTGAGGTGTATACCGACAGGCAGGCTAATGCTATAAAAAGCACGAGTATTATCTTTCTGCTGTCGATGATGAATTTTGCTAATCTGTGCATGCGTTTCTCCAACTGGAATGAGTTTCTATTTATTTTATTACAAACGGAAACAAAAATCAAGACAGTATCGTCAATTTTTTATTAATTTTCTCGTGTTCCCGCCGCGCACGATATATAATTGTTTTAATATGCGTGCGCAAAGTGCATGGACGTGGCGTAAAAAAGAGAGCGCAGCCCTATCTGCACTCTCTTTTCAGCGTGTCAAAAAAGTCTGTGACTTTTTTGCACGCTTCAAAAAACGCCACATTTTTTGTGAAAATAAATTTTCACGAAAAATCTCGCTGCGCTCGTCAAAAAGCCTGATGAATCAGGCGTTCTTGATGGCTATAATCCGACTTCGAGCGGGGCCTTTGCCCCCTCGAGCTCCCCTGCTGCGCCTTCGTTTTTCCTCAGCAGCATAGTTTTTTGACAGTCTGAAAATTTTCTTTTTTTCTGAAATTTGTGCGGCACAGCCGCACACATATAGCTATCCGCTGTCAGCTGTCGGCTATCAGCTTGCCGCGGTTTCCGCGGCAGCATCGATACCGAGCTGCCGCAAAAAACGTATCCGTAGGTGCCTCAATGCGCTATTAAAATCACCGGGCGTAGCGGTTTATGAACTCGGCGCGGGTCTTGGAGTACATGATCTTCTGGCTGCTGTACAGGCCGAAGTAGCCCGATAGCATGTAGGATATGCCGCAGGCGAGCGCGAAGTACAGCAGCTCGCCCGAGCCGAACAGCTCGACCGAGAGGATGATCGACGCGATCGGGCAGTTGACCGCGCCGCAGAAGACAGCAACGAGAGCAATGGCGGCTGCAAACTGCGCCGGTATGCCCAATATCGGCCCGACGGTACAGCCGAGCACTGCGCCGATGAACATGGTGGGCACGATCTCTCCGCCCTTGAAGCCGAAGCCGATAGTCACGGCGGTGAAGATTATCTTCAGCAGAAAGCCCCATGTCGGCGCTTTGCCCTCGCCGAGGGCGGAGGCGATGACGTCTGTGCCTATGCCGTTATAGCTCTCGCTTCCGACGATGAGCGTGAGCGCGATGACGATAATGCCGCCGATAAATGCGCGAAGATAGATGTTTTTGACCAATTTGGCCGCAAATTGCTCCGTTTTGTGCATTGCCACGCAGAACGCGATGCTCACGAGCGCACACACGACCGCGAGCAGGCACACGCGCAGCGCAAGGCCGAGCTCCAGCGGAGAGAGCGCGACAGAGTAGCGCATCGGCGCGATGCCGAACAGCAGCGAAACTCCGTAGGCCGTGACCGATGCAACGAGGCATGGTATCAGCCCCGAGTAGTACAGTATGCCGACCGAGATGACCTCGAGCGCGAATATCGTCGCGGTCAGCGGCGTTCCGAACAGCGCCGCGAACACCGCGCTCATGCCGCACAGCGTAACCAGGCGCATGTCCTTATCATCGAGCTTCAGAAGCCGCCCGACACGGTAGCCGATGCCGCCGCCGATCTGAAGCGCCGCGCCCTCGCGTCCGGCAGAGCCGCCGAAAAGGTGCGTGATCGCCGTCGCGGCAAAGATGACGGGCACCAGCAGGATGGGCACCTTGTCGCCGTCGTGGATCGAGTCGATGATGTTGTTCGTGCCCTCGCCCTCGGTTTTGCTGACGCGGTAGATAAACGCGATCGCAAGGCCGCCGACGGGCAGCAGAAATACGAGCCACTGGTGCTGTGCCCTGAAGCCCGTTGCAAAGTCGACCGTCAGGTGGAACGCCGAGCCGACAAGCCCGCACACGAGCCCCGTCACGACCGACAGCAGCACCCAACGGTAAAATGTTCTGAAATATTTTCCGACGCGTATAGCGCCGCTCTTAAACTTATCCATCTTTTCAGTGGCGCTTTAACGCCGTACCTATACATATTTTGCCCAAGCCCGGTATCGAGACTGCGGCGGAAACCGGGACAAACAGATAGCCAATAGCCACTGTGTACGCGAAGCGCATGGATTTGAATCACACCTAATCCGTCACCTGCGGTGACACCTTCCCCTCAAAGGGGAAGGCAGGGGTGCAGATAAAATTTGCACTAAATCAGCACAATTTCACGTTGTGCGAAACCTTGCGGTTTCCACGGCACCCTCGACACCGGGCTGCTGCAATCATCGTATCCGCAGGTGTCTCAATGCGCCTCTAAAAATTCTTCTTCCTGTGCTCCTGGATGCGCTCAAAGGCGGACTTATATTCCTCCTGACGCAGGTGCGGGAAGGCGTTGAGCAGGTGGCGGTGGACGAAGTTGCGCTCCTCGAGCAGAGCCTTGAGCCTCTCGCGCAGCTCGGCTGCATCCTCCTGAGCGTCCTCGCGGCGCTCGGTGAGCTTTTCACGCAGCTTGGCAGCATCCTCCCGTGCATCCTCGCGGCGCTCCTGCACCCTGAGCGTGCCGTCGGTCAGCCCGTCGCCGATGCTGTAGGACACCTTTTCCAGCGCCTTTGCGACATCGTCTATGGCGCGCATGTGCGCGTCGAGCTTGAGCGCGTTCACACCGGTGATGCCGAGGTCGGCAAGCAGCATGGCCGACAGCACGCCCAGCAGCACATTCCCGTGCGTGTGCGGTATCGACTGAATGACGCCCACGAGCTTCATCGCAATCGGGTGGAATATATACACTATGCAGAGGCAGCCCACGCCCCACAGCAGCGAGAATTTAAGGCACACATAGCCGCCGATGTTGAACGCGTTGTCGCTGTAGTCCCACAGGCGCGTATGCATGAACTTTTCCGATGCCCAGCCGACGATCAGCTCGAACACCGAGCATATGATGACGCTGCCTATGTACACCAGAAACACATTGTCCTTTATCGGCGTCAGCGCCCAGATGACCGCGACTAGGCCATAGCCGTAGATCGGACAGATCGGGCCTATAAGAAAGCCGCGGTTAATGAATATGCCCTTGTTGGCCGCGTGGAATATGACCTCCACGCACCAGCCGGCAAAGCCGTATATAAAAAACAGCCATAATACTTCAGTAAAACTCATTTTTCAGTGGCGAATTAACGCTTCTCCTATACATATTTTGCGTGAACCCGGTTCGAGACTGCGGCAGAAACCGGGGCGTTTCGCAGCCGTGAAATTGCACTGAATCAGAACAATTTTTGCACACAGCGACCCCTCAGTCAGCTTACGCTGACAGCTCCCCTTATGCAGGGGAGCCAAGGTGGTGCGGCGGTGTTGTCGGGTGCGCTGCCTCCCCTGTGTAAGGAGAGGTGGGTCGGCGTCAGCCGAGCCGGTGGGGTTGCCTGTTCAAATCCGTGTGGCATAGCCACACACCTCACCTATTTCACTATTACTTTTTCACTATTCACTTGCAGGTACAGCCTGCCCTGCCGGGATGACGCAATATGCGTATCGCATCAATCTCAATCCGCATCTGAAAAGCCGATGCGGTCGAGCTCGCCGTCTCTGTCCCAGAGGAAATCGAGCTTGAGCTCCTTGCCCTCTTTGATGCGCTCGAGATTCTCGACGTGCTTAGAGAGCATGGGCAGCGTTATGCTGCCGAGGATCGCGGCCGCGCGCCAGTCGCCGCGCTCGATGCCGTGGTAGATGGGGTAAAATATCGCGCCGGTGATCGGCACAAGGCAGAGATAGCGCGTCGCCAGCAGCAGGATCGACTCGAGAAACAGCGTTGTCAGGAAATCGTTGACCCCGAAGGCCAGTATCACGCCGCCGAGGCAGGCAAGACCCTTGCCGCCGCGAAAGCGCATCAGCGCGGGATACATATGACCGAGGATGCAGGCAGCGCCCGCGGCCTCGCCGGCAAACTTGCTCTGCGCAAACAGCTTGCGCGCAAGCCCGACGCTCACCGCGGCCTTGCTGATATCGAAGCACATGACGAAGGCGCCCGCCTTCTTGCCCTCAAGTATCATAAGATTCGTCGCTCCCGCGTTGCCGGAGCCCTTTTTGCGTATGTCGTAGCCCCTGCGCAGACCCATGACATAGGCGGGGTTTATGTTGCCGATGGCATAGCCCATCCCGGCCGCTGCAAGTGCGGCGGTCAGTGCTTTGTTTATTTTCATGGTTTCTCCTCCGTCAGTATGTTCAAAAGCTCCTGCGCGCTGTCCGCTATCGGGCAGCCGAAGGGCTCGAGCGTTTCTCTGCCGCGAAAGCCCCAGGACACAAGCACGCAGTCACAGCCGGCATTCACCGCGGTCCGGCCGTCGACGTCCGAGTCGCCTACATACACGGCGTCCTCGATCGTGCAGCCGAGGCTGCGCACCGTTTCGAGCACACTGTCCGGCGCAGGCTTTTTCCGTACATTTTCGCGCTCGCCGACGACGCTGTCAAACACGCCGGGGAAATAGTGCGCGATGAGCGCCTTGGCCGGCTCATCTGCCTTATTCGAGACTAAGCCGAGCTTTGCGCCCTGCTCCTTGAGCCGCATGAGCAGCTCGGGTATGCCGGGGTACGGGCGGGTCAAAACCATGCAGTTTGCATCGTAATGGCGCACAAACACCGCAAAAACGCGGTCGGTCAGCTCAGGCGCAGTTCCCTGCGGCACGGCGCGCTCGATGAGCTTGCGTATTCCGTTGCCGACAAAGCGGCGCACCTCGTCGAGACTGCGCGCGGGGAGCCCCTCGCTTTCGAGGGCAAAATTCGTCGACGCGTGCAGATCCTCAAGCGTGTACAGCAGCGTTCCGTCCAGATCAAAAATCACAAGCTTTTTCATAGTCTTTCCTCCGCCATAATTTTAATACAGCGGCACTGAAAATTCAAGTTTCTTAGGCGTATTGATTGACCGATGCGCGAATAAATGATAAAATAATTACCCAATGTCAGAAGGGAGGACGTCGTCAAATGGAGGATAAAACGATCCTTGAGGAGCTGCTCGAGCGCTCGCCGGATGAGCGGATGCACAAGCGGAAAATGGACAAAGCGTATCACCTGATGGGTATGGGCATGCGCGACGAGGCCGATGCCCTGTTCGACGAGATCCTGGCCGAGGAGCCGTATAACCGCGACGCGCTGACGGGCAAAAAGCTCATTGAGCGGCAAAGAACGGTCGAGAGCCGCATGGACAGCCTTGCAGCCCGCGCAAGGGCGGCGCTTCCCGAGGCGCGGCAGCCCGAGGAGCACGTCTCCGAGCCCGAGCCAGATGAGGAAATGCCCGAACGTGAGCCGAAATTTGCTTTTTTGCGCTCGAAAAAGGTAAAAACCGCGCTCATAGCGGTCTTTGCGCTGCTGGTCGCGGCCGCCGCCGCCTTTGTCATAACCGACGGCTTCGGCACGGACGAGCCCATGGATGCGGCCTCGGGCTATGTATACGAAATTGATATTTAGAATAAAATTGTGCTGTATTAGTGCAAAAATCGGGAGCACGGACGAAGGTCTGTGCTCCCGATTTTTTATGTTAGGCTTGCGGTGGTCGACGAGGATATGACGTCGAGGTCCTGCCCGCTGTACTGGCCCTTGTAGTTCCAATCTACGCTTATTGTGACGCTGCCCTTTTCAACGGTCGTCGTGTAGCTGAAAATGAGCGTATCTGTCTGCGCGTTGGACGATTCGACGGAGAGCGAGCGCGTCATGCCGCTCGCCGCAGCGCCGTTTACGCTTATGCCGATGGCGCGCTGGCCGATCTGCATCGTGTACGAGCGAGCGTACACGGAAATCGTGAGCTTTACGCTGCCGTCGGCTTGCTCGGCGGCCGTCCACACCGTGTGGGTGTTAAGGCCGACTCCGGTCGCGGAGTCGAATGCGCCGGAGCCGATGACCGTGCCGCTCGGCTGCTCGGGCGTGGGCTCGGGGGTCGCGGTCACATCCAGCGTAGGGCTTGCCTCGGTGGGAGCGGGCGTTTCCGTCGGAATGACGAGCAGCGTCTCGCGCGGAACATTCGTTGTGACCTCTGGCGTGGGGCTTGCCTCGGGCTCATCACTGCCGCCGCCTATGCCGCCTGTCAGCCACATGATGACGATCGCAAGGATCAGAAGCACGACGATGAACGCCGCGAAAATATACACAGTCTGTTTTTTCATTGCTTTCTCCTCATGTTCTTATCTTCACTTCGCCGCTGTGCACCGTGCGGCGCTCGCCGTCGGGCATGCGCAGCACGAGGCCGTAGTCGGAGCTTATGTTTTCTGCAACGGCTTCGAACTCACCGTCTGCCGCGGCGACCGTTATCTGCCGGTCGAGGACGATGCAGCGGCGCTTGTATTCGGCATGACACACGCTCGGCCCCTCGAGCCACACGGAGTACAGCGAGCCGAGCTCCGCGATGATGGCGGCGATGAGCTTGCCGCGCTCGAACACAAAGCCCGTCTGAGTGTACAGCGAGCCCGCCGTTTCGCGAAGCTCCTCGGGGAAGTCCTCGGTCTTCGTCGTGACGTTCAGGCCGATGCCGAGCACGGCATAGTCGACCTTGCCGTCCTTGACCGAGCTTTCGCACAGTATGCCGCAGATCTTTTTGCCGCGCAGGTACAGGTCGTTTATCCACTTTATCCCCGGCGCGCGGCCGCACACCTTCTCTATCGCGCGGCACACCGCGACGGCGGCGACCGCCGTGAGGCTCGACGCGCAGTCGACTCCGCAGTCATTCGGCCGCAGGAGCAGCGACATGTATATGCCGCAGCCCGGCGCGGAGGCGAAGCTGCGCCCCATTCTGCCGCGCCCGGCGGTCTGAGCATCGGCAATGACGACCGTGCCCTCCGCCGCACCCTCGGATGCGAGCTTTTTTAAATAATTATTCGTCGAATCAAGGCTTTCAAAAGCCTGAACCTTAATCTCCATCTTTTTAGTGGCGCTTTGGCGCACTCCTTATACATTTATTGCGGTAGCCCAGTATCGAGGCTGCTGCGGAAACCGGAAAGCTGCCGCTTCCCGCAAGTACGATGCAAATTTTCCGTTGGATTAACGGGTGCGAAATGCTATGGTTTATGCCTTTATTCCGAACCGGGCACCTGTAATTTGCGTATTTGAAAATCCTCAATGCGCATCTAAAAAACCTCCCCTGCGTAAGGGGCGCTGGCGACGCAGTCGACTGAGGGGTCGCCTTTTCAGAGGCGTTTTCACATTGTGTCAATACGTTTTTTGCGTCGGTCCGACCGGAGAGTGCGGAGGTTCGCCTCTAAAACTAATTTTTGAGGCTTTGGAGCGGGGCGGGGATGCGACCGCCGCGGGCTATAAAATCGGCGCTTTGCGCCTTGTGCACGGGCATGACGGGAGCCGAGCCGAGAAGCCCGCCCATCTCGACCACGTCACCTACGTCCTTGCCCTCGACGGGGATGATGCGCACGGCGGTGGTTTTGCTGTTTACCATGCCGATGGCAGCCTCGTCGGCGATAATTGCGGAGATCGTCTCGGCGCTCGTGTCGCCGGGAACGGCGATCATGTCGAGGCCTACCGAGCATACGCAGGTCATCGCCTCGAGCTTGTCTATCGTCAGCG
The DNA here is from genome assembly GCA_004558025.1 of Clostridiales bacterium. GTDB lineage: Bacteria > Bacillota > Clostridia > Oscillospirales > Oscillospiraceae > F23-B02. The sequence goes on from SFEG01000015.1 coordinate 29,472, forward strand.
TGCCGCACTCGGCCGCGGCGATCATGCCCTCGTCCTCGGACACCGGGATGAACGCGCCCGACAGGCCGCCGACGTGGCCGGAGGCCATGATGCCGCCCTTTTTCACGGCGTCGTTTAAAAGCGCGAGCGCGGCGGTCGTGCCGTGCGTTCCGCAGGTCTCGAGCCCCATCTCCTCAAGTATGCGCGCGACGCTGTCGCCCACGGCGGGGGTCGGCGCAAGCGAAAGGTCGACAATGCCGAAGGGCACATTGAGCCTTTCCGATGCCTCGGCGGCGACCATCTGACCCATGCGCGTTATCTGGAACGCGGTCTTTTTTATAGTTTCTGCGACGACGTCGAACGGTGCGCCCTTGCACTTTTGCAGCGCGTGGTACACGACGCCGGGGCCGGACACGCCGACGTTAATGACGCTGTCGGCCTCGCCGACGCCGTGGAACGCTCCGGCCATGAAGGGGTTATCCTCAACGGCGTTGCAGAACACGACGAGCTTTGCGCAGCCGAGTCCGTCGGTATCACGGGTAAGGTGCGCGGTCTCTTTTATTATGCGGCCCATTTTGGCGACGGCATCCATGTTGATACCGGCGCGTGTCGAGCCTACGTTCACGCTCGAGCATACAAGATCGGTCTGCGCCATCGCCTGCGGTATCGCGCGAAGCAGGAGCTCATCACCCTTGGCAAAGCCCTTGTGCACGAGCGCAGAGTACCCGCCGATGAAGTTCACGCCGCAGGTCTTTGCCGCGCGGTCGAGCGTCAGCGCAAAGGGAACATAGTCCTCGGTCTCGCAGCTTCCCGCGACGAGCGCGATGGGCGTGACGGAAATGCGCTTGTTGACGATGGGTATGCCGAACTCGCTCTCGATATCCTCGCCGGTTTTAACGAGCTTTTCCGCGCGGCGGCAGATCTTGTCGTATATTTTTTCGCAGCAGCGCTCGGGGTCCTCGCTTACGCAGTCGAGCAGCGATATGCCCATTGTGATCGTTCGGATATCGAGATGCTGCTTGTCGATCATGTCGATGGTGTCAAAAATATTGTTAAGGCTCAGCATGGCGGCACCTCACAGCTTGTGCATCGCGTCGAAAATATCCTCACGCTGGATGCGGATGGACAGGCCGCGCCCCTCGCCGTAGGTCTTCAAAACGCCTTGCAGGCTTGCAAAGGGCTCGTCGCAAAGCGCAAGATCGACGACCATCATCATTGTGAAATAGCCCTCCATGATGGTCTGGCTTATGTCCAGAACGTTTATGTCGTGGTCTGCAAGCGTGTTGCACACGCCCGCGATTATGCCGACCTGATCCTTGCCGACGACCGTTACTATAGCTTTCATATTTCTTCGCTCCAATGCTGTGTTGATTAGATCATTATATCCGATTATCGGGCTGTTTTCAAGCATTTGAACGGCCGCCGTGCTCCTGCGCGCAGTCTGCGCTGCCCTCGCTGCGGAGCATTTGCAGCCCGTGGTCTATGGCGTCGATTACGGCGGCAAGATTCTCCTTCGCCGCCTTTTCGCTGCCGGGCAGGTTTATTATAAGCGTTCTGCCCCGAATACCGGCCTCGGAGCGCGACAGGCAGCCGCGCGGCGTAATGCGCATGCTCTCGGCGCGCATCGCCTCCGGTATGCCAGGGGTGCGCCGCTGTATGACCTCAAGGGTCGCCTCGGGCGTGATATCGCGCGGAGAAAAGCCGGTGCCGCCGGTGGTCAGAACGAGATTCAGCTTCAGCTCGTCGGCACAGCGCACGAGCTCCGCCCTTATCTCCTCCTTTTCATCCGGAACGATGCAGGTGTGGCAGACAGAAAAGCCTCTGCCCTCCAGAACCGCGCACAGCGCAGGGCCGCTCGTATCGACCCTCTCGCCCGCAGAGCATTTGTCGCTGACCGTTATAACAGCCGCGGAGTAATTCATGCTTTCTCCTCCATTCTAAATAACCGTGCCGCCCGCTTTTCGCGGCGGCAATTATCCTACGCCCCGTACAGCTCGATGAAACGTTTTGTTTCATCAAAACGGGGCGAGCTTATAATTTCTTTGGTCGGGCCGCGCTCTATAAGCCTGCCCGAGTCAAAAAACAGCGCCTCATCCGTAAGCCGCTCGGCCTGACGCAGACTGTGAGTCACAAGAACGAGCGTGCAGCCGGTCTTTTCTCTGTATCGGGCAAGCAGCCGCTCGGCGAGGACTGCCGATTCCATGTCCATTGCCGCGGTCGGCTCATCGACGATAAGAAGCTCATAGTCTCTCATAAGAAGCCTTGCAAGCGCCATGCGCGCCGTCTCGCCGCCGGAGAGCCTGTGCGCCGGACTGTCGGCAAGATGCTCTATAGAAAGAAAGGCCATAAGCTCCCGCGCACGCTCTGGATCCTTTGCGTTTATAAGAAGATTGTTTCTCGTGCTCATTCGGAAGGCAAAGCATTTTTGCGGCATGTATCCGGTTTTTATCCCGAGCCCGATGTCCTTTTTGTCATCGGCCGCTTCGACTCCGGCGAGTATCCTTGCAAGCGTAGTTTTGCCGCTGCCGTTTGCGCCTATCACGGCGTAAGCGCCGCCCGATATAAGCTCCGTTTCCGGCATGTCGAGGACGAGCCGTGCGCCGTAGGTCTTCGTGAAAGCCCGTATCTTCACTTGCTCAGCCTCCTTTGCAGCAGAGATAAAGCTATATTGACGGCAAACGACAGCGCAAGCAGAATTATGCCCAGAGCGATGCCCTTTGAAAAGCTGCCCTTGTTCGTATATTCCATGATAGCCGTCGTCATAACGTTCGTTTTCCATGCGATAGCGCCGCCGACCATGGCGACTGCGCCGACCTCGGCAATGGCTCTTGCAAAGGCGAGCAGATACGCCGAGAACACCTGGTATACGCACTCGTTGAGAAGCAGAGCGAACGTTTTTCCGCCATTAAGTCCGAGGCCGCGCGCCGTCTCGCGCACGGCGGGGGCGACCGCCGATGCATACGTCTCCATATTTCCCGCGACTATCGGCGTTATCAACACGACCTGCGCGAGCACCATGATCTCGACCGTAAACAGGAGCTGCGCACTGCGAAACGGCCCGACGCCGGAGAAAAACAGATAAAATATAAGTCCGCACACAACGGGAGGCATGCCCATGAGCGTTCGGTTTATGACGATAAGAAGCCCGCGCCCTCTGAATTTCACTGCGCCCAGCAGCAGTCCGAGCGGCACGCCCAGAAGCAGCGCTATAAGAGAGCTCGACAGGCTCATCCTTGCCGTTACGCCGAGGATATTCAAAAGCTCCGCGTCGTTAGACAGTATAAGTTCAATTGCCTTCTCAAAAGCGGTCTGCATATTTCCCCCCACTGAAAAAAATCGGGTCTGCCGTAAAATATCTTACAACAGACCCGATAAGAATGTCAATCAGTCCATAACTCCGTTGTTGGCAGCGAAGGTGAGGAACGTCGCCTTGTCGGTGAGAATGTAGGCGTGCATCTGCTCTGCCATGACGAGGCAGGCGCCCATGCCGGCATTGGCCGAGGTGTACCAGTCGGTGTAATCGGCAAAGCTCTCGGGCTCTGCGCTTATGCCGAGAGATTCGGGCCAGAGCGAAAGCTCCTTGGTGTGCGTGCCGGAATTGTCGCCGCGGGAGATGAATTTGTACTTGCCGTCGGCTATCTTCGCAAACGCGTCGAGGACGCTGTCGCAGTCCTTGACACCGGCGGGATCGTCGGACGGGCCGCACAGCACGAAGTAGTTGTACATAAAGCACAGACGCTCGGAGTCAAAGCCGGGCAGAGTGTAGGAAAAGCCCTCGCTGACGAAAGCCTCCTCCTGCTTCTTTGAATGGACAAGGATGAGGTCTGCGTTGCCGTATTTAGCGGCGGCTATCGCCTTGCCAGTTCCGGCGGACTGCACCTCGACCTTGTAGCCGTATTCCTTCTCAAAGACGGGGAGCAGATAATCCAGAAGGCCGGAGTCATTCACCGAGGTCGTCGTGGAAAGGCGGATGAGCTTGGTTTCGTCGTTCGCGGCGGCTATCTTACCGTCGTACTTGGGAGCATCGTCCTTGAGATAGAACAGCTTATCGCCGTATTCCTCGACGCCGTAGCCTGCGATGAGCTCCGATGCCTCGGACAGCATCCATTCGATAAGCGCCTGCGCACCGACGGTGTTTATCTTCACGTCTGTAACCGCGTTTCCGTCGGCGTCGGTGAAGGGCGCGTCGGGATTTACCGCGAGCAGCGAGTAATTGTTTATCATGTTTTCATCCTCTTCCATGAGGATGCAGGTGTCGACCTTCGATACGCTTTCGGTCGGTGCGGGCGTTTCGGCAGCCTCCGGCTTATCCGTGCTGCATGCGCACAGCGAGAAAACCATCAGCATGGCCAGAAGCAGGGTAACAAGTCTTTTCATTCGTTTTCCTCTCTTTCATCTTTAAAAACAAAAAAATAAAGCCTCTCCAAAGCTGCCGCTCCGCAGAGGCAAACGCCCTGCGGTCAAAGCAATCCTTGGAAAGAGGCTCGTCCACCGCTTTCAAAGTATTTGCAAATATTTTACCATATCCGAAAATCCATTGCAACAAAAAAGTTGCCGGAGCGCATGCTCCGGCAATTTTTGTATTACTTTGCGTTTCTGAACAGGGCGGCAGGACCGCTCCGCTTTTCGGGCTTTTCGATGTACTCCGGCCAGAGATTTGCGGGGTTTTCCCTGCCGTCCGGGTCAAGCTGCGGTATCATCGTGATCGCGCCTATCGGGCAGCGGACACAGCACTTTTCACAGCCGATGCAGCACTCTGAGCCCTTGAGATACGCATAGGTATGTATATCCCCGTGCTTTGCCGGACCCGTGAGCCCGATCGCATTCATGGGGCACTCCTCAATGCACAGCGAGCAGCCGCTGCACTTGTCAGGATCGATAAACGGCATGCTCCAGTTCTCCCAGCCCTTATACGGGCTGAAGCTGCCGTCGGGCGCTTTTATCGCATTTTTCTCTCAGAAGTTCGAGCACAGGCGGCACGAGACGCAGTACTCGGCGTCGATGCTGTTCTTTTCGGCCTTTGCGTCATGGGATATCGCGTTCGTCGGACACACGCTCGAGCATGCGTCGCAGCCGCTGCACAGCTGTTTATCTATCACATACGCCATGGCTCAGCCCCCCGCAACGGCCGGGACAAGATGGATAACATCTCCGTCGTTGAGCCTTGTTCCCGGGCTTATCTGCCTGCCGCCGCGCGACAGTATGCAGCCCTTAACGTCCTTTATCGTGAGCGTCGTGTCGGGATCGAGCCGCTTTACCTCCTCCATGATGATGGGGTAAAGTTCCCTTGCGTTCTTAACGTCGGCCTGAAGCTCCTTGAGGCCGCTGTCAAGGCGGAAGGTGCCGAATATTTTGACTGTTATCATACCGCTTCCTCCCTCTGTGCGTCCGTGATCTCGAGCCTGCGCAGCTTATTCTCGTCCGGCAGACCGTCGCTGCCCCAGCCGCGGGCCCGGTAATAGGTCTTCTTCATCTGCTCGAGCGGCACCTTCGTCTTCGGGTCCTTCGGATCCTGCGGAACGTCGGTCAGACGCTTGGGGAGCTTGTCGCAGGATGCGTTTACGCCGAACTTTGCGTTCACCGCACGCTCGACATTGTAGCTGCGCTCGCCGATGCGGATGAATTTACCGAGATCCATTTTCATTCCGACCGCGTACCGGAGCTCGTATGTATGCGGCAGCAGCGGAAGATTGAAGCGTATGGCGCGCGGGAATTTGTTTATTAGCCTGACCGCGGGGCCTATATAGGGCATGACGGCGTTCACCGTGCGCGTTATGATGCTGTTCGGCCCTGTCAGCAGGAAGCTCGGAAACAGAGCGTAGGACGTAAACAGACACTGCCCGCCCGAGGAGACCGATTCCATGAGGTCCTGCATGAGCATGCAAAGATCGGCCTTCGCGTGCGGCGTCTGGCTGTTCATGTTAAGTCCGAGACCCTCGAGTATGACGAGATAGCCGCCGTTGAGGTGGCAGCCGCCGCGGTTTGACACCGCGTAGCCCAGCCCCTGGCCGACCGCCCTGCGCGGCTCGTAGGCCGCAAGCTCCAGGCCCTTTGACTGGATGGCAAAGTCCTTGCCGCCGTATTTATTGCTCAGCGTGCGCGTTCCCTCGGCAAGCTCGTTCCCTATGCCCTGTCTGTTTGCGATGCTGCGGAAAACGGCGCTGAGATTTTTTGTGTTCCCGAATTTCAGGCCGTTTTTCCACAGTCCCTTTTCGTTTGCCTCCATCGCCCAGGCAAGTGTGCTTGCGCAGGATATGGTGTCCATTCCGAGCTCGTCGAGCTCGTAGTTCCACTTGCATATGAGCCTGAGGTCGTTGTTCATTATGCCGCCGCCGAGAAGCCCCAGCGTTTCAAGCTCGGGGCCCTTTACCTCGTGGTCGCCCACCTTCACGGTGCGCGCGCACTTCATCGGGCAGGACAGGCAGCCCTTGTTTACTATGTTTATATCCTCGGCCAGCGTTTCGCCGTTTACGAGCTCAAAGTCCTCGTACTGACCTTTTTCGTAGTTGCGCGTCGACAGAAGTCCGCGCATCTGCATCGTCGTAACAAGCCCCGCCGTTCCCATTTTTGGCAGCTGATTTCCCGTAAGCGGATGCTTTTTCAGGGTCTCGACCCATTTTTCGTGGTGCTTTTCGGTCTTTTCGGGGTCGAATATTTTTACCTCGTGCGTACCCGAGACGGCTATGCCCTTTAGGTTTTTCGAGCCGAACACGCAGCCGACGCCCGCACGTCCCGCGGCGCGCTCGTTGCTGAACACGGAAGCGTACTTGACGAGATTTTCTCCGGCCGGGCCTATTACGACCTTGCCGCACTTGACCTCGCAGCCGCGCTCTTCATCGAGCTTTTCCTGAATGCTCTCCTGCGTTTTCGTCGTGTAAAAGCCCTTCATATCCCCGGCGTCGTGGAATTTTATAATATCATTATGTATCTCGATCCACGTAAGCTTCTCGCATTTGCCGCAGAGAATGAGTGCGTCGTAACCGGCCTTTTTGAGATAGTGGCCGAAATTGCCGCCGCAGTTTGAGGAGGTCGTTATCCCCGTCTGCGGAGACAGCGTCGATATGTTGAAGCGGCTCGAGCTCGGCGCGCCCGTGCCGGTGAGAGGCCCTGTCGATATGACGATGATGTTCTCCGGGCCGAGGGGCTTTTCCTCGCCGGTAAAATTATCGAACATGATCTTTGATGCCATCGCCTTGCCGCCGAGGTAAAGCTCGCGGTCTCTGTCCGTCCACGGATACTCAGACACCTCCATCGTGCCGAGGTCAAGCCGGATGACCTTTCCCATATAGCCGCAATAGTTTGTCATTATGCTCCTCCCTTCCGATGCTTATAATTACACATTTACATTATAATGTATGATTTGTGAGTAAAAAAGCCCGGTGTCGACAGCGCTTATTCCAAGCAGGAATAAGGCGGTCAAAACAATTTACTCCCGCGGAGCATGTTTGCCGCCTTTTTTCTTGAAAAACTGCGCAGCATCAGGTAAAATATCGACAGAGCTGCACTCGGACAGCTCTGTCAAAGCCGAAATAAATATCCTGTTTGGAATAAGCAAATTATGAACATAACACAGATCCGACAATTTACGACCGTCGCGCGGCTTGAAAGCATGTCACGCGCGGCGCAGCTGCTGCACGTTACGCAGTCGGCTCTGTCAAAAAGCGTATCTCAGCTCGAGCGTGAGCTGGGCACGGCGCTGTTTGACCGCAGCGGGAAGCGGCTTCGGCTCAACGCCTCCGGTGAGCGCTTTCTCGAATGCTGCGAAAAAATGCTCCGCGAGCTCGACTCGGCGCAGGCTGACCTGCGCATGATGACAAGCGGCCACGATCACCGGCTGAACATCGGCTCGGTCGGCTCGGGAGCGCATCTTCTTGACTGCCTTGCGGAGTTTTCGCGGCGGCATCCGGAGGCGGAACTCAATCTGCAATGCGGGCTTGACGGCAGCGAGCTTCCGGATATATCGCGTTTTGACGCGCTGGTATATCCCGACAACATAAAGTACCGCAAATTCAGCGGCTATCCGCTGTACGAGGACCGGTATTTCGCGGCCGTTCCGGCGGGTCATGCGCTGTGCGCCCGCGCCGCAGTGAGCCTCGGGCAGCTCGAGGGTGAGAGCATGGTGTTCCTACGCCGCGGAGACAGCGTCGAATACCCGTTCAACGCCTGCGCAGCGCTCAACATACGCCCCGGAAAGAGCAGCTTTGCCGATACACGGCAGGCGCACCGCGCACTCATCGCCGCAGGCGCCGCCGTCGGCTTTGTTCCCGCGTCGGAGAAGGACGAATATCTGCGCGATGACGGCATAAGGCTGCTCCCCGTTATGGACGGGAACTTCTTTCAAACGTTCTGCATATGCTTTCGCCGCGAAAAATACCTTTCCGAGCTCGGAAAGGTATTCAGAGACTTTGCCGTCGAATATTTTAAGCTTTAGCGGAGCTTTCATATCTCTATGATCTGCTGCTGCATGGTCAGAAGGTCGGCCGTGAGCAGCTTCCCGAAAAGCTCGCAGGGTCTGCCCAGCAGAAGCGCAGCTGCCTGAGCGCACTGCACCGCGGCGCAGCACGCGGGGGTAAACGGCAGCACGGTGCTGTCCCCGGGCTCTGAGGCGTTTGCGTATATCCTTGCGAGCATCCCGCTTCCGGGCGGGACTACGGCGGTCTGCATCGACCAGCCGCGCACAGCTCCGTGAACAAGCGTTATCCCCTCGGCGGCGCAGGCATCCTCAAGGGCGAGCCGTGCCTCTATGCCGTCGAGAGCGTCGAAAACGAGGTCGCTTCCCCGTATAAGCTTAGCTGCGTTTTCGCTTTCAAGCGCGAGCGGCAGCGCAGTGAAGCTCATTCCCGGGGCGACAAGCGCCATGCGTCTTTTGAGCGTCAGAGCCTTGCTTTCTCCGAGCGAGGCCGTGTCGGCTCCGAGCTGGCGGTTCATATTCGAGACTTCGAAAACATCGGGGTCGGCGGCAGTGATCTCACCGATACCGAGCCGCGCCATATATTCCGCGATCCATCCGCCGAGGCCGCCGCAGCCCGCGATGAATATTTTCCTGCCGAGCAGCATACGCTGCTCGGCTTGGCTTATTGCAGGCATATTTTTTAAAAGGCGCTCGTATTCGGGGCTCATACGCCGTCCTCCCGCATGTAGTCGATGATCTCGCCCGGCGCACTGAGCGTATATCCGCCCATTTCGGTAAGCCGTTCCGCAAATTCCGCGCTTTTGAGTATGCTCAGAAGCCTGCGCACGGGCTCGGTATCCCATGCCGCTTTTGAGACTATAAGATCGTATTCCTCCGTGCACACGGGCAGAAAATCCAGATCGTACAGCTTTGCCGCGGAATATATGCCCATTCCGGCGTCGGCCGAGCCCGAGGCTATCTGCGCGGCAACGGAGGTGTGCGTAAGCTCCTCTCTGTCGTAGCCGTATATGCTCTCGGGCGATATGCCGTTTTCCGCGCACAGGTAGTCGGCAAGAATTCTCGTGCCCGAGCCCTTCTGACGGTTTACGTACCGGACGCCCTCGCGGGCAATGCCGCCGAAATTGCCGATGCGCAGCGGATCGCCCTTTGCGACCATAAGCCCCTGAAGCCTGCCGACGCATCTTACAAGATATGCGCCGCCATCGGGGAAATACCTTCGCATAAAGCCGAGATTGTATTCGCCGCTTTGCGTATCGAGCAGGTGGCAGCCTGCAACATGCGCTTCGCCGCGCTTTATCGCCATGATGCCGCCCATGGAGCCGACGTGCGTCGAGCTCAGGCTCATGCCCGGATCTGCGCGATGGAGCATATCCGCAAGCTCGTCTATGAGCGGATCGTGGCTTCCCATGACGACGATGCTGTTTTTGAGCCTCCGTTCATCGGTCAGGAGGCGGACATTGACCGTCTGCCCGCGCTCAAATCCCTCGGCGTCCTGCGGTATCTCCATTATCCCGTCGGCCTTCATAAAAGATGACACGACGCCGCTTCCCCTCGGCAGCGGCGAGGCCATGAGCCTGCCGCCGACATAGCCCATGCGAACGCGGACATACTCGCGGTATTTAAGCCCCGACACCACGGGGCGCGTGAGAGTCGCTTCGACATAGTGCTTTTCGTCCGCAGCAGAGCCGGTGAGAATATCAACGAGCGGCTTTAGAAGCTCCTCGAGCACGATAATACCCGAAACGGGGTAGCCCGGAACGCCGAGCACGGGCTTTGCTACGCACGCGCCCAGTATCGCCGGCTTTCCCGGCTTTATGGCGATGCCGTGATACAGCACCCTGCCGAGCTCGGCTATGACCGAGGCCGAATAGTCCTCGCGCCCCGCCGAGGAGCCCGCGTTCAGAAGCACCATATCGCATTCCGCGACGGCGCGGCCGACCGCGCTTTTTATTTTTTCGTAATCGTCCGGAACGATGGGGAAAACCACGGGCTGCGCGCCCCATTCGCTGAGCATAGCCGAAAAGATCGAGGAGTTGAACTCCATTATATCGCCCGGCTTGGGATCGGCGCACGGCGGAACGATCTCGTCCCCGGTCGGGATTATCGCAACGCGCGGTTTTTTGAAGACCTCAACGCTCAGGACGCCGCCGGCAATAAGTGCGCCGACCGCCGCGGGCGTTATTTTTGTGTATGACGGGAGTATCATCTCTCCTGCGCATATATCCTCGCCTATCTGCCGCACGTTTTTCCACGGCGCGGCGGGGGCATGGATCGTTACGCTGCCGTCGGGCTCGTGCACGAGCTCCTCGACCATTATAACCGCGTCGCAGCCGTCGGGCAGAGGGTCACCCGTGTCGACGACCGTAAAGCTGTCCATGCCGAGCATGACCGGGGTGGTGTCCGTTGCGCCGAAGCTGTCTCTTGCCGCAAGGGCTATCCCGTCCATCGCGCAGGCGGCGTAGTGCGGCGCGCAGATGGCGGCGTAAACGGCGCTTGCCGTCACTCTGCCGCAGGCGTCCCTGACCGGGACGCTCTCCGTTTGAGGGGCAAAGCCGCTGTCCTTCAAAAGCCTGATATAGTCCTCTCTCGCCTTGTCAAGAGGCACATTTGTCAAATATGAAAAACCCATTTTTCCTCTCCCGTCAGCTTATCGTCACATCGACCGCCGCGCCCTGCGGCAGTCCCTCGCAGTCTCTTTCGATGCAAAAATATCCGTCCGCGCCCGCGAGATTGGTTATGAGCCCCGACTTTGTGCGCACGGGACGGGCGAAAAGCTCGCCGTCGCGCCGCTCGAGCCTTGCGCAGATGTATTGCGCGCGCCCGTCGTTTGCGTTCACGCTCTCGGTGAGCCTCGCCCTGACCGTGCAGCTTTTAAGCGGTCTGCCCTCAAGCCGCGCTATGAGCGGCAGAGCAAATATGCGCGCGGTGAAATACGCCGCAACGGGGTGCCCGGGCAGGCCGAGTATCGGCTTATCCCCCGCACGGCCGAGTATGGTCGGCTTTCCGGGCTTCATGGCAACGCCGTGGAGCAGAAGCTTTCCCACCGATTCGATAACGCGGACGCTCGCGTCCTTTTCACCGACACTGCTTCCGCCGGACATGATCAGCGCGTCGCACTCGCCGAGCGCGCGGCGGACGAGCGCTTCGAGCGCCTGCTCATCGTCGGGACAAATGCCGCAGCATTCGCACCGCGCCCCGAATTGCTCAAGCATCGCGCAGAGCATCGGCGCGTTCACGTCGCGCATCTGCCCCGGCTTTGGGCGGCTCTCCGGAGCGACAAGCTCATCGCCACTGGATATTATGCCGACCCTTATGCGCCGCAGGACCGGCACGTCCGTCACGCCGGCGGCGGCAAGCGCGCCGACGTCCTGAGCCGACAGGGTACGCCCCTTTGAAAGGATCGTCTTTCCGGGGAAAACATCGTCTCCGCGAAATATCATGTTCATTCCGGGCGCGCCGGGCTTTGAGATGCCGACAGTTCCGTCGCCGTAGTCCTCGGCGTATTCGAGCATTACGCAGCAGTCGGCGCCCGCCGGCACCTCGCCGCCGGTAGGTATCTTGAAGCACTCGCCCTCGCCGAGCACAGCCTCTGCCCGACCGCCCATTTTTATGCTGCCGGCAAGCTCCAGGACCGCGGGCAGCGAGTCCGAGCAGCCGAAGGTGTCGGATGCGCGCACGGCATAGCCGTCGACCGTCGAGCGGTCGAAATCGGGCACATATTCCGCGGCGCGGATATCCTCGGCGAGCACTCTGCCGACGGCGTGCCTGAGCCCTACGCGCTCGGTCTCGCGCTCAAGCGGCGAAAATTCCCGTCCGATAAGCCCGAGCGCCTCGTCCGGAGTCATAACACGGAGCATTTGCAGCGCCTCCAATCACTTCGTTTATTTTTAATTATTATAAAATTTACATGCATGCTCTGTCAACAGGAAACACTTTATTCCAAAGCGGAGAATGCGGCCAGATGCTGAACCTGCATGATATCGCCGGAGATGTGGGCGTCAGTGACGACACCGCAAAGCGCTGGATGAAGGAGCTTGAAAAATCGGGGATCGTGTTCTTTTTGCACCCCTACTCCAACAATCTTCTGAAGCGAACGATCAAAACACCGAAGATGTATTTCTTCGATACAGGGCTGGTCTCCTATCTGACCCGGTACTCAACCCCCGAAATTTTGATGAATGGCGCAATCAACGGAGCCATCTTAGAAAACTATGTTGTGTCAGAAATCGTCAAGACCTACAGCAACAGTGCGCAGGACTGCCTGCTGCATTATTACCGGGACAAGAACAGCAACGAGATCGACTTGATTATGGAGAGCGACGGTCAGC
>SFEG01000049.1 GCA_004558025.1 Clostridiales bacterium
ATCGACGTGGATCTGAAAGAGGACGGTTCCTCAGGCTATGACACCCTCAAACGTCTTGAGGCGAAATACGGAAAGCTCCCGGATACCGTGTGCAGCCAAACACCCAGAGGCGGGCGGCATTTCTTCTTCCGCACAAGCGGACACGCCATGAGAGGGCTGAACGGCACAAACGTATTCGGGCCAAACTCATGCGTCGATATCCGCGGAAACGGCGGATACGTCATTCTCCCGCCGTCAGCAAGAGCCGACGGCAGACAATATGAGTGGATCGCGGCACCCGGCGAAAGTACCTTTGCAGACGTTCCAGAGTGGGTACTTAATGAAATCGGACGCAACAAGTTGCAGCATAGGCCCGCTGAAGAATCGAGCGAAGTTCAAGAACCGATCTATGAAGGAAGCCGCGACAGCCAGCTAACCTCTATCGCCGGGACTCTGCGTCGTGTAGGCCTGGGGGCAGAGGCTATCGAATCCGCATTGATGGACATAAACGCAGAGCGCTGTGTGCCGCCCCTGCCGGATGACCAGGTTTCGAAGATCGCGCGCAGTGTCTGCCGGTACGCGCCACAGCCGCCCAGCGCAAAGAGCAAGAAAGTCGTGCAGGAGGACGTGGAGCGTCTTCTTATCGACCAGGGCATCGGCGTCCTGTATAACACGCTCACCGGCGATCTGGAAGTAAAGGGCGTGCCCAGCGGCTACTCTTCAGAAAATGCCCTCAACACGCTGCCCATCTACCTGAGCGACGCATTCGCCAAGATCGGACGCAGCATTACGCCCACCCGAATAGCGGATTACCTGGGGGCTATCGCCGACAAGAACCGATACAACCCGGTCGATGATCTCCTCGCGCGCGTGGAGTGGGATCACCAAGACCGGCTGGAGGATGTATACAGTGTTCTGGGTCTCGCGCTGCATGACCAGCAGGAGCGAACATATGTGCGCAAATGGCTCCATCAGTGCATCGCGCTTGCTCTGAACGACGAAACGCACCCGGTTGGTGCAGACGGCGTGCTTGTGCTGCAGGGGCCGCAAGGATGCGGAAAAACGCTCTTCGCCCGCAGAATCGCCATGCGCCCGGAGTGGTTTGCAGAGGGCGTGCAGATCGACACGAAGGATAAAGACTGCCTCATTCAGGCGACAAGGCCTTGGATTGCAGAGCTGGGTGAGTTCGACAGCACAGCGAAGAAAGAGCAGACCGACCTGAAAGCGTTTATCACGCGCGCATTTGATGACATCCGCAAGCCGTATGCGCGCAGCGCCGTCCGGCGTCCGCGCCGCACATCCTTCATCGCTACGGTGAACCCCGCCGAATTCCTCCGGGACGATACCGGAAGCCGCCGCTGGTGGGTTATCCACGTCAACCAGATTGACCGCAGGCGTCTCCTCGACCTCCAGCCCGAGTGGTTTGAGCAGTTGTGGGCACAGGTATACTCGACGCTGTACCTCAAAGACAAAAACGGTTTCCGGCTGACGGACAAAGAGCAGAAGCTCCTCCAGCAGGAGAACGAACAGTATGCAATGCCCCTCCCCGGTGAGCTTGAGCTTCGCGATCTGCTGGACTTCGACATGCCCGAGGACAAATGGCCGAGATTGACTACAACCCAATTGATGCTGGCCATGCCGAGAACCTGCCGCATCACCACAAATCAGCTCGGCAGAATCGTTCATAAGCTGGCGAAAGAGGACAAGCGCGTGCGGATTATGCGCCCGAAGAACAAGGTGCGCTACTATCTGCCGCTCGTCAACCCGCAATTTGGCCAAGGGGAAAGCGCGGACGCGCTTTGACACGGGGGTTAAGGCAAGAGGCTATCCCTGTCAGCACACATTTTATCCTGCCTTAACCCTCATTTTTCCTTATAATATCTAGCTTTTATTATATGAGGTTATGTATGTTAGGACACTTATGTATAAAAGAGATGTATTCTATATATGGTGCATAGAGAGCATACAATGACGCAGAGATTATTCAAAAGTCTTTTTAACAAGTCTTTTGCTCACTTTCAGCCTCACCATCCTAACCACCCCGATTTTTATAGTTATTGTTTGATTTTTGAGCACCCGGCTCGCGCCTTTAACCCTGTGGCAACCATAACCCGGGTGAGTGTTCCCACCCCCGGCATCCCGAAAGGAGCGCAATATGGATCAGACCGAACTGTGCTCCGTCCCTGCACTTGCCCGCCGCGCCGCTTCACACGATCCCGAAGCCATCGAAATGCTCTGGATCAAGGTGAAGCGCCTCGCCTATTCCGTCGCACGCCGCTACGCAGCCTCGTCCTCCGTGGATATCGACGATCTTCTCCAATGCGCGTTCTTCGCCATGCTGGACACCGTTCAAAGCTACGACGAGGAAAAGAGCGCATTCAGTACCGCCTTCGTCTATCGTGTACGAAAAGCGTGCGCGGATGCGCTCGGCCTCCGCCGCAAGCATGTGGACGAGATCGCCTGTCTTGATGCGCCGCTTGATGCTGAAGACGCAGACTCAAGCCGCATTGAC
>SFEG01000050.1 GCA_004558025.1 Clostridiales bacterium
ACTCAATCAGGTGTTCAAACCGCAGACGCAAGAGACAGCGGAGCGACCCTTGACGGCGACGGAGGAGCTGGAGCGCGACTGGATGGGCTGTCCGGGGGATATCTCAGCGATAGAGGATTATCGGAACGAGCTGAAAATGACGGACGAGGAGATACTGAGCTTCCTAAAGTCGTTCGCCTAAGCGTAGAGGATAACAAGTCAATAGAGAACAGCGGCAGCGCATCGGTAGAGCTTGACGACTTTACCAATGAGCCTGCCGCTTTTTCATCGGCGCTTGACGAAGCGCGTAATGCCGACGCCCGCAACGGCTGGGCCGTCACACCGCAGAGCGCGGACAGCCTTGCCGAGCGCGGCGTCAAGCTGCTCATGAAGGCAGACGGTGCTACGGGCTTGGGTGTTGCGCCCGACGGCGATATCATCGGCGTGTTCAAGAATCCCAACAGCCATGTAATAGGTGCACTCCGAACGCTCATCCCGACGGCCATAGCCAACGGCGGAACGAAGCTCGACTGCTACGGTTACAACCTTGTGAGACAGTATCAGAAGTATGGCTTCATCCCCGTTGCGCGGACTAAGTTTGTAGCCGAGTTCGCCAACGAGGGCTGGACACCTGATAAGGGCGAGCCGGATATCTACTTCATGATGCACAACGGCGACAGCGCGGAGGTAACGCTGCGGAAATCTATTGACGACTCATATGAGAAATACTCCAAAGAATACTGTGACAGCCTGCCGCTGATGGACTATGAGGACGCGGAAAAGTACCGCGATGGTCTGCTCAAACAGAGGCAGCAGAGGTTCAGCTTTGAGGGCAAGACCGCGAAGCTTGCCGACGGTACGGAGCTGACGTATGACGAGAGACGATGCGATACAGAGCGCATTCGCCGAGGAGCTTGAGAACGACACTCCCCTACCGACCGCGGAAGCTATCACGGAAGGCAGAACCGAGACGGTTATACAGCCCGAGGCTGCAAGGGAGATAGCACAGAGCACGGCCGTACACGAGCACGTGAAGGTCGATGATGACGTGAAGCTCAGTCGCGGTCAGAGATGGCTGGTGAATTTCATTGCCACTACGCTGCGCAGCAAGGGTGTTGTGACCGACGTGGTGATAAGTGGCAAATACGGAGACGCGGCCAACGGCGCAATGTCCAACGGCACTCTGACCCTCTCGCCGAAGCTGCTTGACACCTCGACGGCAGGGACGCGCCGGCTGCTCAATCGCACGATAGGCCACGAGCTGTGTCACGGCACGATAGACAAGACCGAGAAGTCAAACGGTAAGCGCTCCACCGCGCTTGTGGACGAGACGCTTGAAGCGCTACAGGAACTTGACCCATCGTTTAACCTCGACGCGCTGGTGGAGCGTAAACGGGCGCTGTACAGAGCCGAATACGCCAAGCAGGTCAACCCTAACACCGGCAAGCCGTACACGGAGCTTGAGCTGGACCTCAAGACCTCCGACCCGGAGATGCGCGAGGAGATAGCGGCCGACAGACTCGGCGAGGTGTTCGACGCGCAGAACGAGCTGGTAGAGATGTCCGGCATTAATCCCGGCATCATCGTCCGCGCCTACAAGGCTGTGAGCGAGATGTCCGCGCGCATACGCAACGGTTCGGCAGAAGCCAAGGCCACACGGACATATCTGCGCGAGCAGCAGGCTCGTTTCCGCGCAGCGATGCAGCTGGCGGCGAACTATAACACGGAGAGCGGCACAACGGAGATGCGCAACTCCGTTTCGGACAAGCCGTGGGATAAGCAGGTCGAGATGGCGCTCATAGCGAACGGCCTGAAAAACGTTGACGGCTATACCGCGGAGAACTACGCCGACGTCCGCAAGGAGATAGGCGACAGCATGCTCTGTATAAAGGACGTACCCGCGACACTACAGGAGGTCGGGCTTGAAAATAAGCCTCTGGCGTATACGCAGCTGCACATGATAAACGCCGTGCTGCCTATCGAGCGCGATGCAAACGGGCACAAGACGAACTCCTCGTGGCACGGCGTGGACGATGCGACCCTGACCGAGCTCCCCGAGCTGCTCGGCAAGCCGGTCATGGTGCTCAAGTCCAGACAGCAGGACAGCTCGACCGGCGCGTTGAGCGACAGCCTGATGGTCGTGGTTGACGCCTACGACTCAGAGAACAACCCCGTGGTGGTGATTATTAAACCCAACGGCGAGGCCGTTATTGACGGAAAGAAAACCCGTGCGAACTTCATAACCTCGATCTACGGCAACGAGAACATTTTTGTCGAGGGCGAGACAAGTTACCTTAAATGGGCATCCGAAAACGATGGCATACTGTACGTTAACAGCGCACTGACGGATAAGATGCTTCGTAAAATTGGGCAAAAAAAATCGGCAGCGCCGATCAACTCGCCCGAAGATACGAGCGAGGAATACGCTGCCACCGATTCGCATACTGCCGCCGCCGGTATTTTTCCGCTGACACGACAGGCAGTTCAATCCAGAACTGTCTCCTCGGCAACTAATACGGTATCACAGAATGAGCGACTTGTCAAGAGCCGGTTTAAAGCGCTGGCCGCGAACCCGTACTTGCAGAACGTTGAGCTTGACACCGTACTTTCCGAGGACATCACGACTGCACCCACGGACACGAAGCTGCCGGAGAGCGTTATGCGCTCCGGGTACAAGTCCGGCGGTGAGTTGATAAGCTGGGTGAGAAACGAGGACGGCACATACTCCGCCGACGAGACAGCAAGCGAGGCAAGGTATCTGAACATGACCTCCCCTCTGCTTATCGAGTGCGACGGGCGTGACATCTCGCGGCTCGGCGAGGTATCAGACGGTCGCGGCGATACGGTTGAGGCCGTGCGCGACGCTGTATACGCGGACGAGCTCGTGTACGACGGCATCGTGCTACGCAACCTGAGCGACGACACGGGCACGGTACGTGACGTGGCGATACCGCTGACCGACGCGCAGGTGATACCGAGGTTCAGCTTTGAGGACAGGCAGTACGCCCCGACGTTCTACTCCAAATTAGAGCGTGTCGTAGAGTCTCAGAAGCATGAGAAGCTCGGCGCGGCATCGGTCGTGAATATGCTCAAGGGCAAGGGCGTTAAGGCTGAGGAAATAAAGTGGTCGGGCATCGAGGCGTTCCTCGACGGCAAGAAG
>SFEG01000051.1 GCA_004558025.1 Clostridiales bacterium
GAAGCCGCCGCCTTTCTCCGGCTTGCCCTGACGAGCGAGGAAGCGCGGGCTTATCTGAAAAAACGCACCGAGGGCGGGAAAAGCGAATAATCCCTTTGGAACAAAGGGCGCACTTATACACCCTTGCGGGCGTGTGCGCTCTGCCGAGGGCGTATCTCCGCACAGGGAACTTTCCCCGCGCTCCGATATGGCGGCTTTGCCGCAACAAGGGGCTGCACCCCTTGCGCCGCTTACGCGGCTATCCCTGCACACCCACAAAAACAGTACACCCGCCGTTGGCGTCTGTACCATTTTTGCGGGTTTGGTTATCCTATCCGGGAGGTGATACCCATAGCCATTTACCATTGTAACATCGGCATTGTGAGCCGAGGAAAAGGCAAGTCAGCCGTTGCCGCAGCCGCCTATCGAAGCGGCGAGAAAATCACAAACGAGTGGGACGGAATGACCCATGACTACACCCGCAAGCGCGGCGTTGTCCATACGGAAATCCTACTGCCGCCCCATGCCCCGCCCTCTTTCTCTGACCGTTCAACCTTGTGGAACAGCGTGGAGCTTTACGAGAAAGCCGGGAACGCCCAGCTTGCCAGAGAGATTGACGCAGCACTCCCCATAGAATTATCCAGAGAGGAACAGATCCGGCTTGTCCGTGAATACTGTTCCTCTCAATTTGTTTCAAGAGGAATGTGCGTTGATTTTGCCATTCACGACACCGACAGCGGCAACCCCCATTGTCATATCATGCTTACCATGCGCCCCCTTGACGAGCGCGGCGCATGGGCGGCGAAGTCCAAAAAGGAATATGACCTTGACGAGAACGGCGAGCGCATACGCTTACCAAGCGGCAGATACAAGACACACAAAGTTGACCTCACAGGCTGGAACGACAAGGGCAACGCGCTTTTATGGCGCAAGGCATGGGCGGATATTTCAAACGCCTACCTTGAACGCGCCGGACACCCGGAGCGTATCGACTACCGCAGCAACGCCGAGCGCGGCATTGACGAGCTGCCCACCGTCCACATGGGCGTAGCGGCCTGTCAAATGGAGAAGAAAGGCATAGCCACCGAGAAAGGCGAGCTGAACCGGAATATCCGAAAGGCAAACCGCCTTATCCGGGAAATCAGGGCGCAGATTGGAAAGCTCAAAGAATGGATTGGCGAACTGTTCAAGGCGCGGGAAACCGCCCCGGAGCAGCCCCCGCAATCCCCCGGCCTTGCAAATCTGCTGATGAAGTATTTAAGCGTTCAGAGAGAAAAGAGCCGGAAGTATTCGCAGAGTTGGCAAAGGCAGCACGCCGCCGATGAACTGAAAACCGTTGCAAAGGCGGTCAACTATCTTTCCGAGCATGGTATTTCTACCCTTGCGGAGCTGGACGCTGCCCTTTCCTCTGTCAGCGACCAAGCCGACGCTATCCGGGAGGGCATGAAAACCGCCGAGAAGCGCATGAAAGAATTGCAGAAATTGATTGAATACGGGAAGAACTACACCGAGTACAAGCCCATTCACGACGAGCTGAAAAAGCTGAAAAATGGCTGGACGAGCAAGCGTGACAAGTACGAGGAAGCCCACCGCGCCGAGCTTACGCTATGGAACGCAGCGAGCCGCTATCTCCATGCAAATCTGCCGAAAGGGACAAAGACCTTGCCTATCTCTGAATGGGAAAAAGAGTACGCCACTCTCAGCGGGCAGAGAACAGCGGAATATACCAAGCTGAAAGAAACCCGCGCCGAGGTTGCCGAGCTGCACAATATCCGCAAGTGCGTTGATATTGCACTGAAAGCCGACCAGCCGGAGCAGACCCGCGCCAAGCGGCACGACTTAGAACGATGAATGGAGTTGAGATTTTTGTACTACACCCAAGAACAGATAGACCGGGCGAATCAAGCCGACCTTGTTTCTTTCCTGCAATCACAGGGCGAGCAGCTTACCCGCGCCGGGAATGAATACCGCTGGAAACGGCACGACAGCTTGACCGTCCGGGGAAACAAATGGTACAGGCACAGCCAGAGCAAGGGCGGCGGCCCCGTTGATTTTGTTATAGAGTTTTTCGGCAAGAGCTTCACCGAAGCCGTGGAACTTCTCACAGGAGAAAAGGGAGCCGCACCGCCGCCGGACAGACCTTGCCCCGCGTCCCTTTCCGACTTCCGGCTACCACCCCCAAACAGCGACAACCGAACAGCGAGGAACTACCTCACAGCAGCCCGCCGCATTGATGAAGATGTGACGGGCTTTTTCTTTGCCCGCGGCGATATTTACGAGGACGCAGCCCACCACAACGCCGTATTTGTGGGGCGGGACGAGGACGGAATACCGCGCTACGCCCACAGCAAGGGAACGGCGGTTGCCTTTGAAGCCCCCGTTGACCTGCTCTCTTTCCTCTGCCTGTTCAAAAAGGAATGGCAGAAGCAGAGCTATTTGTCATTGGGCGGCGTGGGAGAAAAAGCCCTATTGCGTTTCCTTTCTGACCGTCCGAACATCAAGACCGTTTACCTCTGCCTTGACAGCGACCAAGCCGGAAACGACGCTTGTAGCCGCCTTGCGGAGCTTGTGCCGGAGGGCTTGACCGTCCACCGCCTTGTGCCGCTGTTTAAGGACTGGAACGAGGTATTGCAGCACCGGGCAGAAATCACAGACGGGAAGTATATCCAGGAAGCAGTTTACGGCCTGAAAGAGCCGCCGCAGGAAGAAACCGTCGAGATTATCCGCATGAGCGAGGTTGACACGCAGACCGTTGAATGGCTATGGGAGCCGTATATCCCTTTCGGGAAAGTAACCATTGTGCAAGGCAACCCCGGCGAGGGCAAGACCACCTTTGCCCTACGCCTTGCCGCTGCCTGCACCACCGGGGGAACGCTGCCGGGAATGAAGCCCCTGCCGCCATTCCAAGTGATTTACCAGACCGCCGAGGACGGGCTGGGCGATACCGTCAAGCCCCGCTTGATAGAAGCCGAAGCCGACCTTGACCGCGTGCTTGTGATTGATGAAGCCAAGCGGGAGCTTACCCTCTCCGACGAGCGCATAGAAAAGGCAATCACGCAGAACGGGGCGCGGTTGATTATCCTTGACCCAATACAGGCGTACATGGGCGAAAAGACCGACATGAACCGGGCAAACGAAGTGCGCCCCATGTTCCGCCGTCTTGCCGATGTTGCCGAGCGTACCGGGTGCGCCGTTATCCTTATCGGACACTTGAACAAAGCTGCCGGAGGGCAGAGCGCATACCGGGGCTTAGGTTCTATCGACTTCCGCGCCGCAGCAAGGAGCGTCCTGCTGATCGGGCGCGTGAAGCGGGAGCCGAAT